>JBOFYV010000124.1:0-181503 GCA_051654865.1 Peptostreptococcaceae bacterium
TTCATATTTATATAAATATATCCTTTCTTTATATTTTAGAATTACTATCTATCTATAAGTAAATTAAAGCATATAAATCTACTAAATACTAGAATTATTATACCTACTTACAAAAAATATATTATAGATTATAAAATTAATTAATATATTTATACTAGTATAAAATAAGTTTACTAAATAAATTATAAAAGGAGGAGATTAGATGTATAGATATTATACAAGTGGGGTTTGTGCTAAATCAATATTAATGGATATAGAAGATGACATATTAAAGGATGTTGTATTTGAAGGAGGGTGTGCAGGCAATTTAATAGGTATAAAACATTTAATAGAAGGTAAAAACATAGACGAAGTAATAGAAATGCTTGAGGATATACCTTGCAAAGACAGAGGAACATCTTGCCCAGATCAATTAGCTAAAGCTTTAAGAATATATAAAGAATATGCAAAATAATAAAAAATCCTCTACTTTGAAAGTAGAGGTAATTTTTTAGTGCTTATTAACTAATATTGCAATTTTTGCATCAGGGTTATAGCTTATTTGAACCATTTGATTCTTTTTTACTGTAGCAAGATCTTCGCCACCATAAGCTATTTGTAATTTTATTGGTTGTTTTCCTTGCTTTAATATTGCAACGTATTCTTTTTTCCCTTTTTTCTCTAAATTGATTAAGTTACCTACATAAGGTTTGAAGTTTTGGTACTTCTTGCTAGAATTCTTTATGTAGAAATAAGTTCCAACAGCTATTAATAAGTTTATTCCTAGAGTTATCCATCCGTTAAGGTTAGATGAAATTCCTACTATTAATACTATTACCATTAATATAATAGGAACAATTGCTTTTTTCATAAGTAATTTCCCCATTATTTCGTTGGCTCTTTTTTCAGGGCCAGTCATTGTTTTTGATCTAGCAAAAGATTCAGCGAATTTGTCTTTTAAGCCCATATTAATCCTCCTAATTAAATAAATATTTAGTTATAATAACGATATTATGCTTGAAACTAAAAATTTACTATATTTATATTATACACAAGTTTACAATTAAAATTTATATCCAAGCAATATAGAAATATATTAATTATTTTATCACAGAATTTTAAAAAAGAAAATAAATCATAGCATAAAAATATTTTTAACTTGAAAAAATAGTAAATTTAAATTTAGAAACAGTTAAATGAAATAATATAAGAAGTATAATATAATAATATTATTAGATAAAATACGTAAATCCTGTATAAAAAATAGCAAATAAATATGAAAATATAAACTAGAGTAAAGGGAGAGTAATATGGAGAATATAAAACTAGGATTAATAGGTGCAGGACTAAGGGGAAATTACACATATGCAAAATATATAAATGAAGAGTTTAAAGAGTGTAGGGTAGTGTCTGTAGTAGAAAAGAGAAAAGGAAGACTAGAATCTATTGCCAAACAGTATGATATAAACTATGAGAATACATTTGAGTCAATAGAAGCCTTTCTAAAAGAAGATAAATTTCTAGATGGTATTATAATTGCCAGTGGAGACGATAGGCATTATGACCATATTAATTTATTATTAGATAAAGGTTATAATGTACTAGTAGAGTTACCAATAACAAATACTTTAGATAGATTAATTAAAATTCGAAAACTAAGTGAGATACATAATAATAAAATAATGATGTCATGTAATTTACTTAGACAAAACAAAGTAGTTGATAGTATAAAACAAATACTTGAATCTAAAAAATTAGGGGATGTAATTAGTATAGAATATAATCAAAATATTGGATATAAAAATTATGCGCATAACTACGTAAGAGGCAACTGGAGAATAGATAGTGATACAAGCCCTTTGATATTAAACAAAAGTTCCCAAGATATAGATATAATATCATATTTATTAGATAGTAAATGTGAAAAAATAACTTCATTTGGAAATTTGAAGTATATGAATAATAATAATTTTAAGTTAGGTATGGGAGATAATTGCTTTCAATGCGCTATTGAGTATAAGTGTCCTTATTCAGCCAAGAAAATATATATTGATAGTGAAAATGAAATAAAATATGCAGTTCATATAAATCCGACTAAAGAAAATTTAACTAAAATATTAAAACAAGGACCGTATGGAAGATGTGTTTATAGATGTGATAATAATGTTGTTGATAATATGACTAATATATTAGTTTTTAAAAATGGAGTAAATGCTAAATTAAATATAAATGGGTATACAAAGGATAAAGATATAAATATTAAGGTGTTGTTTAATGAAGGAGAACTAGAAGCAAGCTTTTATAAACAAGAAATACTAATAAAGGAGTTTATATCTAATAAAGAAAGTATAATAGATGTTGAAGTAGATACAACCATAGAAAAAGATTCAGAAATAAGGCTTTTAAAAAACTTTATAAGCAGATTAAAAGGTGAAAATGATAACGAGCAAATAGATGAATTGATAGATAGTCATATTGTTGCTTTTGCAGGAGAATATTCTAGAATAGTTGAAGAAACTATAAAGATAAAAGAATTTTATGAAAATGCATTAGAGATGACAGAAGAAATTGAAAAAGTATTATTGTAAACTAAAATGAATGTTATCTATTTATTTCAAATATGATATAATTCTATACAAAAGGAAAGTTTTATGAGGAGGAATGGATATGTCTGACGATAGAATAATTGATTTTAACGATTTAAAAAATAAAGTTAAAGATAGTGATGTAGATAAATTTGAACAATATATATATAACTTATACTTTTCAGTAATGGATGGAAGTATGAGTATGGCTGAATTTTCTAGTAAAATATTTGATTATATGAAAGAAAATAATATATCACAAGAAAAATTCATTAATATACAGAAGAAGTTTATGGAAAGATATGGAATGGATTCTGAAGAGGTGGAAAAGCAATTAAAAAGCTTTGGTATAGATCCAGGTGTTGCAGGATTTGGAAATATGGATTTAAATAAGATGAGTGATGAAAGTTTAGAAAATCTTAAAAAAAGTGCTGGTTTTTATGAAAGATATGGTTCAAAAATACAGGCTAAAAGTTGCATAACAACATATATAAAGAATGATACAAATGATATAGAAATCGTAGTAGATCAAGATAAAGTTATGCTTTGTAGTAGTAAAAAAATAAATCTAATGGATGCAGAATTAAATGAATTTTTATTGTCTTATAAAAATATGTTTAATAAAAAAATAAAAGTAGTTATATGTGAAAACTATAGTGATTATGATTATTAAAAAAAGAGGAATAAATCTAGACTTAAATGTTTAGGCTTATTCCTCTTTTTTTAATATTGTATTTCTTTTACTACATTTATACCGTTTTGTAGCATACTATTTAGGAATACTAAATTTAATAGTTCAGCTGAATGTACATTTGGTATATCATATGTATCAACTAAGTTCATAGGTACAATTATATTTTTAGGTATATTATTTTGATTGAAATAAGACTTTAGAGTTATTGCAAATTGATATACACATATATCAGTACAATCACCAACGATAATTATATTATCAATATTATCAAAATCAATTGTATTCATAGCGAAAAAACCATTTGTAGAATTTTTAGGTATAACTTGTACATTTTCTATAGATTTTAACTCATCTACAATTTCACTCTCAATATGGTTTTCTATACAATGAGAAGGATAACTTTGAAGTTCGACTGACTCAGGTGTATGTGTATCTGTAAAAGCAACTATTTTATGAACCCTATTAGATATATGCTTTATAAATTTTTCGATAGGAGTAATCAAAGCTTCAACTCGAGGGGAATACAATGCCCCACATCTAGCAAAACCATTATTCATATCTACTATATAAACTTCACTTCTTCTAAGATTTAAATTATTAATATTTTCATAAGGAAGACTGTTTAAGTTATCCTTTAGTGATTGGATTTCATCAATTATTTTATTCATTTGACCTTACCCCCTAATATTTAGTAATTATATAGAAAATATTAACAGAATAGTTAGCGGTTAGTCAAGACTGCTGTAAAGACAAAAAACTACTTTTATTATTTTAAAAGTAGTTTTTTTAGAAGATATTAGTTATCCGCTAAGGTCGGATACCATCCTCTACTAAATATTATGCAAATAAATATGAATTTGATACATAAATTTATAAAATCTATTTAATAATTAATTTTGATATAATTAGGATAGGTAGTTTTAATAGATGGGATAAAATGCAATAATAATTTATGTATATAAATAATAAAAATTAGGAGTAATAAAATGAAAAAAAAAGATTTAAAAGTTAAAAATTATTTTTCAATAGGAGAAATGGCTAAATTACATAATGTATCAATAGAAACACTAAGACATTATGATAGACAAGAATTATTAAAACCAGATTATATAAATGAAAACACAGGATACAGATATTACTCTATGAAAAGCTTCATAAAGATGGATATAATAAAAAAATGTAAGGCGATAGGATTAGCTTTAGATGAAATAAAAGAGACTATGAAAAACTATGATTCGATAGAATCGATAGTCGGTATATTAGAAAAACAAAAAGAGATTGTAGATATGAAGATAGAATCTCTAAAAAATATAAAGGATAATATTGAAAGTTTACAAAGGGATATTTATGAATCTCTTAATATTGGAATAAATGAAATATATATAAAATACAATCAACAAAGAGAGATGATTAAATATGATTATTCAGGAAGATATACTAAGGAGTTTGAATTAAAACTAAGAAAAACATTATTAGAAGTGGAGGAGATTGAAAATAATCATAATTATAAAATAGTATTTTCTGCATCGTATAAAGCGTTGATAGAGGATGATATATTAACATACATAAAGACTATGATAAGTTTAGATAAAATACCAAGTATTGAAAATGAAATAGTAACTCTTCCTAAAGGGAATTATTTAACTATGTATTTTGATGATAACTTTTATAATACCAAAAAATATTATGATGAAATTATAAAATATATAAAAGAAAATAATATCAAAGTTGAAGGTGATTTTCATGAAACATATATAATGACAAGAGCTAATACTGCAGGAGAAATAATGGCACTTGCAAAGATTGAAATATTGATAAAAAAATAATTATACAAATATAATGGAAATATGTTGACTCTTTTGTTACACAAGACTTTATAATCACAATAGGACTAATAATAAAGAAGAGGTGATTTAATGTTAAAGCAATATTTAAAATTTGCAATACCGTCAGCCTTTGCAATGCTTATATCGGCATTATATACAATAATAGATGGAATATTCGTTGGACAAGGTGTAGGAGATAATGCTCTAGCAGCTGTAAATATAGTTTTACCATTTACAGTAATGCTAGTCGGAATAGCTAATATGATGGCAGTAGGTGGTGGAGCATTAGTATCTAAAAATATAGGAGCTAAAAATGTAGAAAAAGCAGTTAATATTTTTAGACAAGTGATGAAGTTTTTATTAATAGTATCAGTAGCGTTAAGTATAGTATGTGTAATATTTACAGAGCAAATAGTAAAAGCACTAGGAGCTACAACATCATTACAATCTTTAGCTGTAGATTATTTAAGATACTATGCATTATTCTGTATACCAAACTTAATAGGTATAGCATTAAATAGTTTTGTAAGAAATGATAATCAGCCTAAGTTAGCTATGATTTCTACAATAGCTGGTGCAATAACAAATATAGTACTTGATTATATATTCATATTTACATTAGGATTAGGTATAAAAGGAGCTGCTATTGCAACTGGACTTGGACAAATAGTAACTGTAGCAATACTGTTACCTCATTTCATCAATAAAAAAGGAAACTTAACATTCAAAAATGTAAAATTAGAAAAAGAAGTTATAAAAGATTTATTAAATATAGGATTCCCATCTTTCTTATCACAAATAAGTTTTTCAATAATAGTGCTTATTCATAATGTGGCAATAGTTAAGATAATGGGAGAAGCAGGTGTATCTGCTTATAGTATATTAAATTATATAGGTACTAATATATATATGGTATTATTTGGTTTAACATTAGGAGTACAGCCATTGATAAGTTATAACTTTGGTAAAGGTGACTCTGAAATTGTTTTAAAGTATTACAAAATAAACCTTATATCCCAATTGGTAACTACTATATTTTTTGTTTCAATATGCTTAGTGTTTGGAAATAGTATAATATCAATATTTACGAATGACCCTAAAGTTATGGAAATCGCATATATTGCAGTAATAATAGGAAGTTTAAGTTATTTCTTAGTGGGACCAAATATAGGAACGATAGTGTACTATCAAGCAATAGAGATGCCTAAACTATCAACTCTAATGTGTATATTTAGAGCGGTAATATTTTTACCTATAGCACTTATAATACTAACAAGTGTGTTTGGAGCAAATGGTATATGGGCAGGAACTTTAGTATCAGAAACATTAACGTTTATAACAATAAATATAATCTCAAATATAAAGAAAGCTACAAATAAATCTATAGAACAGTCAATTAAGAATGCTAGTGAAGTAGCATAAAAGAGAGCTTTAAGCTCTCTTTTATTGTATCTTTAAATATTATATTAATTTATAGAATCTAAAGTGAAGTAGTCCTCTTTTTCGTATAATATATGGCCACTTTGATATTCTTCGCCATCAACTAGTATTTTAAACTTATCTAAATTAAGGTTTTCTAAGTATGTTTTTGCAATAGAGTTAAGCATTAAAACTTCACCAGAAGAGCCTAAATTAAAATCATAAAACTCTTTTGAAAAGTTAATAATACCTATATTTTCATTGTTATCAATAAATTTGTCAAAGCTATTTAGCTTAGTATCTTTTGGAATGACATTGTGAAATTTTAATTCATTAAATAATGAATTTGCAGCTACTTCTTTTATATTTACCTCTTTATCTATTAGATTTTCACCTTGTGAGTCAGAGATATAAATAGTTGCAGTTACTTTTTCAGCTTTTGATATTGAGTTATCTAGAGTAGTAGAACAACCAACTAATATTAGAGGTAAAATAAATATAATTATTATAAAGTTAAATAATTTTTTCATAATCAATACTCCTTATACATAAGTTAATACAGTTTATGTACAAGCGTATAAAAATAGAACAAGCTACCCTAAAAAGGGTAGCTTAATAATTAATTTTTAGAATTCATTATTTCTTCGGATAGATTATTTAAATATTCCCATCTTTCATACTTATGTTCAAGTTCTGATTCAAGTCTAGCTTTTTCATCTAAAACTTCTTGTAACTTAACAAAGTCAGTTGAATACTTAGAAGTACTGTTTTCAAGTTCTTCGATTTTAGTTTCTAGTTTTTCTATATCACTATCTATAGTGTCAAATTCTCTTTGCTCATTATAAGTAAATTTAAGTTTTTTATCATTCTTAGGCTTTTCTTTTTTTATAGTTTGATCAGAAGTTTTTTCTTTAGCTTCTTCCTTAAATTCAATTCCTTGTATTTCTCTATAAATAGAGTAGTCACTATAGTTACCAGTAAAGATATGAATTTCACCCATACCTTCATACGCAAATATTTTATTACAAATTCTATCTAAGAAGTATCTATCATGGGAAACCGTGATCACGACACCACTAAATTCATCAAGGTAATCTTCTAATATATTAAGAGTGTCTATATCTAAGTCGTTTGTAGGCTCATCTAATAATAGTACATTAGGTGCAAGCATAAGTGTCCTTAATAAATGAAGTCGACGTCTTTCACCACCGGATAATTTACTAATTAAAGTGTACTGCATAGTAGAGTTAAATAAAAATCTTTCGCACATAGAAGAAGCTGAAATCTTAGTTCCATCTGCAGTTTCTATATAATCACTAGCTTCCTTTACGTAATCAATAGCACGCATATCAGGATGCATATGAGAATCATCTTGATCAAAAGATCCTATTTTAACAGTTTCACCAATTTCTAAATGTCCACTATCTGGTTGAAGTTTTCCATTTATTATATTTATTAAAGTAGATTTTCCCATACCATTCTTGCCTATGATTCCAATTCTATCAGTACGAGCTAAGGTATAGTCTAAATCGTCAATTAAAATCTTATCCCCAAAAGCTTTAGAGATATGGTGAATTTCTATAATTTTTTTACCAAGTCTTGTTGAACCAACAGATATATCAATTTTTTCATCAGCTAAAGCAGCATCTCTATTAACAAGTTCATCAAACCTTTGAAGTCTAGCTTTTTGCTTTGTAGTACGAGCTTTAGCTCCACGTCTAACCCAAGCTAATTCATTTCTTATTAAGTTTTGACGCTTTTCTTCCATACTAGTTTCCAGAGATAATCTTTCCATCTTCTTCTCTAAGAAAACAGAGTAGTTTCCTTCATAACTAAAAAGCCTTCCTTTATCTAGTTCAATAATTCTATTACAAACTCTATCCAAGAAATATCTATCATGTGTAATCATTAGTAATGAGCCGCGTCTAGAGTTAAGATATTCCTCTAGATAATCTATAGTATCATTGTCTAAGTGGTTTGTAGGCTCATCTAATATTAATAGTTCACAAGGAGTAATAAGAGCTGATGCTAATGAAACTCTTTTTCTTTGTCCACCAGATAGTTCTTTAATTTTTTGATTAAAATTGGTAATACCAAGTTTAGTTAAAACTGTTTTAGCTTCGCTTTCAAGATCCCAAAGATTAAGAGCATCAATTTTTTCTTGCAAGGATATTAATTTTTTATTTAAAGCATCTGTAAAATTAGAATTTAAAGATTCTAATGTTTCTTCATATTCTAAAAGTAGTCTCATCTCAGGAGATGTGCCTTTAAATACTTGCTCAAGTACAGTGAAGTTTTCATCATAATCAGGATTTTGGGGTAAATATTCAACTCTGACCTTATTTGCTTTAGTTATAGAACCTGTATCAGGAACTTCAAATCCAGCAATTATTTTTAGTAAAGTAGATTTACCCGTACCATTTACGCCAATTATACCTATTTTTTCACCTTCGTTTATTCCAAAAGAAATATTCTCTAATAGTTTTTTTTCTGAATAACTTTTACCTATATTTTCTAAAGTCATTAAATTCATATTATCACCTTTAATTCTTGTTATATTTTATAAATACTTACAATGATTTTTCAAAGTGTTGATAGTCAGGATTTTTCCAGTGGCCTCCCCATGACCAGCCTCGACTTGTAAAAGCGTTATATAAGTCATCACCCTCTACAATCATACCAGGTTTAGGAGTGGATCTATCAACATAGTCTTGACCCTCTACAGGATTAGCTTTACCTTTTATTACATGAGGATTTTGAAGAGGATTTATATCTATTGCAACACCTAGTCCATGATTGGATATTTTATCTGTGTTTGCAATAGTTCTGTAACAAAATGAAGAACTATTATTGTCTGCCATAGAATCACTATCAACAGCATTGTATTCATCAATTAATCTTATTTTTTCAATAGGATATTTTTTTTCGTATAATTCTTTAAAAATATCTACAACTTCATTGGCTACAGCTTTATTTACAACCATTTCTCCAATATTAATTTCACCATTAATACCATAATAAGTTAGTTTTAAATAAGATAGTTCATCAAATGATACAGGTTCAAAAGATGGCATAGAGATACCTATCATTTTTTCTTTTATATCATCAGGGATTGATGAGTATGAGAATACAGGAACATCAGAATCATCATATACTTTATCACTATCCAAAATTGTATTTTGGATTTTATCTTGTTCAGTTGTAGTTTGGGTATCATTATTACTAGATACTAAACCTTTTACAAATGTAATAATAATAATTACAAAACAAATACCAAGTAATGATTTTTTTAGCTTTATATTAATCTCCTCCTTGAGTTAAAATTAAACTTTATTGTTGAAAATAGTAACATTAAATATTATTATTTAAGTAAATGTAATAATTAAAGTGTAAAACTATATATTATTATAACTCATAAATAGAAAGTACACTAATAGTATTTATCAAAATAATAAAAGTGTAATATTATAGGGGGAAATTTATGGAAGTTTATATATCGCAGTTGGATGAAACAAATAAAGTACTTCCAATTATTCAAGAATATAATGTTGGACTAGAAGTAGTTCAATTTGCAAGTCCTTATATACTAGATAAAAAAGATGAATATATTGAAAAATATAAAAAGGAAACAAAAGGTATATTAAAAGAAATAAATGTGTCTATACATGGACCTTATGCAGATCTAATACCAGGAACTAGGGATACTAGAATAGCAAATATCACAAAAGAACGATTTGAAGAAGGATATCAGGTAGCGAAAGCTTTGAGTGCAAAAAGGATTGTATATCATCATTCATATACACCTAAAACATACACTTATACAGAATGGAGGTATAACTCAACTAAATTTTGGAAAGAGTTTTTAGATGGAAAATTAGATGATATATCAATACATATAGAGAATACGTTAGAAGATGATTATGAATTAATAAAAAACTTAGTTGAAGAGGTAAATCATCCTAATTTTTCAATTTGCTTGGATGTAGGTCATATTAATGCATATTCTCATTTAAGTTTAGAACAGTGGATAGATGGATTAGGTAAAAATATTAAACATATGCATATACACAATAATGATGGTAATAAGGATAGTCACAGAGGTATAGAAAAAGGAAATATAAATATAATTGAACTTTTAAATAAAATAAAAAAACAACTACCAGAGTGTAGTATATCTTTAGAGATTGTAGATACAGAAGAACTTAAAGAATCCTTAGAACTCTTATATAAAAACGAGATAATACAAAAAAGGTAAGAGGTCTATTTAGACCTCTTTACTTCTTTTATAGATTCTCCTATTATCTTAATTCCTTTTTCAATATCTTCAAATGATAACCTAGAAAAACCAAGTCTTAGAGTGTCATATCCTTCATTATTTATATAAAATATATCTCCAGGCATAAAAATCACACCTTTTTCATGACATTTACATAAAAGATTTCTTGAACTTATATTTTTTAGTTTTATAAATATATGTAATCCACCATCTCCAAGTATATATTCATTATCAACATATTTTTCAATACATTCATATGCAAAATTAAATTTATCACCATAAAACTTTTTTATCTTTTTTACATATTTTTCAAATCCACCATTATATAGGTAATCATAAAGAATGCCTTGATCTAAAAAAGATACATGTATATTTTTACAACGTTTTACGCTTTCAAGCTTATTAATTATATTTTTATCACCCAATATCCAACCAATTCTCATACCAGGGAACAATATTTTAGAAAAACTACCTATATATACAACACCGTTACTATTATTATCTAAAGAAGCTATAGGGAATATGTGGGAGCTTGAATATAGTAGTTCTTCATTAAAACCATCCTCTATGATAGCCACATTATATTTTTTCATAAGATTATAAAACTTATATCTATTTTCTGGACTCATAACTATACCTGTAGGGTTGTGGTAAGAGGGTGTAATATAAGCAAATTTAATTTTGTTGTTAGGATTATTTGAGTACTCAATAAGTTTATTTTCTAACATATCAAAGTTTAGGCCATCTTTATTTATATCAACTCCAATTAAGTTAATTCCATAAGATTTAAATAACTTTATAGCTGTATTGTGTGTTGGGTTTTCACAAATAATGAAATCGCCTCTTTGAGTAAAAGAAGATAAAATCATATCTAGTCCTTCAGTAAACCCGTTAGTTATTAAAATATCTTTGTTAGAAGTATTTATACCCTTACTATTCATATAGGTTGTTAGATACTCAATAAGAGGCTTATATCCTCTAGCGTATCCATAGTTAAGTATTTTATGTCCCTCCAAGGAAATCCTATTTAAAAATGATTTTTTTAACTCTTCAATATCGAAAAGTTCTCCATTTGGTGAAATACTTTTAAAAGAGATTAAGTCAGATCTCCAAGGTATTTCGTTTTTAATAATATCCATTTCATTAGCTATTTTACAATATGAGTTTTCCATATTATTCCAATTAATATGCCATAAACTATTAATCGTATTACTTTTAGAACAAGCGAATGTACCTTTTCCAGATACGGAATATAAATAACCTTCAGATTTTAATTCTTCATAAGCTAAAATAATTGAATTTCTACTAACCTTCCAAATCTTACTAAGCTCCCTTGAAGAAGGGAGCTTACTATTGTTTGGAATCAAACCGTTATCTATCATATTACTTATATAATTTTTTATTTGTGTATAAATTGGTTCATCATCTTTCAATTTAAAATCTGAAAATAACAATGTATCACCTCAATATTAATATTAATTTAAAGAGTATTCGATTAGTTTATCTAATAACTCGCTAAAGCCTACACCATTTGCTTTTGCACTTCTTGGTATTAAACTAGTTTGAGTCAAACCTGGTAGTGTATTAAGTTCAAGTATATAAGGCTTACCATCACTTATTATAATATCAATTCTTACATAGCCTTTGCAATTAAAAACATCCCAAAGTGTTTTTGAAATTTCATTTATTTCATTTTGCAAGCTTTCTTCTAAATAAACAACTTCTTCAATTGCACCATTAGCAGAGTATTTAGACTCATAATCAAAGAACGTAGAAGTTGCTTTTATAGATATTGTTGGAAAAACATCACCATTTAATACAAAAGAAGTATATTCTCCACCTGGAATATATTTTTCAATCATTACTAATTCATCAATTAATAGACCCTGCTCTACGGCATTTAATACGTCTTCTCTTGAATGAACAAAGAATGTTGCAACGCTAGAACCACCACAGTTTGGTTTTATAAAGACAGGATAACCCATTTCTTCTATTTTATCATAATTAATTTCCTCAGTTGATTTAACAACTAGCCATGGAGCTGTAGGTAAATTAGAATCACGTAAGATTTTTTTAGTCATATTCTTGTCCATACATAAAGCACTAGTTAAAGGTCTACATCCTGAATAAGGTATGTCCATTGCTTCTAGTATTGATTGTACACAACCATCTTCTCCAAATTTTCCGTGTAAAGCTAAAAAAGCAAAATCTATATCTGATGGAAGCTTTGTAAATATATCAGTTTTTTCATCTAAAACTACTTTCACTACTTCATATTTATCTCTATTTAAATTTTCATAAACTTCTCTGCCTGAATTTAAAGACACTTCTCTCTCTGAAGAAATACCTCCCATTATTACTGCTACTTTCATATTATCACTCCTATATATTTAAATTATATAATTAAATTTCTAAGTAAAATTATTTTGTTATTGTAATAAAATTATATGTTTAGAACACAAATTTATAAAGTACCACATATTAACGACTTTGTGAAAGTGGTGGTTTATAGTTTTAAATAAAAAATAGAAAATTTTTACATCAAATTAATAAAAATAGTTTAAAATTATATCTAGAGGAGGGATTAATATGAAAGCAGAGATAATAACAGTAGGAACGGAAATATTACTAGGGGACATTGTTAATACTAATTCTCAGTATTTAGCAAAAGAGTTAGCATTATTAGGTATAGAGGTATACTATCAAAGTAGTGTGGGAGATAATGAAGAGAGATTACTTGAAAGTTTTAAAGAAAGTCTAAAAAGAAGTGATGTAGTAATAACAACAGGTGGATTAGGTCCTACTAAAGACGATATTACTAAAGAAGTTGCATGTAAATATTTTGGCAAAGAGTTAGAGTTGCATGAGTATTCTTGGATTAGAATTAAAGAATATTTTAATAAGTTAGGAATTGAGATGTCTGAAAATAATAAAAAACAAGCATATTTTCCTAGAAACTCAAAAGTATTAGAAAATAATAATGGAACGGCACCAGGTGTAATTTTAGAAAAAGATAATAAAATGATTATAGTTCTGCCAGGGCCACCAAGAGAAATGAAGCTTATGTTTGAAAAACAAGTTAAGCCATACTTAGAGGAATTAGCAGATAGTGTTTTAGTATCTGAAACGATTAGAACTTTTGGAATTGGAGAATCATCACTTGAGAATAAAATAAGTGATATTATTGAAAATCAAACAAACCCAACAATAGCACCTTATGTGGGAAATATGGAAGTTAGGTTAAGAGTAATGGCAAAGGCTAAAAGTGAAAAAGAAGGAAGAATGCTTATAGAGCCTGTAGTTAGTCAAATTGAAGATAGGGTTGGAGAGTATATATATGGAAAAGGAGATACATCAATAGAGGAGGTTGTAGGTAAAATATTAGTAGAAAATAAACTTACAATATCAACAGCTGAATCATGTACAGGAGGTCTTGTAAGTGCAACGCTAATAAATTATCCAGGGATATCATCTGTATTTGTTGAAGGATGTATAACATATTCGAATGAATCTAAAATAAATAGATTAGGTGTAAAAAAAGAAACTTTAGATAAATATGGTGCAGTTAGTGAACAAACAGCAAAAGAAATGGCTGAGGGTATAGCAAAGAACTTTAATACAAATATAGGATTAGCAACAACAGGTATCGCAGGACCACAAGGAGGAACAAGTGAAAAACCAGTGGGACTTGTGTATATAGGTATATGCATAAATGGAAATACAACAGTAAAACAATTTATATTTAATGGTGATAGGCAGGCAATTAGAGCAAGGGCTACAAAAAATATACTTAATGAATTAAGACTGAAACTACAAAAACTATAAGAAAGAGATGATAATATGATAAAACATATATTTTGTGATTTAGACGGAACACTATACCATAGAGGTATAGAAAATGATGATGCACAAGCTATAAAAGAAGTAGAAAATAATAATGTTAGATTTAATATAGCAACAGGTCGTATTTTAAACCAAGCATATGCAATGACTAAGGATAGTTTAACTATAAATGGATATTATATATGTGATAATGGAGCATATGTTTATGATAAAGATCACAAATTAGTATTCAAAGGTATGATAGAAGATAATTTAGTAAGGAAAGTAATAAGTAGGTTTGAGTCTGATAATGCACATATATATTTTAAGAATAATGGGAAAATAATACTAACAACAGGTGATGAATTGTTTAATAAAATAACGAATGATTATATAGTTGATATAGAGTATTTAAATAGGGAAACTTTTAATAATGAAATTAGCAACATAGGTATAATATCTACAAATCAAGAAGAACTAGCTAGAATAGAACTATATTTACTAGCAGAGTTTAAAGACGTACTAGATATATACTTTTCATCAGATTACACACTTAATATAGTTAAAAAGGGTGTTTCAAAAAGGAATGGAATAGAAATAGTATGTAAAATACTAGGAGTGACACTAGATGAAATAGCTACAATCGGGGACTCTCCTAATGATATTAATATGCTAGAAGGTATAAAGTACAGTTTTGCAATGGAAAATGCAAGAGAAAACGTAAAAAAAAGTGCTAATTATATAGCAAAAAGTGTAAAGGATGCAATAGAACAAATAAATAAAATAAATGGTGTTGAATAAATTCAACACCTAAACACATTTTTGAATATTAAAGAATTCAACTGTATTAATGAGAATACAATCTAAAATATAATTTACGACACTGTTACAGACATACGTAGAAAAGTATAAATCATTTTTATGATTTAATTCATTTGTATATTCAGCGTACAAGTCATTAAAAAAATCTTCAAAGTTTTTATGAGTAATAATATCACCTTTAAAAGAGTTTAAGTTTATATTCTTAGATATTAAAGACAATTCTGTTTCATATAATAAATGTTCTTTCATACTGTGTTTAAACTCCCAACGAAAACTATGGGGAACACAGAAAAAATCACATAGAAAATGACAGATTACACCTAACTCTTGGCTAAAGCTACTAACAGAGAAATATCTAGATAAAGAGTCTATAGATAAGCTACATAAATATTTAACTTTAGATACAATCATATCTAAAGATTCTTCAAGATAATGTTTTCTTAAGTAATACTTGGAAGGAATATCCGGCTTTATATTTCCATATATAAAATTTTTTTCACTAAGAAAAAATGACTTATTTTTATCTACATTGTCAACTATTGATTTAGCTATTAATAAGTGAGTATTGATAAACATAGTATACACCCCATTAAAATTTATTTACACATAAGTTAATCGTAACAGGAAAAGTATGTATTTACAACAAGTAAAAAATGCTAATTAACTCAAATAAAAGTATAGGTTTATAAAGGAGAGAGATTAAATGAAAAAAGTAATATTAATGTTAGCAGAAGGTTTTGAAGAGATAGAGGCAATTACAGTAGTAGATGTATTAAGAAGAGCAAATATAGTATGTGATATGTGCTCAATAGACAAGGAAAGTGTAACCGGAGCTCATAATATATCAGTAAAATCTGATTGTCATATTGATGATATTAATGTATTAGAATATGATGCAATAGTTCTTCCAGGAGGATTGCCAGGGGCTACTAATTTAAGAGATGGAAGGGTAGCTAAATTTGCAAAAGAATTAAATGATAATGGCAAGATTGTAGCGGCAATATGTGCAGCACCAGAGACGTTAGAGTTCTTTGGATTATTAAAGAACAAAAAGTGTACTTCTTATCCAGGGTTTATAACTAATAGAGAAGAGGTAATGTATATAGAAGATGTGGTAGTGGTAGATGACAATATAATAACAAGTAGAGGACCAGCTACTTCAATTATATTTGGGCTTACTATTATGAGTGAATTAGGATATAAAGAAGAAGCTAAAGAGATAAAAGAAGGTATGATGGTGAATTTTTACAACAAAACAGTAATATAAAAAAGTACAAGGCTACTAAAACAAGTAGTCTTGTATTTTTTTTTATTGGTTTGTATATAATCTTTATTAGCGTATTAAAAAATAATTAAACTAATATAATTTAATGACTAGTATTTTTTAGGAGGAGTAAAAATGAGTAAAAGAGTTGTTAATATTTTAATTGCTGTTGCTTTAGTAACATTAATTATTACTGGATGTAGCAATAAAACCAATGATATAGAGACTACATCAAAGAGCAATAAAATAAAGATTGTAACATCATTTTATCCAATGTATATATTTACATCTAATATTACAAAGGACATAGATGATGTAGAAGTTATTAATCTTACTAAGCCAACTACGGGATGTCTTCATGATTATTCACTAACTACAGAAGAAATGAAGATACTTCAAGATTGTGATATATTTATCACCAATGGTGCCGGAATTGAGTCGTTTATGGAAAAGGTCACAAATCAAATTCCAAACCTAAAAATAATAGAAGCTAGTGAAGGCATAGAATTACTAAAAGGTGAAAATAATGAAGAAAATCCCCATGTATGGCTGAGTATAACAAATGCAATAAAAGAAGTAAAAAATATTGAGGAAAAACTTATACAATATGACAATAAAAATAAAGATCAATACACTAAAAATGCTAATGAATACATAAATGAGTTAAATAAACAAAATGAAAAAATGAAAGAAGAACTTAAAAGTTTAGAAAATAGAAATATAATAACTTTTCATGAAGCATTTCCTTACTTTGCAAAAGAATTCAATCTTAATATAGTTGGAGTTGTTGAACGAGAACCAGGAACACAACCAAGTGCTAAAGAGCTTCAAGAAACAATAGAGATAATAAAAACACTAGATGTAAAAGCTATTTTTGTTGAGCCTCAGTATCCAAAAAAAGTAGCAGAAATAATAGCCAATGAAACAAAAACAAAAGTATACACTTTAGACCCGATAGTGACTGGAGAAATGGAAGAAACATCTTATATAGATATAATGAATAAAAATCTAGAAATATTAAAAGAGGCTTTGAAATGATAAATTATAGAAAAAATAAAAAAATAAATTGCAAAAAGTGTAGCTGTGGGCTTTGTTGTACGCATATTGATGATTTAAGTGTAAAAAAAGGAAGTGAAGAAATATTAAAAAATGTTAATCTACACATTCATTGTGGAGAATTAGTAGCTATAATAGGTCAAAATGGGGCAGGAAAAAGTACACTGTTAAAGGCCTTATTAGGAGAAAATACGTATACAGGAAAACTAATATATACAGATGGAACAAAAAAACTCTCAAGAAAACCTATTATAGGCTATGTGCCTCAAAAGCTTGACTTTGACTATAGTTCACCAGTAAGTGTAATAGACTTATTTGCAGCTGTTTGTAGCAATAGACCTGTATATTTTCCACATAAAAAGGGAATAAGAGAAAAATGTTTATCAAGCTTGAAAAAAGTTGAAGGAGAAGAGTTGATAGATAAGAAGTTAGGGGTTTTGTCTGGTGGAGAACTACAAAGAGTACTTTTAGCATTAGCTTTAAACCCTACACCAGATATATTATTGCTTGACGAACCTGTATCTGGAATAGATCAAAATGGTTTAAAATTATTTTACAAAACATTGTCTCATCTTAGAATAAATTATGATTTATCAATAATTTTAGTATCCCATGATTTTAATTTAGTATATAAGTATGCAGATTGTGTAGCATTTTTAAACAATAAAACTGTTGAATGTGTTGGTACACCTGAGGAAGTGTTTAACAACAAAAAGGTTATTGATGTTTTTGGTTTAGGATGGAATAATAGAATAGATAAACAGGAAGGGGCGAGCGGAAATGTCAATTTGGTATAGTATAATTGAAACCTTGTTTCCTTTTCAATGGGCACAGTATGATTTTATGAAAAATGCTTTATTAGGAATACTTCTTGTTAGTCCTATGTTTGGAATACTTGGTACAATGGTAGTAAATAATAAAATGGCTTTTTTCTCTGATGCTCTAGGTCACTCTGCATTAACAGGGATTGCTATTGGTGTTATGCTAGGATTAGATAATGAATTACTATCAATGTTAGGATTTGCAATAATACTTTCTATAGCAATTATAAAAGTAAAAAATGCAAAAACTGCATCTGTGGATACAATAATTAGTGTTTTCTCATCAGGAGCAGTAGCGTTAGGGATAGTTATATTATCATATAATGGTGGTTTTAATAAATATTCTACTTTCTTAATAGGTGATTTACTTAGTATTTCTGTTACAGATATTAATATGCTATTATGTTCATTTATAGCTGTAATTATAATATGGTGTGTTTGGTTTAATAAATTTCTAATTGTTAGCATAAATAATACCTTTGCAAAAAGTAGGGGTATAAATGTAAGGTTATTTGAATATATGTTTACAATTTTAGTTGCTATAATAGTAACAATATCAATACAATGGGTAGGAATATTAGTTATTAGTTCTATGATGATATTACCTGCAGCCGCAGCTAGAAATATATCCAAAAATGTTAAGGAGTACCATATATATTCTACTGGTATATCAATTATATCTGGAGTTTTAGGTTTAGGAATATCTTATATATTTGGATGTGCAACAGGAGCGACTATAGTTTTAATATCATCAGTATTCTTTTTTATAACATATTGTCTAAACACGCTTGGAAATAAAAAGTATGAAAATAGACCTCAAAAAGTATAAAAATATAATAAAATTTGATTATTTGCTACGATTTTTGGTATAAATATATTATGATAGAGATATGAATATAAATTTTATTATGTATTATATAATGGGAGGTATTGTATTATGAAAAAGTTTGTTTGTACAGTTTGTGGATATATACATGAAGGAACAAATACTCCTCAAATATGTCCAGTATGCAAAGTTGGAGCAGAAAAGTTTGAAGAAATGAAAGGCGAAATGGTTTGGGCTGATGAACATAGAATTGGTGCAGCTAAAGGTGTAGATGAAGAAGTTTTAGAAGGTCTTAGAGCTAATTTTGTAGGCGAATGTACAGAAGTTGGAATGTACTTAGCTATGAGCCGTCAAGCTGATAGGGAAGGATACCCAGAAGTAGCAGAAGCATACAGAAGAATAGCCTTTGAAGAAGCAGAACATGCGGCTAAATTTGCAGAGTTATTAGGTGAAGTAGTTGTAGCAGATACTAAAGCAAATTTAAAAGCAAGAGTAGAAGCAGAGTATGGGGCGACAGAAGGTAAGTTAAAAATAGCTAAAAAAGCAAAACAATTAGGTCTAGATGCTATACATGATACAGTTCATGAAATGTGTAAAGATGAAGCAAGACATGGTAAAGCATTCTTAGGGTTATTAGACAGATATTTTGGAAAATAAAATAAAACTTAATATAAAATACAAAAAAGGTCTATAATTTATAGACCTTTTTTGTATTTTATACCTTGATAAGAATTACGTTCTTTCAATGTAGCATCGATATCGTTTAAAACTTCCCATTTCTTTAGACTCCAGATAGGTCCTACAAGTTCATCTCTTTTACCATCTCCAGTAAGCCTGTGAACTATCATAGTATCAGGCAAGATTTCTAGTTGGTCGCAAACTAAATCAATATATTCTTCTTTAGACATAAAGTTTAGCATACCTTTTTCTAACATTTTTTCCATAGGGGTATCTTTTATAACGTGTAATAAATGTATTTTTATTCCATCAACATTCATATCTGCAACAGCCTTTGCAGTTTCCATCATCATATTATAATCTTCACCAGGAAGACCATTTATTATATGAACAACAACTTTAATGTTCTTTGATTTTAATTTCTCAAGTCCTTCTAAGAAGGTATTATAGTCATGACCTCTATTTATTAATTTAGAAGTACCATCATGTATAGTTTGGAGCCCTAATTCAACCCATAAATTAGTTCTTTTATTTAGCTCACCTAAATATTCAACCACATCATCAGCTAAACAATCAGGCCTAGTTGAGATAGACAGACCAATAACATCCTCAAGTTCCAATATTGTCTCATATTTTTCTTTTAAGACCTCAAGCGGTGCATAGGTATTAGTGAATGCTTGAAAATAACCTATATACTTTGCAGTTGGCCATTTTTTATGCATCATTTCTTTTATGTCACTAAATTGTTTTATTAAGTTATCTTTTGGATTTCCTGCAAAATCTCCAGAACCTTCTTTACTACAATAAGTACATCCACCATAACTTACTTTTCCATCTATATTAGGACATGTAAAACCTGCATTTATAGAAACTTTAAATACCTTTTCACCAAATGTATTTCTAAGATAGTAATTCCATGTATGATATCTTTTATTATCAAAAGCATATTTAAATTTAGTCAATTATATCACCTTTTTCTAACAATATTTGTGTATTAAGTTATATTACCATAAAAAAAATATATATTCAAATCATTCATATTACTACTTAATTATTACAACAATGTTACAGACTTTACTGAATATATCTTTTACAAAATAAATAAACTTTATTAGTGGAAATAAAAAGGGGGGATTGATTGTGGACGAAGACAAAAACAAAAACCAAAATCAAGAAATTGAAGAAAGTAATGTAGATGAAAAACAGAATAAAGAAAAAGATGAAATGAGTGAAGAACTAAAAGGTAGGCTAGAAGTAACACGAGATGAAACTAGCATTGGTAGTGAAAGTATTATAAGTAAATTAAAAACAAAAGCGATAATAGGAAGTATAGTGTTATGTATAATTTTATTAGTGATAGGTACAAATATTTATATCTCTAAATTTGATAATATTGTTTTTCCAGGTATTACAGTATATGGAGCAGATGTTTCAAAACTAAATAAAGATGAGTTAGTTAAAAAATTAAGTGAAATTCAAAAAAGTATAGATAAGAATAAAATATCAATTAAGGCAAACGGCAAAAACTATGACATTAAATTAAATGATATTATATTAGGGTACAATACAAATGAATTATCTAATGAAATTATAAACTATGGAAAAGATGAAAACTTATTTAAAAAATTAAATCAAATAGTAATGAAAAAGAACATAGAATTTGTATATACTTTTAAGATTAACGATAGTAATATAGATAAATTAGTAAAAGATATATCATATGAAACTAATAAAGCTATAAAAGAACCACAGGCGATAATAAATGGAAATAAAATAAGCTATAAGGAAGGCGAAAATGGATTAAAGCTAGATGAACAAATCTTTAAGTCGGAAATAAATAAAGCGTTAAAACAAAAGGATATTGTAAGTGGTAGCATAAATATGGAGGCTAAATATAAAGTAGATAAACCTACAATAGTAATGAATGATTTAAAAAAAGCCGATGAAAAAATATCTATTTATTCAACTACATATTCACCAGGAGGAGGAAGAGGAAGTAATGTTGAAAATGCTGCTAGAAAATTAGATGATATGATAATAATGCCAGGACAAGAGTTTTCTTATGAAAAAGCTGTAGGACCTGTAGAGAGAAACAATGGATATACTTATGCACCGGTTATAAGCAATGGTGAAATGGTACAAGGGATTGGTGGAGGAGTATGTCAGGTATCATCTACGCTATATAATACAATGCTAAAAGCAGGCATATTGCCAACTGAAAGAAGGAATCATTCAAAAGCAGTAAACTATGTACCAAGAGGATTGGATGCAACTCTAGCAAGTGGAAGCATAGATTATAAATTTAAGAACACATTTGAATATCCAATCGTTATCAACACTTATTGTAATGGAGGTAAACTAACAATAGAGTTTTGGTCTAATAAAGAGGCATTAAAAGGAATAGAGTATAAACCAGTTAGTTATGCTAGTGGAAAAGTAGCAAATGCATATCTTTATGGTTACGATAAAAATGGAAAAAAAGTATATGAAAAGCATATAGATACAAGTGTATATAGATAATAAAAAGAGGGCTTAGCCCTCTTAATTATTGTTTTAATTTATTACCAGTAGATAAAAGATATGCACCTATTAATATTATCAATATAGATAACAAAGAAGCTATAAAATTAGATAAAAATAATGGTGAAAATACTAGTGTAAATCCAAATATTAATGTGAAAATAGTACCAAATCCAAAGCGAGTATAAGGGTTATTTCTTGATTTTACAAGTTGTATAACTTGAGTAATAATTAAGTATAATCCTATTAAAGAAGATATAACCCCTTGGATTCTATGAGGGAATATAAATAACAGTAATGCACTAATTAATAGTATAGCCTGTATACGTGTAAAGGGTAAAATTTCATTTTTAGAAGCATATCTCCTAAGTTCATTAATATTTTTCAAATTTAAATATGCTAAAAATAATAAAGTTATACTTAATGCCCAAGAAACTAGTTTTATTCCAAGGCCCTTATAGAAAAAAGAAATTACTCCTAAAGCTAGTAAAATGATCCCTATAACTGTAAATTTGTTTGAATTTTCTTTTTTATAAACATTATCAAAGTTAATGTTAAACATAGTAAACATAAATACACCTCTTAAATTTTAAATTAATAATTGTAATTAATTATAGCAAAAAAGTATTAAGTTATAAATAGATTATTAAATAAAATATATTGAATTAAGAATAGCCGTATGCTACATTTTAAGTAAAAGAATCACTCCTATAGAAACCTATAATATAAGGTTATTAATAATAAGGTTGTATCATAAGATTTATTAATAAGCGTTTTGAGGAGGTATTATAGTGTCAAATATAGGAGCGATTTTATTTGCAATACTAGCAGGTAGTTCCACAGCTTTGGAAGCATTTATAAATGGAGAGCTAGGGAAGAATACAACAGCACTAATAGCCACATTTATAAGCTTAGTTGTTGGAGCTATATTTTTCTTAATAAGTATTTTGGTGACTGGGGATTTAAAAACTCTAACTAATATAAATCACATAAATCCAAAATTACTTTTAGGAGGTATATTAGGAGGACTAGTTATTTACTTTACGGTAAGAGCTATACCTAATTTAGGCGTTTCAAATACATTAACTTTAATAGTTGTGTCTCAAATATTAATAGGTTTTTTTATAGATGCAGCAATTATAGGTCAAGGAACAATGCATTTATACAAATACATAGGCGCAGTACTTTTAGTTATAGGTACATTTTTTATACTAAATTAGGAAAATACATATAATACATATAATGTGGAGGAAAGAATATTGACTAAAGATAAATTTGCAATGTCTTTTAGCGGAGGAAAGGATAGTATTCTTGCGCTATACAGAATGATAAAAAAAGGATATGAACCAGTTGCTTTACTTACAACGGTAAAAAAAGATGAAGATAAATCATGGACCCATGGATTAAGCAATGATTTGTTAAAACAAGTTAGTAGCAGTATAGATATTCCATTAATAGTTGTAGAATGTAATGTTAATGAGTATGAAGCTAAATTTGAAGAAAAATTATTATTAGTAAAAGAATTAGGTGCAAGTATATGTGTATTTGGAGATATAGATATAGAATGTCATAAACAGTGGGATATAGATAGATGTAATAAGGCAGGTTTAACCCCAAAGTTTCCATTATGGCAAGAAAACAGAGAAAAACTTGTATATGAATTTATTGATAGCGGATTTACTACAATAATAAAAACTGTAAACTTAAGACATATGAATGAGAACTTTTTAGGTAAAAAGTTAACTAAGGAAGTTATAGAAGATATAAAGCTTACAGGTTCAGATCCATGTGGTGAAAATGGAGAATACCATACTTTTGTAGTGGATGGACCATTATTTAAAGAACGTATTACATTTAATAACAAAGGTGTAGTGTTAAAGGATGGATATGGATATTTAGATATAGAATAATAAGTAAAATTAAAATGTACAACCTAATTATAGGTTGTACATTTTAATTTTACTTATTATTAATCCAAATAGGAGCAGTAAGAGATATTTTATTGTTATGTTGAATTATTTTTACATAGTAAAATGAGTTTTTATTTGGTTTTATTGTGAACTCTAGTTTTGCTAGATTTGAATTAAATTTTTTAGTTTTTATAATTTGTCCATTATTACTGATTACTTGTATTTCTTCTATTTTATCTGAATCATCTTTATCAATTGCACTAATGCAGAAGTTAAGATTTGATGCCTTTTTTATTGTTGATCCCATAGCTAAGTCATTAATCGTATAATCGATTTTTATATTTTTATCTTCGGTAGCATATACTCTCATTTTTTTTAGGGAATCATATAAAGCATCTTTGCTTAAGTCAGTAGCTAATACGACTGTTCTAAGTTCATTTGCGATTGCAAAATCCACACGATGATTATCTTGATTGCATGTTGGGGCTAAGTGCCATCCATTATCTAAAGCTAACTGGTACATATCATAAGATTTTATATTTTTACTCAAATCTTTGCTGTATCCATTTTCAACTTCTATTAAAGAAATAGCATCATCACCATAACGGGAATATTTTAAGTTTTCAAATTTTCCAAACTTATCGCATGGATGATTAAACTGACCAATAGCATCTTCCTGTTCATATAAAAGCATATAAAAGTTTTGAAGATTCATATTAGGCAATTGAGGACATACAAAGCCCTTAGTATTAAATACATTAATATGACCGATAGATTCTTTAGTGTTATAAGGATAGGTCATCTCAAAGCCAGCAAGTGCTATAAATTCATTAGGTATAGTGAATTTATTTGCACATTCTAATAATTCAATCCATTTAGAACTACTAGAAGCATCTTGAATAGTGCAATTTAAATTATTATCAAAAAAATTAGAATGATCTGTAATTGCAAAAAAATCTAAATTAGCTTTATCTCTAGCTAAATAATAGGCATCATTAAAAGTTCCGTGTCCATCACTTGCGCTAGTGTGAGAATGTAATAAGCCGTAATAATGATTGTAAACTGGTGTTCCTACTGTAAAATACCATTCATAAATACTCTTATTCCTTTTTTCAGAAAGATCACAAAGTTCTATTCTAACTATTTGATTTCCTCTTTTAAATTTCGATGCAGGTATATATGCAATACCTTTGTTTGTAATAGTACAATTTTTTGTGACATCTCTATAATTAATAAATAATTTAACAGATGAGATGTCTACTCCACTTGTGTCGTAGTAGTTAATATTTATCAATGGTTTTGCTACTATATACTGTTGGCATTTAGAGGGTGAATTATTTTTGATTTTAGGTCCAATAGTATCAGTTTTAGTGTTTATAACCTCTAGAGAAGAGGGACTATCTATTTTAATAAATAAAAATGAAAATAATAATATAGTTATGATAAATGTTGCTATTAATCTGGGCATAAAAATACCTCCATAAAAAAATATATTATTTATGATATGTATTTTTTTATTGTACATACATGAAATTATAGGGTTGATTAATATAATTTATAAAGATAAAAAACACATCTGATAGAGGTGGAACATGAGGATAGAAGCTATTGCTACAAATATTAATAAAAAAGATGCAACTAAGTATATAATTAGTAAAATACCGTTAGTAAGTAAGGTAGCACCATTCAATAATCCAATAGGAGATGTACATTTAGAATATATAGAATTTAAAGTTCTTAGATATGAGATTGTTAGTAAAAAGAAAAGTAAAAAACTATTTAGAAAAGAAACTAATAAATATGTAATAACTATGTTAGTAAATACACACAATGGTCATTCTGAATCTATAGATAAAATGCCTTTAACGAGTAGAAAGTATGTTACTAAAAGTTGTATAAAGAGAGCTAAGGTTAATGAGGAGGATTTAATAAGAGGGGTAAAGGATGAAATTCTTTATTTTTTAAACCAAAAATCAACGAGAGATGATTTTGAAAAAATGAGTATTCAAAATATAATTGCAACAGAGATAAAAAGTATATATAAACCATATTGGGTAGCAGATTTTAGAGGTAGAAGTATACTAATTGAAGCTTAAAAAGGATATAGAGGAATATCTATATCCTTTTTTATATAATCTACTTAGATGTACTTTTAGTTAAATGATCAAGTGTTTTTAATGTATATCCTTCTTCCTCCCAATGAGTAAGAACTTCATCTAATATTTCGGTATTGGTCTTAGAGTTTGGATGAAGTAAAACTATAGCACCTGGATGGGTTCTAGTGTATATCTTTTCTTTTGCATATTCATGTGTTGGTTGTTTGTCATTGTACCAATCAACATAAGCAAAACTCCAAAAAATAGACTTGTATCCTAAATCTTGAGTATACTTTAATGATTGTTCACTGAATTTTCCCATAGGAGGCCTAAAATATTTAGGCATATCTTTTCCAACTACTTCTTTGTATGCATTTTCAACACTAATTATTTCTGATTTAAATTTATCAAAATCATTAATTTGTGGCATAGAAAGATGGTTTTTAGAATGATTACATACTAGATGACCTTCGTTAGCCATTCTCTTAACTATGTCTGGGTTATTTCTTATGTAGCTTTCAACTACAAAAAAATGAGCTTTAGCATTATGTTTTTTTAGTGTATCTAAGATTTGATTAGCAGTTCCGTTTTCATATCCTGCATCAAAAGTTAGGTAAATTACCTTTTCATCAGGATTCCCTATATAAAAAGAATCATAGCGTTTGAAAAAATCTACTTCTTTTATTGGGGATGGTTGTTTGCCATCGTTTCTAGGATTAAAATACCAACTATATTCTTGTACTCCAATAGATGGATTGGATATTTGAGTTTTTGATTTATTAAGCATATAGAAATTAGTTGTAGCTAATATTCCACATAGTAACACAAATATACCTAGTATTAAATAATGTCTGGAGCTTTTGTTGTTCATAACATCACCTCAATATGTTGTAAGATTAAAATGATAAAACTTATTTAGATATAGTTTCTATAAAAAAAGCAAAATTATACACTTAATAGTTTTAAATTATACTTTTACTTTTTGGACAAACTTAGCATATAATATTTTTAATATACATAAAACTGAAAGGACAACAGTATGAACAATGATATAAACTTATTATCTAATAAGATTATTAGTATTATAGATAATGTTATATTTATAGATATAGAAACCACAGGTATTAATCCTAATAACTCGGAAATAATCGAAATTGGAGCTATAAAACTTGAAAATGGAAAGATTGAAGTATTTAATACATTATTGAATACAGATAAAGAGATCCCCCTAGAAATATATTCTTTTTGTAACAATTTAAAGAAGGATGATTTTAAAAATAAACCCAAACTTAATGATATTAAAAGGGAATTTAATACATTTATAGAGGATAAAACTATAATTTGCCACAATAAAGATTATCAAAATAGCTTTTTGCTTAAATATATGCCTTATATAAAAAATAATATAATTGATTCAATGGAGTTAGCTGCTGTCTTAGAGCCATATCATAGCGATTATAATTTAGAGTACCTAAAAAAAGCAATTAGTGAAAATAATGAAGAAGAGAAGCATAGGGCTATACCTGATATTTTAGATAACATAGAATTAGTAAACTCATTACTTATGAGGTTAAAGAAAAGAGATTCTTTAAAATTAGAGCCTACTACATTTAAAATTAATTCTTATTTACAAAAATATAATTTGAATAAGTGGGAATGGAGTGACATTATAGATAATGCTAATTATGACTTAATTGTTGAAAGTAACTATGATGATAATAGTAGATTACGCAATACAAATATACAAAATAAAAAGAAGGTATTTAATAAGATACACAACGCTAGTAGAGAGTATGAAGAATTATTAAAAGACAAAGAAATTTGGGAAAGTAAACAAGGATTTATATATGAGTATAGACCGGGGCAGTATGAACTTACAAAGACTATTCGAGAAACATTTGAAGGTAATGGAGGTAGTGCTAAAATTGCCTGTATAGAAGCTCCAACAGGAATAGGTAAGAGTGTGGGCTATTTAGTTCCAGCAATAATTGAAGCAAACTTGAGAAAAAAGAGAGTTATAATTTCAACGGACACTAAGGAATTACAGATTCAACTTATAAATAAAGATATTCCTAATGTAATAAATTCATTAGGAATGAATGAGAAAATAAGCTACGGATATATAAAAGGCAAAAATAATTATATATGTGTAGAAAAATTAGAAGCTTATAAAAATGATTATTCTCCAGAGTCTCCAACTAAAGATGATATTATTTCAATCGTGTTGCTAGAACAATTGATAGAAGAAGGTAAGTATGGGGATATAGAAGAAATAAGTCTTTGGATACTACAAAAATTTAGCGATTTAATTATTCATTTAAGGTATATAGCTTGTGATCCTAATTTATGTAGACCAAAACGATGTATAAAAGAATGTTTGTATAAAAATAGGATAGAAGAACTAAAAGAAGAAGATATAACGGTTATAAATCACTCATTGTTAGCAAAATGGCCGTATAAAGAAGAAAAACCTTTAGATTATATAATTGTTGATGAAGCACATAATTTGGTTGAAAAGGGATATGATTTCTTTTCGGGAGTTATAAACTATAGGAGTTTTCTATATTTTATGCAAGAAATATACCCATATGAAAATATTAGAAATAGTATATTTTCATATGATAAACTAAGTAAAAGATATCGGAAAATAAAAATATTTGACAAGTTCTATAATCATATAAATCTTGACAGAACACTAAAAGATAAAATAAGTAGACATATAAATTTAATCGTAGAAGAATTGAATTCAATCCTGCTATTTGGAAGAAATAGTGATTATAATGGTATTAGTGATTATAATTTAAGTTGGGAGCTTAACTTACAAGAAAATGACATAGTAGGAACTATATATAAAAATAAAGAACATATAGATATTAAATATAATAGTTACAGTGAAAAAATAAAACAAAGTAGTGAAAATATAATTAGGAATTTAAATTCAATTTTAATTATTATAGATAGAAATACAGATGAAGATAGCTTAGACAAAGAAGCGGATGTATATAAATTTGGAAAGTCTAAAGTTAAAGAATTAGAAGATATAAAAACAACACTTCAAATAATGCTGGAATTTGATTTAGAAGATGACTTTGCAAGGGTAATGGAGATTGATAATGACTTTAATAGCTTTGAATTTAGAGTTATACCATTAAAGTTAGCAGATTTATTTGAAGAAAATATTTTAAATCAAATTAGTTGTGGAATATTTTTATCGGCTACTCTTAGAGTGGAATATAATATGGATTATTTTAAAAATACACTAGGCATTAATAGAATTTCAAATATAGAAAAGATAATAGAACCACTTTATGATTATAAAAATAGAGTTAGTATATTAGGTATAAATAATATATGTAGTTATAAAAATAATGAATTTATATGGCAAATAAGTCAAACTATAAAAAATATATCAAGTCTAACACAAGGTCATATGCTTGGATTATTTAATAGTACATATAGGCAACAAATGACCTATGATTTAATTAAAAAAGAGTTAAATTATGATAATACAGAAATATATATGAATAAAAAAGGAATAAAACATTTAAAAGATGTGAATAAAAGGGCGATTGTATTAGGTTCTAAGGGGTGTTTCGAAGGCGTTGATATTCCAGGAGACGGCTTAATATGCGTTACATTAGATAAAATTCCTAATTTAAATCCAAGAGATCCTTTGTATTCTACAATAATGACAAAATATAATATACCGTATTATAAGTTAAATTATCCTCAAATGGCAATTAAAGTTAAGCAAGCTATGGGGAGATTATTAAGAAGCAAATATGATTATGGATGTTTTGTAATATTTAACCCGGGTACAAATTTTACAAGTATTAGAAAATTAGAAAGTGATTTGCATGGATGTAATATATGCAGCATTAATTTAGAAAATATAAATATGTATATAAATCAACATCTATACAATTGTAGGCGGAGTGTTATGAATGAGTTATTAGTAGATTTAATTAGTCCTTTAAAGGATAAGGAAAAAATTGATTTGAATAAATTAGTTAGATATCTAAACTATGAAATGCAGGGTAGATGTATCAATGCGAAAGCTATTTACTATGAAGGGATGATTAAAATTAAGTATTTTAATCAGGTATACTTAATAGATAAAGAAAAAATAGAGAAATGCTTTGCGAAATTAAATTAAAATGAAAAAAATAAAATAAAAATTTCAAAAAAAAATAAAAGGCTCTTTGTTGATTAAAAACGAAGAGCTTTTTAAAATGTCTGATTTCAATGGGTTTATAATTAAAAATATAATAAAAGATTATAAAATAATTTATTGAATATTAATAAAAGATTAAATAAAATGAATGGAAATCTAAAAATGCAGTTTATTGTTAAAATTTATAGAAAATTTAAAAAGTTAATATTGACAATTGTCTAAATATTGCTATAATAATATATATAAAAAAAGTTTTACATAAAAAACTAAGGGAGGGAATATATGTCAGCTAAAAATCAAGTAAAAAGTGCAGAAGCACAAAATAAAAGTTTAATGATGAAATGTCTAGATGGAATAGAGTATGTGGGGAACAAATTACCTCATCCGGTAACATTATTTGCAATTTTCTGTGTGGCTATAGCAATCATATCAGCAATATGTGAAATGAGTGGAGTAAGTGTAACAGAAACTCTTCTTAATAGAACTACTATGGAAATGGAAGAACAAACAATAACTGCAACAAGCTTATTAAATGCAGCTGGGTTTAAGTATATGTTAGAAAGTGCTGTAACTAACTTTACATCATTTGCACCACTAGGTGTTGTTCTAGTAGGGATGTTAGGTATAGGTATAGCTGAAAGTTCAGGATACATAGGGACAACTCTTAAGAAGGTAGTTAGTATAACTCCATCTAAGTTAATAGTTCCAACTGTTGTATTCTTAGGTATAATGTCAAATGTAGCATCTGATGCAGGATATGTTATATTAATACCACTTGGAGCATTAATATTTATGGCTTATGGAAGACATCCATTAGCAGGTATAGCAGCAGCATTTGCTGGGGTATCAGGAGGGTTCAGTGCAAACTTATTAGTTGGTACGATAGATCCAATGTTAGCAGGTATTACAAATGAAGCTACAAAAATTATAGATCCAACAGTAGCAATAACTCCAACTGCAAACTATTTCTTTATGGTTGTATCTACATTCTTAATAACAATATTAGGAACAATACTTACAACTAAAGTAATCGAGCCTAAGTTAGGTAAATATGAAGGTGGAGTAAAGACAGACTCTGACTTAAGAAATATATCAAAACAAGAAAGAAAAGCATTAAATGCTGCAAATATTACTTTATCAGTAATGGTAGTTGGTTTAATTGCGTTAATAGCAATGCCTAATTCATTCTTAAGAAACTTAGAAGTAGAAGGCTTCTTAAATCAAATAATAGATCACTCAACATTTATGAATGGTTTAATACCAATAGTTGCTTTATTATTCTTTGTACCGTCAGTTGTATACGGAAAAGTATCAGGAAGTATTAAAAATGAAAAAGAAGTTGCATCTCATATGTCAAAGGCTATGAGTTCTATGGGTGGATACTTATGTTTAGCATTTGTAGCTTCTCAGTTTATAGCTTACTTCAGTTATACTAACTTAGGTACTATAATAGCAGTAAGTGGAGCACAATTCTTAAAATCTATACAAATAGGTGCAATACCACTATTAGTAGGGTTTGTATTTATAACTGCTTTTATAAACTTATTTATGGGTTCAGCATCAGCAAAATGGGCTATAATGGCTCCTGTATTCGTGCCAATGTTTATGCAATTAGATATTGATCCAGCAGTAGTTCAAACTGCATATAGAATAGCTGATAGTTCAACTAATATAATATCGCCATTAATGAGTTACTTTGCAATGGTAATAGTATTTATGCAAGTTTATAAGAAAGATACTGGTATAGGAACAGTTATATCATTAATGTTACCATACAGTTTAACATTCTTATTAGCTTGGACAGTATTATTCGTAGCTTGGATGAGTTTTGGAATTCCAGTAGGATTCTAGTATATACAAAAAAGTGTCTTTCAAAAGACACTTTTTTTATGTTTAAAATTATCTTGCAAAAGATTTATCAATTAGTCCATATATAAAATTACTATTTACTATTTCTATAGATTTTATATTTTTATCTTTAGTATAAACAAGAACCGCAGATTTTGCATATTCAGCTAAATCTTTGTTATCGGTTTTATTTGTAGTACTAATGTTATTGTTTAAAGGGTTTACTGTATCTAATTTAGCATCTTCATTAGAAGAGTAGTTTGGATACTTATGTTCCTTTGCTGGATGAAGATTATGAGGTACTAAAGGATAAAAGTAAATTTTATCAGTACCTTTAGTAGGTGAAGCTATAAAATTAGCCGACTTAACTTGATAAGCTTTATTAAACTCATCTACAGTCATACCAATATATTTATCCTTTGCAGTGTTTAGATTAAAGTCATCATAGCATATAGCACCTTTGTTTTTGAAAAATTCTACTTTATAATTTGCTTCAGAAAGTTTAGGATTATTTACAAACTTTTCAGATGTAGCTAAGTCATAAGACCCTGATAACGTATTTTTAACTTTTCCATTCTCGTAGTATACGTGTAAATAAGAATCTTTCTTTTGATTATTTTCATATGTTGATAATACTGTAATATTATCACGAAGGTCATTCATAGTAAGGTTGTTTATATCCTTACCTTTTAGATTATTAGTATTAATGTAGTAAACAGAAGAATAAGGTGTACCAAACGCATTTTCAACATCTCTAAATGGTGCATTCATCAATTTATCCATATTTACGGTAGCTTGTTGAATTATATTTTCAGATTTAGGGTTTTTGTTATTCATTGCACATCCAACAGCTAAAACAGGAACTAAAAGGAATGCGAAAAGTATTGATTTTTTCATATAAAAGTGATCCTCCTTAGTTATGTAAATTTTGTATTATTAGTATTTAAATATATATCGTAAAATATTCATCTATATTTTAAAGAAAATCTACGTTTTTGAATAGTATAACTTATTTTAGAAAAACTAGATTTAATTAAATAATTAAAGTTGAGGAGATAAAATTATGGTATATATATTTCTTATAATAGGATTTTTACTTTTAATAAAAGGTGCAGATACTTTTGTGGTAGGTTCTTCATCGATAGCGAAGATATTTAGAGTGCCTAGTTTGATAATAGGGCTAACAATTGTTGCATTTGGAACGAGTGCTCCTGAGGCTGCGGTAAGTATATCCGCAGCTCTTAGCGGCAAAAATGATATGGCAATAGCAAACGTAGTTGGTTCGAATATATTTAATTTATTAGCGGTAATAGGAGTAGCATCAATATTAAATCCTGTAAAGGTACAAAAGAGTACAATTTTAAAAGAATTTCCATTTGCACTTTTAGCTTGTGTAGTTTTGCTTATATTATGTCATGATACAAAATTTCAAGGTTATGATGTAAACTTATTGACAAGAGCAGATGGACTTATGCTTCTAGCATTATTTTCAATATTTATGTACTATCTTATTGATATGGCAATAACATCAAAAGAAGAGATGGAAATAGATAAAGCTGATGGAAAAATGCCTATAGGAAAAAGTATTACTATGAGTATATTAGGAATAGCAGGAATTATAATTGGAGGTCAGATAGTTGTGAACTCTGCAAGTGATATAGCTATTTCATGGGGAATGACAGAGAATTTAGTAGGGTTAACGATAGTATCTATAGGTACATCGTTACCTGAATTTGTAACAAGTATAGTAGCAGCAAGAAAAGGTGAAAGTGATATAGCAATAGGTAATGTAGTGGGATCTAATTTATTTAATATTTTATTTGTGTTAGGTATATCATCTGTAATACACAATATACAAATACATCCAATCGTGTTTGTAGATATGATAATTATGATATTAATAAGTATTATTGTATATGTATTTGCAATTACTAAAAAGAGTGTAAATAAAGGAGAAGGAATAATATTAACTATACTTTATATATTATATTTAGTATTTATAATAATAAGACAGTGATAGATATATACATTTAATTAAAATAAGGAAAGCACTATTTTATTAGTAGTACTTTCCTTATTTTATATTAAGAAACTAAATCTGTTTCATTTTTATCATCAGATATTTTCTCCATAGTTATTCCTGTAGCTCCGAAGAATAACGAAATTAAAGGACAAAGTAAATTGAAAAATGCAAAAGGCAAGAATGCAAAGTTTGCTACACCTAAAGTTGCACTCATATAAGCACCACATGTATTCCATGGAATTAATGGAGACGTTATAGTAGCACTATCTTCTAAAGCGCGAGATAAGTTCTTAGGAGCAAGTCCTTGCTTTTTAAAAGCGTCTTTATACATACTTCCAGGAACAACTATAGCTAAGTATTGATCTGCTACTGCTAAGTTAGTACCTATTGCAGTGAAAATTGTAGCTGCAACCAATCCGAATGTACCTTTTGCAACTTTTAAAATAGATTTTGCTAAGGCTTCAAGCATTCCTGTTTTCTCAAGTATTCCACCAGTAGTTAATGCGCATAGCATTAATGATACGGTACCAAGCATACTATCAAGTCCTCCACGAGTAAGTAATTCGTCTACAAAAGTCATACCTGTAGATGAAATATACCCACCCTTTGCTACTACAAATACATCTGCAATTGATGCACCTTGAAACGCTATAGATACTATTGAACCAAGCACAACTCCGCCTATTAACCCTGGAATAGCAGGAACTTTAAAAATAACCATTCCTATTACTGATAGTGGAACTAACAATAATAGAGGAGATAATGTATTGTAGTTAATCAATAAAGCATCCTGGATTTGCTTTATGTGTGTAGTATCTATTTCTGCACCAGCATACTTAATACCAATAATTCCGTATAAGATTAAAGATATTACTAATGCAGGTGTAGTAGTGTACAACATATGCTTAATATGATCAAATAAGTCAGTACCAGCCATAGCAGGAGCTAAATTTGTTGTATCAGATAATGGTGACATTTTATCACCGAAATATGCACCTGAAATAATTGCTCCAGCTATAATCTGAGTAGGTATACCTAGTGCACTACCTATTCCGAGCAATGCAATACCTATAGTGCCTGCAGTTGTCCAAGAAGAACCTGTAGATATTGAAACTATAGCGCATATTAAAGTTGTTGCAATTAAAAATATACCAGGAGATAAGATATTAAGTCCCCAATAGATCATAGAAGGAACGATTCCACCTAAAATCCATGTACCGATTAATATACCAACTACAAGTAAAATAAGTATTGCTTGCATAGTTGTATTAATTGTAGATAGAATACCTTCTTCTAATTCTTTCCATGTAAAACCTAATCTAGTCATTGCTATAAAAGCAGTGAATATACCTCCTACGATAAGTGGAATATGTGCAGAAATTTCATATTCTTTTAAAAATACTAAACATACAACTAAAATTGTAACGAGAAAACCAATGCATAGTAAAGAATCAAATAGAGTAGCCTGTTTTTTTGTTTTGTTTATCATATATATCCTCCCTAAATTAATGTCGAATATAACGTCAAGGAGAAATAGAGATTAAAAAAGTCTAGGATAAAGAATATTATCCTAGACTTAAGTGTTCAATAAAATGAATGAAAATACTTAATCTAAAGATAGTACTCCACATAAGAATGTGACAGTTCCATATATATTTTATATGGACCCAACATACAAGCTTAAAGCGTCACTTATATATTTCGGCATGGTTACCTTTCAAATTGCTTCAACGTGCTTAACTCCACAAATTTACTAATTAACAATGCGACCTCTACCAATAGTTATATCCGATATTTGATTTGTATAAATAGATTATAGCATAAAAGTAAAATTTTATAAATAAAAAAATAAAAGTGGTGCTTTACAATGCGTGAATAGAGTCTAAAATATAACTTTTAATTATAATACCTTTAGGTTAGAATAGTTAGTATGTAATTTTAATAATCAGGAGTGATAAATTTGAGTAAAAAGAAGTTTTATGCAGTAAGAAAAGGAAAAAAGCCGAGCATATATTACACATGGGATGATTGTAAGGCGCAAGTAAATGGCTTCTCAGGTGCAGAATATAAAAGTTTTTTAACTATAGAAGAAGCAAACGAGTATATGGGAATTAATAAAAAAGAGGATATATCTGAAAGTAGTGAAAAAATAGAAGCATATGTAGATGGAAGCTATGAACACTCAATAAAAGAGTATGGATCAGGGGTTGTTATATTAAAAAATAATGTTGTAGAAAAAACATATAGCAAGAGAGGTAAAGAAGAGTCACTTGTTGGGATGAGAAATGTAGCAGGAGAAATAGAAGCGGCGAAAATTGCTATGAACTATTGTATAGAAAATGATATAGAAAATTTAGTACTATACTTTGATTATGAAGGTATTGAAAAGTGGTGTACAGGAGTATGGAAGACAAATAAAGAAGGAACAATAGAATATAAAAAATATTTTGAGTCAATTAAAAGTCAATTAAATGTACAGTTCGTAAAAGTAAAAGCTCATAGCGGTAATAAATATAATGAAGAGGCCGATAAATTAGCAAAAGAGGCAATTGGATTATAAAAAGTCTTGCATAAAAGCAAGACTTTTTATAGTATTAAGAGCTAATTAAACCCTAATCAAATAAATCATAAATTTCTTGTAACTCATCTTTTAATTTTTCTGGATTATAAATTCCTTGGAACATAGCATTGGCTAGTATATTAGCTTGATCGTAAGTTGATGTCCATGAGAAAATTCCTCCAAGGCAGTTCTTAAGGACATACTGAGCTTTTATATAGATAGTTAAAGGATCATCATAAGACATTGCAAACTGTCCATCCTTTGTTAAATATATAGCCTGAGCTTCTTTATCAAAGTTGATTTCATAATCATCTTTATTTATATAATTTTTTCTAAGTTCATCATAAGATCTAGTTATTTTAGCTCCTAATCTGCCATAAAAAGGAACACCAAGTAATATTTTTTCAGGAGGCATGCCTTCGGCAATAAGATTTTTAATCCATATATCAACGCTATATCCTGGTAATCCAAGTTTTGATTCGTATAAGTTTGCTTGATGCTTTTTACCGTTTTCACCTGTTTCACCAGCTGTAAAATCATAACTCATTAAGTTGAAATAGTCTATTAAAGGAGCTATTTTTTTTATTTCAAAACTTCTATTTATAGAAAATTTATCACCTACTGCAGCAACACTTAGCCATTTATCATCTCCTATGACATCGCGAATAGCAGTTAATAAAAGAGTGAAGTTCTCTTTATCTTCAGGTCTGAATTTTATTCCAGCAGCGCTTGTGCCGGGATATTCCCAATCAATATCTACTCCATCCAACCCATATTGATTTATTAACTTATTTACCTCTCTAGCGAAGTTATATCTAGAAGCAGGAGTTAAAGCAGCATCAGAAAATCCATCTGCTCCCCAACCTCCAATAGCAGCTATAACTTTTAGTTCTGGTTTTTCAGCTTTCAACCTTACCATTTCCTTAAGGTATTTAGGGCTAGGAACTAACAATGATCCATCAGGATTTATTTCAACAAAAGCGTAAATTATAGCATCTAATAGTTGTGGGTCTAAGTTTCTTGGATTACCTAAAACATATTCCATAACTATTGGTGTAACATCAGGGCAATAGGAAATATCAACAGGTTGATTTTTAACGTCTGTTATTTCAGGCCTAGAAGTATCTTCAATACTACACTTTTTATTATCTTTTTTAGATTTATTAAAATTCATTTTATTTAAGTAATCATAATTTTGTAATGATTTATTCGTACCTGGAACAAAACACAAATACCAGTCTACGCAATTATATTTATTTTCACAATTTTTAACTCTACTTTTTAATTCCTTATAAGTCTTAGGATATGGTAATATTACAGGCATTCCAGGGAACCAATTAGCGGGAGTTACAACATCTTCTTTGTCGCTAGTTTGTAATGCTTCAACTATTCTAAGAATTTCAGGTATATTTCTACCTGTAGTTAAAGGATAATACAATATAGTTCTTAATATTTGCTTATCGTCAATTATAAAAACTGAACGTATTGTAGACGTATTACTCATAGCTTCTGAAATCATACCATATAATTTAGCTACGCTCATATCTCTATCTTCTATAATTGGAAATGGTATTTCAACACCTGTTAATTGAAATAGACTATAAACCCAAGCTAAATGAGAACTATTGCTATCGATACTTAACCCAATTAACTCGGTGTTTCTTTTTTTGAACTCTGGATAATATTTGGCAAAACATAAAAATTCCGTAGTACATACTGGAGTAAAATCTCCTGGATGAGAAAATAAAACTACCCATTTTCCTGTGTAATCAGAAAGTTGAATCGGTCCAAATGTGGTATTAGCTTTAAAATCAGGAGCCTTTGATCCTAGACTTGGAAGACATGGCATATAAATCACCTCTCAATTTATAATAAATTTAACCTAATTATATTTTATTAATTTGAAGGGTGTAGTGTTACTATATAAAAAGATAACATTTTAGTTACAATTATAACAAAAACTAACAATAGTAATTGAAATTTATGTATAAATTTGCTATAGTTTACTTAAGATTTAATGTCAAGATTGGTTAGTATATGGGGTGGAGAAATTGAAAAAAGCACTAAGAATATGTTTTATGTCGATTACTGCTAGTTTCTGCTTAGTATTTACATTGATAATAATAAATGCTATTATGAAAATTTTTATTGGTCTGAATTATTATTTACTTATCTTCGCACTATTAAGTATAGGACTGAGTGTGGGATTAATTTTAATGGATTCGAAGAGGATATTTACTAAGAAGAAGTTGCGAAGAGTTTCAAAATCGAAGAAGAATGTTAAGAAAAAACAAAGAAGAGTTAATGAAACAAGAAGAAAAATATCATAATAAAACACAAGAAAAAATATATATTAATAAATTTAAAACACAGTTGTTACTGTGTTTTTTGTTTATTATATAAACTAGTAAGTATAAAATTATTTGTTTGAAATATAATTATATACTTTGTTTTGGAGGTGTTTTATGAAATATGAAATTTTTTCAAGTACTGTAGTAGGATACAAAAATAAATCAAAAAATAATATGTCACAAGATTTTGTAGATTATAAAAAGATAGATAAAGGGGTTATCTGTGCTATAGCAGATGGGCACAGTACAAGATTTTTTGAATATAGTGATCAAGGTTCAAAATTTGCATGCAAAGTTAGTATTGAGATATTAGAACAATATATAGGTAATAGTAAAGAAGAAGTAGAGGGGTTATTACAAGAAGGTATTATACAAAAAGAAATATATATGAAATGGATGGATATGGTCAATAACCACTATAAAAATAATAATCCAAAAGTGTTCAAAACAGAATACATTAAGTACTCTACAACTTTAATTTCAGCTATCGTTACAGAAAACTATACCTTGTTTTTGAAAATAGGGGATGGGAAGATAATATTAGAAATAGATAATGTATATGAATGTATTTTAGATAGTGATAATAAATCAATAGTAGACTCTTTAGGTAGATTTGATTCGTTTAACAATATATACTACAAGATAGATAGAAGTAATATTTACGATAAAACTAATATTATTTTATGTACAGATGGATATAATAATAGTTTTAGTGATGATAAAGAGTTATTTTCTAGTTTAGAAAAAACAATTAATAAATACAATAAAAGTATTTTTTCAAGGTATTTGTTATACAAAGAGTATAAAAAATACCTGTACCAATTGAGTAAGAATTATTCATTAGATGATATAAGTATAATATTTATATTTAAATAAAAATAAAATAAATAAGTAGCAAGGGAAAATATGGTTAATAATAGTTAAATATGTTATAATAAAAAGAAATTTGAAATAAATTTAAACTATAGGAATTAAGGAAGGTAAATATAATGAAAATTGGAGAATTGTTTAATAAATGTTTGGACTTTATTGATGTACATAGGAAATTTATTATAACAACTTCATTATCTATATTAGGGATTATATTATTATCCATAATATTTTTTCTTAGCAGTGATGAGTTAAGTGTATCAAAAGAATCTAATGATTTACTAAAGCTTATAGAAAAGAGAGATTACTCTCAAGCATTAGATTATTATGAACAGTATGAAGAGCAATACTCAGTTGCAAAATTGAACAGATTAAACAAATCTGTCTCTAAAAAGTTAAATAAACTTCTTCTAGATAGTGGTGATAAATTTATTAATGAAGAAATAACAAAAGAACATTTTTTAGGGCTGATAAACACTATAAATTCATTAGAAAAAATTGATATAGACTTGAAAAAGATAGTTGAACAATCTAAAAGAGTAGACGAAATGTATGAAAATGAAAATATAAAGTATGAAAAAGCTATAGCATATATTAACACGGTATCTGTTTTAAACGGAATTAGAGACAGTATTGATATATATAAAAATAATATTAAAGAATTATATGATTCTAGACAAATTTATCAATCAGGATTAAAATATCAACAAGATTCAAAGTATTATGAAGCGATTCAATCATATGATAAAGTTTTAAAAGAAGATAAAAAATATAGTGATTTAGCCTTAAAAAATAAGAATGAATGTATTGAACTTATGTATGATTACTATATACAAAAAGCAGACGATGCAAATAAACAAGGTTATTATGAAGAAGCATTACAATATATTGAATATATAAAAAATTATTATCCTCAAGATGAAAAAGTGCTTAAGCTTGAAAAAGAATACCAAACAAATTTATCTTTATATACTTTGACAAATGAAGATATATTAAATTTAATTGTGAGAAAAAGTAATAAGCTAAAAGAAAATTTAACTGTAAACTCATTTCAACAAATGGTAGATGGAAGAAAATATTATTATGTAGAAGTTTATGAATATGATGAGTTAATTGATGAGGTATTTGTTGATGCAAAAGATAAGTTATTATATTCATATAAAGATGCAGAAAAATATTACAACACGAACTATTCAGATGGATACTTTAGAGTTAATTCAGAGGGAACTATAGAGTTTTCAATAAATGAAGATAAAGCTCAATTTATTTTAAAAAATAAGTTGGATGATGATAAAGAAAAATATAAGAATATTACAAGTATAGAAAAAGAAAAAATCTATAAATATGTAAATAATAAAGTTGATGTAGATAAAATATTAGGAAAAGAAGCAGACTTATATTATTATGAACTTGTGAATAAAGGGATTTTTAGGCCTAAGCAAGTTTATTTAATTAATATGTACGATGAAAAAGTATATCTAATAACAAAAGATTCAATAGTAGAGTATTAAAGCGTGTTTATAACACGCTTTAATTTATTTATAAAAATTTTTTACATTTTTTTATCTATGAGGTAAAATAATTATATAAGGTATATGGAATATATATTAAATCAATATTATACGATTTTGAAGGAGAATAACAATGACTAACATTAAGAAAAGGATAGGTATAGGTGTAGCAATTATCATATGTGTTATACTTGCATTAGTAGCAATAATTAGTGCAGATATAAATGGAAATAAAATTGTTAAAAATACCTATGTAAATGATATTAATATAGGGGGGATGGACAAAGACCAAGCAAAAGAAAAGTTAGAACAGATTTATATACTAAAGAATCTAAACTTAAAATATTCTGATAAAACTTGGGACTTAAATCCAAAAGAATTAAATGTATCTTATAGTATCAACGATACTATAAAAGATGCATATAATATTAATAGAGATAGTGATTTATTTAATAACTTGAGTGAAACACTACAATCTTATTTTGGAAAAAAGAATAATATTCAAATTAAACTAGATTATAGTGAAGATAAAATAAAAGAGAATTTAGAAAAAATAGCAGAAGAAATTGATGTTCAAGTTCAAGATGCAAAATTAAACATAAGTGGTTCTAGTATAAGTGTAGAAGAAGAAAAAGATGGAATTAAATTAAACATAGATAAAACTTTTAAAAACATATTAAAAGAACTAGAAAGTGGAAATGTTGAAATTGACTTAAAGGTAGATACTGTAGAAGCTAAAATAAAAAAAGAACAACTTAAAGAAGTAGACACTTTATTAGGTTCTCATAGTACTAAATTTAAATCATCGGTTGTTGGAAGAACTACCAATATAAAATTAGCAACAGATAGAACAAGTGATGTATTATTAATGCCAGGTGATACATTCTCATATAATGAGCATACAGGTAAGAGAACAGTAGAGAATGGTTATAAAAATGCACCAGTAATAGTGCAAGGCGTAATGCAAGAAGGTATAGGTGGAGGTGTATGCCAAGTATCTACTACACTATACAATGCGGTATTGTACTCAGGATTAGAGTTCGTTAATATTAAAAATCATTCAATACCATCTACCTATGCAGAAAAAGGAAGGGATGCAACTGTTACTGATTCTGGAATAGATTTTGTATTTAAAAATAACTATGAATATCCAGTTTATGTGAAAAATTATGTATCAGGAAACTATGTTACATGTCAAATATATGGAAGTTCTAAAAATAAGCAAAATATACAAATATCAACAAGTCTTGATGGAGTGTCATCAGCGCCAATAAAAAAAGTTGAAGACCCAACACTTCCAAAAGGAGAAGAAAAAGAGTTAGAAAAGGGAAGAGATGCTTATACAGTATCAACGTTTAGGATATACAAAGATTCCAACGGTAATATAATAAAAAAGGTTAAGGTTGCAACATCATATTATCCTAAAAAACAAGGAGTAATAGCTATAGGTACAAAAGAAGATGAGCAATTGCCAGTAGAACCACCGATAGAACAGCCTACAGAACCACCTATAGAACAACCAGTTATTCCGCCAGTAGAACCGCCTACAGAGCAACCAGTTACTCCGCCGGTAACACCACCAGTTGAACCACCTGCACCAGAAACTCAGCCTGAAAATAATGTATAAATAAGTAATTAGGAGGGAAAGCATTGAATTTAAAGGATATAAATGATTATATTCAATCAATATGTGATAACATTTCTTGTGTACTTGAAGTAGATGTTACATTAGTCAGTAAGGATTTAACAAGAATAGCTGGTACAGGTAGATTTAAGGAAAAAGTAGGAGAAAAAATATCACAAGAAACGATATATTATAAAGTTTTAACAGAAGCTAAACCATATGTTATAAATAAAGAACTAGAGGCGTGTTGTAGCCAATGTTCGAATAAGGATAAATGTATGGAATTAGCAGATATTTGTACACCAGTAAAGCTAGGTGATCAGGTTTTAGGTATATTAGGTATAGCGGCTTTTAATCAAGAACAAAAGGATAATTTATTATCGAAAGACAAAGAATTAACTGAGTTTATAAAAAGTATGTCTGATTTAATTTCATATAAGTTGGACGAAATGTACAAAGTTGAAATTAAGACGATGGAGCAATTAGAAAAAGAAGCAATTGAAAATGGAATAAAGAAGTATGGTAGTAACACAGAAGGAATGAAAAATGTAGCTGATGCTTTAAATATAGGAATAGCAACGTTATATAGAAAGATAAAAAAATATAATATAAAATATTAGGTAGAAAAGCTATTTAAATGAAATATTTAAATAGCTTTTTACGTTGTAAATAGGAATTAAACTGGTTGTTGAAAAATAGAAAAAAATGTATAGTTTTGACTTAAAATATTAAATATGTTATCTTTATTATATAAGAGAAGGAGGCGGTAACCATTTTAGGAAAGAATATAAAAACAGACATACAAAAAATGGACAAGAAGATTTTAGATATATCATTAATAGAAGAGCAAAAATCAGATTTAACATTTTTTAACATAGATGAAGAAGAAACTAACGAAACATTAAAAGCATTAAAGCAAAGTTATGTAACTACTAATTACAAAGAAGAAACAATTTTAAACTTACAAAGTGCGCTAAATAGTAAAAATGATGATACATCAAGAGAATTAAAGTTAGAATCATATAATAGATATAATAATGCATTAGAACTTGCTAATAAAAACTATATTACTACAGCTATAGAGTTTATTGAAAAAGCAATTGAAATAAATCCTAAGGATGTAGATATATTAAACTTAAGAGGATTATTAAATTTATTAAAATGTGATTTTTCTAAAGCCTTTGAAAGTTTTTACACAGGAATGTGTTATGGTAACAATGAGCTTTCTAGAAAGTATGTTGATATGTTATCATCAGATGAATTTAATGTATTTTTAAGTAGGTATAATCACTCTATAAGATTTATAAATGAAGATTTAAACCAAGAATCTATTTGCATATTAGATAGTATGATAGAGGAAGATCCAGATTTAATAGAGCCGTATGTAATATTAGCTCTACTGTATGATAAATTAGATAATAACAATAAAAAAGAATACTATCTAGAAAAACTAAGGATAATAGATGTAGATAATCATTTATTTGAAGCAGAGAAAAAAGATGAAAAGCAAGATTTAGAACCGGATAAAAAAGCTACTAAAACTAAAAAAATAATACCTATAGCAATTATAGGACTATTAATATTTGGAGCAAGTGCCTATGCAATTACTAATAAGATAAATAAGTTAAATCAAGAACTTGTAAAAAAAGAAGAAATACTAGAAGATAAATCTAAGGAACTAAATAATAAGAATAAAGAACTAGATGAAAAAGCACAGGCATTAAATGATGCTAATAATAAGATAGATGAAACAGCTGAAGAACTAGAAAAGAAAAAGAAAGATTTAGAAAACGCAAAAACTAAAGAAGTACTCTCATCAAATGAAAGTACAATTTATGATGCTGCTATGAAATTAAAGAAAAATGGAGAATATGAAGAAGCTATAAAGTATTTAAAGCAAATCCTTAAAACAGGCAAAACGAAACAATATATATCTGAATCAATATATCAATTAGCTCTTATAAATGAAAAAATTGATAATTTTGATGAAGCAAAAACATATTATAAAAAATATATAAATACTTATACATCTGAAGATAAATACTATGATGATGCATTTTATCAATTAGGTATGTTATATTACAATAATGGATATAAGCAAAAGGCAAAAGAGACTTTTTATGGCTTAAGAAGTGAAGTTCCAGATAGTATGTATAACAATTCTAAGGTAAAGCAAATTTTAAGTGAATAAACAAGAATAGCATTGGAAAATCAATGCTATTTTTTTATGTATAAAATGAAAATAAACAATAGTCATAGTGAGAGTATTAAACTAATAAACTATAACAAGGGATTACAGTAATTATTAGGAGGCTAAGTATGATAGAAAAAGAACTATTTCTTCCTATACTTAGGGATGGTAAGTATGGATTTATAGATAAAAATAAAAATATAGTAGTTAGTCCGAAATATAAATATGTATCAGAAAGGTTTAGAGATGGTTATTGTGTAGTTACTAATATAAAGAGAATACAAAAGAGTATCAGGTGGGTATTTGGATATATTAACCCAAAAGGTGAGATACAAATATTTCTTCACCTAGATAGTGCATCTGAATTCAATGAAGGTTTAGCTAGAATAAAAGTAAATGGGGATTATGGATACATAGATACATCATTAACAGAAGTTATTGCACCTAAGTATGATTGTGCATCAAGTTTTTCAAATGGATTGGCCGGAGTTAAAATAAATAAAAGATGGGGGTTTATTGATAGAAGGGGAGAAATATGTATAAATCCGACATTTACTTATGTAAATCAATTCAATGAAGATATAGCATTAGTAGAATTAAAGAATAAATATGGATATATAAATAAACTAGGTGAATATATAGTTCAACCGATGTATGATATAGCATCTGATTTTTCGGAAGGATTAGCTGCAGTTAGAATAAACGATAAGTGGGGCTACATTAATAAAAAAGGAGATGTTATTATAGATTTTAAATATAATAAAGCTAGACCATTTTGCGAAGGTATGGCAGCTATATGTATTGATGACAAGTGGGGATATATTGATAATAAAGGGAATGTGATTATAACGCCTGTATTTGATTATGCATGCGACTTTAAAGAAGGATTAGCAAGATTTAACATTGGGTCTAATTCTTTAACAAGAGGGATTAGTAGTCCTAAAGGTGGAATGTGGGGTTTTTTAAATAAGCAAGGAGAAATAGAAATTATACCAAGATTTGATTCAATAAGTGATTTTGAAGATGGGTATGCTCAAGTGATTCAAGGAGATAATAATAACTATATAGATAAAAAAGGTAAATTAATTTTATAAAATCAAATTGAAAATAATTTGTCGAAGTAGTAATATATATGTTGTATGCAAGGGAGATGATTCTCCCTTTTAATTTATAAAAAATGACGGAATTTATAGGAGGCGCAATGAAAATATTAAATCAAATATCTATAATACTAGGTTTATGGGCAGTTGGAGAATATATTAGCTCGTTCATAGACAACATAGTGGTTATACCTGGAAGTATAATTGCGATGATATTATTGTTTATACTTTTACAATTAAAGGTAATTAAATTAGAGAGTATAGAAGAGGTAAGTGACTTTTTCTTAAATAATATGGCAATATTTTTTATTCCAGCAGGGGTGTCATTAATAAACTCGTTAGATATAATAGCTGATAATGTATTTGTACTTATAATAAGTGTTGTACTTAGTACTATTATGGTAATGTATGTAACAGGTATCGTAGTTGAAAAACTAATAAAAAATAAAGTTAAGGAGAATTAGTCATGTATAATGTTATAGAGACACCTATATTTGGAGTGGTTTTAACTGTTATGGCTTTTAACATAGGTGTATATTTACAAAGGAAAACAAAAAATCCATTATTTAATCCATTGTTGATTAGTATATTAGCAATTATAGTATTTCTAAGTTTCACAAAAATACCTTACGAAAATTATAAAATTGGAGGAGATTTTATAAATTATTTATTAGGTCCAATTACAATTGTATTAGCAGTACCTCTATACAAACAAATTGACTTACTAAAAAAATATGTAGTAGAAATATTTATAGGTATAGGTTTTGGAGTAGTTACATCATTTATATCAATAGTTATTATAGGTTCTATAATGAATGTTAATATAGATATAGTAAATTCACTTATACCAAAATCTATAACAACACCAATGGGGATTTCCCTAGCAGGTACAATTAATGGTATAGAGGCTGTAACAGTAGTATCAATTATACTAACTGGAATACTAGGTGCAATAGTAGCGCCAACTATTTTTAAAATTGGTAAAATAAAGAATCCAATTGCAAAAGGAATAGCATTAGGAACATCAGCTCATGCCTTAGGAACGTCAAAGGCACTAGAACTAGGTGAAGTAGAAGGCGCTATGAGTGGACTATCAATAGGAATATCTGGATTAATTACAGTTATATTAGTTCCTATAATATTAAAATTCATATAAGACAAAATTATGAAGGATAATATCACTAAATTTCATAATATGAAATGAAATGATGTATTTATTGCACAGAATAGGTACTGTACTTTAATAAAGAGATACTAATACATTGAAAAATATATATTTATAATATATCTTGAGTATTTATAATGCAAGAAAAATAAGACAATCAATCCTTTTATGAAGGGATATATATAGCATTATATATACTTTTAAAAATTAAAATTAAAGTATTTATATTAAATAAAAAATATACTGGACATATGCTCAAAAGATAATATAATATATCATAGATAAAATAACTGAGCATAAATTATTGTGCTCTCGATTCTGAAGGGAGAAAACAATGAGTAAAGTGAATACCGCCCTAGAAGACAATGTATTTTTTAGATATAGTGTCATAATTACAGGAATGTTAATAGCATGTATAGGGATTAACGGTTTTTTAAGACCTGCACATTTGTTAAGTGGAGGCGTTACTGGAGTATCAGCAGCAATAAATTATTTAACACAAATGAATATAGGTTTGTTAACATTTTTAATAAACATACCGATATTTATTTTAGGATTTATTTATCTTGAAAGAAAGTTTTGTGTATATAGTTTAATAAATATGGTGTTATTTTCTTTATTACTTGGGATTACGCAGGATATAGGACAATATGTACCTATTAATGATATATTACTTCAAAGTGTATATGGTGGGTTGTTATCTGGAATAGGAACTGGGCTTGTTTTTAGAACAAAGTCTTCTCAAGGTGGAACTGATATAATAGCAGCAATACTAAAGTTTAAGAAAAATATTCCTATGAAAGATACAACATTATCGATAAATATATTAATAGTAGCAGTTGGTGGAGCTATATTTGGAATGAATTTGGCATTGTACACTTTAATAAGTATGTTCTTAAGTGCATCTGCTATGACTTTTGTAAAGGATGCAATGAATTATCAAAAATCAGTTATGGTAATATCTAAAGAGAGTGATTTAATAGCAAATGATATTATGGAAGAACTTCATAGAGGTGTTACTTTTTTAGATGCAGAAGGGGCTTACACTCATGAAAGAAAAAAGCTTATTTATTGTATAGTATCATCTAACGAAATACCAAAAATTAAAGAAATAGCATTAAAATATGATAAAAGATCTTTCATTTCGGTAAATGATGTTACAGAAGTAAAAGGTAGAGGATTTAAAGAAAAGTATTTATAATAAATTCGTAAAAGATGTATAAAATATTTCAAAAATTAGCAAAATAATAAAGAGAGGGTAGTTACCCTCTCAATACTCTAGAGAAAATACAAGACTATCGGGCGCCTTTATACATAGGGGTATAAGGGAAACGTGAAAGATTTTTGATGCACTGGACGGGTAGCTTAAGCTATTATAATTAAATCGGGTAATGTTGATTAAGAAATAGGGTGTTCTACTTGTGTAGTATGCTCTATTTTTTATATATATTTCTTTATTATATAGAAAAGAGTATATATTTTAAGATATAATAAATTTAAATAAGATTGAATTAATTCTGATAGGAGAGGTAGTGTATGGATTTACCTAAAGAATACATTGAAATATATAGAGAATTTTTAAGAGTTATTAATGAAATAGAAAAAGAAACAAAATCAATAAAATTAAAGAGCAAGATAGGCTTAAGAAAAATAAAAGAAGCTACAAAAGAAGAAATTGAAAATATTGAGAAGAATGAATGGAATAATAGTGAAGAAAAAAAATCTACTACTAAAGTATATAACTTTTCAAATGGAGATATATATATTGGAAAGATAGTTGATGGAAAGATGAATGGGAAAGGACAGTATAAATTTTTAGAAGGAATTGAGTATACAGGGGAATTTAAAGATGATATGAAATCAGGGATTGGTACATGCTTATTCTTAAATGGAAATATTTATATTGGACATTTTGATGAAGATCTAATGGATGGGATTGGAAAAATGCAATATAATAGCAGTGATGAATATATAGGAAACTGGAGCAAAGGAAAAAAAGAAGGCATGGGAATATATAAATGGAATGATGGCAGCTTATATATTGGTGATTTCAAAAACAATAAAATGGAAGGGCAAGGAATATGCTACAATAGCCAAGGTAATCTAATATATGAGGGTGAATGGAAAAATAATTTAGCACATGGGAAAGGCACATATATTTGGGAAGAAGGTAAACAATATACAGGAGAGTTTATGCAAGGTAAAAAACATGGAGAGGGAACTTTTTATATAAATAATGAATTAGTATATGAGGGTACGTGGAAGTTTGATAAACCCTCTATATTTGACAAAAGTTTAGATGAGATATTTTCAATTAAACTTTAAAAATTGGTTAAAATACCTTTGATTTTGAAAAAATCAAAGGTATTTTTTTGTTATTTGAATAATAATTAAATTATAGGTATGGAATTTATATATATGTATATTATTATAAAAAGATAAAATATGGAGAGTGATATCTTGAAAAAGTTAGTTACCTTACTTTTAGTTATAATTTTAATATGGTACTGTGTTCCTAAATTCCATAATATATTGGACAGAAATATTGAATATAGAGATACTAATGTTTCGAATGAAATACAAAACACAGAAGCCATCTCAAAAGAAGCAAAAAAAAGCTATTCTATAGACTATTTTAAGCAAATAAAATTGGGAGACACTAAAGAAGATTTAATTTCACAACTTGGTAAACCAAATAGAATAGATGAAAGTGAGTACAGTTTTAAATGGTATGTATATAATCAATATAAAAATAAATTTGCTATGGTAGGGGTAGAAAATAATACAGTAGTAGCATTATATTGTAACTCAATAAATTCAGATGAGATGCAAAATATAAAAATTGGAGATAATAGAGAAGAAATAAGAAAAGTATATCAGCCTCTTGAATATAAAAAGAAAGGGAACACTAGATATATAATAACATCTAATGATCAATATGATATATTTCATATAGAAAATAAATATATAACTGTATTTTATGATATTTATAATGAAAATCAAGTATGCTCATATCAAATAATAAGAGATGATGCAGAAAACTCATTAGACAGTATGTATCCAAATGAGAGTGAAGAACTTAAAAAGAGTTATGAGTTACAAACTATAGACTTAACAAATAGTGTTAGAGAAAAAAGAGGTTTAAATAAGCTAGTATATAGTGAAATGGCCACTAAAAGTTCTAGAAAGCATAGCTTAGATATGATTAATGAAAATTATTTTGATCATATGAATAAAAAACAACAAACACCTTTTGATAGAATGAAAAATGAAGGAATAGTATATAGAGGTGCTGGAGAAAATATAGCGGCGGGTCAAGCAAGTGCTATATATGCACATGAAGCTTGGATGAACTCAGAAGGACATAGAAAAAATATTTTAGGGAATTATAAATACATAGGTGTAGGAGTTGAGTTTGGAGGTCATTATACAATTTACTATACTCAAAATTTCTACATATAAAGTTGTATAAAGTAGACATTGAAAGGAAGTCATAATAATGAGATACAATAAAAAGTTATTCTTTAAAATTTTTTTTAGTTTAATACTTGTATTTACTTTTTCTATGTGTATATATGGACTAAATAAAGATGAAGTATTTATTCATTATGGATCTAGAGAAAAAAAGCTTATAGCTTTAACATTTGACGATGGACCTCATCCTAAAGAAACAAATCAGGTTTTAGATGTACTTAAAAAATATAATGCAAAAGCTACATTTTTTATAGCCGGAAAACATGCTAATTGGTACTCAGAACCATTAATTAGAGCCAATAAAGAAGGTCATGAGATAGGAAACCATACATTTAGCCATCCAGATATAAGTAACTTAAGTAATAGTCAAATAGAAGCTGAAATATTAAAATGTGAAGAAATACTTATAAAATTAACAGGCAAAAAACCTACATTATTTAGACCACCTTATGGAAGTTATAGAAAGGAAGAATTAGCAAAATTAGCTCAAAAATATGATTATAAAATAGTACTATGGAGTAGTATTGATGCGAGAGATTGGCAAAACCCTCAAGCATCAAAAATTGCAGATGCAATTATGAACAAGGTTAAAAATGGAGATATAATATTACTTCATGATTATGCTACAGATAATACTGTTGAAGCTTTAGAAATACTTATACCAAAACTTATGCAACAAGGATATAAATTTGTAACTGTTTCTGAATTAATTAACTAAATATGTTTTAAAAAGTATCTTCGAATCATAATATAATTTGAAGATACTTTTTTATTTTAAATAAAGAGTTTAAAAAGTATGTATATTCTAGTGGGGGGAGGAATGTATTCTGGAGAAAATATTTAAACAAACTTAACAATTCTTTAAAGAAAATACATAAATAAAAATTAAAAAATGTAATACATTTTTGGAAGAATTTAATATATTATATTAAGACTATCTTGAAAAGGATTGATTAAATGTATAACAAAATATATGAAAAGAAAGAATTTATGATATTCCAAGTTAAAGAAGGTTATGTAGTTTATAATACCAGAAAGAGTTTTCAAGAAGGTCATACACATTTAAAGCATTTTGAAGCTGCGAAAACAGCCATAGATTTAGTATTAAACAAAAAAATTCCTAGAAGCACTCATGGCTATTATTTAACTAGTCTAATAAGACTAAGTGAAGATGACTGGTATATAAATAAAATATATGAGTTGTTAGAGACAAGAGAGCAAAAAGGAAAAAAAGGAAAGTACTATAACTCGCGTTATAAGATATCTAAAAGGAGCATATAGCTCCTTTTTTTTAATTACCTTTGACAAATATTTGATTTATTAAAAAAATCAAAGTTAAGATAGTTACTTTTGGATACTAAATAGCTAGAAATACCATTTTTATCATATTCCCTCAATTTATTTATAGCATCTTGCTTTGACATAGGAGGAGATATTGATTTAGTATCAGACCTAATAATTACATATTTATTCACAAAAAAACCTCCAAATAATAAAAATATATTTATAATAGTTTTTGTACAAATAGTATAAATATACTAATAATCAAAACCCTATATATGACCTAAAATGACTAGGTTGACATATATTTCTACAAAAACATATAATATTATTGATGTAACGTTTTAGTAATGCATTATAAAACATTCTGAGGGGGAATAGATATGATTCTTATGATAGACAATTATGATTCATTTGTTTATAATTTAGTCCAATATATTGGAGAGCTAGGTGAAGAAATAGTTGTAAAGAGAAATGATGAAATTACAGTTAAAGAAATTGAAAAGTTAAATCCAGAAATAATAGTATTATCACCAGGACCGTGTTCGCCGGTTGAAGCTGGAGTATGTATAGAGGTAGTTAATTATTTTAAAGGTAAAAAGCCTATATTAGGAATCTGCCTAGGCCACCAGACTATAGGACATGTATTTGGAGGAAATGTAATAAAAGCAATCAGACCGGTACATGGAAAGGTAAATAGTATTAAACATACAAATATAGGTGTATTCAAAAAATTAAATAATCCATTAAATGTAACTAGATATCATTCTTTAGTAATAGATAACAATAACCTACCTGATGACTTAGAGATAACGGCTATAACAGATGAGAATGAAATAATGGGTATAAGACATAAAAAATACCATATAGAAGGGGTTCAATTTCATCCAGAGGCCATATTATCAGAACAAGGACATGAAATACTAAGGAATTTCATAAATGAAGCTAGGCAAGGGGGACGTAAATAATGATTAAAGAGCTAAGTACTAAATTAAACTCATTTGAGATATTTACAATTTTTAAAGATGAAGAAAATAGTTTTATTTTAGATAGTGCTATGGACCCAGAGAAATTGGGGAGATACTCTATTATAGGGTTTAATCCATTTAAGGTTTTAAAACTTAAAAATACACAAGAAAATCCGTTAGAAGAACTAAGAAAAGAGTTAAAAAAATACAAAGTTGAAAATAGGACGCAGTTGCCATTTGTAGGAGGTGCTGTTGGGTACTTATCTTATGACCTAGGAAACTATTTAGAAAAGCTTCCAAGGGCAGCTAAAGACGATACAAACGTATATGATTTATATTTTGGATTATATAATCTAGTAATTGTTGTTGATCATCTAGAAGATAAAACATACATAGCAACACCTGATTTAGATATGAATAAAGAAAAAATTATGATAAATGAAATTGAAGAAAGAATTAAAAATGAAGAAATAAATGGAATAGACTCAATTTGTTACGAAGAAAAAGATGTAAAACCTATAAAGTTAAGTTCTAATTTTACAAAATCTAAGTTTGAAGATGCTGTAAGAATGGTACAAGAATATATAAGACAAGGTCATATATATCAGGCAAACTTAACTCAAAGATTTAGTGGGAAAACGACGTTATCAAGCTATGAACTATATAGAGATTTAAGAAGATTTAGTCCAGCACCATTTGGAGCGTACCTTAACTTTGAACACAGTAATATATTATCTAATTCTCCAGAGCGATTTATCAAATGTATAGATAAAAAAGTAGAAACTAGACCGATAAAAGGAACTAGACCAAGAGGTAATAATAAAGAAGAAGATTTGAAGTTACAAAATGAATTAAGAAACAGTGAAAAAGATAGAGCAGAGTTATTAATGATAGTAGATTTAGAAAGAAATGATATTGGTAGAATATCAAAAATTGGAAGTGTAAAGGTTCCTGAATTATTTGTTATTGAACCATATGCTAATGTTAATCATTTAGTGGCTACGGTTGTAGGAGAATTAGATGAAGATAAAGATTGTATAGATGTAATAAATGCAACGTTCCCAGGCGGATCAATAACGGGAGCGCCAAAAATTAGATCTATGGAAATTATAGATGAATTAGAACCTACACAAAGAAATGTATACACCGGATCTATAGGGTATATAGGTTTTAATGGAGATATGGATTTAAATATAGCTATAAGAACAATTGTGAAACAAGGTGAAGATGTGTATTTCCAAGTCGGAGGTGGAATGACATGGGATTCTAAGCCTGAAGATGAGTATCAAGAGACCTTAGATAAGGCAAAATCTATGATGAGAGCTTTAAGGGGATATTATGAAGAATAGTATAACCTTTAATAGTACACTTAGTAGATTTGGAATAGGTCTATTTGAAACAATAAAAATAAAAGAACAACCTATAAATTTAGAATACCATATGGATAGACTATTCAATTCAATAAAAGAGTTAGGAATAACATCTAATATAGATAGAAATGAATTGGAAAAGGAGATATTAAGTTATATAGATAATAATAAAATTTTAAATAAAGCTCTTAGATTAACTGTATTTGATGAAGGTTTTAATATATCAACAAGAGATATACCTTACGATGAAGAAACATATAAAGCTGGATTTAAAATCAATATATCTCCAATAAAAAGAGGAGATAGTATCATATACAAACATAAAACAACAAACTATTTAGAAAATATTTACACTAAAAATTTTGCAAATAAAAATGGTTTTAATGATGGTCTTTTTATTAGCACTGACAGTACTATTTTAGAATGTTCTATGAGTAATATATTTTTTATAAAAAAAAATGTTATATATACTCCGAGTGGAGACTTACCGATATTAAATGGAACTAAAAAAAAGAGGATATTGGAAGTTTGTGAAGAATTAAACATAATAGTTAGAGAATGTGAAATAAAACTTGAAGATTTATCTAAATTCGACTTTGTTTTTATAAGTAATAGTTTAATGGATATGATGAGAGTTACTCAAATTGAAAATATAAAATATGAACAGAACAATAATTTATTTGATAAAATAAAACACCTGTTATAATGCTTTTTAAAGGAGAAATAGTATGACAAATAACCTTTATAGAATATATGAAAATGAAATAAATGAAATAAAAAATGATAAGAATACACAAGGCATATTTTTAGTAGGATCATCTAAGAATATTGATTTATCTAGAACTAAAGAAAAAATAAGTGATATAGATATATTTGTTATAATGAATGAAGGTCCAAAACAAGTTAGAGTAATAAAAAATATAGAGGGAATAGAGTTTGATATAAATTATTTTTCTAATAAAGGTGCACAAATATTAATAAACGATAAAGAATACTTCTTCTTAAAGGAAATGTCGGAAGCTAAAATTATATTTGATAGAAAACAAAGCCTTGATAAACTGAAAGAATTATGTAAAATAGAGTATAACAAAGGACCTAAAGAATTATTAAAAGAAGAAATCATTTTTATGTCTATGGAAAATCTATCTAGTATACAGAGGTTAGAAGATAAAGATAAGTATGATAGATTTGAATATGAACTTCTAACCAATATATGTATAAAAAATATGTTAGATAATTATTTCAGAATAAATAATAAGTGGGTTCCTAAATATAAAAAGTTAATAAGTTCTATAAAAAATGAAGATATATATCTTTTTGATTTGATAAAAAAGGTGTATGAATCATACCTACACAAGGATTTGTTGAATGTATATAATTATATATTTAAAAATATAGATAAAGAAGAAATCATAAAAATAATTTACTAACTAGGGGGTTAACAAATGAGCAAAGTAGATAAGGATAAAATAAAAAGAGCAGTAAGAGATATTTTAGAGGCAATAGGTGAAGATCCAGATAGAGAAGGTCTATTAGAAACTCCAGATAGGGTAGCTAGAATGTATGAAGAAATTTTCTCGGGACTACACCAAGACCCTAAACAACATCTAAAAACAATCTTCCAAGATGAAAGTCATGAAGAATTAGTTTTAGTTAAAGATATACCATTTTACTCATGTTGCGAACATCATATAGTTCCTTTCTTTGGAAAGGCTCATATAGCATATATACCTAAGGATGGAAAGTTAACAGGTCTTTCTAAGTTAGCGAGAGTAGTAGAAACTTTTGCAAAAAGACCACAGTTACAAGAAAGAATAACAAAAGGTATAGCTGATGTTATTATGTCAGAACTAAAACCGTATGGAGTGATTGTTGTTGTTGAAGCAGAACATATGTGTATGACTATGAGAGGTGTAAAAAAGCCTGGTTCAAAAACTACTACATCAGCAGTAAGAGGAATATTTGAAAAAGACATAGCAGCTAGAGCTGAAGCTATGACTTTAATTTCAATGAAATAATTTTTATAGGAGAAACTGACAATATGTTTGAATATGGTAAGAGAACTTATATAATGGGAATATTAAATGTAACTCCAGACAGTTTTTCTGATGGAGGAGATTTTAAAGATATAGATATAGCAATAAATCATGTTAAAAAAATGATAGAAGAAGGTGCAGATATAATTGACTTAGGAGGAGAATCAACAAGGCCAGGTCATAAGTACGTTGATGCAGATGAAGAAAAAAGAAGAATAATACCTGTAATAAAAAAACTTAAAGAAGAAATAGTAGTTCCTATATCAGTGGACACATATAAAGCGGATGTTGCAGAAGAAGCATTAAAATTAGGTGTTGAAATGATAAACGATGTGTGGGGCTTAAGAAAAGATAAAAAGATGGCTAGTATAGTAGCTAAGTATGATGCCCGTGTATGTATAATGCATAATCAAGAGGGAACTGAATATGATAAAGATATCATAGAATCTATAAAAGAATTTTTAACTGAAAGTATAGATATTGGCTTAAAAAATGGAATAAAAAAAGAGCATATTGTATTAGATCCAGGAATTGGATTTGGTAAAACACTTCAACAAAATCTAGAAGTATTAAGACGATTAGATGAATTAAAAGAACTAGGATACCCTATATTGTTAGGAACATCTAGAAAATCTGTCATAGGTGGGGTACTAAATTTAGAACCAAAAGAAAGAGTAGAAGGAACAATTGCTACAACTGTATTAGGAATTAGAGATGGAGTAGATATAGTAAGAGTTCATGATGTAAAAGAAAATATAAGAGCTGCTAAAATGGCCGATGCTATATATAGAGGATAGAGGTAAAAGTATGGACAAAATATTAATGAAAAACTTAGGATTTTACGCGTATCATGGCTTACTAAAAGAAGAAAGTATCTTAGGACAAAAGTTCTTTTTAGATATAGAACTTGATGTCAATACAAAAGAAGCCGGGCTTACAGATGATATGACTAAATCAGTAAGTTATGCGGATGTTTATGAAGTTGTAAAAGAAATAGTTGTAAATAGAAGATTTAATCTATTAGAAGCTTTAGCTGAAAATATAGCAAATGAAGTATTAGAGCGATTTGATTTAGTTAAAGGTATAATGGTAAGGATAAAAAAACCAGAGGCTCCAGTAAATGGTATTTATGATTACTTTGGAGTGGAAATAAGGAGAGCAAAAGATGAATAAAGCTTACCTTGGACTAGGAACTAATATGGGTGATAGATTTGAATACTTATCTACAGCATGTCAGCTAATAGATGAAAATGAAAATATTAGAATAACTAAAAAGTCAAAATTATATGAAACAAAGGCTTGGGGATATACAGACCAAGCAGACTTTTTAAATATGTGTATTGAAATTGAAACGAGCTTAGATGAGTATAGACTACTAGACGTATGCGAACAAGTAGAACAAATGTTAAATAGAGAAAGAATAATAAGATGGGGACCGAGAACTATAGATGTTGATATATTATTTTATAATGATATAATATTAGACGATGAAAAACTATCAATACCTCATCCGAGAATAAGTGAAAGAGCTTTTGTGCTTATACCTCTTATGGACTTAAACACTAAACTAGTGATTAAGAATGAAACTATAGACGTATATTTAAATTCACTATCTAGAGATGAAAGAGGACAAGTAAAGGAGTATATAGGTGATGAAAAAAAACCTATTTAATAGAACATTAGAGTTTGAAATTAATTCAGATGATAATAAAATCATAGTAAAGCAAGATAAAATAATAATGGCAGGTCCATGTGCTATAGAAAGTTATGAACAACTTTTAGAAACGGCTAAATTTGTCAAGAGCAAAGGTGCTAATATGTTAAGAGGTGGAGCATATAAACCAAGAACCTCTCCAGATTCATTTCAGGGTTTAAAAGAAGAAGGTTTAGAAATTTTGAAAGCTGTAAAAAAAGAAACTGGTATGGCTGTAATTACAGAGTTAATGGATGCTAGAGAATTAGATAAAGTAGCAGAAATAGCTGATGTAATACAAATTGGTTCAAGAAATATGCAAAACTTTAGTTTATTAACCGAGGTTGGCAAACAAAATAAACCAGTAATGCTTAAAAGAGGATTGTGTTCAAGTATTAGTGAATGGATTGGTGCAGCAGAGTATATAGCAGTAGGTGGAAACCAAAAGATTATAATGTGTGAGAGAGGTATAAGAACGTATAATGATTATACTAGAAATACACTTGATTTAGCGGCTGTTCCAATTATAAAAAAAGAAACAGGACTTCCTGTTGTAGTAGATCCATCTCATGCAACTGGAGTTAGATATCTAGTAAAGCCGATGAGCATAGCGTCACTAGCAGCAGGTGCAGATGGATTAATGGTTGAAGTTCACCCTGATCCAATAAACGCATTATCTGATGGTATGCAATCACTTCATTTTAATGAGTTTGAAGATTTAATGAAATCAATAAGCAAATAACTAAAAGAGGCAATCGCCTCTTTTTTTTGTAAAAAAAATTATACTAAATAAAAAAAAATAAAATTAAAAAAATGGGGTAAATATGTTTTAAATAGGACAGATTAAAATAATAATATATAGGTAAAATAAAATTTATAAATGAGGTTGAGTTTAAATTAAAACTACAATAATGTTTCTAAGTACTTCGACAAGAAAATTTTAGTACTAAATATCTTAAATATGTAAATACTTAACAATATATTATAAATTGAAAATATATTTAATAAAAAAAAATGATATTTTAGAAGGAAATTAAGAAAAAAAGTCGAATTCTGTATAATGAAGGTTTGACAAATCTAGAATATAATGTAAAATAGAAATGTTAAAACAAAAATTACACCAGAAGGTGATAATATGAATGATATAAAAGAGATTATAGAAGAAGTAAAAAGTAGATGTGATATAGCTAGTACAATATCAGAATATATGAATATAAAGCCATCAGGTTCTAACTACAAAGGATTATGCCCATTTCATGGAGAAAAGACACCATCATTTTATATTAATACTTCAAAGCAGATATATAAATGTTTTGGTTGCGGGGAAGGTGGAGACGTAATTAATTTTGTAATGAAAATGGAAAATTTAGATTTCATAGATGCAGTAAAGCTACTAGCAAACAAACATGGTATTGAAATAAATACTAATATGGATGAAAATACTAAACAACGTATGGAGAAAGCTAAAAAATTTCAAGATATGCACGTAGAAGCTGCAAGATTTTATTTTTCAAACCTATTAAAAGAAAAGAATCTTGGATATGAATATCTGAGAAAAAGAGGACTAGACGATAAAATCATAAAGAAGTTTGGATTAGGTTATTCTCATAATTCATGGGATGCATTAAAAGATTATTTAATGTCAAGAGGATATGCAAAACAGGATTTAATAGAATGCGGTTTGTTTGGTTATAAAAGTGAAACTGACAAGATATATGATAAATTTAGAAATCGAGTTATGTTTCCTATATTTGACTATAGAGGTAATGTAATTGGATTTGGAGGTAGAGTATTAGATGATTCTCTGCCCAAATATCTAAATTCTCCAGACACTTTAATTTTTAATAAAAGACAAAATTTATATGGATTAAACTTTGCGAGAAAAGAAATAAAAGATAGAACTGTAGTACTAGTTGAGGGCTATATGGATTTAATATCTCTTTATCAATATGATATAAAAAATGTAGTAGCAACATTAGGTACGGCTTTGACAGAACAGCAAGGTAATTTAATTAAAAGATATGCGGATACTGCCATAATATCATATGATTCGGATGAAGCAGGTATAAAAGCAACTCTAAGAGCTATAGAGATACTTATGAAAATAGGAATAAGTGCAAAGATTTTAAACCTAAAAGATTGTAAAGATCCAGATGAGTTTATAAGAAAATATGGAGTTTTAGACTATAAAAAAGCAATGGAGACATCTATTCATTCTATAAAGTATAGAATTGATATATTAAAAAGAAATTTTAATATAGAGAAAGATGAAGAAAAAATTAAGTTTGCAAAAGAGGCATCAAAGCTAATAAAAGAAATAAAAAGCCCTGTTGAAATAGATTACTATACTAAGTATCTAAGCAACTTAATAGATATAAGTGTTGAATCTATAAAAAGAGAAGTATATGGAAAGTCATACTCTAAGTATTCTGAAAATAAATATCAAAGTAATAAATATACAAATAGCAAATACAATAATAATTTAAATAAAAAAGATGAAAAAGCGTTAGAAAAGCCAAAAACAATAAAACATGGAAAACAATTTGTTGAGGAAAATTTAATTAAAATTATGCTAGAAGACAAAAAATTAAGGGATATAATACTTTTAAAGGTTTCAGAGGAAGATTTTTTATCAAATTCTAGTAAAGAAATTTTAAATTACATAATCAAAAATCAAGATTTGGACAAAATAACTATTGACAAAATCAAAAGTTTAAATATATCCGAAAAATACATTGGTGATTTAGAACGTATTTCTTTACAAGGAATGAACTTAGAAAATGTCAAAAGCATAGATGAAATTGTAAAAAATATTAAGAAAAATAGTCTTAATGAAAAAATTAATAGATTACTAGATGAACAAAAAGAAATAGAAAATAACAAAAATTCTAAGGACACGAAAGAGGTAGATGTTAAGATTATGGAAATTGCTTTAAAAATAGTGGAATTAAGAAGACAGTTACAAAGGTTATAAAAGGAAGGAGGTCTGACTATGGATAATAAAACTGAAAAAAACCAATCAAAGAGAATAACGGCGAAAAGTTTAATAGAAAAAGGTAAAAAACAAGGATCTCTTACATTAGCTGAAATAATGGAAGCTTTCTCGGAAACAGAACTAGATAAAGATCAAATAGAAAATCTTTATGAAACACTAGGAAATCTAGGAATAGAAGTCATTGAAAATAAAACTGAAAAGGTGGATATAGATTTTTCTATAGATGATGATTTAGACATTGAGAACTTAGATGAGGGTGTAGATGGCGAAATAAAAGAAGATATGCCTATGGAATTAGAAGAAATTGATTTATCTTTACCTAAAGGGATTAGTATAGATGACCCAGTAAGAATGTATTTAAAAGAAATCGGTAAAATACCACTACTAAAACCACATGAAGAAGTTGAGCTTGCAAGAAGAATGCATGATGGTGATGAAATGGCAAAGCAAAGACTAGTTGAAGCAAACTTAAGACTAGTTGTAAGTATAGCGAAAAGATATGTGGGAAGGGGTATGCTTTTCTTAGATTTAATTCAAGAAGGTAACCTAGGTCTTATTAAAGCTGTTGAAAAATTCGATTATGAAAAAGGATTTAAATTTAGTACGTATGCTACATGGTGGATAAGGCAAGCTATAACTCGTGCAATAGCTGACCAAGCAAGGACGATAAGAATTCCAGTCCATATGGTTGAAACCATAAATAAATTAATAAGAGTTTCTAGGCAGTTACTTCAAGAATTAGGAAGAGATCCTAAGCCTGAAGAAATAGCAAAAGAAATGGAAATGAGTGAAGATAAAGTTAGAGAGATAATGAAAATAGCTCAAGACCCAGTATCGTTAGAAACTCCAATCGGTGAAGAGGAAGATAGTCATTTAGGTGACTTTATACCAGATGAAGATGCACCTGCGCCAGCAGAAGCAGCGGCATATTCATTATTAAAAGAACAAATAGAAGATGTACTTGGTTCTTTAAATGAAAGAGAACAAAAGGTACTAAAGCTAAGATTTGGACTTGAAGATGGAAGAGCTAGAACTCTTGAAGAAGTAGGTAAAGAGTTTGATGTAACTAGAGAGAGAATAAGACAAATAGAAGCTAAGGCTTTAAGAAAATTAAGACATCCAAGTAGATCTAAAAAGCTTAGAGACTATTTAGACTAAAATATAAAAAATTCGCCTTTTCTAAGGCGAATTTTTTGATATAATAAACAATCAATTAAGAAAGGATGAAAATAAATTGAAATTAACAGATAGATTATTAAAGATAGCTTCATTAGTAACAGAAGGTAAAAAAGTTGCAGATATAGGAACAGATCATGGATATATACCAGTATACTTATTAAATGAAGGTAAGGTACCATTTGCTATATTAGCAGATGTAAACAAAGGACCACTTGAAAATGCAAGAAAAGAAGTTAGACAGAATAAGCTTTTAGATAAGGTAGATTTAAGATTAGGTTCAGGGATAGAAGTTCTTGAAAAAGGAGAAGTTGATGAAGTAATTATTGCAGGTATGGGAGGAATTTTAATAAGTGAGTTATTAGAGGCTAAAACAGAGGTTGCACATACTGTTGATAAGCTAATACTTCAACCAATGCAAGCTCAAGGTGAGCTTAGAAAATATCTATTTAATAATGGATATGAAATACTAGATGAAGTATTGGTTAGAGAAGATTTTCGTATATATGAAATAATCCTTGCTAAATATACAGGTGAAAATACAGAAATAGAAGATGAAATATATTATGAGATAAGTAAAAAATTAATAGAAAATAAAGATGCCTTATTAAATGAATTTATTGATAAAAAGATATATATGTACAACTCAATACTTAAAAAGATTGAAGGAAAAACAGGAGAAGGAATAGAAAAGAAAAGAAAAGAAAGTATAGATGCTATTAATAAACTTGAAAAAATTAAACATTAAGGGGATATTAATATGAAATTAAAAAAATTAATAAAGAAGATAGAAGAAAAGTATCCACTAGATTTAGCTTATGAGTGGGATAATGTAGGACTTTTAATTGGTGATTATGAGTTTGATGTAAAAAAAGTATTAGTTACATTAGAGGCAAATGAAAAGGTAATAGATGAGGCTATAGACAAAAGTATTGATTTAATAATAACGCATCACCCATTTATATTTAAAAAGATGAACAAAATAAATACGTCAGACTATAAGGGCAAATTAATTCATAAACTTATAAAAAATGATGTAGCTATTTATTCTATGCATACAAACTTTGATATAGCTTTTGGTGGTTTAAATGATTACTTTATGGAAGTAATGGGGTTTGAAAATGTAAAAATATTAGATAATACAAAAAATGAAGTGTTATATAAATTAGTAGTTTATGTACCTAACACTCATGTGGAAAAAGTTAAAAATACATTATCTAAAGCTGGGTGTGGCCATATAGGTAATTATTCTCATTGTAGCTTTAGTACAGATGGATTAGGAAACTTTAAACCTCTAGAAGGGTCAAATCCTTTCATAGGAGAAGAAGGTAAGATTGAAATAGTAAATGAGACTAAAATAGAGACAATAGCTACTCAAAAAGTTTTAGGTGCAGCAATTAGTTCTATGATAAATGCACATCCATATGAAGAGGTAGCATATGATTTATATAAGTTAGAAAATAAAGGAGAAGCTTTTGGACTAGGGAGAATAAGTAAACTTGATAATAGTATTACATTAAGTCAACTTTGTAATCAAATAAAACAAAAGCTTAATATGAACCACTTAAGAATAGTAGGAGACTTAGATTCTACTATAAATAAAGTTGCAGTAGTAACTGGATCTGGTGCTGATATGGTTAAAAAAGCTCAGAGACAAGGAGCTCAAGTTTTAATTACAGGAGATATAAAATATCACGATGCGCAAGATGCTCTAGATATAGGGATGAATGTAATTGACTGTGGTCATTTTGAGACAGAAGATATTTTTAAGGATGTAATAAAAAGAGCGTTACAAGAAATTGAAGAAATTGAAGTACAATCAAGTATGATAAATTTAAATCCGTTTCAAATAATATAAAACAGCAATAATAAATCAAAAAAATATGTAATTAAGATATAGTAGTTGACAAATAAGCATAAGTTTATTACATTTATATTATAATTTAAAATATCTGTTGATAAGGAAGAGTAATTAAATTTAGGTTCGAGATAGAGAGCTGAGGATGGTGGAATCTTAGCACGAAAAAATTTAGTGAATGGGCCTTTGAGGAGCAAATCGAAATTATTTAAAGTAGACTTTGCCGTGAGTCGCACGTTATAGCGAATAGGGTATGATAGTACCTGAAAATGAGTGATGTACATTTATATTTTATTGTACATAAATTAGGTGGCAACGCGGATAATACTCCGTCCTATTAATATAGGGCGGAGTTTTTTTGTGTAATAAATTAAACAAGAACTTTATTTGAGAGGTGGTGGTTTTGATGGTATGAAATTTAAATTCTAATGATGATTTATCCGATTGGTTAATAAAAAAAATATTATTAAATTGTGGAGGAATAATTATGAAATCAAAAACAAGAAAGTTAGTTTTAAATTCAATACTTTTAGCAATGGGATTATTGTTACATCAAATCACACCAGCACTAGGTTTATCTATTCAACCAGATATGGCTTTATCAATGTTATTTACTATAATGATATTGAATAAAAATGATTATAAAAGTTGTTTAACAGCAGGTATAGTTACAGGTGTATTTACAGCATTAACAACAAAATTTCCTGGAGGACAAATACCAAATGTTATAGATAAAGTAATAACGGTTAATATAATATATATAGTAATGTTTATAGTTTATAGCTTATCATTTGTAAAAAAAATGAATACTAAAAAGCAAGATGCTTTAGTAATAACGATAATTTTGCTAGTAGGTACATTTATTAGTGGATGTACATTTTTATTATCAGCGCAATTATTAGTTGGACTGCCAGGCTCATTTTTCGCATTATTTATGATTGCTGTAGCACCAGCTATAATTATAAATTTAATAGCAGGTATATTTTTATTTAAAATAGTTAATTTATCTATTAATAGAGGTGTTGTAAAGGCATAAGTAGTAAATAATATACACATTAACATATAACTAGTGACTATATAAAGGAGAAATACATGAGCGAGAAAAACAAAATATTACTAAATGGAAATATAATAAAAATATATTACAAGTACTTATTAAATAGTGTTTTAGGTATGCTTGCAGTTTCATTTTGTATATTAGTTGATACAATGTTTATTGGTAGAGGTATAGGTAGTGCAGGTTTAGCGGCATTAAATATATGTATACCTGTATTTAATGTATTTAACGGCATTGGATTATTGTTTGGAATGGGAGGAGCTACAGCCCTTAGTATAAGTATTGGAAAAGGAGAAATTGAAGAGTCTAGTTCAGTATTTTCTCAGACAATAATAGTAGCAATAGTTACAGGAATAACAATATCTATTTTAGGAATGTTGTTTAAAGAAAAAATAGGATATATGTTGGGGGCAGATGAAAATACAATAGAAATGGTTAAACAATACTTAAGTGGAGTATTATTTTTAAGCTTTAGTTATGTTATGTCACACACCATTGCTTCTTTTGTAAGAAATGATCATAATCCAAGGTTAGCTATGATAGCAACTACAACGGGTGGTTTATTAAATGTATTATTAGATTATATATTCATATTTGAATTTAAATTAGGTATGTTAGGGGCAGCACTAGCTACATCTATAGCTTCACTAGTTAATATAAGTATTTTGTGCACTCATTTTACGACAAAAAAATGTACTTTAAAATTTGTAAAATTTAAATTTAAGTTTGAAAGGATGATAAGAATAGTATCTAATGGAGCTCCAAGCTTTATAATAGAAATATCATCGGGTATTGTAATATTTATTTTTAACTTAGCTTTATTAGAGATGATAGGTGATATAGGGGTAAGTGCATATAGTATTATAGCAAATGTAGCTTTAGTTGTAGCTGCAATATTTACGGGAATAGCACAAGCAATACAGCCAATAATAAGCATAAATTATGGAGCAAATCAGTATCATAGAGTTGAAAGTATAAAAAGATTAGCTCTTATTACTGCATTTATAATAGGAACATTATTTTATATAAGTGGACTATTATTCCCTCAAAGTATAGTAGGAGTATTTACAAAAGAACAGGGGGCTTTAGTTAATATTACAGTTAATGCAATTAGATATTATTTTATAGCATTCTTAATAATGGGATTAAATATTGTTATGGGGGCATATTACCAGTCAAAAGAATTTATAATAGCATCAAATATAATATCTCTAGGTAGAGGAATTATTTTTCTTATAATTGGGGTTTTTATTTTACCATGGATATTTGGAGTAAATGGGATATGGTTAAGTGTTGTATTTGCAGAGACTATGACTTTTATAGTAATGCAAATATATATTAGGATTAAGAAAAATAAGATACAACAATAAAAGATATACTAATAATCTAGTATATCTTTTTATATTAATATTAGTTATTTTGTAGAAGTTTTTTTATTTCATATACAGCAGATTCAATTAATGTATTAGCTTGATCTGAAGTTAGCTTATTGTTTGTTAATTTTAATAGTAATTCAACTGCATATTGTTTTTTAGATTGGCCATCTAATTCTGGATATAGCTGCTCAATTGACATTACAACTTGCTTAGCAATAGTATAATAATTTGAGAATTTTGATACATCGATATCTTGTTTTAAAAGTTTTATTAAATAACCTCCACCAAAAGATATTATAAGTAAAACAACACTTAGAATAAAATTGAACAAATCACTATTCATAGATATGCATCCTTTCCATTTATATAATTATAGAAAATTAATTTAAAATAGTATCATTATTATTTAAATAATAGAAATACTATATATGTATAGTATATGACGAAAGAAAAGGAGACGTGCTATGATACAATATTTAATAAAAAGAAAAGTTAAAAAAGAAGTTGAAGAAAAAGGAAAAAAAGTTCTTATATATACAGGTGCGATAGCAGCTGGTATAGGAATTTATGCTTCTTATAAAATAATAAAAAATCATAAACAAAAGAATCAAGATGAAGATTCTTATTACTTAAGCAATAATGAGTTTGATTTATATGATTATGAAGATGAAGAATACAGCAAAGAAGAAGAAGAACTAGAAGAAAAGATAGATGAGTTTAATTCAAGAAGATTAAATTGCGATAACTGTACACAGATATCTCAAACAGATATGAATAGCTATATTGATTCAATAGAAGATACAAAAGATGAGATACAAATAGACAAAGAAGATTATAAAGAAGACAAATATGATGAATACGAATATATAGAAGAAGATTTAGAAAATAAATAAAGAAGTCATTTGACTTCTTTATTTATTTTTAATATTAATTATAAATATAAAAAATACAATATGTGAAAAAGTTTTCCTGAGGTTTTAATAATATAGTAGATTATAATTATTTTTTGTACTATACTTATGTTAAGAAAATATTAAGTTAATAAATATTTCAGGAGGGGTAAATTTGGCTAAGGGCAAAAATCAAGTTAAAAGAAAAGCAACCTTAGTAGAAGCATTAATACCAATATTATTTTTAATTGTAGTACTAGCAACATCGCTAATAAAGTTGGGAGCAGATCCACACATACCTTTAATATTAGGTGCGACTGTAGCAGGAATGGTTGGAGTATTTAGGTTAGGATTTTCATGGAAAGAGCTTGAGGATGGAGTACTTGAAACTATAAAGATGGCAATGCAAGCTGTACTTATACTTATGGTAGTTGGTACTTTAATAGGAACATGGATTTTAAGTGGAACAGTACCAGCAATGATTTATTGGGGGTTAGAAATTTTATCACCAGGGATATTCTTGATAGCAACAACAATAATTTGTGCAATAGTATCATTAGCAACAGGTTCATCTTGGACTACGGCAGGTACTGTAGGTATAGCATTAATAGGAATAGGACAAGGTCTTGGAATGCCTACACCCATTGTAGCAGGAGCAATTATATCAGGAGCATATTTTGGTGATAAAATGTCACCCTTATCAGATACTACAAATCTAGCACCTGCAATGGCAGGAACAAATCTTTTTGATCATATTAAACACATGTTATATACAACGGGTCCAGCACTTTTAATAGCACTTATAATGTATGGTGTTATAGGAATGAAATATGCTGGAAAAGAACTTGATTTAACTCAAATAGCGCTTATAAAAGATACATTATCATCTTCATTTAATACGTTATCACCAATATTATTAGTACCGCCGATATTAGTAATTTTAATGGTAGTTTTTAAAATGCCAGCATTACCAGGATTAATAATAGGATCTTTATTAGGTGGTGTTTTTGCAGCAATATTCCAAGGTGCCGATTTGGCATCAATAATAGATGCTGCACATTATGGATTTGTATCAGAGACAGGAGTTGTTGCAGTTGATGACTTATTAAGCCGTGGAGGCCTTGACGGTATGTTATGGACGGTATCGTTAATACTTTGTGCACTGACATTTGGAGGAATATTAGAAAAAACTGGTATGCTTGAAGCGTTAGCCAATGCACTGTTAGCATTTGCAAAAGGTACATTTGGATTAGTATTTGCAACAATAATATCTTGTTTAGTTGTAAACTTAGTAACAGGAGAGCAGTATCTCTCATTAGTTTTACCAGGAAGAATGTATAAAGATGAATACAGGAAAAAAGGATTACATCCTAAAAATTTATCAAGAGCACTAGAAGACAGTGGAACTTTATTATCACCTTTAATTCCATGGAATACATGTGGAGCATATATGGCAGTAACATTAGGTGTTAGTCCGTTAGCTTACCTACCATTTTGTTTTTTAAATTTAATAAATCCTTTAATATCCTTATTCTATGCAGCAACAGGCATAACTATGGAAAAATTACCACAAGAAGAATTAGAAAATGTAAATAAAAATGAAGAAGAAGTATTATAAATAAAAAATGGCCTAGAGAAATCTAAGCCATTTTTTTATAAATTTTTAAGTAATAGTAAGAATATAAATGCTTATTATATAAAGCTAAGGTATCAAAATATTAGAAATTATTCCTGTGTGATCATTTAGTATATTAAATCCTATTAAAATTAATATAAGGCCGCCAAAAACTTGAGCATAAGTTTTAAACATATTACCTATTTTTTTTCCTATTAAAACCCCAATAAAGCATATTATAAAAGTTATAATTGCTATAGAGATACAAATAGGTGTAATGCGAATGCTTAAAAATGCAAAGCTAACTCCAACTGCAAGGGCATCTATACTAGTAGCAATAGCCAGTGTAAAAAGCTCTTTATTGCTTAAAAAGTCACTATGATTAAAGTTGGTATTACTACGAGCTTCTAATATCATATTGAGGCCAATACAAGCTAATAAAAAAGCTGCTATCCAATGATCAAATGACTTTATATAGGATTCAAATCCTATGCCTAGATACCAGCCGATCATAGGCATAATTCCTTGAAATAATCCAAAAAATAATGCGATTTTAGCTGAAGTATTAAAATCTATTTTTTTTAATGTCATACCTTTTGTAATTGAAACTGCAAATGCATCCATTGACAATGAAATGGAAGTAAGCAAAATACTAAAAATACTCATATCAAACCTCCTACTAGAAACAAGCAAAATAGTGCTTGTATAATATTTTATAGTTTAAAATAGAAAAATATTCGTACTTTTAGTATAAAATAAAATAGCAACCTACCTAAAGTAGATTGCTATTTTATTAAAAATATAAATAGGATTTTACACTTAGATAAAATACAAATGCATCCTTAAAGTTTTTTAGATCTAGATTAAGTACTTCTTTAATTTTATCTAATCTATAAACTAATGTATTTCTATGTAAAAATAAAGAGTTAGACGTTTTTGAAATATTAAGCCCATTTTCTATAAAATTAATGCCTGTAATTAATAGACTATCATCCATAGTTTTAATTGTGTCAAAGTCAACTAAACGATTGAAAAAACTTTCTTTAGTACATGAGGATATAGTTTTATATATTATCAAGTCGTTTAAATTAAGAATTTTATTTGAAGTGTTATTCTTAATTATAATAGGTAGTAACTCATTTACGATATCGATATTAAATCTAAGATCATTATTATTTTGAACATTATTTAAATATACTATATAAGTCTTACGATATGTTTCACTTTCAATAATATTAGGAGAAGAATCACTAATATCAAGGATATGTTTAGACACTAATAACAAATACTTATCATAATGAACTATATTAACATCCTCATATAAATTATTTAAAATATTTTCTAATGAATTAAAATCTAGGTCATTTTGATAGAACAAATAAGTATACCCACATATATTACTTAAGTTTTCACTAGAAATAAATTCGATTATGTAACTAATATCATTAAAGCTTACTAGCGTTTGATTCTCCTTTAAATCTTCGTTGTCATACTCAATTAATTTAATTTTTCTATTAGTTTCATTTTCAAAAAAATCGATTAAATTTTGCATGGTATTCCCCCTATGAAGTTAAAATCTGAAGTTAAAAAATAAAAGTAAGATGAAACATCTTACTTTTAATATACCACTATTAGGTTATTTAATTAATAGATATCTTAAATTATTTTGTAGCCTCTAAAACTTCTTCATATCTAATTGCTTGTTCAGTTTCTTTATCAAATAGGTGTATTCTATGTTTATCCATAGCAAGTTTTAACTTATCTCCAATATTTACTCTATATCTTCCATCAAATCTAGCTGTAATAGAGTAATTTCCTGATTTTAAGTAAGCGTATATTTCAGCTCCCATTAATTCTCCAATTTCAACCTCAGCTTCAAATACACTATCTAAGCTATTTTCAATAAATATATCTTCTATATGTATATCTTCAGGTCTAATACCTAAAACAACTTCTTTACCAACATAATCTTTTTCTACTAAAATTCCATGCTCACCTTTATTTAAATGTATACTCATATGTGCATTTTCAGCATATAATTCGCCATTTTTATCAACTATAGTTACATCTACAAAGTTCATTTGAGGAGCGCCAATGAATCCTGCAACGAATATATTGTTAGGTCTATCGTATATTTCTTGTGGAGTAGCTATTTGTTGAACTATACCATCTTTCATACAAACTATTCTATCACCCATAGTCATAGCTTCTACTTGGTCATGTGTTACGTATATAAATGTAGTACCAAGAGACTTATGTAATTTTGTTATTTCAGTTCTCATTGCTGTTCTAAGTTTTGCATCAAGGTTTGATAAAGGTTCATCCATTAAGAATACCTTTGGATTTCTAACTATAGCACGTCCAAGTGCAACCCTTTGTCTTTGTCCACCAGATAAAGCCTTTGGCTTTCTATCTAAAACTTTTTCTAAGTCAAGTATTCTAGCTGCTTCTCTAACCTTTGAATCTATTTCATCTTTCGGCATTTTTCTTAATTTAAGAGCGAATGCCATATTATCATAAACTGATAAATGTGGATATAAAGCGTAGTTTTGGAATACCATTGCTATATCTCTATCTTTAGGATCTACATCGTTTACTAATTTATCTCCGATATATAATTCACCAGAACTTATGTCTTCTAGACCAGCTATCATTCTTAATGTTGTTGATTTACCACAACCAGATGGTCCAACAAGAACGATAAACTCTTTATCTTCTATATCTATATTTACATTTTTTACTGCGTTAAACCCATTGTCGTATGATTTACAAATATCTTTTAAAATTACCTCTGCCATTATAATTCTCCCCTTTTTAAAAACATTTTTTTTATTTAACTTATACTTAAATAATAACAGAAAAATGTTTTCCTAAAAATGTTTAAAATAACCAAAAGTTTTTGGATAAAATAACCAAAAGTATAAGGATTTAATTTATAAATAGATTATAGTACTAAAAAATAGGTAAAAATTCCTATGATTTTAGTGGGATATAAATTTAGTATATAACCAATATTATAGACAGAAAGTATGAAATAGTGTAAAATATATTGAAAATAAAATGAGAAAAAATGACATAATATGGAGGTGTTTGTCTGTGAATGAAGCTGAAAAAGCAGCAGAAGAGGCTGCAGCAAAATTAGAACAATTACAAAATATAGACATTAGTAATATTAATTTTAATAGTTTACTAGATAAACTAGTACAATGGAGCGCAACAGGAATATTTAAATTAATAGTAGGATTTATAATAATATCTATAGGATTTAAAATTATAAAAAGATTAGTAAATCACTTTGTTAAGTTCTTAGAGAGACGAGATGTTGATATTACCTTATTGAGATTTCTAAGATCGTTAGTATCTGCAGGTCTTAAAATTGCACTGGTTATGCCAGTGTTAGGATACTGGGGAGTAGATTTAACTGGAATAGCAGCTTTAGTTGCATCAGCTGGGGTTGCTGTTGGTCTAGCTCTTCAAGGAAGTTTATCTAACTTTGCAGGTGGATTTATAATACTTTTAATTAGACCATTTAAAGTTGGAGATTTTATAGAGACTGGAATATATAGTGGAGAGGTTGAGCAAATTGGATTATTTTACACTACATTAAAAACCGTAGATAATAAACAAGTTTTAATACCAAATGGTACTTTATCAAATGGTAGCTTGATAAACTATTCAGCAAATCCAACAAGAAGAGTTGATTTAATATTTAGTGTATCTTATGATAGTGATGTATCCCATGTAAAAAGAGTTTTAAGTGATATTGTTAATAGTCATAGATTAATACTAAAAGAACCGCAACCTTTAATTCGTATGAATACTCAAGGTCCAAGTTCTATAGATTTTGCAGTTAGAGCATGGGTAAATACCTCGGACTATTGGGAAGTTTATTATGATTTACTAGAGGATGTTAAAGTGAGATTTGATAAAGAGAATATATCGATACCATACCCACAGATGGACCTTCATGTAAAGCATTTAAAATAAAGGAGTTTAATATATGGAATATATTCAAGAGCTATTTTACTTAGCTCATAATTATTGGCTTCTTACATTATTAATAGGTATATCAAGTTGTTTTATAGAGAGTTTTTTACCTATGTTACCTCTTATTGCTCTTGTTGGTGCAAATGCATTCTTCTTTGGCTTATGGGGAGGTTTAGTCATCTCATGGATAAGCTCAGGACTAGGAACAATATGTTTATTTTTACTTGTAAGTAAATTTAATGATCATAAATTCATTAATAAATTCAAAAACGAAAAAGTAGAAAAAGGAATAATATGGGTCCGTAGACAAGGGTTTAAAATATTGTTTATAGCATATTCTTGCCCATTTATACCAGGTTTTTTAGTAACAATAGCATGTGCATTATGCAAAAGAGATATAAAGGATTTTGCACCAGCGATGCTATCAGGTAAATTTGTAATGTTTTTAGTCGTAAGTTATCCTTCTAGTGATATAACTAGTTTTGTTACAAATCCACTTAAAATAGCGATATTTATTGCACTAGTGTTTGCGTCATGGAAAATAGGTAGCAAAGTTAATACAAAACTTTTACAAGAAAAATATAGAGATATTAATATAGAAGTAGCTAATATAAATGAGTAATAAAAAAGAGTTGTTTAAACAAACAACTCTTTTTTATATTAATATATAAAATCTATATCCTAGTAAAAAAATATATATAAAGTGTAAAAGTTTACATAAATTTTTTTCTGTTTTAGAACTAGTTTTAATAGGAAGTAACGAAAAGTTTAAAGTAACAGGATAAAAAATTTCTATTCCTTCCTTTGTAATTAAATCTAAAACAAGATGCGACACGTATCCAATAAAAAAACCTGATGATAATAAGACAAACACAATATTATTTTCAGTATATATAATAAGTAAATTAAGAATATAGCCTAAAATGTATAAAAATAATAAACTATGTGTTAATCCTCTGTGACGAAGTTTAGACCCAAAAAACTTATAAAATAAAGGGCAAACCTTACTTATATATGAGTTTTTCATATCTATATCAGGTGATAAAGAACCTATATATGAAAAATATACATATACAAATATTAAAATTATTTTGTAAATAAATTCATAATTATATAAATATCTATCAAGAACAAAAGGTAATGCAAGAAGTGAAAAAATATAAGAGCCTTTTGTATGTGTTTCTTTAACCATAAATCCTCCTAAGATGATAAAAGTAATGTCGTATTTTATGTAGTTATATCAATAGAATGTTTACATTATATAGTAAAATATGAAATATTACAAATTTTATTAAACTACTAATTTAAAGGCTCTGTATAATTTTTTAATGCATTATCCCAATTAATAATATTAAACCAATTGTTAATGTAGTTACTTCTGTTATTTTGATATAATAGATAATAAGCATGTTCCCAAACATCAAGTCCTATAATAGGTTTTAAATTTAATGTAACAGGGCTATCTTGATTTGGAGTAGTCATAATTGATAACTTACCAGAGTTATCAGATACTAACCAAGCCCATCCAGAGCCAAATACACTCATAGCAGCTCTCTTGAATTCATCTTTAAAATTATCAAAAGATCCAAAATCTCTAATTAATGCTGAGTATAAGTCTCCTGAGGGTTGAGTTTTTTTAGATGTCATCATATCAAAGAAAAACTCATGATTATAGACACCGCCGCCATTATTTTTTATTATTTGAGCAACATCTTTAGGTATAGAGTCTAAATTTCTAAGTAAATCATATAAGCTATAACTATAAAGCTCTGGATAGTCTTTTAGAGCATTGTTAAGTTTATCTAGATAAGATTTATAGTGTTTGTCATGATGGAGTATCATAGTTTCTTTATCTATATATGGCTCTAGTGATTCATAATTATAGTTTAGCTTTTTTTCCTCGAAAGGTTTAAATGTTTGTTCTAAAGCAAAAGAATTTAAATATGAAGATATCACAAAAACTGAAATAAATATAATTATAAAATACTTTCTATTCATAAAATCACCTCTTTGATAGTATGTGAATAAAGCATTAAAAAATTTAAATAAATAAAATACAATTTATATCAAAAAGTGACACGTTATTTATAAAAGTAGTGATATATATAGTATAAATAATATTAATTATTGTAAAATTTTATTAAAAAAATTATAATTAAGTAAATAAAGATATGGGGGAATATTGAACCGTGATTATAATGTTAGAAAATACATCCGAAACTAATAAAAAAATATTTAGAAATTATATTGTTCTTACAGCTTTAATTTGTGCAACGACATTATTTATAATTGAACAAGTTTTTATGGTAAACTATTTGTTAAAAACGATTAGCAAAATTATACTATTTACATCAACGCAGATTATATTTATTAAATGTTTGAGAAAAACTAAATTAAAAGAGGGGCTTAATTTAAAACGTATAGATTTAAAAACACTAAATATAGGTTTAATTTTAGGCGTTCTATCAGGAGCAATATTACTAGGGGCATTTATGTTAGTTAAGAAATTAATCGATATGGATTATATATTTTTAGAATTAGCTACAAAATCTAAGATCACAGCGGCAAATTATTATATAGCTACTACATATTTTACATTTGGAAATTCATTTCTAGAAGAGTTCTTTTTTAGAGGCTTTATATTTTTAAATTTATACAAAATGGGATATAAGAAATTAGCATATTTATTCTCCTCAGCATTATTTGCAGTTTATCACATTGCTATATTTAAGAATTGGTTTAGATTAGATATTATGATTTTATGTATTATAGGTCTATTTACTATAGGATTAATATTTGATTACGTAGATACTAAATCGGATAATTTTTTAAACTCTTGGGCAATTCATATAATTGCTGATATAGTAATTGTTGCTATTGGATATATGTATTTATTTTAAATTATAAAACTGTACCTTAAGGTACAGTTTTATAATTTTATTCTATTTATATTATAGATTTATCTTTATTCTTGTCTTTATTAAAAGCTAGTAAATAATCATCTAGAATACATTTTATAGCTTTACCAATTGTAGTATAAGCTGGATCAGATAAGTTAGCTAATGAAACTCTAACAGACCAATTAGGACCAGCAAAACCACTACCACTTAGTAGAACAACACTGTGATTTTTAGCTAATTTGTATAAAACATCCACTGGTTCATAATTTGACTTTATATAATTGGCAAATTCACTACTATGATAGTTGCATGCCCATTTTTCTATATCGAATTGAGTATAATATGCCGCGTCGTTTATATCAGATACTAGAGGAATTTGTAAAGCTTTATATAATAGTTCTTGACGTTTTTTACATATACTCATATTTAGTGACTTATAATTATTTTCAACATCTATTAAAGCAAATGCAGAGAAAAATGCCATTTGGACTTGTTGAGGTGTTGATAAACCAGCAGTGTGGTTAAGAGCAACAAGTCTACTATCAGCAACAATTCTATCCATAAAAGATAAGTTTGATGGATTCATACTCATATCAGAATATCTTTTATTTATAGATATCTTTAGATTATCATCTAAGTCATTAATTCTCTTATCAAAAACATTTTCTTGATGTAAGGCCATTGTACCTAATCTCCAACCTGTAACACCGAAATATTTAGAGTATGAATAGACCCCTAAAGTATTATAAGGTAGTTTAGCCATTAGAGATGTAAAGTCATTAACAAATGTTCCGTAAACATCATCTGAAATTATCATTAAATCATTATTGTAGTTTTTTACAATATCAACAAGATTTGATGAACTTTCATCATTTATAGCTATAGATGCCGGATTGTTTGGATTTACAACAAATAATGCTTTTATAGATGTATCTTTAAGTTTTTCTAACTCTTTTTTTGAATATTGCCATGTATGATTTCCATTTTCATCAACTTCATCAGCGTTAATATTAATAACTTCGAAGTTATAACGAGGCAAATGAGGTATTTCTAAGTATGGTGTAAATATTGGGGTCATAAGTGCGATTTTATCACCCTTTCTTAACAATTCATTGGCCATTAAAGAATCAAAAATATAACACATAGCTGCAGTTGCACCTTCAACTGCAAATACATCTAGCTTTCCACCTAAACCTATATCATATTTCATCTCTTGAACTAAATAATCATGAACTATTTTTTCTATATGAGGTAACATCCTATCAGGAACAGGATAATTATCTCCTATAATGGCATCTGCTAATTCAAAAACGTAATTATCAGCATTAAATCCTAAATTATTTATACCGTAATCTATAATGTTCTTTAATAATTCAATTCCTGGAAGCGTTGGATTATCATCCACGTATTTATAAAAGCGTTTAGCAATACCTTCTCTTTGAGGCATTCCTGCTAAAGACCCTAAGTCCCAATTCAACCTAGTTTCGTTTACTGCAAACTGACCAAATGTAAAAAATGCTTCTCTAGGTGTTGCGGCTGTCCAATTAGGATTTCCTCTTCCTGCATCTAACACGGCGGTATTATTGTTTGAAGCATTGTATTTTGCTATATCTATTAATTTATCCTTTAATTCAAAAGGACTTATTTTTCCATACATCATCTTTATTTCTTTGTAACTATAATTCTTCATATGAAATTTCCCCTCATAGTAATTTTAATAATTACTTAATATTATATATGAATTTTAAAAAAAGTAAATAAGAAAATAAAGTTAAAGTCAAATAGAGGATTAAAAAGAAATGAATAAAGTATAAAATGCATTAATAAATAATGTTATTTATTCGAAAGGGTATTGGAAATAAAGAAAGTAATAATGGAATTTTAAGTATAAGTAATATTTACTTATATACCTTTACAAACTTAAAAAAGAACTCAACTTGAGTTCTTTTTCTTAATATTATATAAATTCTACACATATATGTCAAATTATTATTCAATAGAGTTAACTCCGACAATACCTGAAACTAATATATCAACACTAGCTCCTAAGAAATACTCATTTATATCAATGGTCTCTAGTATACTTTTTAGGCTAGATTCTTCGTGTTTAATTCCTTTTAAGATATCTTCGATCATATAAACATCATATTTGCCAAAGAAATCTCCATAAAATTTAATATCCTTGATGAAACCTTTTTCAACGTTTAAATTAAATTCAATATTTCCTCCAGGGTATTTTAATTCATTGTATAACATATAATTTGGAGATTTACCGAAATTCCATTCCCATGTATTGTATTTTTCATTAACTAAATTATGTATATTATTAATATCAGACGTTGTTAAAGTATAAGATATATTGTTATCACTAGATTGCTCTAGATAATTCATAATCAAATCCTTAAATTCTATTATATCCATTTTAGTTTTCAGGTGTTCACTAATATTAGTTACTCTTGATTTTACTGATTTCACACTTTTTCCTTCAAATTTTATAGGTTTAACTTTAAGAGCATTACTTAAATTACTTATTTGAGATGAAAATAATAAAGTTCCATGATGCATAACTCTATTTTTATAATTATATTGAGCATTACCTGAAAACTTTTTGCCATCTATTAATAAATCATTTCTTCCAGAAAACTCTGCATCTATATCTAAAGTTTTTAGTAGCTCTATAATAGGAATTGTAAATCGTTTAAAATCGCTAAAACTATTTTTATTATTAGCTATAAATGTAAAATTTATATTGCCTAAATCATGAAATACTGCACCACCGCCGGATTGTCTTCTTATGACAGGTATAGAGTTTTCCTTTACATACTCTAAGTTAATTTCTGATAAAGTATTTTGATTTTTACCTACAATAATAGATGGCTCATTTCTCCAAAGAATAAACATATCTTCATTAAAATTTTTTAATAGATATTCTTCCATAGCTAAGTTAAAATAAGGATTTGTTTTTTCATTATAAATTAATAACATATAGTCATTCCCCCGTTTTGATAGTAAAATATTCCCTAAAAAGATGATAACACAATAAAGGTATCGTTTTCAATTTCATATTCAAAAAATATGTAAAAATAAAGAATTAAAAAAATATTTAAAAAATTATTGCAATGTTAAAAATGTTAATATATACTAATAAATAACTTAACAAAAAGTTAATAAATTATTATAGGGTAGAGGTTGCGATACTTAATAGTACTGATAATGAGGTAAGCACAATGACTTATCAGGAAAGGAATTATCGCCGAAGATTATAACTGACGCTTTAAGGTTATATATCTGGGTATGCATAGAATATATGCATAACTGTCACAATTTTATTGTGATGAGCTACATTTGAGGAATATTAACATACTTATATTTATTTTGTATGTATTTTTATAGGGCCTTGAGTGTAAACTCAAGGCTCTTTTATTTACCCTATAACTCTATAATGACTTTAAATTAAAATAGGGGGATTTTTTTATGAACACAAGAAAATTTAGAATTACACTTATGGCAATTATGATATTTATGTTGTCAACACCACTAGTATTTGCAGAAGGAGTCGATATAGCTCAAGTAAATGCGGAGAAGTTTGGAATTTTAACACTAATACCGCCAGCGGTAGCAATAGTGTTAGCGTTTATAACTAAGAATGTTGTAGTATCACTATTTGTAGGAATATTATCAGGAAGTTTTATACTTAATATTCAAGGTATAAATATACTTGGAAGTTTAGTTCAAGCATTTTTAGATTTAGTTAATAGAGCATTAGAATCATTGGCTGATCCTTGGAATGCAGGAATAATACTTCAAGTGCTTGCAATAGGAGGAGTAATAAATCTAGTTGCAAAAATGGGTGGTGCTAAAGCTATAGCAGAAGCATTAGCTAAGAGAGCTAAAACTTCAAAGTCAACTCAGTTAACAACATGGTTATTAGGATTATTAGTGTTCTTTGATGATTATGCAAATGCACTAATTGTAGGACCTATAATGAGACCAGTAGCTGATAAAATGAAAATATCTAGGGAGAGATTGGCATTTATAATCGATGCTACTGCAGCTCCAATTGCAGGTCTTGCAATAATATCAACATGGATAGGGCTTGAAGTTGGATTAATAAATGATGCATTTGTAGGTATAGGGGTAGAAGTTGATGCTTTTGGAGTATTTTTAAATACAATTCCATATAGATTTTATAATATATTAATACTAGCTTTTATAGTAATAACAACTTTACTTATGAAAGATTTTGGTCCAATGAGAAAAGCCGAATTAAGAGCTAGAAGAAATGCAAATGGTAGTGAGAAGTCAGCTACTAAAAATATATCTAATGAAAGTGAATTAGAGCCTAAAGAAGGTATAAAATTAAGTGTATGGAATGCAATAATACCAATAGGAACATTAATAGTAGCAGCATTAGTTTCATTCTATTATAGTGGATATTCATCAATAATGGGTGGTGAAGACGCTGCATTAATACAACTATTTAACAATGCTCCTTATTCATTTGAGGCGATAAGAGAAGCATTTAGTGCATCTGATGCATCGGTAGCATTATTCCAGTCAGCTTTATTTGCAAGTATTGTTGCAATTGTTATGGCTGTTAGCAAGAAGATATTTACTATATCAGAGGCTATAGATGTATGGGTTGATGGAATGAAAGGTCTTATAATAACAGGTGTAATATTAATATTAGCATGGTCTTTAAGTTCGGTAATAAAAGAGTTAGGAACAGCTAAATATATAATAAAATTATTATCAGGATCATTACCAGGGTTCTTGTTACCTAGTTTAATATTCGTATTAGGATCAATAATATCTTTTTCAACAGGAACGGCATATGGTACAATGGGAATACTAATGCCATTAGCGGTACCACTAGCACACTCAATAAATCCAGAGATGTCATTTATTATAGTTAGTACAAGTGCGGTGCTTACGGGAGCTATATTTGGAGATCACTGTTCTCCTATATCTGACACGACTATATTGTCTTCAATGGGAGCCGGTTGTAATCATATAGAACATGTTAAAACTCAAATGCCTTATGCGCTATTTGTAGCTAGTATAACAATTCTATTTGGCTACATACCTGCAGGATTAGGTTTACCAGTATACTTTGTACTACCAATAGCGTTAGCAGCGGTATTTATAGGAGTTCAGATATTTGGAAAAAGAGTGGATATTGATGAAGAAACTGAAAATGTTCCTTTAGCTCAATAAAATAGATAGTAAATAGCATATTTAATAAGTTAAAAAAGAATAATAAATATAAAAAGCGTACTGATAACTAGTACGTTTTTTATATTTAAGGAGTTAGGTGATGAGTTATATAAATTTTAAAGAAGAAAAATCAAAAGCAAATATTCAAATAAAAAAAAGAAAAAAGAATAATGAAAATTTATATAATAGCATAATTAAAAATAAAAAAACTTTGAAGGGATATTATCCAAGTATAGAATATAGCTATAAAAAAATAATAAAAAAATTTATAGGTAAGAAAGGAATGTTAAAAGAAGAGGAGTTTTATGAAATAAATAATGAAGAGATTATCTGTACAAAATTTATTAGTTGCAGCTTTCAAAATATAAGATTCAAGGAATGTAAGTTTATAGGTTGTACTTTTGAAGAATGTGATTTTAGTGGCGGAGGAGTAGTATTTGAAAGATGTATATTTATAAAAGAAGATAGTGATAAATTACCATCGTTAAATAGAAAGGATAACTTAGGGTGCGGTTTTTACAAATGTAAGCTTTATATTAAAGTATTAAATTCAGATCTGGGATATTGTATATTTGAAGATAGTAAAATCTACAATTCATCTTTTGAACAAACTAATATGAAAAATCTATTTATATTAAATAGTGAAATAAATAAAGCTGAAGTTAGAGATTGTGATTTTTGTGGATTAAAAGTAATAAAAACATATATTGTAGACTTTTTCTTTGAAGATAAGTACTTAACTAAATTTGATGAAAATACTTTTTTTGATAGAATTATACCAAGAGTAAAAGATAAGCAAGAATATGAAGGTATATATATGACATATCAAATATACGCAGACAAATTTAAAGATAATAATTTAAATAATAACTTTGGAGAATATTATTACTGTGCAAAAAGTATAGAGAGAAAATGTATTGATAGCTTTACAGCTAAAATAAATTCCTATATATTGTGGCTAACATGTGGATATGGTGAAAGGCCTAGCTTTTGCTTATTTTCTTCTTTATTTATTATAGTTGTTTTTGGATTTATATATTTAATTATAGGAATAGATATAGAAGGAGAAATAATTAAGTATAATTTGGAAAATATAATGAATTTTAACGTGAATACTTTTATTAGACACTATAATGAAGCTTTAAATCTTAGTGTTGGAATGTTTGGTGCAGTGGGAATAGCTAACTCAAAGCCAACAGAAATTGGGTATATGATATCTAATATAGAAATGCTATTAGGTATTATAATGATGGGAGTTGCTATAGGTACATTAACAAGAAAAATAATAAGATAAAATAATAAAAATATGTTGATAATAATATAAAAAACGACTACAATTAAAGAGTAATAAGATTTGCGGATGTGGCGGAATTGGCAGACGCACCAGACTTAGGATCTGGCGCCTTTGGCGTGGGGGTTCGACTCCCTTCATCCGCACCAATATAAAAGAGACTTGATATTTATCAAGTCTCTTTTATATTGCAAAAAATTAGATTTAACATAGAGTTAACTAGTAATTAAACCTAATTTAATGATTTACATATATTATATAAGTATAGAATACCCTTTTGAGATATACCTTATACCCAACTATTAAGTTGGGTGTTTTTTTTTAGAAAGTATAAATAAAGTTTCTATAAAGAAAATAATAAAAAAGACGTACTAGTTAAGTACGCCTTTTTTTATATTATGCAGCTTGAGAATCAGAAGCAGTTCCTCTTATTTCATCTGCAGTTTTTATTTTAGTATTTTTGAATAATGCATATCCTATGAAAGCTCCAAGTACACTAACCACTATACATCCAGCAGCAGCTATTAAAGCAGGAGTACCATTTTGTCCAACTGATAAAGCGAAACCAGCTATTGGTGTTGCCATACCAGGAGTATCTATAGCAAGAGGTGCTATATAAGTACTTACTAAAGCAACTACTACACCAGATAATGCTCCACCTATAAAGTTAGTAGCGAATACTGGTATTGGATTAGCAGATATTATATCTGATTGAGTTAAAGGTTCTATAGCAACAGCTATTGTATCTTTCTTTGAACCGAACTTCATCTTTGAGAAGAATATATAGTTCATGAAAGAAGAACCGAATACAGCTAATGCACCTATAGCCATTGGAAGACCAGTTAATCCTATTATAGATGTTAAAGCCATTGATGATAATGGAGCAGTAGCAACAACAGTTATTAATCCTCCAAGTATAACACCCATGAATACTGGAGATGCATCAGAAGCAGCTATTAAAGCTTGTCCTATTTGCATTAATGTTCCATTTACTATTGGATCCATAAACATAGCTATTCCTCTTGCAAGTGGAGAAGCTATTAATATTATAACTATTAAATCAAGTCCAGCAGGAGTTTTTTCTTCTAAGAACTTAACTACGAAAGATATTAAGTATCCTGCAACGAATCCTGGAAGTATACCGAATCCTGAAACTGATAAACCTACTAATACAGCGTAAGCTGGAGAAACACCTAATGCTAAAGGTACTAATATACCAGCAGCAACTCCTCCCATTGAACCGTTAGCTTCACCAACTTGTTGTAAGAAGCTTATTCCCATTTGTTGTCCGAATAATGAGAAGTGGAATGCTTCAACTAAGAAACTTGCGCAAGCTGCACTTGCTAATGCACCCATAGCCTTCATACCGTGAGGTGCCTTGTAACTAAATAAAGTGAATAATGCCAATACTACTAATAATAGAGCAGTACTTGTTAAAATTTCCATCATTTTGAAAATCCTCCTTAAAATAATTATCCTATTTAAAAATATATATTCTCTCCTGTTTTCCCGGAGAGTGTTTTCCTAACGTAGGCCTTAGCTCCTTGGTTAGATTACTTATAATTATAAAGCTAATATTAAAATTTGTAAACAATTTTCGACAAGAAAAAACAGGAAAGATGTTAGTTTGTGAATAAAAATACGTTAAAATGTTAACGCAAACCCAGCTATAATCAATAATATAGCTAAAATATAAATTTTAAAAAAATTATATTAAAAAATAAGAATTAAATAGAAAAAGACACTAGTACAAAATAACTAATGTCTTTTTCTATTTAACTCTTATAAAAAGTTAGGTTCTTTTACGATTTTTCCGCATACATATCTATGAATAATATTTCGGTCATCTCCTAGATAAATAAATCTTTCTAATCTTTCTAGTAATGAATAATTATCATGGTTTAAATTTTCGTCATCTATAATTAAGGCATCGAAGTCATAATCTTTTTCAAAACTACCGACTTTACCAAAGAAAAGTCCTCCCCCTTTAGTAGCTAAATAAAATGCTTCACTTAATGATAAAAAATCGTATTTCTTATTGGAATTAACCCACCAGAGTTTAGAAGATTGAATAGTAGAAACTATAGTATTGAATATAGATAAATTATGACCGCCACTTATATCAGATCCAAGGCCTATATTAACGTTATTATCTAAGAACTTCCTAAGTGGCATAACTCCGCTACCTAAGTTTAAATTTGAATCAGGACAATGTACTGCCATTACATTATTTTTTTTCATCAAATCAATCTCTTTAGTAGAAGAATATACACAATGTGCCATTAAAGTAGGTCTTTGACCAAATAAGTTATAGTTATTATATGCTTGTCCGTAAAAATCACTTTGAGGATGAAGTTCTTTAACCCAATCAATTTCTCCACAATTTTCAGACATATGGGATTGAACAGGAACATCATAATTTATACTTAACTCACCAAGCCCCTTAAGTAATTTATCGGAGCATGTAGGTATAAATCTAGGTGTAATTATAGGTTTAACTATAGGTGATGCATCTTTATACTTAAGAATTAGGTTCTCTGTATCTAGAATAGATTGATTTGTAGATTCTATTAAACCATTATGGCAATTTCTATCCATATTTACTTTACCAATATAAGCACCAAGACCAGACTTTATAAATAAATCTATTAAACTTGAAGTGGAGTCCTTATGAATAGTAGCAAAGGCAACAACTCTAGTTGTTCCACATCTCCATATCTCTGTGATGAATTTTTTATACATTTTAGTAGCATATTCTAAATCTTCATATTTGCACTCTTCTGGAAATGTACAATCATTCAACCAAGGTATTAGCTCTTTCCCCATAGACATTCCCATATTTCTAAATTGAGCTGCATGACAATGAAGATCATTCATCCCAGGTATTATCAATTTTCCTTTGTAGTCTGTAATATTTTTACCAGCGTATTGATTAGGTAAAATATCAAAAACATTTTTTACTTTTCCATCTTCGATTTCTATAAAACCATCTTCAATCACTATGAACTCTTTAGATGATTTGGTAAATATAATATTTCCTTGTATTAATTCTGTCATAATAACTCCCCCTTGTCACAATAATTGACAAATAATATTATATCATAGTAGATATTAAAAAATAAAATAAAGTATTTAATATTGTGTAAATTTTATTCGAGTAGAATAGGGGGGGGATATATGATATAATTACACAAGTAAATATAGAAAGGTTTAATGCTAAATTATTTAAATAATTTAGGACTGGTTCGAGAACCTCCCAGTATAAAAAACTAAGGCATTTATATAGTGGCAGTATATAATTAAAATCCTTAGAGATAGCATAATTATTTAGCTATTAGGTTCTCCTTATAAAATATTTTAAGGAGGAGATTACTATGTACAAAAAAAACGTAATCGTTAATTGTAACTTAGGGAGAAGCAACTCTCTAAAACTTGCTCTAGAAGCACATCTAAAAAGAATGCTTGCAATAACTCAAGCAATATCTATTAAAAGTACTATAAACTCTGTAAAAGGAGGCATATAGTATGAATCATAATTCTAATGTAAGAATAATTACACTAATGGGATTAGGAATTGGATTAAATGTTATTGGTGCGTTCATAGCATTAACACTAAGACTACCTATATACTTAGACTCAATAGGAACTATATTGATAGCATGCATATTAGGTCCAAGGTATGCGGTATTAGCAGGAGTATGTGGAAGTTTAGTTAGTGGTATGACATTTGATGTATATTCGCTTTATTTTGCACCAGTACAAATAACTACAGGATACTTTGCAGGACTAATGTACGATAAAGAACTTTTAAAAGGAAAGAAGATACCTCTAGGAGTTCTTATAATTACAATACCTACTACTATTATAGGTGCATTTATAACAGCATATATATTTGGTGGAGTTACATCGTCAGGATCATCATATATAGTTAAGATACTAAGTGCAATGCAAGTTCCAGATGTAATAGGTGTATTTGTAACTCAATTATTTACAGATTATGCAGATGAATTTGTAGCAATAACATTAGTTGGAATAGCTATGAAAGCTCTTCCAAGAGAACTGAAAATATCATTAACTGCTAATAGAAGGAGACAAAATGGATAGATATAGTGAAGTTGTAAATAAAAATACTAGAGAGATAGTTCTTCTAAAGGCTTTTCCATGTATATGGGGAAAATGTAGTTTTTGTGATTATATATTAGATAATTCTACTTCAGAAGAAGAAATAAATAAAATAAATTTTGAGGTGCTTAAAAATATCACAGGAAAATATAAAGTACTAGAAGTGATAAATTCAGGTAGTTGTTTTGAATTACCAAAAGCTACCCTAATCAGAATAAAAGAAATAATAAAAGAAAATAAGATAGAAAAGTTATTTCTAGAAAGTCATTGGTGCTACAAAAATAGAATTAAAGAAATGAGAGAGTTTTTTGAGATACCAATAGTGTTTAAAATAGGAGTCGAAAGTTTTGATTATAAATTTAGAAATGAATTTTTAAATAAAAATGCAAAGTTCAAAAGTGTAGAAGAACTAAAAGAGTATTTTGATTCTCCTTGTATGATGGTAGGGATAAAAGGACAGACAAAAGAGATGATAGAAAATGATATGAAAATAGTTTTAGAAAACTTTGACCATGCTACAATTAATATATTTATAAATAACACATCTGAGTTGAAAAGAGACGAAGAGTTGGTAAAATGGTTTAAAGAAAAATACAAAACACTAGACGAAAATCCCAATATAGAAGTACTATATAACAACACTGATTTTGGTGTAGGGGATTAAATAAACTGCTTCCTACTTTCTTAGTAGGAAGCTTAATTAAAATTACACAAAAGTTTGACGGAGGAAATATATGAAAGGAAATGAAAGAATAAAAAAGTTTTTAGAGCTTCAAAGTAATAATGTTAACATAGATGATATTGCAAAAGAGTTAGGCATAACGGTAAGAACTCTTAAAGGTTTTTTAAATAAGAATGGATATAAACTAGATAATGGAAAATATGTTTCAAAAAATAATCAAAATTTAGATCAAATAGTTTTTACAGATATGCAGTCAGAAAAAAAAGGTAAAAATACAAAAAAAACACAGAAGAAGAGTGCTAAGGTAATTGGTGTAAAAGAAGCAGTAAAAAAAGACGTAGTAGAGTCTAAAGTTAAAAAAAGTAAGACAAACTTGAAACTAGAACAAGAAAAAAAAGTAAACAATAAAAAAGTAAAAAAAGATAAAAAAATAAATATAACTCAAGAAGATTTAGATAAGATTTGTGAAGTATATGATTGGTATTTACAAGTAAAAGATTTTAAATCTATAAAACCTAAGAAAACTTTAAATAAAAAAGACATTAATATAGAAGGAAAAATTGAAGATATAAAAAATACATCTATTAGAGTTGATAAGGAAACATGGGAAGAATTCGAAAGATTATGCAGCAACTCACAATATAATAAGCAAGAAATTATTACACAAGCATTAAAAGACTTTATGAAACAATATAAAAATTTATTATAAACTAAATAAATTTTTATAAAAAATAAAATGAGTGAAAATTAAAATATTATAGTGACTTTCTTGCAAAATAGCACTATAATAATAAGAAAAATAATTTTATAACAAAAGGGGTATAAAAGGTTGATAATTATTAAAAAAGGAGGGTGTCGTATGAATAAATCCAGTACATATGGCAAATAATAATTATAATCTAAGGGGTGATAAAAATGAATGAAGGTAATATAAATCAAAATGGCTTAGACTTTGAAAAGATGAATGCGACGCTAGCAAATCCAGAATTTGCAAGTTGGTATTACAATCAAATGTTAAATAGTGAAAAAACTACTATGACAATGCAAGATTTTGTTCAAATTGTTAATGAATTTGATGTAAACAATATTAATTAACAGAGAGGTTGAGAAGAGTACTAAAGTTATATAAGGAAGAAGGACTATATATGTTTAAAAAAGTTAAAATACTAAAGAATATTAACTATTCTGATATGTATAAAAACTCACTAGATCCTACAGATATAGTAAATTGTTATTTTAGTGCATTAAGTCAAGTGAAAGGATGTTCTTACAGTGGACAACATTACAATTATATTGATATGTATAATAATTTATCCAGTGTAGAATATGGAAATAATAATATATATGATAATGAAATCAAATAGTAGTTAGCCCATTATATTTACTAATTTTAATTAGGTAATATGATGGGCTTTTGTATTGCAAAAAATGGTAATATAACTTTATAATTAATATATTGAAAATACAAATTTAGACGTATAAATTATTTGGAGGGTAGAAATGAGAATTTTAGTAATTGAAGATAATACACAAATTTTAGACAGTATATATAATGAGCTTAGCAATCATTTTGAAGTAGAAAAATGCAGTGACGGAGAAGAAGCTTTATATATAGTAGAAAGAGATATTTATGATTTAATTGTATTAGATTTAATGCTACCTAACGTAGATGGATTAGATATATTAAGAGATATAAGAAAAAAAGAAAATCACACACCCGTACTGATACTTACAGCAAAAGAGGAACTAGACGATAAAGTTGAAGCATTTAATTTAGGTGCAAATGATTATTTAACAAAACCATTTTATATGGAAGAGTTAATAGCTAGAGTATATGCAATTCTTAGAACTAATGGCAAATTGGAGTGTAATAATGGAATAAAATTCAAAGATTTATATCTAGATACTAATAAAAAAGTTGTGTTCATTGATAATAATGAGATTGAATTACAGAACAAACAATTTAAATTACTAGAGTATTTTATACTAAATAAAGGTGTTATACTATTAAAAGAGCAGATTTATGACAGAATATGGGGTATGGAATCAGATTCAACAATAGAGATTGTTGAAGTGTATGTAAGTAATCTAAGGAAAAAAATGAGTCCATATGGATATGAAAAATATATAAAAACAAAGCGTAAGGTGGGATACATATTTGATGATAAATAGAAATGTATTTAATAAAACAAAATTAAATTTGATTAAAATAAATATTGCAGTAGTTGTTGGTTTTTTATTTATATTTTCAACTTTTATATGCATTTACTTTGCTAAAATAACATATGATAGCATAGATAACAAATTAACTGATGAGTTAGAGCACTTTACAATTCAACTCAGTAATAATTCATTATTTTATCCAATTGTTTTAAAATATCCAAGTAATATGATATATGTATATGAAAAGGGTAAAATAAGATACTTTACTGAAAATGGATACTTTGACTATATACTACCTGAAAGGAAAGATAGCAAAGCGAATAGTTTCTTTACCTATAAAGAAAATGGTTTTACATTTAGAGAATTATACATAAATGTTGGAAGGTATAAAATTCAAATAATAAGAAATATTGACTCTGAAATGAATTCTTTAAAGCAATTAATATCAATATTTATAATAGGTATTTTTATAGCAATTATAAGTACTTATTTTATAGCATTGTACTTAACAAAAAAAGCACTAATACCTATTGAAACAGCTTGGAATAATCAAGCGAAATTTATACAGGATGCATCTCATGAACTAAGGACACCAATAACCATTGTTACTTCAAAGTTAGAAGCAATGCTAAGAGTTCCTCAAAATACAATAAATGATGAAGTTGAAACTATTGCAGATGCAATGAGAGAAACTAGAAGAGTAAAAAAAATGATAAATGATTTATTATCATTATCAAAAGAAGAAGCAATTACTAAAGTCACATTGAGTAAATTTGATTTAGCTGACTTACTAAATCAAATATCTAATGATTATATAGATATTGCGCAAATACAACAAAAGAAATTCATAGTAGAATATGATACAAAACAAATAAATATAACTTGTGATAAAAATAAACTAAGGCAATTAATCTTAATATTTATAGATAATGCCTTTAAATATACACAACAAAATGATAGTATAATAATACGTGTAAAAGAAAATATTAATGGTAAGATAAGTGTTTTTATCATAGATACAGGTATAGGTATAAAAAAAGAAGATATACCTTATATATTTGATAGATTTTATAGAAGTAAAAATGTTAGAAGTGAAAATATAGACGGATCAGGAATTGGACTATCAATTGCTAAAATGATTTCTTTAAATTTGAATATAGAGTTAAAAGTAACTTCAAAAGAAAATAAAGAAACTATATTTGAACTTAGAATACCTATAAAGTAAAAAAACTATAATAAAATGTTTTCAGTGGTAAAATTAGGGTATAATTAAATTAAATAAATAAGTTAATTATTAAATAATGATAACTATATTATAAGTAACAACATATTATATATAAGAATATTAGGAGGGAAAAAAATGGCAAGAGTAATAAATACATCACAATTTAGAGGGAATGTTGAAAGTAGTAAGGGAGTAGTAGTTGTGGATTTCTTTGCAACTTGGTGTGGTCCTTGTAAAATGTTAGCTCCAGTATTTGAAGCATTAGGTGAAGAAATGAAAAATGAAGCAAGCTTTTTAAAAGTAGATATAGATCAAAGTTTAGAGATAGCGCAAAAATTTAATATATCAACAGTTCCTACAATGATGATATTCAAAGATGGTAAGCCTGTGGAATCTTTAGTAGGTTTTATGCCTAAAGAAAAGATAAAAGCAAAAATAAAATCACATTTAAAATAAGATAGGTGGTAAATATGAGATATGATATAGCAATAGTAGGTAGTGGACCTGCGGGTTTATCTGCTGCGATTAATGCTAAAATAAGAAACAAGAATATTATAGTATTTGGAAATGAATCTTTGAGCAACAAGCTTATAAAAGCACCATCTGTAGATAACTATTTAGGGTTTTATGATATAAGTGGTGAAGAATTGAAAAATAAATTCGAAGAACATATAAAAAATATGGAAATTGAAATAGTAACAAAAAAAATTAATAATATATATGCTATGGGAGAATATTTTGCTTTAATGTCTGGCGACGATATGTATGAAGCAACTACTGTAATATTAGCAACAGGAGTTGAATATGGTAAGCCGATTAAAGGAGAAGAAGAATTTTTAGGTAGAGGTGTTGGATATTGTGCAACATGTGATGCACCTCTTTATAGAGATAAAAAAGTTGCAATAATAGGATACAATGAAGAGTCAGAAGAAGAAGCTAATTTTTTAAGTGAAATTGCATCTAAAACTTACTTCATACCAATGTACAAAAAAGAGGCTTTACAAAGATCTTCATATGGATTAGATAATTCAATAGAAGTAATTAATGATAGACCAGTTCAAATAAAAGGAGACAACTTAGTTAACAAGGTTGCATTTAAAGAAAAGCATATTGATGTTGATGGAGTATTTGTCATAAAAGACAGTGCATCTCCAAAATCACTCGTACCTGGAATTGAAACAGAAGGCCCTCATATTCAAGTTGACTTATCTATGAAAACTAGCATTGAAGGTTGTTTTGCAGCTGGAGATTGCGTTGGAAAACCATACTCATATATAAAATCAGCAGGTCAAGGTCAAATTGCAGCATTAAGTGCGGTAGCATATTTAGATAAATTAAAATTACAAAAAAGATAAACAAAAAACTCTAGATTATTCTAGAGTTTTTTTGTTAATTTAGAAAAATGAAATTGTATTTTATAAAGTTGCAAAAAAACTGTTGAAATTTACTTTACTAAAAGTTATAATATAAATAAATGAATAAAAAATAAAATTTTATGCATAATTTGTTTAATTTATAAAAATGAAATTTATGAAAAATAATTTTCTTAATAAATTTCTAAAAAATAATGAAAAATAATCTTTGAGGGGGATGTAAGTATGGACGTATTATTAAGTGTAATTGATAGTGTTAATACAATCTTATGGTCATATGTATTAATAGCAATGTTAATAGTTTTAGGAGTGTATTTCACTTTTAGAACTAAGTTTGTTCAATTTAGATATTTTGGAGAAATGTTTAGATTGTTAGGAGATGGAGCAGGAAAAGATGCTAAGTCTGATGGGAAAGTATCTTCATTTCAAGCTTTTTGTATAAGTACAGCTTCTAGAGTTGGAACAGGGAATATTGCAGGTATAGCAATAGCAATTATAGGTGGTGGACCAGGGGCAATTTTCTGGATGTGGCTAATAGCTATAGTTGGTTCAGCATCAAGTTTTGTAGAAAGTACACTAGCTCAGATATTTAAGAAAAAAGATGGAAATGGATATATTGGTGGACCGGCTTATTATATGGAACAAGGTTTAAATCAAAAATGGATGGGAATAACTTTTGCGGTATTAATAACAATATGTTTTGGTTTTGTATTTAATGCGGTACAAGCTAATACAGTCGCAGCAGCATTTAATAATGCATTTGGTATAGACAAGTTAACAATGGGATTAATACTTGCAGCATTAACTGCGGTTGTAATATTTGGTGGAGTACATAGAATTGCAAAAGTATCGGAAGTTATAGTTCCAATATTTGCAGGATTATATATATTACTTTCATTATTTATAATAGCAACTAATGTATCAGTTTTACCAGATGTATTTACTTTAATATTTGAAAGTGCATTTGGAATAAGAGAAATAACTATGGGTTCTATGGGTGGAATGATGTTAATTGGTATAAAGAGAGGTTTATTCTCAAATGAAGCAGGTATGGGTTCTGCACCTAATGCAGCAGCAACAGCTGAGGTATCTCATCCAGTTAAGCAAGGATTAATACAAACTCTAGGTGTTTTCACAGATACTATAGTAATATGTAGTTGTACAGCCTTTATAATATTACTGTTCCCGACATATCAAGCAACAGGTCTAGAGGGAATAGAATTAACTCAAGCTGCATTAACTCATCATGTAGGACCGATGGGTGGCATATTTATAGCTGTATGTATATTCCTATTTGCATTTAGTTCTATAGTAGGAAACTATTATTATGGAGAATCTAATATGGAATTCTGTAAGTTAAATAAGAGTGGAATAAATGTATTTAGAGCTATGGTAGTAGCTATGGTATTATTTGGAGCTTTAACTAAGGTTCAAATAGTATGGGATTTAGCTGATGTATTTATGGGACTTATGGCAGTGATAAACTTAGTGGCAATTGCGCTATTAGGAAAATATGCATTTGTAGCTTTAGATGATTATACTGCACAAAAGAAAGCTGGTATAAAAGATCCAGTGTTTGATGCCTCTAACATAAAGGGACTTGAAAACGTTGAGTGTTGGAACGGAAATGAAAAAACTCAAAAAATAGGATAATATTATATAATATATAGATAAAAACTCTCGTGAAAACGAGAGTTTTTTTGTTGTAAAAATCTATGAATATTTAAATAAGAGTATTTTATAAATATATTATATTAATCAAGTTGAGTAGATTTTATATATAAATAAATAGGTACATAAAAAATAAATAAAAAGTTGTAATATTCAGAAAAATAAAATAGAATAATATTATTTATTTGAGTAGGGGGGATTAAATGGGAAATAAAATAAAAATATTTGACACTACACTTAGAGATGGAGAGCAATCACCGGGTTGTAGTATGAATCTAACGGAAAAAATAGAAATGGCATTACAACTAGAAAGGTTGGGTGTAGATATTATTGAAGCGGGGTTTGCGGTAGCATCAATAGGGGATTTTAATTCAGTAAAAACTATAGCATCAACTATAAAGAATACAAGAGTTACAAGTCTTGCTAGAGCACTTAAGAAGGATATCGATGTAGCTGCACAAGCATTGGAAAATGCTAAATATCCTAGAATACATACATTCATTGCTACATCAGATATTCATATGAGGTATAAACTAAAGAAAAGTGAAGAAGAAGTGTTATATACTGCTATTGAAATGGTAAAGTATGCAAAACAATATGTAGAAGATGTTGAATTTTCAGCAGAGGATGCATCAAGAAGCAATAAAGAGTTTTTGTATAAAGTATTTGAAGCTGTAATAAATGCAGGAGCAACTGTAATAAATATTCCAGATACAGTTGGTTATACATCTCCATGGGAATATAGTGAACTAATTAAAGGAATAAAAGAAAATGTTTCTAATATACATAAGGCTGATATATCTGTTCACTGTCACAATGATTTAGGAATGGCTGTTACGAACTCCTTAGCAGCGGCACTATATGGTGCAACTCAAATTGAATGCACAATAAATGGTATTGGGGAGAGAGCAGGAAATGCAGCATTAGAAGAAATTGTAATGAATTTAAATACACGACATGATATTTATAACTTTGATTGCAACGTAAATACTAAAGAAATTCATAGAACGAGTAAGTTGCTTAGTTCAATAACAGGAGTAAGAGTTCAACCTAATAAGGCTATTGTAGGAGAAAATGCTTTTGCTCATGAGTCAGGAATACATCAGCATGGTATGCTTTCAAATAAAGAGACATATGAAATTATGACACCTGAATCAATAGGTTTAAATAAATCTACTTTAGTTCTTGGTAAACATTCTGGACGACATGCCTTTGAAGATAAAATAAAGACAATGGGATATATTTTAAAAGAGGATGTACTAAATAAAGCTTTTGAGCAGTTTAAGATACTAGCGGATAAAAGAAAAGAAGTTAGTGATAATGATATAGAGGCATTAGTAGTTAGAGGAACAATAGTAATTCCAGAAACTTATAGACTGGATAGATTTGTAGTTAACTCAGGAAATACAATTACAACAACATCATCTGTAAGATTGATTTATAAAGATGAAGAAATATTTGAAGCTGTAATGTCATCTTACGATGGACCGGTAGATGCATCATATAAAGCTATAAATAAAATAGTAGGTGATAATTTTACATTAGAGAACTTTTCGATTAATTCGGTAACAGGTGGTACTAATGCACAAGGAGAAGTAAGCGTAAAAATAAATAAAGGTGGCAAAATATACAACGGTCATGGTGTGAGTTTAGATATAGTTGAATCAAGTATTCTTGCTTATATTTCTGCAATAAATAGTATGATATATGATGTAGATAATGATGCGGTTGAGTGTTATGAAAAAGAACTTATTTAAAAGGAGGATATATTATGGGAATGACAATGACTCAAAAAATACTTGCAGCTCATACAAATATTGATAAAGTTAGTTCGGGGGATTTAATTGAAGTAAACTTAGATTTAGTGTTAGGTAATGATATAACAACTCCTGTGGCAATTGATGAGTTTAATAAGATTGGTAGTGAAAAAGTTTTCGATAAATCTAAAATTACAATAGTCCCAGATCACTTTACACCAAACAAAGATATAAAAGCTGCACAGCAGTGCAAAGTTGTAAGAGAGTTTGCTTTAAGTAAAGATATAGAAAATTATTTTGAAGTAGGGCAGATGGGAATAGAGCATGTTTTAATTCCGGAAAAAGGATTAGTAGTACCTGGTGATGTAGTGATAGGAGCTGATTCACATACTTGTACCTATGGAGCGCTTGGTGCATTCTCAACTGGAATAGGAAGTACAGATATGGCAGTAGGAATGGCTACTGGTAAAGCATGGTTTAAAGTACCTTCAGCTATAAAGATTATCCTAACAAATACTCCTACCAAATATGTAAGTGGGAAAGACATTATACTTCATATAATAGGTATGATAGGGGTAGACGGAGCTTTATATAAATCCATTGAATTTGTAGGAGATGGAGTAAGTAATCTTTCTATGGATTCAAGGTTAAGTATGGCAAATATGGCAATAGAAGCTGGAGCTAAAAATGGAATATTTATAGTCGATGATAAGACGATAGACTTTGTAAAAGAACATAGTATAAAGCCGTATACAGTATATGAAGCTGATAAAGATGCTGTATATGATGAGGTTATAGAAATAGATTTATCGAAAGTGAGGCCAACAGTAGCATTTCCCCACTTGCCAAGCAACACAAAAACTATAGATGAGATTGGGGAAGTTAGAATAGATCAAGTAGTAATAGGGTCTTGTACAAATGGACGAATAGAAGATTTAAGAATAGCTAGAGATATATTAAAAGGAAAGAAAGTTAAAAAAGGAATAAGAACAATTGTATTTCCGGGGACACAAAAGATATATCTACAAGCAATTAGAGAAGGTATAGTAGAGGACTTAGTAGAAGCTGGATGTGTATTTAGTACCGCAACATGCGGACCATGTTTAGGAGGGCATATGGGAATACTTGCAAAAGAAGAAAGAGCAATAGCTACTACAAATCGTAATTTTGTAGGGCGCATGGGGCATATAGAGTCAGAAGTTTACTTAGCAAGTCCAGCAGTTGCAGCAGCATCAGCACTTAAAGGTTACATAACAAATCCAGAAAACTTAGAACTATTAGAATTGAGTGGAATTTAAGTATAAAAAAGGGAGTGAGTTAAAATGCAAGCTAAAGGAAAAGTATTTAGATACGAAGATAATGTAGATACAGATGTAATAATACCAGCCAGATATTTAAATATATCAAAAGCAGAAGAACTTGCTAAGTATTGTATGAAAGATATAGATGAAAATTTTGCAAAAGAAGTAAGATATGGAGATATAATAGTTGCACAGAATAATTTTGGTTGTGGATCATCTAGAGAACATGCACCATTAGCTATAAAAGCAAGTGGAATATCTTGTATAGTTGCTAAATCATTTGCTCGTATATTTTATAGAAATTCAATAAATATAGGGCTTCCAATATTAGAATGTGAAGAAGCTGTAAATAGCATAAATAAAGGAGACGTATTAGAAATAGATTTTTCAACAGGATTGATTAAAAATATAACTAAAGATGAAGAGTATAAAGCAAGACCATTTCCTGAATTTATTCAAAATATAATTAAGGATGGTGGATTAGTTAACTATGTTAAACGAAGTGAAAAATAGGGGGATAAAACTATGGAATATAACATTGTAACACTGCCAGGAGATGGTATTGGTCCAGAGATAGTAGAACAGGCAATATTAGTTTTAGACAGAATTGGAGAATTGTATGGACACAAATTTAATTATAAGGAAAAGTTAATAGGTGGAGTGGCTATAGATAAAATTGGATGCTCACTTCCAAAAGATACAATAGATGAATGTAAAAAATCGGATGCAATATTATTAGGAGCAGTAGGGGGACCAAAGTGGGATACTTTAGCTATTACGGATAGACCAGAAAAAGGACTATTAGGAATACGAAAATCTTTAGGGCTTTTTTCAAACCTTAGACCTGCAATATTATATAAGCAATTAAGCCATACGTGCCCTCTTAAGGAAAGTATAGTGGGAGATGAACTAAATATAATTATAGTAAGAGAACTAACAAGTGGGATATACTTTGGAAAACAAGAAAGGGTAGAAAATAAAGAGTATTCAAAAACATACGCTACAGATACAGAATATTACAGCGTGGAGGAAATAGAAAAAATAGTTAGAGTAGGATTTAACGTAGCTATGAAAAGACAAAAAAGAATAACAGTAGTAGATAAAGCTAATGTTTTAGAATCATCAAAATTATGGAGAGAAGTTGTAAAAAAAGTAGTATCAGAATATCCTGGAATTGAATGTTCTTATATGTATGTAGACAATGCAGCTATGCAGTTAGTAGTAAATCCTAGACAATTTGATGTAATAATAACTTCAAATATGTTTGGAGATATACTATCTGATGAAGCAAGTGTGATAACGGGTTCTATAGGAATGTTACCGTCGGCAAGTATTGGAAATGATAAATTAGGATTGTATGAGCCAATACATGGAAGTGCTCCGGAAATAGCTGGACAGAATAAAGCAAATCCAATAGGAACAATATTGTCAGTAGTAATGATGCTTAGATATTCATTGGGACTTGAAGATGAAGCTATATCTATAGAAAACTCAATAAATAAAGTTTTAGATAGTGGATATCGAACTATAGATATAATGAGTAAAGATAATAAGTGCGTTGGAACTAGAGAGATGGGTAGATTAATAATACAAAATTTGGTATAATAGTAATGGAAACCTATATTTACTATCATTAAATGATTTAGATATAGGTTTTTTAGTTCAATAAGAAATAACTAAACGTAAAAAGGAATAGATTAAATATGAAAAGAGAGAATAAAAACATTGAAAGTGCAAATAGAATAGTTATAAAAATAGGTACATCAACTTTAACTTATGAAAATGGGAGTTTAAATTTAAGTAGAATTGAAAAAATTGCTAGATCAATATCTGATTTGATGAATAGTGGAAAAGAAGTTGTACTTGTTTCTTCAGGAGCTATAGGTGCTGGAGTAGGAAAGATGAACTTAAAAGAAAGGCCAAAATCAATAAGAGAAAAGCAAGCTGCTGCATCTGTAGGTCAAGTGACCCTAATGAATATTTATAGTAAGATGTTTGGGGAATATGGGTATGAGGTAGGACAGATTCTTTTAACGAGAGATGTTATAGAATGTGAACGTAGTAAGAACAATGTGGTTAACACATTTGATACACTTATAGAACATAAAATTTTGCCAATTGTAAATGAAAATGATAGTGTATCAATCGATGAGATAGAAAACGTTGCTCGTTTTGGAGATAATGATAATTTAGCTGCAATAGTATCTAACATAATAAGTGCAGATTTGTTAATAATATTATCTGATATAGACGGTTTTTATGATTGTGATCCAAGAAAAAATCCAGAGGCTAAACTAATAAAAGAAGTAAAAGGAATAACTGATGAAATAGCAAGTTGTGCAGAAGGTGCAGGAAGCAACTTAGGTACGGGTGGTATGGAAACGAAAGTAAATGCAGCAAAAAAAGTAACAAAAAATGGAATAAATATGATTTTAGCCAATGGAAAAGAGCCAAGTGTATTAGTTGATATAGTTAATGGAGAAGAAGTGGGAACATTATTTTGTAAAATAGAGAAATAGGGGGAATAAATATGGAAATGTTAATATCTAAAGGTAAAAAAGTAAAAGAAGCATCATACATATTATCAAATGCTTCAACTAATGAAAAAAATGAAGCATTAAAAGAAATGTCAAAAGCATTATTAGAGAACACTGATAAAATAATAGAAGCTAATAAAATAGATATTGAAAATGCAAGAAGTAAGGGTATACCTGAAACTATGATAGACAGATTACTTTTAAATAAAGATAGAGTAAAAGCAATGAGTAATGGTCTTTGTCAATTAATAGCTTTAGAAGATCCAATTGGAGAAGTAACTTCTATTGTGAATAGACCAAATGGGCTTCAAATAGGTAAAAAGAGAGTTCCTCTTGGAGTAATAGGAATAATTTATGAATCAAGACCAAATGTTACTTGTGATGCTGCAGGGCTTTGTTTAAAATCAGGTAATGCTACAATACTTAGAGGTGGTAGTGAAGCTATAAACTCTAATATAGCAATAGTTAATGCTCTTAAAGAAGGTATAGAAAAATCAGCTATACCATCAGATTGTATTCAATTAATAGAAGATACAAGTAGAGAAACCGCATCAAAGATGATGCAATTAAATGATTATATAGATGTTTTAATACCAAGAGGTGGCGCAGGGCTTATAAAGGCAGTAGTAAATAATGCTACAATACCAGTTATAGAAACTGGAACTGGAAACTGTCACGTTTATGTTGATAAAAACTGTGATTTTGAAATGGCTAAAAATATTATAATTAATGCAAAAACAAGTAGACCATCAGTATGTAACGCAGAGGAAAAATTAATTGTAAATGAAGAGATAGCTAACGAGTTTCTTCCTATGATAGTAAAAGAGTTAAGAGAGAGAAATGTTGAAGTTAGAGGAGATGAAAAATCAAGAACAATAATTTCTGATATAGTAAAAGCTTCAGAAGAAGATTTTTACACAGAGTATCTAGATTTTATAATCTGTATAAAGATAGTTAAGGACATAGATGAGGCTATAAACCATATAAATAAATATGGTTCGGGACATTCTGAGGCTATAGTTACTAATGATTATAATAATTCTCAAAGATTCCATCAAAGGGTTGATGCGGCAGCTGTTTATGTAAATGCCTCTACTAGATTTACAGATGGTGAAGAATTTGGCTTTGGTGCAGAAATAGGAATAAGTACTCAAAAGCTTCATGCAAGAGGTCCTATGGGTCTAAAAGAACTTACGACTAATAAGTATATAATATTTGGTAATGGCCAAATTAGATAGATATATTGAATAAAGAATAAGGGTACAGTTAATGATTTAAATAGCTGTACCCTTATTTTGAGTATAAAGCATGACTAATATAGATGTAATTGTAGCAAATATGTTAAAATTAAATAATATAAAAATTTAAGGAGATGTTAAATGAGTTTAAAACCTTTAGATATATTATCAAAATATTATGGATATACAAGTTTCAGAAGGGGTCAAGAGAATATTATTAGTTCTATAATTAATGGAAATGATGTATTAGCTATAATGCCAACAGGTGGAGGGAAATCTATTTGTTATCAGGTTCCTGCACTAGTATTAGATGGCATAACAATAGTAATATCACCACTAATATCTCTTATGAAAGATCAAGTAGATGCACTAAAAATGATGGGGATAGAAGCTGATTTTATAAATAGTTCACTTTCAAATAGTGAGTATAGTAAAGTGTTACAAAATATAAGTGAGGATAAATATAAAATAATATACGTAGCACCTGAAAGGTTAGATAGTGTAGACTTTATTGAAATGATGAAATATAAAAATATAAGTCAAATAGCCATAGATGAATCACATTGTGTTTCTCAATGGGGGCATGATTTTAGAATGAGTTATAAAAGAATACCTTATTTTATAAAAAGTTTAAATAAAAGACCTATTATAACGGCCTTTACTGCAACTGCATCATTAGAAGTTAGAGAAGATATAGTAAGTGTCCTAAATTTAAACACTCCAGATGTATACGTTACAGGGTTTGATAGAGAAAATTTATCTATAAACATAGTAAAATCAGGTTCTAAAAATAAATATCTATTAGACTACATAGAAAATCATAAAAATGAAAGTGGTATAATTTATGCATCAACTAGAAAAGAAGTTGAAAGTATATATGAAGGATTATTAAAAAGAGATTGCTCCGTAGCTAGATATCATGCAGGATTATCACAAGAAGAAAGAAAGATTAATCAAGAAAATTTCATAAAAGATGATATTAAGATAATGGTAGCAACAAATGCTTTTGGTATGGGAATTGATAAACCTAATATAAGGTGGGTAGTGCATTATAATATGCCTCAAAGTATAGAAAACTACTATCAAGAAATTGGTAGAGCAGGAAGAGATGGAGAGGAAAGTGAGTGTATATTATTATTTACTCCAGGAGATGTACATACTCAAAAGTATCTAGTTGAAGTAGGAATTGAAAATCCAAATAGAAAAATTATTCAATATAAAAAATTACAACAGATGGTAGATTTAGTTTATTCTAATTCTTGTTATAGAAAAAATATATTAGCGTACTTTGGAGAAAATAGTGAAGTAGATTGTGAAAATTGTAGTAACTGCTTAAATGATGGTGAAATCGTAGATAAAACGTTAGATGCTAAAAAGGTAATATCATGTATAGCAAGAATGAAAAGAGGATATGGAGCTACTATAATAATAGATGTATTAAGAGGTTCTAAAAATAAAAAAGTGCTTGAATTAGGATTTGATTCTTTAACGACATATGGAATTATGAAAAATTATTCATCTGAAGACCTAAAGAATTTTATAAATACACTGGTATCTCATGGTTTCTTAGATATTGTAGAGAACTTAGGATATAGAGGTAGCTATCCGACTATAGCATTAAATAACCAATCGATGAGAGTAATAAAAGATGAAATTAAAGTTGAATTTAAAGAGTCAAAAGTTACGAAAGCTATTAATATAGAAAATGAATTATATGAAAGATTAGTAGAAAAAAGAAGTGAAATTGCTAGGCAAGAAGGAGTGGCTCCGTATATGGTATTTGGAGATGCAACGCTAAAAAACATATCAGGAGTATATGCCACTACAAAAGATGAAATGCTAGGTATATCAGGTGTTGGAGAAATTAAATACAATAAATATGGTGAACAGTTTGAAAATATTGTTAAAGAATATATAAAAGAAAAAAGTATTGATAAAGAATCAATTGTATCGACTAAAAATAAAGATAATAGTAGTAAAATAAAAGAGGATAAATACTTTGAAGTATATACAGATAAGAAACTACTTGAATTGTTGACGCAATATAGAGACGTTGTATCAAAAAAAGACGGCATCATTCCATATATGGTATTTACATTAAATACTTTAAAAGAAGTGAGTGGTAGATACCCAATAAGTGAAGAACAACTTAATGATATTAGTGGTATTGGACAAGTTAAAATAAATAAATATGGTGATGGTATTATATCTATAGTAAAAAAGTATATTAAAGAAAATAATATAGATACTAAATGGGAAGATAAAAAAAGGTTAAAACTTATTATAGATGGAGAAAACCGTAAGAATGAAGAAATAGCACTAGATTTATTAAATCAAGGAAAAGATATAAATGAAATATCAGAACAACTTGAAGTTTCTGTATCTACAATACTTGGATATGTTCAAGACTACATAAAAGAAAATAGAAATATAAGTTTTAAAATAGACACTAAAAAATTCTACTTAGATGAAGAGAAGGATATAATCGTAGATGCAATAAATAGATTTGGAGACGAAAAAGTTAGCGTAATAAAGAAAGTACTTCCGGATAGTATAAAATATGAAAGTATAAGAGCTATAATACTTGAAAAACAAATAGAAAAGGTTCTATAAAAAAGGAAATAATAATAAAATATAGAACTTAGATATTATAATATGTATTTTGTGGGGGAATTAAAATGGAGCGTTGGTATAAGTTAAACCTTGGATTAGGTTTGATGGGAATAATGATATTTGGTATATGTATTCTATTGTTTAAAAAATTACCATTGTTTATAATACCTGCAATGTTTGGGCTAGGGATAGCGCTTAAGTGTATAAAAAATGTATACAAAGGTGCTCCTCCAGCTATTGAAAAAAAGAAAAGACCTGATTATAGTAAGAAAAATAAAAAATAAGCTGTTAGCTTATTTTTTTTATTGTAAAAATAGTAGTTGATATAAAATAAAGATAATGGTAAGATATTAGTACCAGGTAATAATAATAGATTTTAATATGATTAATTATAGTAATAACTCGGAGGAATACAATGAATAAAGTAAAAATAATATGTGATAGTTTATCTGATATACCAAAGGAATTGATTGAAAAGTATGATATACACGTAGTACCACTAAGTGTAATATTTGATGATAAAGAATATATAGATGGAGTAGATATAACAAAAGAAGATTTTTATAAAATGCTTAGAGAAAGTGATAAACTACCTAAAACATCTCAAGTAACATATATGAGTTTTAAAAATACTTTTGATAAGTATATAAATGAAGGAAGAACTATATTATATATAGGAGGTTCATCAGAAGCTTCGGGTACTTATCAAAGTGCAATGATGGCTAAGAATGATATAGATGAAACCATATATACTTTTGATAGTTTAAATTTATCAATAGGGGCAGGTTGTATAGTTATAGCAGCAGCTAAAATGGCATCAAAAGGTGAATCAGTAGATTCTATATTAGAACACTTAGAAGATTTAAAGACTGACATAGCAGTACTATTTACAGTAGATACGTTGGAATATCTACAAAAGGGTGGAAGAGTTTCTTTAGCTAAGGCTACAATTGGTAATATGCTTAATATAAAACCTATCCTAGGAATAGAAGACGGAGGAGTAAAGTCTATTTCCCAAGGAAGAGGTAAAAAGCAAGTTGTAAGTAAGATAATAGATTTAATAAAGGAACAGTTTGGAAATGACTTAACAAATAAAAGGGTAATAATAGGTTATGGAGATAGTGAAGCTGATTTTGAACTATTAGACAAAAAAATAAAAGAAGAACTTAAATTAGAAGAGGTTTATACTGTTAATATAGGAAGTTGCATTACTGCTCACTCTGGACCGTCTATACTAGGTATAGCTTGTAGTGGAAAATAGAAACTAAGGCATAAATTTAATAAAAATAATTAATAAGGGCAAACTTATATATATTTACAAATGAATTTATATAAGGAGGCCCTTTTTATGAGCAATAAAACTAAAAAAATAAATATACCGCATACATTTACAATTATTTTTGGTCTTATAGTACTTATAGCTATATTAACGTGGATTATTCCGAGTGGTGAATTTGATAGAGTTATAAAAGATGAAAGACTAGTAGTGGTACCTAATACATATAAGTTAGTAGAAAGTAATCCACAAGGAATTGATGATGTTTTTAGAGCCCCAATAGATGGGTTTGTTGATGCGGCAGAAGTTGTAGGATTTGTTCTTTTAGTAGGCGGTGCGTTTGGGATTGTAAATAAAACAGGAGCAATAGAAGCGGGTATTGCAGGTGTTATAGCGAAATTTAAAGGAAAAGAATCGTTAATAATTCCAATATCTATGATATTGTTTGGACTAGGAGGTACAACATTTGGAATGGCAGAGGAAACATTACCTTTTTATATGATATTTATTCCGCTTATGACATCATTAGGTTATGATTCGCTAACTGCTATATCTATTGTATTTATTGGAGCTGCATCTGGAGCTTGTGCATCAACTATTAATCCATTTTCTGTGGGTATAGCACAAGCATTAGCACAGCTATCACCAGGTTCTGGTATAACCTATAGAGTTGTGATATTTATTGTTTATATGATAATAAGTATAGGGTTTGTAATGTGGTATTCTAAAAAAGTGAAGGCAGAGCCTACTAAATCAATAGTATATGAAATTGACAAAGAAAATAAAGGAATGATAACTGAGGAAAACTCAAGCATTAATAAAATAACAAACAAAGAAATATTAGTGCTTTTAATATTTGGAGTTGGGATGCTAGTTATGGTGTGGGGCGTTTTAAATAGTGGATGGTATATACCACAAATAGCGATGTGTTTTGTTGCCATAGGCATTTTATCAGGAATTGCAGGACGATTATCTCAGCAATTAATATCGGAGTCTTTTATAGAGGGAGCGAAAGATTTAGGTTCAGCAGCTCTAGCGATAGCTCTTTCAAGAGGTATAGTAATTGTTGCACAAAATGGATTTATAATTGATACTATTTTAAATTCAGCCGCTGGTTTTTTGGGAGCTCTTCCGAGTGTTATATTTATTTATATAACATTCTTCCTAGAAGCAGCATTAGCATTTTTAATTCCATCATCTTCAGGTCTTGCATCATTGACTATACCAGTACTAGCTCCATTAGGAGACTTAGTTAATATATCTGCTCAAGTTATTGTAACAGCGTATCAATTTGGAGTTGGATTAACAAATTTTATTACACCTACATCAGGAGTATTAATGGGAGCACTGGCAGTTGCAAAAATACCTTTTTCTAAATGGATAAAATTTATAATACCTATATTGTTAATTTTAACTATAGTATCGCTAATATTTTTAACAATAGGAATATATATCGGATTTTAATATGTAAAGAAAACATTTACATTTAGGTTAAATAAATGTTAGAATATATTAAGCAAATTTATATGCATACGAGCATATAATTATAAGTAAGTATTTATTGGGGGAAGATTTATGAGTTTACTAAGATTTAATTCTTGGGCAATATTAATAAAGGGTACAAAAATAGATACAAAAGAACTTGAAATAATTGAAGAATTAAAAAATCAAAAATGTAAGGTAGTAGGTATCAATGAAAATCGTATAGATGTAGAAGGAATACAAATATATGAAAGTTTGAAGGACGTGCCTCACAATATAGATGTAGTAGTTGTTGTAGATGAATCAGTTCAAACATACCTAATTTTAGAGGAAATGGAGCTTTTAGATATAAACAATATATGGTTTGAAAAAGATTGCAACAATGAGAATACATTGAAAAGAGCAAGGGAAATGAAAATGAACATAGAGTATAAATTTAGTCTATGTAAAGAACTTAATAAATAAAAAAGGTCTCAAAATGGCGAATATGTCAATTTGGGGCTTTTTTTATAAACAAATCATAAAAATATGGACGTGATTTTAATTAAATAAAATATATTATATAATAACAATAACAATGTATTGTATAATACTAATATATAATTAAAGACAAAATAATATTTACAATGGAGATGAAATATGGAAAATATTGTAGTGGTAAGAGGAGCGGGAGACTTAGCCAGTGGAATAATAAATAGATTAAGTAAATGTGGGTATAAAGTGGTGGCACTTGAAATAGATAGGCCAATGGCAATAAGGCGAAAGGTGTCATATAGTGAAGCTGTATATGAAGGAGAAGTTTGTATAGAAGGTATAGAATGTAAGTTTTGTGAAGATATACAGGCTATAAAAAATACTTTAAATCAGAATAAAGTAGCATTAGTAATCGATGAAAAGGGAAAATACATTGAAAAACTAAAGCCAAGTATTTTAATAGATAGTATTTTAGCTAAGAAAAATCTTGGTACTAATAAAGATATGGCGAATCTTACTATAGCCTTAGGTCCAGGGTTTATAGCAGGAACTGATGCTGACTTTGTTATAGAAACTATGAGAGGTCATAACTTAGGGAGAATAATAACAAAGGGTGAGGCGAAAAAAAATACTGGAATTCCAGGTAGTATAAATGGTGTAAGTAAAGATAGAGTAGTGTACTCTGAGGTAGCAGGAAAAATAAAAAATCTTAGTGAGATAGGTGATATAGTTAAGCAAGGTCAAGTATTAGCATATATTACTGATAATAATGAAAATAGAACTGAGGTAAAGGCTACAATTGATGGTATATTAAGAGGAATAATAAGGGATGGAAGTCAAATTCCAAAAAAATTAAAAATACTAGATATAGATCCTAGGTTAGATGAGTTAGAAAATTGTTATACAATATCAGATAAAGCAAGATGTTTAGCCGGAAGTGTATTAGAAGTAATTTTGTATCACAACAATAAAAGTTTAAAGATATAGGTGGTGATTTTAGATGAATCAAATACTTTTTGAAAAAATAAATGAAGAGCTTAAAAATGGAAATGTAGTAGCTATGGCTACGATTACAGATGTTAAAGGATCTAGTCCGGGAAAGCAAGGGGCTATTTTATGTATGTTCCAAGATAAAAGTATAATTGGAACTGTAGGTGGAGGAATCTTAGAATATGAAGTTATCAATAAATGTATTGATTGTATAGAGAAAAGAGAAGATAGTACATTTGAACATTCATTAAATGATAGTTCTGAGGATACACCTATGCAGTGTGGAGGTAGCGTAAAGGGTTTTATAAAAATATTTAAACCAAAACCAAGACTATTGATAGTTGGAGGAGGACATGTTGGTTATAACTTATATTCAATATCTAGAAATTTAGATTTCCATACTATTATAGTTGATGATAGAGAAGAATTTGCTAATAAAATAAGATTCAGTGATGCACAAGAAGTATACTCAGGTATAATATCAAACATACTTAAAGAGATTAATATAGATAAGAATACATATATAGTAATAGCAACAAGAGGATATGAAAAAGACTTAGAAGCATTAAGAACGGTAATTTCCTATGAAGCATCTTATATAGGTATGATCGGTAGTTCTAAAAAATGGAATACATTAAGAAAAGAGCTAATAAAAGAAGGAGTAAGTGATGAAAGGTTAGATTCAGTTTATGCTCCTGTGGGTATAAATATTAGTTCGAATGAGGTTAATGAAATAGCATTCGGAATATTGGCTGAATTACTTATGGTAAAAAATAAGGGCAGTTTGACACATAGGAAAGATAAACTTAGAAAAATGTAGAGGAAAAATGAATTACATATATAACTATATATATAACTAGGTTTTGCAAAATATATAGAATTAAGGGTAATAGATTATGGAGGTACAGTATGTATAATGTGGCAATAGTTACTCTAAGTGACAAAGGATACGAAGGAAAAAGAGAAGATATTACAGGTAGCAAATTAAAAGAGTTTGTTGAATCATATGATTCATATAAAGTAGTAGAGTACATACTAATAAAAGATGATAAAGAAATGTTAAAAGAAAAACTTGTAGATTTATGTGATAATAAAAGTGTTGACTTGGTAATTACAAATGGTGGAACGGGATTTTCTAAAAGGGATATAACTCCAGAGGGAACTAAGGATGTTATAGAAAGAGATATACCTGGACTTTCAGAATATATGAGAATGGAATCATCAAAGATAACAAAAAAAGCAATTTTAAGTAGAGGAATATGTGGAATTAGAAAAAGTTCTATAATAATAAATTTACCGGGAAGTCCTAAGGGGGCGATTGAAAACTTAGGATTTATAATAGATGTTATAGGTCATGGAATAGAAATTTTACGAGGTGAAGCTACAGAATGTGCCACTAAAACTGAAAATAGTATATAATAGATACATATATAATAGGCAAAGAGGGTAGCTAGCATGAAAGATAACTATGGAAGAAATATAAATTATGTTCGGATTTCATTAACAAATAAATGTAATTTAAGATGTGTTTATTGTATGCCATCAGACATTGAAAATGATATAAAATATATTGATGAAGAATTAAGTTTTGAGGATTATAAGTTTATAATTAAATCCTTAGCTGAACTTGGAATAACGAAAGTTAGATTTACAGGAGGAGAACCATTACTATATCCTTATTTAAAAGAACTTATTAGATTTACATATGAAGAGTGCGGAATAGACGATATTGCAATAACCACAAATGGAATTGGACTTGCAACTATAGCTAGGGAATTGAAATCATATGGCTTAAATAAGGTTAATATTAGTTTGGATTCATTAAAAGAGTATAAATATAAAAGTATTACTAGAGGTGGTGAGCTAAAATATGTTTTAGATTCAATCACTACCTGTATAAAACTGGGAATATATGTAAAGGTCAATTGTGTAGTTATAGATGGATTTAATGAAGATGAAATCCTAGATTTTATTACATTAACATCAAATTATCCAATAGATGTTAGATTTATAGAATTAATGCCACTAGGAGAAGGTTCAAAATTATACCAAAGTGGATTTTTAAATCTAAAAAAGTTAACTGAAAGTATAAAAGGGCTTTATAAGATAGACATAGAAGAACAAAGCACAGCAGATTATTATAAACTAAATGGATCAAAAGGAAGAGTTGGAATAATTACACCCCTAAGTTGTTCATTTTGCGAAGAGTGCAATAGGATAAGGATAACTTCTAATGGAAAAGTAAAGCTATGCTTACACTCAAGTGAAGAAATTGATATAAAATATTATTTAAATAAGCCAATGATATTTAGAGAAATAATAAAGGAAATTATACAAAAGAAACCACAAAGACATTACTTAAACGAAAATGAAAGTAGTGATACAAACAGAAGAATGTTTGAAATTGGAGGATAAAAATGCTAACTCATATAAATGAAAAAGGTTATGCTAAAATGGTAGATATAAGTGAAAAAGACAATACTAAAAGAGTGGCTGTAGCAACTGCGACAATTACAATGGCTAGAGAAGCTTTAGCTAAAATAAAAAATGGACAAGTAAAAAAAGGTGATGTACTATCAGTAGCTCAAGTAGCAGGAATAATGGGAGCTAAAAATACTCCTATAAATATACCTATGTGTCACCAAATAAACTTAGTAGGATGTGATTTAGAATTTGAAATAAATGAAGAAAATTCATTTATTAAAATATATGCAACATGCAAATCTTTGGGTAAAACTGGTGTAGAGATGGAGGCTTTAAATGCGTGCTCGATTGCTGCACTAACTATTTACGATATGTGTAAAGCAATCGATAAAAAAATGGTTATTAGTGGAATTCATTTAATTGAAAAAACTGGAGGCAAGTCAGGTGACTTTAAATTTTAGTTTATAGGAGGGGAATTTTATGGCAAAAGTAGTATCTATAAATATAAGTAAGGAAAAAGGTGTAATAAAGTTACCTGTTAACGAAGTTACATTAAAAATAGATCATGGTATATGTGGTGATGCTCATGCAGGTAATTGGCATAGGCAGGTTAGTATGTTAGCAAAAGAAAGCATAGATAAAATGATTAATAAAGGCTTTAATCATTTAAAGTTTGGTGATTTTGCAGAGAACATAACTACGGAAGGCATAGAAGTATATACCTTACCTATAGGCACTAGGATTAAACTAGGAGATTGTGAGGTTGAAGTTACTCAAATAGGAAAAAAGTGTCATGGTGGTTGTGAAATAAAAAAGACAACAGGAGACTGTGTAATGCCGAGAGAAGGTATTTTTGTAAAAGTCATAAAAGAAGGAACAATAAAAGTAAATGATATTATAGAGATTATATAAGAATAAGCTATACCAATATTGGTATAGCTTATTCTAATTGCTAGTCAAGTGGTTTCTTATGCTATCTATCATACTTTCTTTTATTTCATCTCCTAAAGTTGTAGATTTAAATTTAGGGTTTTCGATATGTTTATAAATTGGATTTAAAAATTCAACTTCTACAGGAACAGAATGAATTCTACCTATTGGTTGATAACCATCATAAGTTTCTTTAGAGTTTTTTATTACAAGAGGAACGATAGGACATTTAGCCTTATACGCTATTTTTAATGCTCCATTTCTAAAATCAGATACTAGAGCATTAGAGTCTTTTACCCAAGTTAAATCACCTTCTGGAAATATAGCCATACTGTGTCCAGCTAATATATTATTTGATGCTTGAGTAATACTCTTCATTCCTTCACGCGCGTTTTTACGATTTATATAAACACATTTTATATAATTAGTCCATTTGCTAACTATAGGTATGTTTTTCCAAATAGGTTCATCGGCAATAACAACTCCAATAGGTCTTTCTACGCTAGCGAAAACAATAAAACTATCTAACATACTAGAATGATTCATAACAAATAACACTGGTTCTTTTGGTATAAGTTCTTGCCCTTTAATAGTAAGATTTATATTTACAATTTTCAAAGATTTTTTAGCATGTTCTTGTAAAAAAATAAATATATCTGTATCAGTTAGGCTATTAGGGTCTTTTTTTATTTTTAAAAGTTTAGAAATTGAACCCAAGAAACCAATTATTTGATAAAATGCAAATTTTAAATAATTAAACAAATTCTTTTCTCCTTATTAATGTAAATTTATCGAAAGATAATATGAAAATTTTAACATAAAATGTTTTAATATTCAAATAAGTAACTTATATTTATTATGAATAATGTAGTTAGTTAAAAGAATATATTATATAAGCTAATAATATTTTTTGCTAAAATAAAAAAAATATTATAAAAACTAAGTGAAAAAATACAATATGTTTCTAGGAGGATATATGATAAAAAGTTATGATGAAAAACTAGTTAGAATAAGAGTAATATCTCATACAGGAGATAAAATAAGCATAAAGCTACCTATAAACTTTGTGAAAATGTTAGTTAAGAATAATGCTTTGGATATATTTAACAATTCTGATGATATTATTGACAGTAAAAAATTACTAAACTTATTAATTAGAGCTTTCGACTATAATCTATCTGGAGAGGTTGCATATATAGAAAGGAAAAGTGGAGATACAATTAGGATAATAATAGATTAAAAAAGATGAACTATATAAAGTTCATCCTTTTTACATTTAAAAATAAAGTATCATCTAAATCTTATTACTTGTTCAGCTATATTTGCAGAATGAAGCGAAATTTTTTCTAGATTTGATAATAAACTTAGATATAAAAAACCAATTTCAATAGGTAGATGATTTTCTTTTAAATAAACCATAAATAGATTTCTGAAATAATTTTCTTCTATTAGGATTTCATTCTTTGTTTGTATAACATAATTAGCTAAGGCTGTGTCAGTATTTTTCAAACATAGAAGAGCGTTATGATATGTAAAGAGCGTTTTTTCACATATGTTAATTAGCTCATTGCTAAAGTCAATATTAGAATTACTCTTATTTAGATTAAAGTTGTTTGATAATCTATAAATATCTACAGAATAATTATAAATAAAGTTAATGTTACTAAGAGATAAAAATAAAGTATCAACTATTATCCTGTCATCATAGTTTAATTTTTCTTTGGATAAGCTAAATAGATAGTTTTCTATATCAAAATATAGTTTTTTTATTTCATTATCGCAATAAATTTGATTATTTATTTCAATATAATTAAATTTGATGAATTTATTTATACAATGATTTAAAATAGTATAATTTTTTTCGCCGAGAGTTATGATCTCTTTTATAGTACTAGATAAAGCTATAGAAGGAACCTGTAAAATTCGTTCATCTAAGTAACAGTTTGAGCCTATAAAGCTCTCATCAGGGGTAATAGGTATTAATTTTGTAACTAATTTTATTAATAATGAAGCAAATGGCAATAAGACTACAGTGTTTATTATATTAAAAATAGTATGTGCATTAGCAACTTGCCTAGTTAAACTGAAAGGGTCAAGTTTAGCTAAGAAAACTTCTAATGAACTATTAAAAAATAACATAAAGAAAAATGTGCCGAGGATATTAAAAAATAAATGTAGCATAGCAGCTCTTTTAGCGTTTTTACTAGTTCCAATACTTGATAATAAAGAGGTAATACAAGTTCCTATATTTCCTCCATAAATTATAGGTAAAGCAGATGAAATTGATAATAAACCATTAGAACAAAAGACCATTAATAAACTAATAGAAGCGCTAGAACTTTGAATTAATCCTGTCATTAAAAAACCAGTCAATATACCTATTATAGGGTTAGAGCTTAAGTGTAAAAAGAACTCTCTAAAATAAGAGTTGTATATTAAAGGTTCTATAGAGAGTTTCATAAAATCCATACCTATAAAAAGAAGTCCTATACCTATAAAGATTTCACAAATATGTTTATAATTATGTTCAGTAGGTAATATATACAAAAATACGCCTATTAAAAGTGTTAGAAGCTCACATCCGTAGAAGTTCAAAGATAGTACTTGAGGGGTTATAGTAGTTCCTATATTTGCACCCATAATAAGCCCTAATGCTTGAGGTAATCCTATAATATTAGCATTAGTTAATCCTACAACCATTACAGTTGTAGCACTAGAACTTTGTACTAGTATTGTAATTAATGTACCAATCAGGATGCTTATAAGAATATTATTTGTGATAAAATCTATTATTTTCTTGGATTTTTCTCCTATTGAATGTTTAAATCCATTTTTTGTTAATTGCATTCCGTATAAAAAAAGGCCTAAACCACTAATAACACTTAAAATAATTCTCAAATTAACCCCTCCTTACACTTAACAATAGGCTAAGTTTATTAAACTTTACTAATATAATAATATCAAAATTTAACAATTATAAAATTATAACTATATTAATAATTGGTTAAATAAATGTTAAGAGAAGAGTTTAATTATATATAATTGAATTTACTTGAACATTACCTAAGGTAATCTTATACAATAATATCAAAATAATATTTTAAGGGGTAATGTTTATGAGTATTGAAGTTACCAGTGAAATCAAAACATTAAAAAAAGTATTACTTCATAGGCCAGGCTCAGAAATAGAAAACTTGACGCCAGAATATTTGAATAGATTATTATTTGATGACATACCGTATCTAAGTGTTGCAGTGGAAGAACATGATGTATTTGCAGACATTTTAAGAAAAAATGATGTAGAGGTTGTTTACTTGCATAAGCTTATGGAAGAAATACTTAAAGATAGCTGTATTAAATCTGAATTCATAGATAAGTTTATAGAAGAAGCAGGAATAATGACTAACATAAAAAAGCAGAACCTAAAAGAGTATCTAAATAATATAGAAACACTAGATAAGCTGATTTTTAAAACTATGTCAGGAATAAGAATAGAAGAAATACCATCATTAGAAAGAACATCATTAATGGATTATATAGAAACAGACTACCCATTTATAACAGATCCTATGCCAAATCTATACTTCACAAGAGATCCTTTTGCAACTATTGGAAATTATATAAGTCTTAATAAGATGTACTCGTTAACTAGGAATAGAGAGACTATATACTCTGATTTTATTATTAAATATCATCCAGACTTTAAAAATGTAACTAAAATCTATAATAGAGATTACAAGTATTCTATAGAAGGGGGAGATATTTTAAATTTAAATGAAAAAACAATAGCAATAGGAATATCACAAAGAACAACACCACAAGCTATTGAAAGCATAGCATATGACTTGTTGTTTAAATTAAGTGATAGCAAGATAAGTACAATATTAGCATTTAATATTCCGAAAACTAGAGCATATATGCATCTAGATACAGTATTTACACAAGTTGATTATGATAAATTTACTATACATCCTCAAATACAAGGGATAGTACAAGTTTTTGAAATTACTAGAGGAAAAAGCTCATTGAAAATAAGAGAAATAGCCGATACTTTAGAAAATATATTATCAAGGTATTTAGATATAAAAGTAACATTAATACAATGTGGTGGAGGAGATTATATAACATCTCAACGAGAACAGTGGAATGATGGTTCTAATACACTCTGTATAAGACCAGGAGAAGTAATTGTATATTCAAGAAATTATGTTACAAATAGAGTTTTAGAGGAAAATGGTATAAAAGTTAATCGAATGCCATCATCAGAATTGTCTAGGGGGCGTGGAGGTCCAAGATGTATGTCTATGCCATTAATAAGAGAAAGATAATAAAAGGAGGTTATTACCTCCTTTTATTTATATATATGCAAAACTTATTTTTTATATTTATTTAGATACTTTTTACTACTCCAGATTAACATACCTAGACTAAAGCTAATACCAAAGATAGAGAGTAGTACAAATACTAGTTGGTTTGAAGCTCTGAATATATTAAACGATATAATACAAATAAACATTGCTACTAATAATAGTACACTAAAAAACCTATCCATCTAAATAGATATTCCCCCTTTTGAATTATAAAATAACTAGTTAAATAATAATATGCTATTGATAGAATTTTATGAACTATAGAATAAATAAGTAGTTAAAAATTTACATTTCTTACGGGAATTTTTTTACTTATTGTTTTTTCTATCTCAGCAAGCATATTTTCATTCTTAGGATCTATGAAAAGACACGTATATCCTTTTTCTCCCGCACGTCCAGTTCTACCTATACGATGAATATATGACTCTGTAGTTTCTGGTATATCATAATTATAAATATGAGTTACTCCTGTTACATCTAATCCACGAGCAGCAACATCTGTAGCTATTAAATACTGGATATCTGCATTTCTAAATGATTTCATTATTCTTTCACGTTTTGATTGTTGAATATCACTATGCAGTTTAGAACAGTTATAACCTCTTTGATGTAGAGCTTCTTCTAACTTATCAACTCTAACTTTTGTTCTACAAAATATAATAGACATAAAAGGATTATCTTGATCTAAAACTCTACATAATGCATCTTGTTTATGTCTATCTGTTGTGTGAACAACCTCTTGTTTTATATTATCTAATGTAATGTTTTCATCTTTTTTTACTGTAATAACTGTAGGGTCATTCATATATCGGTAAGCTAATTTTTTTACTTGAGAATCCATAGTAGCGGAGAAACATAGCATTTGACGTTTTTTAGGAATATGAGTCATAATTGTTTCTATGTCGTTTTTAAATCCCATAAAAAGCATTTCATCAGCTTCATCAAGAACTAGTGTATTTAACTTACTTAAATCTATAGTTTTTCTCATTAAATGATCAATAAGCCTTCCTGGAGTTGCGATTATTAAGTGTGTGTTGCCTTTTAATTTTTTTATTTGAGAATTAACATCTTTACCTCCATATGCAGCTAGTATATTAATATTTTTACCAACCGCAAGTTTGTTAGCTTCCTCTGTAATTTGAATAGCTAATTCTCTAGTGGGAGAAATTATTAATCCTTGAATATGGTTTTTGTTAATATTTATATTTTCAAAAATCGGAAGTAAAAATGCTAAAGTTTTACCTGTTCCTGTGGCAGCTTGAGCAATTACATCATTACCATTCATTACTACACTTATACTTTTTTCCTGAACAGGAGTAGGATTTTTAATTCCATTTTTAAAAAGAGTATCGTTTAAATTATCACTTATGCCTAAATCTTTAAAATTCATAGTAGTTTACCTTTCTTGTACATTATGTGTAATTATAAGATTATAACAGAAAGATAAAAACTATTAAAGCTATGAAATTATAAAATTAAGCTATTATAGTTAGTAAATAATTACTGATATATTATTAGGCTAAAAAGGAAAAAATTTAAATATACTTATTATCTAAGAAGGTGAGCATTTTGAGAAAAAGACAACAGAAAATATTAATACTTGCTTTAATGGTAACACTAATTGTACCTAACTTGTGCTATTCAGAACCAATAAAAAATATAGATAAGTTTTCAAAATCATCTATATTAATAGACCAAGATACAAATAGAGTGTTATTTGAAAAAGAAGCAGATACCAAAAGACCCTTAGCAAGCTTAAGTAAGATGATGACTTTTTTATTAGCAATAGAAGCAATAGAAAATAAAGAAGTAAATGCTAATGATACAATTATTATTGATAAATCAATAGCTTCAGTAAGAGGGTCAAGCTATCACTTAAAAGCAGGAGAGAAAGTACCTTTAATAGAGTTGATGAAGGGACTAATGATTGTATCTGGAAATGATGCGGCAGTTGCTATAGCTAGGCATGTAGGAAAAACGGATAAGGATTTTGTAATTAGAATGAATAAAAAAGCTAAAGAGATAGGTATGAGTAATACTAATTTTGTTAATCCTAATGGATTACCTATCTATGATTTAAGTCAACCTAAAAATCCTCCAAAAGAAAATATATCTACAGCAAGAGACATAGCTATTTTAGCAAAATATATGTTTGACAATTATGAAAAACAAGTAGTCAGCATAACAGATATGTCGACGTATTCTTATCCAGAAAGAGGATTTTCAAAAAATAACACAAATGCGTTGCTTGGAATACTTCCTAATGTAGATGGAATAAAAACAGGATATACAGGTAATGCTGGATATTGTCTTGCTTTTTCTATGAAAATAGATAAAGATGATTTGAATGAAAAAGAGCATAGAATAATAGGTGTTGTACTGGGGACTAACCATAAAGACAAGAGATTATCTACGTCGCTTTCTTTATTAAAATTTGGGAAAGAGAACTTTGCCACTAAAAAAGTAATTGATCAAAATCAACTAATAGGTAAAAAATATATAAAAGGATTACCAGAACTAGAAGTTGTTTTAAGAGTAGATGAAGAGTTTTATACAATATTAGGCAAAGAAGAGAATTTAAATTCTCAAATCACTTTTAAAGAAATAAGTTATCCTATAAAAAAAGGTGATGTCCTTGGTGTGATAAAATATTACACGAATAGTGGTGAAATTTTAGGCAGTGTAGATATAGTTAGTGATACTGATGTTGACAATGCATCTTTAAAAACAAAAATAAAAATGATATTTGCTGATTAACAATATAGAAAAAAGTATATAATTTAGATAAAAAAGGATAAAAATAAAACAAATAAAAGATATTGTATTTTATAAATCGCTATGTTATACTACTAGAGGTGAAAAAATAAAACAATAAATCACACACGATATAGGATCTTAAGTCGGTGCCCCATAGAGGTTGTCTTAGGAGTTGATTATATCGGAGGTAAAAACCAAGGAGGTAGCAATATGTCAGTAATATCAATGAAACAATTATTAGAAGCTGGTGTTCACTTCGGTCACCAAACTAGAAGATGGAACCCTAAAATGAGCCAATATATATTCACAGAAAGAAACGGAATATATATAATAGACTTACAAAAAACAGTTAAGAAAGCTGAAGAAGCTTACAAAGCTATGAAAGAAGTAGCTGAAACTGGAAAGCCAGTATTATTTGTAGGAACTAAGAAGCAAGCTCAAGATGCTATAAAAGAAGAAGCTGAAAGATGTGGAATGTTCTACGTTAACGAAAGATGGTTAGGTGGAATGTTAACAAACCACAAAACTATACAAACAAGAATAAAGAAATTAAGAGATTTAGAAAAAATGGAAGCTGAAGGTGTATTCAACGTTCTTCCTAAGAAAGAAGTTATACAATTAAGAGCTGAAAAAGAAAAATTAGAAAAATACTTAAACGGTATAAAAGATATGCCTGAATTACCAGGAGCTATGTTCATAGTTGACCCAAGAAAAGAAAACATAGCTATACAAGAAGCTCACAGATTAGGTATACCTGTATTCGGTATAGTTGATACAAACTGTGATCCAGAAGAATTAGATTTTGCTATACCTGGTAACGATGATGCTATAAGAGCTGTTAAATTAATAACTGCTGCTATGGCTAACGCTATAATAGAAGGTAGACAAGGTGCTGAAGAAGAAGTAGAAGCTTCAGAAGACCAACAATAATCTGTAAAAGATAACAACTGAATGGTAAGGGTCTCCCTTACCATTATTTTTAAATAAAGATACGTATACATATTATAGGAGGTAACCACAATGGCTATAACTGCACAAATGGTTAAGGAATTAAGAGAATCAACAGGCGCTGGAATGATGGACTGTAAAAAAGCTTTACAAGAAGCTGAAGGAAACATGGAAAGAGCTGTAGACATATTAAGAGAAAAAGGATTATCTAAAGCTGCTAAGAAATCTGATAGAATAGCTGCTGAAGGGTTAGTTTCAATAGAAATGAACGCTGATAACACAGTTGCTGCTGTAGTTGAAGTAAACTCAGAAACTGATTTCGTTGCTAAGAACGAAGATTTCAAAACTTTCGTTAAGGATGCTGCTACAATGGCATTAGCTACTGAAAAGGAAGATGTTGAAGGATTATTAGCTGAAACTCATGCTGAAGGAATAGCTTTATCTGAAGTATTAAACAACAGAATAGCTAAAATAGGAGAAAAGTTAGACTTAAGAAGATTTGTTAAAGTATCTACTGACGGACAAGTTGCTGGATATATCCACGGTGGAGGAAAAATAGGTGTTTTAGTTGAAATGAAAACTGCTGCTAGAGATGCAGAAGTTATAGCTATGGGAAGAGATATAGCAATGCAAGTTGCAGCTATGAATCCTAAGTACGTTTCAAGAAATGATGTTGATCAAGAGTACGTAGCTCACGAAACAGAAATATTAACTCAACAAGCTTTAAATGAAGGAAAGCCAGCTAATATAGTTGAAAAAATGATAAAAGGAAGACTTGAAAAGCAATTAAAAGAAGTTTGTTTATTAGAGCAACCTTTCGTTAAAAACCCTGACTTAACTATAAAGCAATTAGTTGCAGAAACTGCTAAAAAAGTAGGAACTGAAATAGAAGTTGTTAGAGTTGTAAGATTCGAAGTTGGAGAAGGTATAGAAAAGAAAGAAGAAAACTTTGCAGAAGAAGTTGCTAAGCAACTTAAGTAATTGGAAAAGAGAACACTTAAGTGTTCTCTTTTTTTAAAAAATATATAAATCACATATTTAGTATTAACAGGAGGGTTTCTTATTATGGAAAAACCAATGTACGAAAGAGTGCTACTAAAACTTAGTGGTGAAGCACTATCAGGAGATAAAGGTTTCGGTATAAACAACGATGTTGTTAACGAAATAGCTGTTGCTATAAAGAAAATACAAGAGGTTGGTGTAGAAGTATCTGTTGTAGTAGGTGGAGGTAACTTCTGGAGAGGTAGAACATCTGAGGGAATGGATAGAACTACAGCTGACTATATAGGTATGCTTGCAACTGTAATGAACTCATTAGCGTTACAAGATGCTCTTGAAAACATAGATGTTCAAACTAGAGTTCAAACTGCTATAGAAATGAAGCAAATGGCAGAGCCTTATATAAGAAGAAAAGCAGTAAGACATTTAGAAAAGAACAGAGTTGTAATATTTGGTGCAGGAACAGGAAATCCTTACTTCTCAACTGATACAGCAGCTGCACTACGTGCTGCTGAAATGGAAGCAGAAGTAATATTACTTGCTAAAAATGTTGATGCTGTATATGATAAAGACCCAAAAGTACATGCAGATGCAGTTAAATTTGAGGAATTAACTTACTTAGATGTTCTTCAAAAAGAATTAAAAGTAATGGACTCAACTGCAACATCTTTATGTATGGATAACAGAATACCAATAAAGGTGTTTGAACTTTCAACAGAGAATATAATAAGAGCAGTAATGGGCGAAAAAATAGGAACTACAGTTAAATAATTTATATTAGATAAAATAGGAGGGTAAATACTATGAAATTAGAATTACATAAGCAATTAGAGGCTAAAATGACTAAAACTATAGAAGCTTTAAAATATGATTATACTTCAATAAGAACAGGTAGAGCTAACCCACAAATGTTAGACAAAATAAGAGTTGATTACTATGGAACTCCAACACCAGTAAACCAAATGGCAGCAGTATCTGTTCCAGAACCAAGAACTATAATGATAACTCCATGGGATAAAACTTCTATGGCTGAAATAGAAAAAGCGATAAGAAATTCTGATTTAGGATTAAACCCATCTAATGATGGAAATGTAATAAGATTAGCTATACCAGCGTTAACAGAAGAAACTAGAAGAGATTTAGCTAAGAAAGCTCACAAAGTTGCAGAAGAATTTAAAGTTAGAATAAGAAATGAAAGAAGAGACGCTAACGATGATTTAAAGAAAATGGAAAAGAATGGTGAGTTAACTGAAGATGAATTAAAGAAGGCACAAGACGAAGTTCAAAAGATAACTGATAAATTCATCAAAGAAATAGATGTAGTAGCAGCTGGTAAAGAAAAGGATATAATGGAGGTATAATATTGGATAAATATTATAACCTTTTGGGCCTTCATGTAAAAGACGTAGAACAGTTTTTTGAAGAAAAGAATATCAAGTACACTGTAAAAACTATAAAAGGTAAAAAAGACCAAGATAAGTTACTTATACCGAAAGTTATAAAAATTTCGGAAAAAGAAAACAGTGTAGAGCTATTAATCACATATTTTTCTGACTCCTTAAAATAGGGGTCAGAAATTATATTGGAGGCATAATATATGAAATATGATATAGATTTAAGCAAAGTACCTAACCATATAGCCATAATAATGGATGGGAATGGTCGATGGGCAAAGTCTAGATTTCTTCCAAGAACAGCTGGACATAAAGCAGGGGTTGAAACTATAAGAAAAGTTCTTACAGAATGTAAAAAATTAGGTGTACAAAATGTTACATTATACGCATTTTCAACTGAAAATTGGAAGAGACCAAAACTAGAAGTTGATACACTTATGAACTTATTATCATCTTACTTAAAAAATGAAATTAAAGAATTACATAAAAATAATGTAAAAGTAAGGACTATAGGAGATATATCTCAATTACCCGAAAATTGTAGAAAAGAAATAGATAGGGCTTATGAATTAACTAAATTTAATACGGGTGTTAGTTTAAACTTAGCACTTAATTACGGAGCTAGATATGATATAAAAAATGCTATAATAGATATAGTAAAAGACGCAAAATGTGGTAAACTAGATGTAGACGACATAAAAGAAGACACTATAAAAAACTATTTAAGCACAAAGTCTATTCCAGACCCAGATTTAATAATAAGAACTAGTGGAGAAGAGAGATTAAGCAATTTCCTAATGTGGGAAGCTGCCTACTCTGAATTCTATTTTACGGATATACATTGGCCTGATTTTAATGAAGAAGAATTACAAAAGGCTATATATACATATCAAAGTAGAGATAGAAGGTTTGGAGGGCTTAAGTAAGGAGAAAAAATATGCTTACAAGAATTATTGCTGCATTAGCCTTAATACCATTATTTATATTTATTGTAATTGGTGGATTACCATTATATATAGCAGAATTTATAATTATTGCAATGGCCTTAAATGAATTCTATAAGGCATTTAATGAAAAGGATATTAATCCTTTATTTAATATAGGATATATATTTGCTGCATACTTAGCATTAAAAAATATTTTAAATTTAAATGTAGAATATACATATGTTATAGTTTTTGTATTATTTATATGTTCAATTACATATTTACTTAGAGTAAAAAATGATGTAATAGATATTGCCATTACATTTTTCGGAATTGTATATGTTGCGATGTTTTTAGATTTTATTGTATTAACTATAAATCACTTTGATAAAGGTGAAGTATACGTATGGCTAATTTTTATCATTGCATTTTTAACAGATACTTGTGCATACTTTGCAGGGTATCTATTTGGAAAACACAAGCTAATACCTAAGGTTAGCCCTAAAAAAACTATCGAAGGAAGTATTGGTGGGATATTAGGAAGTACATTAGGGTGTTTTTTACTAGGATACATATTTAATTTAGACTTAACAGCTATGATATTAATAGGAAGCTTAGGAAGTGTAGTAGCACAATTTGGAGACCTATTTGCATCATCAATAAAAAGGTATGTAGGTATAAAAGATTATGGAAAATTAATACCAGGACATGGTGGTATATTAGATAGATTTGATAGTGTAATATTAGTAGCACCATTTGTATATTATACAATTAGCCTATTTATTAAGTAGCTTCAGTTATTTCGACTGAAGCTTTAGCTGTTTAAGGATAGAATTAAATAAAAACGAATTTTATTTAATATTGATTAAAAAAATATACAATAGTGCTATAATAATATAATGAGAATATTATAAAGAGAAAGGGTAACTTATGAAAAGAATATCAATATTAGGATCAACAGGATCTATTGGGAAACAGACACTAGATGTAGTAAGACAACATAAAGATAAATTTGAAGTGATTGCTATATCAGCAAATAGTAGCGTAGATTTATTATTAGAACAAATAAAAGAGTTTAGGCCTAAGTATGTAGCAGTATACAATGAATTAAGTGCTCAAAAACTAAAATCTATGATACCAAATGATATAAATATAGAAGTTTTAAGTGGTATGGAAGGATTAAAGGTAATATCTTCATTAGATGAAATAGATGTGTTATTAACAGCGATAGTAGGTATGATCGGATTAGTACCTACACTAGAGGCGATAAAAAATGGTAAAGATATAGCACTAGCTAATAAAGAAACATTAGTCTGTGCTGGAAGTTTAGTAATGAATGAAGCTAAGAAAAGAAATGTTAGTATACTACCAGTAGATAGTGAACATAGTGCTATTTTTCAATGTCTAAATGGAGAAAAAACTAAAGAAATAGAAAAAATAATATTAACTGCTTCAGGAGGACCATTTAGGGGAAAGAATAAAAATGAGTTAGTGAATGTAACGAAAAATCAAGCTTTAAAACATCCAAATTGGTCAATGGGAAGAAAAATAAGTATAGATTCATCTACATTAATGAATAAAGGGTTAGAAGTAATTGAAGCGAAATGGTTATTTGATGTAAATTACGATCAGATAGATGTAGTGGTTCATCCTCAAAGTATAATACATTCGATGGTTCAGTTTATAGATAGTTCTGTTATAGCGCAATTAGGATGTCCGGATATGAGATTACCTATTCAGTATGCACTATCTTATCCTGATAGAATAAAATGTGATTTTGAAAGACTGGATTTAGCTAAAATTGCAACACTTACATTTGAAGAACCTGATATGGAAACATTCCCATGTTTAAAATTAGCATATGAAACATTAAAGATGGGAGGAACATATTCAGCAGTATTAAATAGTGCTAATGAAGTTTTAGTAAATGAATTTTTAGAGGATAAAATTGGATTTTATGACATACCATATTACATAGAGAAAACTTTAGAAGCTCATAACAGCATAAGTGAACCGACATTAGAAGAAATATTAGAAATAGATAGATGGACTAGAGAGTTTGTTTCTAACAATATACAAAATATTTAGTATATGAATTTATTGAGGAAGGTGTTAAATTAGAATGACAATAATAGCAGCTATAATACTATTTGGAATAATAGTATTTATACATGAGTTAGGGCATTTCTTACTTGCAAAAAGAGCAGGGATTAGAATTCATGAATTTGCAGTAGGAATGGGTCCAAAATTATTTGCAACAAAAAAAGGAGATACATTATATTCTCTTAGATTGCTTCCAATAGGAGGATATTGTGCTATGGAAGGCGAAGATGGAGAATCAAATGACCCAAAATCTTTTGGAAGAAAGAGTATACTACAAAGGGCTAGTGTTCTTTTTGCAGGACCGTTTTTTAATATAGTTTTTGCAGTAGTTTTATTAATACCTGTGTTTATTTATATGGGATCACCAAGTACGATACTAGGTCAAATTATACCTAATAGTCCTGCACAATCAGTTGGATTAAAGGTAGAAGATAAAATTATAGACATAAATGGAAATAAAATAAACAGTTGGGAAGATGTAATAACATCATTACATAGCTCTAAAGGAGAAGAAGTAAAAATTACTGTTGATAGAGATAAAGAGACGAAAGTATTTAAAGTAACACCAGAAAAGAATGAACAAGGTAATTATGTAATAGGTATTGCATATAAGCCAAATAAAAACTTCTTTACAGCAATAGGAAGTGCGTTCACTACTACAGTAGATATGACTAAACAAATGATTCAATTCTTTGGTCAATTATTTACAGGGACTGTTCCAGGAGGGGTAGAAAATGCTGTAACAGGACCTGTAGGAGTTATTAGCATAGTATCAGATCAAGCGAGTAAAGGAATATTTAATTTAATGTATATAGGTGCTGTAATCAGTTTAAACTTAGGTATATTAAATTTACTACCTATACCAGCACTAGATGGTGGAAGGCTAGTTATGTTAGCTATAGAAGGTATTAGAGGTGGTAAAAAATTAGATCCTAATAAAGAAGCTGCAATTCATATGGTAGGATTTGCATTACTTATGGGATTTATGGTATTCATAACATACAAAGATATAGTTAGATTATTCTAGAAGGAGACACTTGCTTAAAAGGAGGACATAAATGAGTTACATAAGAAGAAAATGTAGAGAGGTTAGTGTAGGTGATATAAAAATAGGAGGAAACAATCCTATAAGTATACAATCTATGACTAATACTGATACAAGAGATGTAAATGCAACTATAGAACAAATTAAGTCATTAGAATTAGTAGGTTGTGATGTTGTTCGTATTGCAGTTCCAGATATGGAAGCTGCTAAAAATATAGGCAAGATTAAATCAAAAGTAAATATACCTGTAATAGCAGATATACATTTTGACTATAGATTAGCTCTAGAAGCTATTGAACAAGGTGTAGATGGAGTTAGAATAAATCCAGGTAATATAGGTAGTATAGATAAAGTAAAAATGGTTGTAGAAAAGTGTAAAGAAAAAGATTTAAAAATTAGAATAGGCGTAAATGGAGGGTCTCTTGAAAAAGAGCTTCTTGAAAAATACGGTAGTGCAACAGCACAGGCATTAGTAGAAAGTGCATTAGGTCATATTAAAATTCTTGAAGATTTAGACTTTTATAATATAGTAATTTCTCTTAAATCATCAGATATATACAAAACTATAGACGCATATGAGCTAATATCTAAAAAGGTTGATTACCCACTACATATAGGAATAACGGAATCAGGCAGTGTTAAAAAAGGAACGATAAAATCATCTATTGGAGTAGGAGCACTTTTACTAAAAGGTATAGGAGATACAATTAGAATATCATTAACAGGAGATCCATGTGAAGAAGTCGTAGTAGGAAAAGAAATACTTAGAAGTTTAGACTTATTAAACGATAGGATTAAAGTTGTATCTTGCCCTACTTGTGGAAGATGCAATATAGACTTAATTAGTGTAGTAAATGAAGTAGAAGAAAAAATAAATCACCTAGATAAAGATATAACTGTAGCTATAATGGGATGTGCAGTAAATGGACCTGGAGAAGCCAGAGAAGCAGATATAGGTATTGCTGGAGGTAAAGGAGAAGGTCTTTTATTTAAAAAAGGTGAGATAATTAGAAAAATCAAAGGAAATGACCTTGTAAAAGAATTATTAGAAGAAATAGATAAATATTAAAATTATAAAAGTACCGATTACACAAAGTGTATCGGTACTTTTGTGTATAAAGAAATATATGTGTAGAATAAGTTATTGATTAAAACATATAATGTAATAATTGGTGGAGGTGATGGGATTGGTAAATAAGAAAATTATTATTACAGGATGTAATGGACAGTTAGGGAAAGAATTAATAAAACAACTACAGAGTTATGAGGAATATGAAGTTATAGCTACCGATAAAAATATATTAAATATAACTGACTTTGATGAAGTTGATAAATTTATTAATAACAATAAACCTGAAATTGTTATTAATTGTGCTGCACATACAGCAGTAGACATATGTGAAGTTGAAATTGAAAATGCATATAAGATAAATGCTTTAGGAGCTAAAAATTTAGCTATAGCATGTGAAAAGTTAAATTCAAAACTAGTTCAAATATCAACTGATTACGTGTTTGACGGTTGTAATAAAGTACCATACAAAGAAGATGATATGACATCCCCTAATTCTATATATGGAAAAAGTAAATTAATGGGAGAAAATTTTGTGAAAGAATTTTGCTCAAAGTATTATATAATTAGAACGGCGTGGTTATATGGAGATGGAAAAAATTTTGTAAAAACAATGATTGAATTATCAAAAACTAAGGATGAGATTAATGTAGTAAATGACCAAATAGGAACGCCTACAAGTACTATTGATTTGACAAAGTGCATTATAGAATTAATTAATACACAACTATATGGAACTTATCATGGTACTTGTGAAGGGGAATGTAGTTGGTATGAATTTGCTAAAAAGATATTTGAAGTAATGGATATAGATATAAAAGTAAATCCAATAAATACAAATGAATTTAAGCGATTAGCGCCAAGACCTATGTATTCAGTTTTAGACAATTTTATGCTTAATTTAATAAATAAGAATACTTTTAAACACTGGGAAGACTCACTAATTGAATATTTAGAACTAATAAAAGGAGAGAAGTAGTATGAAAGGTATTATATTAGCTGGAGGCTTGGGAACTAGATTATTCCCAATAACAAAATCAGTATCTAAGCAAGCACTTCCTATATATGATAAACCAATGATATATTATCCTATGTCAGTATTAATGTTAGCAGGTATAAGAGATATACTAATAATATCTACACCGAGAGATTTAGATGGATTTAAACAACTGTTTGGGGATGGAAGTGAATTAGGACTTAATATAAAATATAAAATACAAGAAAGTCCAAATGGATTAGCTGAAGCCTTTATAATTGGAGAAGAGTTTATAGGTAAAGATAAAGTAGCCTTAGTACTTGGGGATAATATATTTTATGGATATAGATTTAGTGAAAGGTTAGAAAAAGCCGTTAATAGAGATGGTGCTACAATATTTGGATATCATGTAGTTAATCCTAGGGAGTTTGGAGTAGTTGAATTTGATAAAGAATATAATGTGCTATCTATTGAGGAAAAGCCGATTCAGCCTAAATCAAACTATGCAGTTCCAGGATTGTATTTTTATGATAATGAAGTAATAGAAATTGCTAAAAATGTAAAACCGTCTGAAAGAGGAGAGTTAGAAATAACTGAAGTAAATAATGAGTATTTAAGAAGAGGAAAATTAAAAGTTGAATTATTTGGTAGAGGAATGGCATGGCTAGACACAGGAACACATAAGGGATTGTTAGATGCATCTAATTATGTAGAGGCAGTACAAACAAGACAAGGGCTATATATAGCGTGTTTAGAGGAGATTGCATATAGAAAAGGCTATATTAATAGAGAGGAATTACTAAAACTAGCTAAACCTCTTATGAAAACAGATTATGGAAAGTACTTAACTAAAATAGCTATGGAAAATATAGAAAATAGCAATTTAAAATAAAGTCTTAGATAAAATAGAGGTGAAGTGAATGGGAAACTTTATTTTTAAGGAAACAAGTATAAATGGTCTATATGTGATAGAACCTAAAATATTTTCAGATGAAAGAGGATATTTTATGGAGAGTTATAATAGAATGGACTTTTTAAATGCTGGGTTAGATATGGTATTTGTACAGGATAATGAATCAAAGTCAAAAAAGGGAGTACTAAGAGGATTACATTTTCAAACTGAAAATATACAAGGTAAACTGGTAAGGGTGACTAAAGGGGAAGTGTATGATGTTGCAGTAGATTTAAGAAAAGAATCACCTACATTTGGCAAATGGGAAGGAATAATACTTACAGAGGAAAATAAAAAACAATTTTATATTCCCGAAGGATTTGCACATGGATTTTTAGTATTGTCAGAAGATGCAATATTTAATTATAAGTGCACTAATTATTATTCTCCTATGTATGATAGTGGAGTTATATGGAATGATTCAGACATAGGTATAAAATGGCCACTTGAAAATATAAGTGAATTAATCATTTCAGATAAGGATAAAAAACAAAAAAAATTATCTGAACTAGAATTACTATTTTAATTGGAGGGATATGACGTATGAAAAAAATATTAGTAACGGGTGGAGCAGGATTTATAGGTTCAAACTTTGTTCAATATATGGTCAATAAATATGATGAATATATGATTGTAAATATAGATGCTCTAACATATGCTGGCAATTTAGAAAGCCTAAAAAGTATAGAATGTAAAAAAAATTATAAATTTATTAAGGGTAATGTATCTGATAGAGATTTTATTTTTGAAATTTTTGATAAAGAAAAGTTTGATGTAGTGATAAATTTTGCGGCAGAATCACATGTTGATAGATCAGTTAATGATCCAGGTATATTTGTTATGACTAATATTGTAGGAACGCAAGTGTTATTAGATGCATCAATAAAATATAATGTGAAAAGATATCATCAGGTATCAACGGACGAAGTTTATGGAGATTTGCCATTAGATAGGCCTGATATATTTTTTGATGAAAGCACACCAATAAATCCAAGCTCTCCTTATTCCGCATCAAAAGCATCAGCTGACTTGTTAGTTCAATCTTATTATAGAACATTTGGTTTACCAGTTACTATATCTAGGTGTTCAAATAATTATGGACCATATCATTTTCCAGAAAAATTAATACCATTAATAATATCTAGAGCAATAAATAATGAGAAGTTACCTATATATGGAGACGGAAAAAATATAAGAGATTGGCTGCATGTAGAGGATCACTGTTTAGCAATAGATCTTATAATACACAATGGTAAAGAAGGGGAAATTTACAATATAGGCGGGCATAATGAGAAAACAAATTTAGAAGTGGTAAAAATAATACTAAAAGAATTAAATAAGCCGGAGTCTCTAATAACATATATAAAAGATAGACCAGGTCATGACTTAAGATATGCAATAGATCCAACTAAAATAGAATCAGAACTTAAATGGAAGCCAAAGTATAAATTTGAAACAGGGATTATACAAACCATAAGATGGTATTTAGAAAATAAAGAATGGTGGGAAAGTATAATATCCGGTGAATATAAAGAGTATTATCAAAATATGTATTTAAATAAATAAAAAATATAAGAAAGAGCCTATTGTAAACTAGTTGAATATTAGTACAATAGGCTCTTTCTTATATTTTATTATTTAATTGTCATTATTATCTATTGATTTTTGCATATTAGGTAATGTATTATAATAATATAAAAAAGTGACAAAATACAACAAAATAGGGGGGAGATTATGGCTAGAAAAAATAAGATAAATTTTAGTTCAAAACACAAAAGACAAGATAAAACAAAAAGAACTGTAATAATTACAATGACAGCAGTGGTAGCTGTACTTATTGGTGTTAACGGAGTTGGAGCAGCTACTTCATATATATCAGAAAAGAAACAAGAAAGAATAGAAATGCAACAAAAAGCAGAGGCTGAAAGATTAGAAGCTGAAAAAAAGAAAAAAGAAGAGGAAGAAGCTAAAAAGAAAATGATAGGTGTTAATCACAATGCAAAAAAATACTCATATGATGCTGTTGAAATATCACAAAGACTAAGTAAATATGACTATTCTAATAATGGAGAAAAAATAGTATTTTTAACATTTGATGATGGTGCATCAACAACAGTTACACCTCAAATACTAGATGTATTAGAGGAACAAGATGTTAGAGCTACATTTTTTGTAACAGGATCAACTATTGAAAGAGGCGGGAAAGAAGCTAAAGACCTAATAAAAAGAAGTTTTGACTATGGAAATGCAATAGCAAATCATTCGTACAGCCATGATTATAAGTACTTGTATCCATCAAAAACATTAAATTTAGATAATTTTATAGATGACTTTGAAAAAACAGACAACATACTAAAAGATATTTTAGGGCCGTATTTTTCAACAAGAGTAATTAGATGTCCAGGTGGACATATGTCATGGAAAGGTATGGATGAACTTGATGTATATCTAGACCAAAACAATATGGCATCTATTGATTGGAATGCATTAAATGCAGATGCTGAAGGTAAAAAGAAAAGTGCAAATCAATTAGTTGAATATGCTATAAATAGCTCAAAAGATAAAGACATTGTTGTTTTACTAATGCATGACACTTATGGAAAAGAAGAAACAGCAAAAGCACTTCCTGAAATAATAAAATATTTCAAAGAAAATGGGTACTCATTCAAAACATTAGCATAAAATAAAGACCTTAAATACATATGTATTTAAGGTCTTTTGTATTTATACTAAATATAAAGGTAAAACTAACTTAAAATGCTGTTGAGGAGAAAGAAATGAAAAGACTTTTAGTATTAATAAGTATCACAGGATTATTATGGGGAATGAATTGCCTTGAATCAAATGGGAGGAATATGGATAACAATGATGAACAGATATATTTACAACAAATCAAGGAGCAGAATAAACTTTTAATAGAAGCACTAGATAAATTTGGTGCAAATAGCAAAGATAAAGTAATATCAATTTATGCAAATGGTATTAAAGAAAGAAGTGGACCTCTTCAATATTCTGTAATGTGTAGAGACTTAAAGAAAAAATTCAAACAAGAAATGAATAATAATAATAACTACTCATGGATTACAGGATACTCTAGTCCATGGGTCAAAGATTATAAAGTTTTGTGTGAAAAAGAAAATAAGGATGGTTCATATGATGTTACTATAAAGTTTTTCTGGGAAACATCAAGTGGACCGTTTAATGAAAGTATTACAAGATTAAAAATTATAAGTAAAAATAATATATGGTGCATAGTAGATATACAAGATAAATAATATTATAAAATCCTAGTCAGATAGATTAGGATTTTATAATAAATAAAAAAGCTAATTGAAAAATTAAAATTAAAGGTATACCTGTATTAAATTTGAAATGTTTTGTTTTATGTCTAAAGTATTTCATACCAGATAGGATACCAATTGATCCTCCTATTGTAGCAATTAAAATCAATGTTGATTCTGAAATTCGCCACTGATTATTTATAGCTCTTTTTTTATCTATAAACATAATAAAAAAACCTATAATATTAACAAATAATATATATGATATTAAGCTCATGTACTACCTCCTAAGAATATAATAATAGTGTATAACACTTTAATCTAAATTAGAAGATATATTTTATGAACTATAAGGATACATAATTTTAATATAATATGTAAAAACCTATGCAGAGTTTAAATTGTGTATAGGTTTTTATGTTATTATAGTATACTAATAATGAGTAGATAATTATAGCAAAATAGAAAGGGAGTAAAAAAATTGAATAAATCAAAAATTACTAAAGTTAATCCTCTAGTTGTAACGAATTTTGTTGGACTTTATGATGTAGAGTACAACAATAAAAATGAAAATCAAAAGCATTGGATGGTTGCATCTAGAAAAAATAAAGAAGAATTAGAGGGTATATATTTAGAAAATAAAGATGATAAAATAGATGCAGTTGTAATTGCAGCTTATCATAAAGAAAAAAATAAACTGGTTGTAATTAAACAATATAGAGTACCTATAAATAATTATATATATGAGTTACCTGCAGGATTGGTAGACAATGATGAAGATATAAGAAAGACTGTATCAAGAGAGTTAAAAGAAGAAACAGGCTTAGAACTTATAGATATAAATAATTCGAGTAGTATGGATAAATTATATTTATCTCCAGGAATGACAGATGAATCAGTAGCTTTTGTATATTGTACATGTAATGGAAATATAAGCAAAGAATACTTAGAAGAAGATGAGGATATTGAAGCAATGCTAATATCTAGAGAAGACGCTAAAGAGTTAATTAATAGTAAGGAGAAAATAGATATAAAGTTATATTTAATGCTGCAAATGTTTGTTAATTTAGGAGATAAATTATTTAATGAATAAAAATAAAAAAGAACTTATATACTTTTAAAAGTGTATAGGTTCTTTTTAGTTTTATTTAAGAATGGAACGATATAGATTTAATATGCATAATTTATAAAGTTAAAATATATTAACAATAAAAATAAAATTATATGTTGCATTATCAAAATGATAATAATATAATAATTCTATAATTATCATTTTGATAATAAAAAGAGGAGGAGATATTATGTTATATGAAAATATTATAGATCTTATTGGAAATACTCCAATAGTTAAATTAAATAACGTAGGAAATAATAATGTATATTTAAAATTAGAAAGACAAAATCCAGGAGGAAGTGTAAAGGATAGAGCGGTATATCATATGATAGACGGTCTTGAAAAAGAAGGGAAGCTAGAAAAAGGAGATGTATTAGTAGAAGCGAGCAGTGGTAATACTGGAATAGCTCTAGCTATGATAGGCAAAATAAAAGGCTATGAAGTGATAATAGTTATGCCTGAAACAATGAGCATTGAAAGAAGGATGTTAATGAGTGCTTATGGAGCAAAACTTATATTAACTTCTGGAGATAAAGGTATGAGTGGAGCTGTAGAAGTTGCAAACCAGCTTTTAGAAGAAAATTCAAATTATAAAAGTTTAAGTCAATTTGATAATATAGATAATATAAATGGTCATTATAAAACAACCGGAGTTGAAATATATAAAGATATTCCTGATATAGATATATTTATTTGTGGTGTTGGAACAGGTGGAACCATAAGTGGAGTGGCAAAATATTTGAAAGAAAAAAATCCAAATATTAAGATAGTAGCTATAGAACCTAAAAATTCACCTAAAATATCACAAGGTATAAGTGGAAAACATAAGATACAAGGTATTGGAGCAGGATTTATTCCTAAAAATTACGATGATAGCTTAGTTGATGAAGTAATTGTAATTAGTGATGAAGAAGCCTTTGATACAGTAAAATTACTAGCTGAAAAAGAAGGTATACTAGTTGGTATTTCTTCTGGAGCGAATGTTTATGGAGCATTATTAATGTCAAAGTTATATCCAGATAAAAAAATTGTAACAGTAGCACCTGATGGAGTAGAAAAGTACATGTCAATGAATATATTTTAGTCAACATTAAATGAAGGGATGAGCAAGAGTGCTAAAAAAAATAAATAAAGATATAGAATTTATTATGGAAAACGATCCAGCGGCAAGGTCGAAGCTAGAAGTTTTTTTATTATATCCATCTGTTCATGCAAGGATAGCTCATATAATATCCCATTTTTTATATAATCATAAGTGGTTCTTTAGTGCAAGAGTTATATCTCAAATATCTAGATTTTTAACTGGAATAGAGATACATCCTGGTGCAAAAATTGGAGATGCTATACTTATTGATCATGGAATGGGGGTAGTAATAGGAGAAACAGCCGAAATTGGAAATAGAGTAGTGATTTATCATGGAACAACACTAGGAGGAACAGGAAAAGATACGGGAAAGAGGCATCCTACAGTAGGTAATGATGTATTTATAGGAGCAGGAAGTAAAATACTAGGTCCAATAAATATAGGTTCTAAATCTAAGATAGGAGCAAATTCTGTAGTATTAAAAGATGTACCAGAAGGTGCAACAGTAGTTGGTATTGCAGCAAAGATTGTAAGAGTAAAAAGCGATAATGTGTCAGAAAATATTTTAAAGATATAATAAAAGACAACAGTAAAGGTGAATCTAATTTATAGATTCACCTATTTTTATGATATATTTATTATATGGTAATAAATATAATATAAAATTAGTGAGGTTAATTATGTATTTTACTTATATAATAAAGTGTAAAGATAATTCTTTATATACAGGTTATACAAGCGATATAAATAGAAGAATAGAGGAACATAAAAAAGGGATAAATTGCAAATATACAAGAGCTAAAGGTTTTAAAAATCTAGAAGTTTACTTTGCTAGTAATAGTAGAAGTAATGCAATGAAACTAGAAAGTTACATAAAAAAGCATCCTAAATATAAAAAAATATGGATAATAAATAATCCTCAATTATTCATTGAAAGTTTAGTAAACAAAGAACAATATGTAATAGGAGAAAAATAATAAAAGAGGAAGTTAAATCTTCCTCTTTTATTAAACTATTTTTTATAAGGAACTTTTTTAGGCGTAACGTATGGTTCTGGAGTTCCTGTAGGGCCTTGTGGTCCCATATCGCCTTTATCACCCTTAGGTCCTTTAGTACCAGTATCCCCTTTAGGACCTTGCGGACCAGCATCCCCTTTGTCTCCTTTAGGGCCTTGTGGTCCAGGAATAGCATTACCTGATATTCCATCGGAACCCTTAGGTCCTTGTGGTCCGATATCACCTTTATCACCCTTAGGTCCTTTAGCACCAGTATCCCCTTTATCACCTTTAGGTCCAAGATCACCTTTGTCCCCTTTATCACCTTTAGGACCCATAGGGCCAACAGGACCTTGTGTACCTATCCCACTAGTAGAACCACATAATGGGTTTACATATGTTTCTTTACCTAAATCTACATATTGTATAGAACTTAATTTTACGTATATAGGACCTTTACCAGAAGATGTTTTCCCCATAACAGCACAATGATTTACGTCGCATATACGCAATCTTAAAATACAATTACTATCAGTTAATTTTAATCCAACAACTTTTCCTCTAGCGCAACTTAATATTTGATAAATCTGACAATCACATAAATCCATAGGATATACAAACATTGGATACATACTTTTACCCATAGATTTATTAGATTCTTTTTTTGGTTTACATATCTTAGTATCACAACCACAATTTTTAGTTTGTTTAGACTCACATCCACAAGCTTTTTCATGGTGTTTAGGAAGATTGCAACAATTGTCTTTACTCATACAGTCTTTACTCATATATACAACACTCCATGTTAAATATTTTTGTATAGTAATTTTCACTACTTAGTTTAAATATATGATTACTTGGACAAAAATGAGACTCTTAAATGCCTAAATTTTAAAAAGTATGTTTACAATTAAAGTGTATTAAGTATATAATACACTTATAATAATTTAGATAAAGTGTATTATATGCTTAATACATAATTGGGGAAAGTTAAAAAATTTAAAAACAGTGTATTAAGTGTATAATACACTCTAAGGAGGATATATGAGTTTTAGTATAGACAATAAGTCTCCTATATATTTACAAATTATAAAATATATACAAAGAAAAATAATAATAGGAGAATTAAATCCAGGAGAGACAATACCTTCTAGAAGAGATATGGCACTAGAGTTAAAAGTAAATTTGAATACAGTACAAAGAGCATATAAGGAGATGGAGCAAATGGGAATAATTAATACTTTTAAAAACTACCAAAGTAATATAACTACAAATGAAGAAATATTAAAGAATATAAAGTCAGAACTTATCAATGAAAGCTTAGATCAATTTATAGATAATATGAAATCAATAAAGCTTAGTAAAGAAGAAGTTTTAGAAATAATTAATAATAGATACTAATAGGGGCTAGAGGAGAGTAATATGATAGAAGTAAAAAATGTAACTAAGACATACAAAAAAACAAGTAGATTAATAAATAAGAATTTTAAAGCTCTTGATAATGTAAGTTTTAATATAGAAAAAGGTAAAATAACAGGTCTATTAGGGATAAATGGAGTAGGAAAATCCACAGTTATGAAAGCTATTTGCGGGCTTATAAAAATCGACAGTGGAAAAATATTAATAGATGGAGAAAAATTAAATAAAGATACCTATAACAAGCTAGCTTTTGTTCCAGATATAAATACTCATTTTAAAAACATAACAGTTAAAGAAAGCTTTGAATTTATGGATACATTTTATACAAAATGGAATAATGAAAGAGCCTATGAAATGCTAAGTATATTTAAGCTAAAGGATAATGAAATAATTGATAATTTATCAAAAGGAAATATAGCTAGAATAAAGTTAATATTAGGTTTTTGCCAAGAGAGTGATTACTTGTTACTAGATGAACCATTTTCGGGAATAGATATATTTAAACGTAAAGAATTTATAGGAACAATAGCACAGTATATGAATGAAAATCAAGGTATTGTAATTACAACTCATGAAATTGAAGAAGTTGAAATGCTAATTGATGATGTTATTATTCTTGAAGAAGGAAAGGTAATATCTACATTTAATGCAGAAGAAATAAGAGAGATAGAAGGACTATCTATAGTTGAAAAAATGGAGGAAATTTATAGATATGAATAAACTTCTTACTTTAGTAAATTTAGAATTAAAAAGACATATGAAGTTTTGTACAATATATATTTTAACTTTCTTTGTTTTAGTATTTGGAATTAATATATTTACTATATTGAGAATATATCAAAACACACCATATATAAGTTCATTAATAGATAAATATGGAGGGATTACATATGGTTCAGAAATACTTTCAGGCAATATATACATATTTGGAGCAATAGTTATAGGACTTGTAGGTGGTTTGTTAATATATACAGTAATGATATGGAAAAGTGATTATAGTGATAAAAGCATTTATACTTTTATTATGCTACCTCAAAATAGATTTTATATCTATTTAGCAAAATTAATATCTGTATTAGTGATAGTTTATAGTTATCTGATTAGCAATATTATAGCTATCTTTTTATCAAAAAATATATTTAGCTTAGCATTTAAGAATAAAGGGTTAATAAAAACACTATTATCAAGTGATTTTAATTATAGCGGATTTGGAAAAATTATTTTTCCAATAAATTTCATAGATTTTATTATGATATATGGGGTTTGGCTACTTCTTGTTATATCTATATTATTTGTAGTGTGTATTATAGGCTTAAGTTTTAAAAATAGCTTGAAATTAACATTATTTATTCTGTTAATGTATCCAATTGTAAATATATTTTTACTATTAATATATTCAGATAAAACCTATGAGATATTAAATGTATACAGTATTGGTAATATAGGTCTAGATTTGATATTAAATTTGGTAAATATAGTCATATTAAATTCAATTTCATATGTGTTAATAAATAAAAGAATATATATATAGGTGGGGGAATCATGAAACTAAATTCAAAATTACCTATTATAATAATAGGTTTTGCAATTACCATGTTTTTAAGTATTTCAATAAACAATAATAATAGAAAACCACAAATAGAAACAATACGTGGTCATATAAGTGACTTAGATAAAATTGATATAAGAATTAAAGAGTATGAATCTAGTATATACTATGATTTTACACATACAATCAATAGTAAAAATGAAGTGATTACAACAAAAGAAAAGAAGAGTGATAGATATTTTAAAGAACAAATATATACTGAATTATTAGATGTGAGTTGTGGACAAGATTATATATCTTACATTGGATACGAAATAGATTATTCAAAGGATAAAAATCAAATATATTTTATAGTTGATGAGAGAAAAACTAATGATACATATAAGATATTTGATAATCAAGGAAAAGATGAAAAAATTATAAATAAAGATCCAAAGCTAAGGGATATGAATAGAACAAAATATAAACTAGAGTATCCTGATATTTCCCCGGAAATAGAACAAGCTAATATACTAGCTTCTTATAGGTATAAAGGCGAATTATATGTAATTAGTAACCATGCATCTAAGTATTATTCAGAATCTATATACGGCAAAAATAGTTTGAATATTTCTAAATTAGATAAAAAAACTAAGAAGTTAAAAAGTGTAAATAATATCGATTTAAAAGAAAAAATTAAAGAATTAAATTTTTTAGCTGGAGATGAAATTATAAGTTATGATAAAGTTATTTCATATAAGGACACTATTTACACAATAGTTGTTGTGAATAAATATGATAATAGCAATAATGAGGGGGATGATATATATCTATTAGAGTATAATTTGTCATCAGATGATAGCACATTATATGAAATTAATATAAATAACTCTCTTAACTTTGCGGATATATTATTTGAAAATAACAAGTTAAAAATTATTTTGTCAGATACTCGTAAAGATATAGATTTATTTTACACTCAATATGATATAAGCACAAAAGAAATAGAAAAAGAATTTAAAATAACTCTAGAGAAGCGTAAAAGAAATGAGAAAGATAGATTTATAAAAAATGCGATTATAAAAGATGATAACATCTATATTACCGTTCTAGATAGCTCTATACATGGATTAGACAAAATAGATGAGAGTATATATGTAATTGATATAGATAATAGATGTATAACATATGAGGGTAGAGTGGTAGGATATCAAATTGAAAATATTTATTAAATATTTTTATTTAGATTAAGGAGTTGAGTATAGTGGATAAATTAATGTATCTTTTCAATTTTGAATTTAAAAGAAACAAAGAGGCATATTTTAATATAGTAACAATAAGTTGCACAATATTTTTATTTGATATTATATTTAATTTGTACAAATATAATAAGGTAATGACTAAAGTAATAGGCACAAGGTTAACAACACTTACGAATAGGATAGGAAGTACTAGTTTTGAGAATTTATTAAACCAAGAAATGATGAGCATATTTGTATATGGACTAATAGTTTGTATATTATATTCTATTGTTATTTGGAAAAAGGATTTCTCATCAAGTAACAAGAGTATATATACCCTAGCTACAATTCCTTTAGGAAGAATATATATATATATGAGTAAGTTTTTGAATATACTATGCTTAGTTTATATGTATATTACAGGGTTTATGGTATTAACATTAGTAGCATACAATATTTTGCCTAGATTTATGGAGGGTAATGTAGTTAGTTTTGGATTTGCAAAGGACACAATATATATATTAGGAAAATATATTCCTTACAGCATAGAACAATTTGTATTAGTTTATGTGTTTTTAATGAGTAGTGCAATATCACTATTGTTTACATTAGTATTAATTAAACATCTTTTAAAGAGCAATGTGAAATTTATAGGAATATTAATTATAGGATTTATAGGCTTTTCTATGCTAAATAATTTAATCTTAAATAAAATAACTTTAATTAGCTTAAATACAATAATTGTTTGTTTATCAATTTTTATAATTAGTATTTGTACTTTAATAAACATAAAAATATTAAACACAATGGATTTTTAAAGGGGGAAAGTATGAAAAGAGGATATACAAAGATTAGTGTAATAATAGGAACTATGTTGATTATGATTGTTGCATTCAATACTATGTCTAAGAATAAAGTAGATATAAAAACTATAGAAGGTGATATAAAAGAACTTGATGATATAAGTATTGTATACACTCCGGCTATTAAGGATTTTAAAAAAGAAGAAATAGTAATAAATAAGGATGGCATTACAAGTGTTATAAAATCAGAAAGTACAATAGGAAGAGATTTTATAAGAAGTAGTAGTGAACATAATGATATAGTAAAGAATAAATTTGTAGAAACTATTTATGAAAATGAAGACTACATAGGAATAATAGATATAGATGGGATTTATGGTGGATTTGATAATAAAAGTGGTAAGTACACAAGAGTAATAGAAAAAAATAAAAAAACTAAAGAAATTAATGAATATATAATTCCATTAGATTTAAAAGAAGTACCAGAAAACTATCTGCTTACACCTTATTACTCTACAAAATACAAAGATTGTATATATACGGTATCATTAGACTATAACGAAGGATTAAGTGATATATATATATTAAAAACTAACCTTAAAAATAATGAAAGTAAAATAATATTTAAGAAAGACAAACTCAAGGAAATGCAAGAAGGGGAGATTACCTTTACTCAAGATAACAAGATATATATTCAAGTTATGGATTCTTTAGAGTATTTAAAATCATATTTTTTTGTATATGATATTGAGCAAAATAGTATGAGTAAAAGTAATGAATTTATGAACTCAAAACTTAACGATGGTGACCTATTAAATAAAAAGGTATATGACTACAATATAGTAGATAATAAATTAAATATACTTATAAAAGGCGATAATACTTATAAAAGCGATGAAGGGAATATAAGAAAGTTAATATACAATATTGATGGAGATAATGTAATATTAGAACAAAAAATAAAATATAATCTAAATATAGATTTTAGTTATTATTTATCTCATGTAGGAGATTATTATGATGACAAGGGTAGACTTTTAGGTATAAAGAATGTAAAAATGGTAGATGATAAAATATACTATATTTATCAAGATACACCTGTTTTAGATAGAAAAACAAATAATAATGGAAGTAGGATAATAATACAGGGGAATAAGCCTGTGGAATTATTAGTATTTGATACAAATAAAAATAAAACAGTATATAAAGGCGAAATCATAGCTGGGGATAAAGAAATCGGTAAGAAACTATTTCTTGTAAAAGACTATTGATATAATATGAAGAAAAATTCAAATAGTGTATACTTAAAACTAATGACAAACCTTACTTAATATGGTATATTACACTTACAAATAATGATTATATATCAAAGATATAGTGAGGAAATTTGGGAGGTAATATGAAGATAGATTGGAATAAAAGATATACAACTATTTCGGTTTATTCATTTATTGTTATATGCTGTAGTATAGTTTTTTATAGTATATTAGACAAAATGAGTGAGTTTACCAATCAACTAGGATGGGTGATATCAACATTACAACCTTTTATAATAGGTTTTGTAATAGCATATTTATTAAACTTTATCTTAGTTTTTATTGAAAATCGAATTTTAGTACATGAAAAAATAAAAAGTCTAAGTCAGAAGTCAAAAAGAGGAATCGGTATATTACTTACATATATAGTAGCGTTTGTTATAATGTACTTATTTATACAATTTGTATTACCTCAAGTAGTAGATAGTATAGTAGGACTTGTTAATGATATACCTACATATGTTGCAAATTTAACTGTATTAATAGAAGATTTAAGCTCTAAACTTGATTTAAACAATGAATATATCGGAATGGCAATGGATAAGTGGAATGAGTTTATAAATTATACTATAAATATATTAACAAACTTATTGCCTGTACTAGCGAATACTGTAAAAACTATAGCGTCAAGTGTTTGGAATATAATACTGGGAATAATAATCTCAATATATATGTTAATAGACAAAGAAAAATTTGCAGCATCTACTAAAAAAGTAGTATATGCTATGTTTTCTAAGCAAAATGCAGATACAATAGTTGAATTAGGGAATAGAAGTAATGATACTTTTGGTAAGTTCTTAAGTGGAAAGATTATAGATTCTGTAATAATTGGTATATTAACATTTATAATACTTACAGTAACTAAAATGCCATTTGCAATATTAGTATCAGTGATAGTAGGTATAACAAATATTATACCATTCTTTGGACCATTTATTGGAGCGATACCATCATTTATAATAATAATGTTTGTATCTCCTGTAAAGGCGTTATGGTTCTTACTAATAATAGTTATAATACAACAATTAGATGGAAATATAATCGGACCTAAGATATTAGGGGATTCTATTGGTATATCAGCATTTTGGATATTATTCTCTATTTTAGTTGCAGGTAAATTATTAGGGCTAGTAGGAATGATAATAGGGGTTCCGCTATTTGCTATAATATATTCTGTAATTAAAGATATAGTAGAGGCTAGATTAGCTAAAAAAGGATTACCTAGCGATACCAAAGATTATCTATAAAGAATAAAAACTGTGTTAAGTATATTAACACAGTTTTTTTATTAATCTAAATATGGATAAAGGTTATAATAAGTTAATAATAAATCTACCATTTTACCATAGCTGCCAGTTCCATCTTTTACTCCATTTGCTTTTAAATAAGAATCATTAAATTTATTTGATACCTCATCAATTTTTCCTTCATATTTATTCCAAAAAATTTGATTATTTTTTAAATCTGTCATAACCTCATTAGATATTTTTTTAGTAAGTATTTTGTACGAATCATAGTCAACTCTAGATAGTGCATTAGCAGTATGGTTTAGGGCTAGTATATAGCCTGAATATTTAAAATCAATATCAGGATGATTAATAGAGGCTAAATAGCCTATAAAATTTGCTTCATCTTCACTAGCAAATCCTCTTTGATGAGCCATCTCATGCAGTGTTGTAGAGGGAATATATAAGTCAGGAGTAGCAATGTTAATATTAGCTTCTCCTGTAAAAGGAAAATATATGCCAGTTATACCTGTGTAGCACATTAAATTAGAGGATATTACATATTTCGGATTAGAATAGTTACCAGCAAGTTGAGGAAAAAAATTAGAAATATTATTTACACCTAACTGAGCCCTGGATATAATACCTTTATAATCAGTTTTACATTTCATAACTCCATTGTTATCTTCATCAACCTTTTTACGAACATCATTAGCTTGACTTATCAAGTGATTATACAAGTTACCTAGTTCTTCAATTGAATGATTAGAAATAGACATATTTTTATTATAGGTTTCATTGTAACTAGATATAAGTGTTGTTTGTAATGGTATACGGTTATAGTTTAATCCCCATAAAATTATAAATAGAAAATATGCTATAGAAAGAAAAGATAAAATGTTTAGCATATACTTTTTTATTAAAGATACAGTTGAATTCTTATTTTTATAAATAGATATAATCAGATGTATTACAGAAAGAATAATGGATAAAACTATAATATACATACTAAGTTCATATAATGAAAATGGAAATATACCACTAATTTTGCTAAGAAGCATAACTGTATATTTGTTAATATATGAAGAGTAATACTTATCTATTAAATCTGGAAAACTAGAAGCGAAATAGTTTATAAGTAGTGCGATTGGAAATAGTAATAATGATAGTAGTTTAAATTTAATTATAGTAATCAACCTCCTTAAATATATTATATCATGAATAGCTATAGGTATTTGAGTAAATAAAAGTAGTATGTTATAATGTAATGAAATTTATTACTACTTATAGAAAGGAAATAAAATGAAAATTTTAACAATTAAGTTAACAAGAGATAATTTTAACTTCAGATTTAAACAGTATGAGGGTATGTTTTTTCAAGCAACAATCGAAGAAAATAATGAAATAATAAGATATAAGATAACAAAAGACAAAGAAGGAAAAGAGCTAAAAGAATTTGGAAATACCCATATTAAGGATTCTAATATGTTGTATATACCTCAGATTGAAGCATATATAGATTTAAAAACTGTTAAATAATATAAAAGAAGGATTATATACTACAACAATAGTTATAATCCTTCTTTTATATTATTATAAATATATCATAGGAGTATACCCGCAATTAGAGGAATTGTAAAAATTGAAAACAATGTTGATAAAAATACTGCTTGTGAAGCTAAACCTTCATTAGCTTTATACTCATTAGCGAGAATAGCAGTATTGCTAGCAGCAGGCATAGCAGATATCACAATTGGTATAGACAATAGCATAGGATCTGTTAAGATATTTTTAAGTGAAAAGTATACTATAAAAGGTATAAATAATAGTCTTATAAAAGATAAAATATATAGTTTTTTATTTAAGAAGCATTCAATTGCAGATGAAGAAAATAGCATACTGCCAATTACTAACATTGAAATTGGTGTCGTAACGTTACCTAATAACTCTATGGGATTGTTAATAAACTTAGGTAGCCTAATTTTTAAACAAAACAGAAAGAGTCCTAAAAATACTGATATTATCACTGGATTTACTAGAACTTTTATAGAAAAAGTGTAATTGTCATTATTTTTACAGAGTATAAAAGTTCCAAGAGTCATAATTAATAAATTAAATGGTAAATTAAAAATAGCAGTATAAAAAATAGCTTCTTTACCTAACATTGCTTGAACTATAGGATATCCCATAAAACCAACATTTGAAAATAAAATTACAAATTGATAAATACCTAAATCATTAGTAGACTTAAATATATATTTAGAAAAATACGCAATAATAAATGAAATAGAGTACATAAATAAAGAAATTATGATAAGTAGAATAATTTTACTTATCATATTTGTATTGTATTCTATTTGCATAGAGCTGATTATCATACATGGAAGAAAAAAAAGCATCACTAATGAAGATAACTTTGAGGTAAACTCATCATCGATTAATTCTTTTTTTCTAGCATAATATCCAACTATAATTAATATAAATAAAGTTAAGACCTGAATAAATACATTACTTATATTCACAATAACACCCCTTGTTTGTATTTAGTTAAATTTTATATACTATATAATTAGTTTAGCATAGTAATTTTAATTTAGATTCATAAAATATAAGAGATAGAAAAAACTATACTAATAAAATAGTTTATGTTATATAATAAAATATGTTAAAATGTATATTAATGTAAATGATAGGGAGTAGGTTATGAAAAGTTCAAAATTTTCTATTGATAAAATAATGAATATACAAAATGATCCTAAAGTATATCATACTAAAGGAGCTTTTTATGAAAAGATAGGAAAAATAGATAATGCTATAGAAAGCTACAGAATAGCTGCAGAGTTAGATTATGTTAAGTCTCAGTATATATTAGGCAATATACTATTAAAGAAGGGCAAATACAATGAAGCAGAAGAATGGTACAGCAAAGCATATAGAAATGGAATTGTAGATGCAGCTTTTGACTTAGGTAATATGTATTATAGTATAAATTCGTATGAATATTGTATATATTGGTACGAAAAAGTTGCAAAAGAAGGGCATCTACAGGCACAAAATAATTTAGGTGTGTGTTATTTTAAATTAAATGATTTTTATAGGAGTGAAAAATGGCTAAAAGAAGCGGCTCAAAACAACTTAGGTAAGGCTTGTTTCAATTTAGGTATACTATATACCAATTTGGATAAAGATGAAGATGCATTAGAATGTTTTAAAAAGGGATCGGTACTTTTAGATGAAAACTGTAAATATAATCTAGCTATTATAAATAAATCAGAAAATGATGAAAAAAATTCAATAACTTTATATAAGTATTTATATAAAGTGGGACATATAAAAGGTTGTTTTAACTTAGCTATGACTATGGAAATGAAAAATAATCTTGAAGAAGCGGAAAGATATTACATAAAAAGCTCTGAAAAAGGAGATGTAAAATCACAGTATAGGTTAGCGTATATATATGATAGGCAAGACAAAAAAGATTATGCTATAGATTATTATAAAAAGGCCATACAACAAGATCATACTATATCTAAATTTAGATTAGCAAATCTATTTAACAGAGAAAATGATTTAGAGAATGCTAAGACATATTATAAAATGGCCGCAGATGATGAACTAGTAGAAGCAAAAAATAACTTAGCAGGTGTTTATTTTGAAGAAAATGAATTTGAACTAGCTATTAAAACTTATGAAGATGCTATAGTAAATGGGTGCAAAGAATCAATTGAAAACTTAGGTGATTTATTTTATAAAATAGATGATAAAGAAAAATCAATATCATACTATCTAAGAAATTCAGAGCAACTATCTTGCCAAATAAAGCTAGGAAATTTGTATGAAGAAATTGATAATATTGAGGAAGCTATAATATGGTATACAAAAGCTTCTGATAATGGAGACTCAGAAGCTAGTTATAAATTAGGATGTATTTACAAAGAGCGAGATAATGAAATAAAGGCAAAAGAGTATTTTGAGAGGGCTGCAAATAAAAGCAACCTAAATGCTCGTATATATTTGGGTGAAATATATTTTAAAGAAGAAAACTATGAAGATTCAAAAAAGATGTTTGAAGTTACAGCAAATGAAGAAAATATATATTCTCAACATATGCTAGGTGTAATATATGATATATACTTAAAGGATTATACAAGTTCTAAATACTGGTACGAAAAAGCTAGATCATCTCAATGCTTAGAATCAATATTTAACTTGGGGCAACTGAGTATTAAAATGAATGAATCTGATGAAGCTGAAAAATATTATAATGAAGGTATGAAGTTGGGATCTAAGAAATGTGAGTATATGTTAGCTAATCTTTATTATAAAAAAAGCATAGACATATACACTTCTCTAGCCAATGAAGATTATGATTGTTGCAAAGATATTATAAATAAAATACCAGAACTTAATATCAATTATGATGAAGTGCTTATGACTAAATTTACTACTATAGAAAAAGAAGAGACTATTGAAGAATATGTTCCAAATTATATATTAAATATCGAAGAAGATTTAGAAAATATGCTAGAAAAAAGCTTAGATGATATGATAATAAGCAATGAAGAAAAATAAACAAAAAAGAAAGCAAATATGCTTTCTTTTTTGTTTATATAGCTATAATCAGATTAAATAAATATAAAGTATATAGCACCATTAGAGTGCTACTTTCGAATTTACTGATATCATTTTTTCTACAAGCAAAAATATAGGTAATGAATGTAACTAAAATCATAAAAATAATATCAATTAATATATTGTTAGAAATATTAAGAGGAGATACTGCAGCTGATATACCTGTTATAAATAATATATTAAATATATTAGAACCTAAAACACTTCCTAAAGCAATACCACTATTACCCCTAGTAGCCGCAACTAAAGCAGTTATAAGTTCAGGAAGAGATGTTCCTATAGCTATGATAGTAAAACCTATTAATTCGTCGCTAACCCCATATAAATTAGCTATAGAAATAGAAGAATAAACAATAAGGTTACCTCCAATAGTAATTCCTATAATACCAATTAAAATAAATAATAATAAGTTTATTTTATTATTTAATTTTGACTGAATAGAACTAGATCCATTTTCAAGAACGAATCCCTCTGAGTAAAAAGAAGTACTAGATTTGTATTTCAAAGCCTTGGTAACTATATAATAAACAATAGATATGAACAATATAAGTAAAAATATACCTTCCACTCTAGATATAGACCTATCTACTGATATTAATAATAAGATCATAGATGATAGTAAAAGCAAATGAAATTGCTTTTTTATAATAAATTCATCTACAATCAATGTCTGAACCACACCTGCAGAACCAACAATCATTAATAAGTTAAAGATGTTTGAACCGATAACATTACCTAAAGCAATACCAGTATTACTATAAGTAGATGCTAATACACTTACAGACAGTTCTGGTAAACTTGTACCAAATGCAACTAAAGTAAGTCCGATTATAACAGCAGGGACTTTATAAAGTTTTGAAATATTTAAAGCAGCATCTAATAAATAATCGGCACCTTTTATTAATAAAAGGAAACCGATTATTAAAAGAAGATAATTCATATATTTTACCTCCCTAATAAGCAAACACCTTCAAAAGAATCTATAATTCATTTTGAAGGTGCTATTGTATACACTGATTCCATAATAAATCTGTATATTAAAAAATAATATAGAATTATATCAATTTTAATTTTATTTATAATAACTTATTTTTAGACATGAAGAATGTAACAACTAAGCAAATTAACGTAGTTATAAGCATCACTACCCAAAAACCATTGGGATCTGTACTATATGGGATTCCACCTACGTTCATTCCAAAGAAACCTGATATTAGTGTAGGAATTGATACAATCAAAGTTACAGAAGTTAAAAATTGCATAACATTATTTTGATTATTATTTATAATTGCACTGAATGCATCCATAATCCTACTAAGTATATCTCCGTATATAGTAGCCATTTCTACAGCCTGCTTGTTCTCAACGATAACATCTTCAAGTAAATCATCATCTTCAGGGTATCTTTTAATACTAGAAGTACGAAGTAATTTATTTAGAACTAACTCATTAGCTTTTAAAGAGGTCGAGAAATATACTAGTGATTTTTCTAGTTCTAAAAGCTGTAAAAGTTCTTTGTTCTTCATTGATTTGTATATTTCTTTTTCTATAACTGTTGTAATTCTATTTATTCTCCTTAAGTAATGCAAGTAATAACTAGCATTTTTATGGAGTATTTGAAGGATAAAACGAGTTTTTTTGAAAGTGAAAAAATCTTTTATATGACCAACTATAAAATCATTTAAGATTTTAGTTTGGGCAGTGCAAACTGTAAGAATAGCATTTTCTACTAATATTATACCTAAAGGTATAGTAGAGTAGTGTGTAGAATTACTATCACTTTCATCAACTGGAATATCTATAAGAATTAATGTATGATTATCTTCAAGATCTATTCTTGAACGTTCCTCCTCATCAAGTGCAGATTTTATACTATCAATATCTATATCTAATAAAGACGATATTTCTTTAATTTCACTTTGATTAGGTTCAACAAGATTTATCCAACAGCCATTTTCGAAAGAATTAAGCTTTTCAAGTTTGTTGTCAATTGTCTTATAGTATCTTATCATGGCAACACATCCTTTATTCAATTTTATATAAATCTCATCACTTAATATTATCTATTAAATAACTAATTTATATAATAAAAATAAAGAATTAGTTTATTTTAAGACAATAATAAGTGATGGTAGTAAATCCATGCCCGCAACGGACTGTGGTCCATTTTCCATCACTCTCCTATGTATATATAATTTTAATACTCTCTAATTAATTTAACATTTTTATAGGATACTTTCAACATATTTAAAAAAAAACATAGAATATTTAATATTCTATGTTTTTTCTTACTTATTTAAAGGGCTGATATATTACCTTAAGTTAGGAGTGTAAAGGTTAAATATAAAAAGATTAAATAAGTAAGGTATGTAATCTATAATTTAGATGTAAGTTCCTCAATAACCTCTTTTACAGAAGAAATTTTATCTATTTTATATGCATCGCTTCCACAGAATAATAATCCGTTATCAATGTCACCTTTTACTGCATTAATAAGTGCTTCAGATATGCAATAAGGTGTGTTCTTAGGATTACAAGGAACTAAGCAATTATAGCATTTTGTTATAGCTGGTCTATTATTTTCAACATTTTCTATAAATGCATTTTTTATAGCTCGACCAGGTAGTCCAACAGGACTTTTTACTATTTTTATATTATCTTCATTTGAATTTATATAAGACATTTTAAAGTTCTCATGAGCATCACATTCATGAGTTGCAACAAATCTAGTACCTATTTGTACACCACTAGCGCCAAGATTTATGTATTTTTCTACATCATCAGATGAAGAAATACCACCAGCAGCTATTACTGGAATATTCATATTGTATTTATCACCATAATTTTTAGCAATTTTTAATATTTCTTGAAATTCTTTATCATAGTCAATATCATCAATATTTTTTAATGATTCAGAATTATATCCAAGATGCCCACCAGCTTTAGGTCCTTCGACAACTATCAAATCTGCAGTAGCATTTTCTTTTTTATCCCACATTTTCAAAATTAAATTAGCTGCTTTTGCAGACGATACAATAGGTGCTATTTTTACCTTACTACCTTTAGCGAATGCAGGTAGTTTGCTAGGAAGTCCAGCACCTGAAATTATTAAATCTACTCCTGCATTTATAGCTTCCTTGACAAATAATTCATAGTTTTCTATAGCAACCATAATGTTAACGCCAACTAGTCCATCAACACAATTTTCCTTTGCCTTTAAAATATGTTTTTTTAAAGCTCTTAAATTTGCATTTAATGTATTTGTTTCAAAATCATCTTCATCGTATCCAATATGAGCGCAAGATAGAACACCGATACCTCCAGCTTTAGCAACAGCTCCTGCTAAAGAGGATCTCGATACACCAACACCCATACCACCCTGTATTATTGGGACTTTAGCTATTAAGTCACCGATTACTAATGGTTTAATGTCAATCACCTCCATAATATGTGTAAAACTAGATTATAATGCTTGGTATTATGACCTAGTACTAAAAATATTATACTATATAATTTATAAAAAAAGTATAAAAAAATAAAAAAAAAATTAAGAGATAAGCTACGTAGCTTGATATCTCTTAATTTTAATATACTAAATAATATTTATAATAGCTCCTATATTATCACAAATCAATGTTTTTATAGTCCATTTACTATTCAAATTTCCTAAAAAATTTTTTATATCTACTAAATAATCATTAGTATTACCATCTAAAATTGATATTATTGTTGGACCAGCACCGCTTAGAAAAGAACCTAAACTATTTGAATTAGCTTTATTTATTATATCATAATAATTATTAATTAGGTTAGATCTATACTGTTGATGAATCTTATCTTCACAAGCAATTTTAATTAAATCAAAATTATTGTTAAGAATAGATGATATTAGTAATGATGCGCGGCTGATATTATATACTGCGTCTTGAAGAGATATATGCTTAGGAAGAACAGATCTAGCTCTTTCTGTTGATAAAGTAAAATCAGGAATAATAGCACAAAAACTTAAATTATTAGGAACTTTTATAATATCATAGTGTATATTAGAATTATCCAATAGAGAAATAGTCATATTACCAAAGAGAGCAGGAGTTACGTTGTCTGGATGACCCTCTATTTGTGTGGCAATTTTTAAAAGTTCTTTTTTACTAAGATTTGATTTTGAAAGCTCATTAGCTGCTAGAACTCCCGCTATGACACAGGAAGCACTGCTACCAAGACCTCTAGATATCGGTATATTACTTTTTATATTTATTCGAATTCCACTTGGAATGTATTTACAATCAATATTATCAAAAAAGAATTTCATAGATTTATAAACAAGATTATTAGTCATAAATTCATCATCACAGCCAGTTATTTCAACACCATTATTAATTTCTTCTATATAAAATGTATTATATAGATTAAGTGCTATGCCTAGACAATCGAATCCAGGTCCTATATTTGCACTTGTAGCAGGAACTATAATTTCTAACATAAATATTCACCTAATCCTTTATAAAATTTTTTATTGAATCTATTATTTCATTTTTGTTAATGATTTGATTATGGATTTGACTCTTTGTTTTAAGTTCCATTATAGATGTCGGAATGTCGTACATAGATAATTTAGATAGCATATCTATAGTATAGAAATCATTTTGAGAAAGCATATTTTCATTATAAATTGCATTTAATACGTCTTTAGCAAACTTATAGGGGCTAGCTGTACTAACAATAATAGTTTTTGTATTATCATTTGTTCTAGATTGATATTTTTTATAGCAATTATAAGCTACAGCGGTATGAGTATCTATAAGATAAGAATAATTTTCAAAAACTTTTTTTATAGAATAGGTAGCCTCCTTACAAGTAGAGTATTCACAATCAAAATGATAGAGATTTTTCTTTATAGTATAATCAATTGAATACTTGTTTTTAAGTTCTAAATCGCTCATCAATGTATTGATTATATTAGGATTTCTATTATTAATTTCAAATAGTAGTCTTTCTAGATTACTTGATAACAATATATCCATAGATGGAGATGTAGTAAGTTTCAAAGCCCTATTTTTATCATAAATACCAGTTGATATAAAATCATAAAGTATGTTGTTATCATTAGATGCAACTATGAGTTTATTTATAGGTAGGCCCATCAACTTAGCATAGTAACCAGCTAGAATATTTCCAAAATTTCCAGTTGGAACTACAAAGTTAATCTTATCACCTATATTTATTTGAGCGTTTCTTATTAATGTAGTATATGAATAAAAATAATAAACTATTTGAGGTAATAATCTACCAATATTAATAGAGTTAGCAGAGGAGAGTATATAGTTTTTACTTAATAATGTATTTTTAAACTCTAAGTTATTAAAAATTTTTTTTATTTCAGACTGAACATCATCAAAGTTTCCTTTTACACCAACAGCACAAGTATTGCTTCCTTCTTGGGTTACCATTTGAAGTTTTTGAATAGGACTAACTCCATCTTGAGGAAAAAAGACCATTATATCTATATTACTAATATTTTTAAAGCCTTCTAAAGCAGCTTTACCAGTATCTCCAGAGGTAGCCGTTAAAATAAGTATATTTTTATCTAAATGATTTTTTCTTATAGCTATTTCTAGTAAAAATGGCATAATACTAAGAGCGATATCTTTAAATGCAAGCGTTGGTCCGTGAAAAAGCTCTAAAAAATACAAATTTCCAATTTTTGAAAGAGGTGCAACTTTATGATTTTCGAATTTTATATTATAAGATTTATCAATGCAGTATTTTAATTCATTGTTAGTAAAATCATCCAAAAACTTACTCAAAATATAAAATGCTAAATCAGAATAATTAAAATTAATTAAAGTAGCAATATCTTTTGAGATATTAGGAAAATATTCTGGAACATAAAGTCCACCATCTGAACAGATACCATTTATTATAGCTTGTGAAGATGTTAGCTTTTGAAAAGAACCTCTAGTACTTAAATATAACATAATAAAACCTCCTATTTATTTTTAAATTCAAAAAAACTCTCATCCCAAACAAGGGACGAGAGTTTTACTCACGCGGTTCCACCCAAATTGATTTATATAAAATCCACTTGATACATTAACGCTGTTTAACGTCTATTCTTACTAAAATCTATATATAGATAACTTCAGATAGAAACTCATAGGTAGTTTTCAATTTATCTGGTTAAGGAAATCTTTCAGCCTAAGAATCTCCATCTCTATTAACTGATCTAAATTTACTCTTCCTAATCATAGTTTTATATATATAAGTTGTTTGTTAAGATATATTGTAAAGTATATGCGAATTATATAAAATAAGTTCTAATTAAAAATTAAATTTATATTTAAAAAGAATTAAATATTATGAAAATTTAAACTAGATAAATAGAATACTAAGTAGTATAATAAAATGTGAAAATATAAATTATAAGAATAATTAAAAATTCAAATAAAATTCACAAATATTTCATATTATGGGGTTATAATATAGACAAGAAGGAGGCGTAGTAACATGGGAATAGTATTAATTACTTTAGTATTAGTAGGCATAATGTATGGAATGACATTTTTATCTTATATATCTGAAAATATATCGGAAATTCAAGCGTTGGATGATACCGTTATTAATAATCAATAATAAAAAAAGCTCATGTGAATCACATGAGCTTTTGTATTATTTAGATGCTTGTCTAGATTTGTTGTATCTTAATCTATCATTTTCATTTAAGAATTTCTTTCTAAGTCTTATAGCATCAGGAGTTATTTCAACTAACTCATCATCATCTATAAATTCTAATGCTTCTTCTAAAGTGAATGTTCTAGCAGCTTGTAATTTAACTGCATCATCAGTACCAGAAGCACGAACGTTAGTTAATTTCTTGTTCTTACAAGGGTTAACAGTCATATCATCTTTTCTAGAGTTCATTCCTATTACCATACCTTCGTAAACTTCAACAGCAGGGTCAACGAACATTTGAGCTCTTTCACTTAAAGCATTAAGAGCATAAGCCATAGTTGTTCCAGCAGTTTGAGCAACTAAAACTCCGTTAACTCTTCCTGGTATTTCACCTTTGTGTTCTTCATATCTTTCAAATGATCTAACTAAAGAACCTTCTCCACGAGTATCGTTTATGAATTCACTTCTGTATCCAAGTAATCCTCTTGTTGGAGCGATGAATGTTATTTTAACATAATCACCTTCTATTTCCATAGCTTCCATCATAGCTTTTCTTAAGTTAAGTTTGTTTATAACAGTTCCTGAATAAGTTTCTGGACAGTTAACTATAACTCTTTCCATTGGTTCCATTAACTTACCATCTTCTTTTATGAATAAAACTTCTGGCTTAGATACACCTATTTCGTATCCTTCACGTCTCATGTTTTCAAGTAATATAGATAAGTGAAGCTCTCCACGTCCAGATACTCTGTATCCATCAGTAGTATCCATTGGCTCAACTTTAAGTCCAACGTTAACTTCTAATTCTTTATCTAATCTATCTTTTAAGTGTCTAGTAGTTACGAACTTACCACTCTTTCCGCAGAATGGAGAATCGTTAACTAAGAAGTTCATCGATAATGTAGGCTCTTCTATGTGTATCATTTCCATTGGTAATGGATTGTCAGGATTACATATAGTTTCACCTATAGATATATCAGCAATACCAGCTATAACAACTATATCACCAGAGTAAGCTTCGTCTATTTCAACTTGGTTTAATCCTTCGTAAGCTGTAAGTTTAGATATTCTTCCTTTAGCAACAGAACCATCTTCTTTGCATATAGATACTTGAGAACCATTTTTTACAGTTCCTTTGTAAACTCTACCTATACCAAGTCTTCCTACATAATCATCATATGCAAGAGCTGATACTTGTAATTGTAATGGTTCTTCGCTGTAGTCAGGATACGCTTCAACGTGCTCTGTAACAGTTTCGAATAATGGAGCTAAGCTTTCACTTTCTTCATCCATTTCTTTTTTAGCTATTCCTTGCTTAGCAATTCCGTATATTATAGGGAATTCACATTGCTCATCAGTTGCATTTAAGTCAACGAATAAGTCGAATACTTCATCAACAACTTCTTCAGCTCTTTGATCTTGCTTATCTATTTTGTTTATGAATAATATCGGTCTAAGTCCAGCTTCTAAAGATTTTTGTAAAACGAATCTTGTTTGAGGCATTGGACCTTCACTAGCATCAACTAGTAATATAACTGTATCAACAGTCTTTATAACACGCTCAACTTCTGACGAGAAGTCACTATGTCCAGGTGTATCTACGATATTTATTTTATAATCTTTATAGTTTATAGAACAGTTTTTAGAGTAGATAGTTATCCCTCTTTCTGCTTCTAGGTCATTACTATCCATTACACAGTCTTTAACTACTTCGTTATCTCTAAATGTACCTGATTGATGTAAGAATGCGTCAACTAAAGTTGATTTACCAGCATCAACGTGGGCGATAACGGCGATATTTATGATTTTGTTTTTTGCCATTTTGTTCTCCTCTTTTCTTTAAAATAACTTATTAAGTATAGCACAGTAGAAGTGTGTATACAAGATACTATTGCTTAAATTAAATTATGGAAATTTAGATTAAGACTTAATATATTTTGTGTAAAAAAAAATACTTTAAAGTCGATTGATAGTAAAATAGGGATGAATTATAATATAATATAAGAGGAAAAAGTTTTAATTGGGGAGTGTAGGGGGTAAAATGAAAAACACAACAAATGTTATATCATTAAGAAAAAAGAGACTTGACAAAAAATATGGGACAAAATTTAGAAAGCTAGTAAAATCAATAAAAAACTTAAAGTATCATATAATATTTATAATTATACCACTTTTAATTGTAGGAATATTTTTGGTAAATAGGATAATAGAGGATATAAGTTGATTTAAAAAAATTAATTTTTGATTAATTTTTTACATAGTAACAATAAATTATTATTATTGAAATATTAAGGAAATAAATAAAAATAACAAAAATTATGTTTTATAGTAGGAAATATGGGTATCATTAAAACTAAGATAACTATTTTAATAGGAGGAAAAACTTATGATAAGAGTATGCCCATATTGTTCAAATATAGATGTAAACAAATTAAAAGAAACAGCTGGAGAAGAAAATGTAAAAACAGGATGTATAGGTGCTTGTAGAGCATTTTCAAAAGAAGCAGTTGGAAAAATTGATGGAGAATTAATTATAAAGCAAAGTGAAAAAGAATTTTTAGAAATATGCAAATAAAAATAATATTTAAATTAAAAAAAGATATCTCATCTTAAATTAAGGAGGTATCTTTTTTTAATTCAAATTCTTTATGAAGTTTCCAAGTATTGTTATGCCACTTATATATACATATATTGTCGAAATTACATTCAAAATTACAAGGAATTTTAGATATATATTGCAACAATTCATCAAATACATTTGTTATCTTTTTTGAACAAACAGTTATATGGAATACTTTATCTTTTCCATTATGAGAATCGAAGTTTATATAAGGAAGACTTGATAAATCTTCAATTAAGTTATTATGTACATTTTTTGCGAGCGTACTCATAATTACTTTCATATAAATTACTCTATTATCAAATCTGTCATATCCGCGTAGTTTATATGGGGTAGAAACATAAGATTTAGAAAAATTATCTAATAGTATTTCTAAATCATCTATATTATTAGCTTCAAAAGGAGATTTAATAGTAAAGTGAGCAGGTAGTTTTGAAGACTTTATTCCAAATTTATTAAAAATCTCTTTTCTTAAATTATTATTAAAATCACCTGCATTTTCTTTAACAACACTTACAATAACGTATCTCAAATCTATACCTCCTTAGATTGTTTTAAATATAAAATAATTAAATATTAAAATAATACCAAATAAAAGAACTTTATGATATTATATATAATAATATAATTATATATTCTAATTATTAAAAAGATTATATACAATATAAGAGGGAAATGTATATTATAAAAGCTTAGTACTTAATAAATATACGAAATGGAGAGAAAAAAATGAGTTTCTTTAAAAGATTAAAAAATGTAGTAAATGCAAAGGCAAATAAAGCTTTAGAAAAACATGAAGATCCAATTGAGTTACTAGAATTATCTATAACTAAAAAGGAAAAACTTCTTCAAGATGCAAAAAAACAATGTGCTAATTTTATAGCAACTGTAGATACAATAAGAACAGAGAAAAAAGATTTAGAAACAAAGATGGATAAATATGAGGAGGCTACAAAAGCAGCTTTATTAAAAGAAGATATAGAAAAAGCTCAAAGTTTTGTTAAACAAAAGTTAGAATTACAAGAAAAAGTAGATTCCACAGATGTAAGAATAAAAGAACAAGACGAAAAGATACAATTAATAAAGAGTAAAATACAAGAGCTAGATATAGAAATATCTAAAATGAAGTCTAAAAAGCAAGAGTTAGCTACAAGGATGGATGTAGCAGAAATAAATAATGATATAAATGAAACTTTAGCAGGTCTAAATGACGATCATAGTATAAATCTAAATGAATTAGAAAAGAAAATTGTTCAAAAAGAGAACTATGGAAAAGCGTTAGAAGATTTAAAGCCAAAAGATGAAGATGCAATACTAGATGAATATATAAAAAGTTCTCCAGTGATAGATACTAAAGTAAATGATGAACTTGAAAGAATAAAACAACAAATGAACAAATAATATATCAAGGTAGATGGTCGAAGGCTATCTACCTTTTTAAATACAATACATAGGTGGCGTAAGGAGGGAAAATATATGGCAAATGAAAGAGTAACATTAGAAAAAAATAAACATAATAAAATGTACACAGACTTAGTTTTTGCATGTGATGATTTAAAACAAATGTTAGAGGATAATGAACTAAATAAAAGAAGTTTTATAAGAAAAGTAGATACACTAAAAGATTATATGGAATTTTTAGATAAACTAGATAGAGAAGAAAATACCAAAAAGGGTTTGTTTAGCAAATTGCTAAACAAACCAGAAGATATAAATTTAAAAGTAAACACTTATCTAACATCACAAAAGAGAAATGATTTAGATAAGTTAGAAAAATGTGTTAGTTGTAAATGTAAAAACTGTGTAAGTGTATGTCCTATGAATCATTGCTATAATTGTAAAGAAAAAGAATATGTACAAGAATGTGATAAAAGCAATTGGTTACTTACTAGGTCTACTGACACAGTAACTCTTTATCAAGAAGACGAAGAATTTATATTTAATGTTGCGGGTTATTTAGTTGAAAAAGACAGTAAAGGTGATTTTTATAGATATGTATATTTAATAGATTCAAAGGATTATGATAATCAGCATATATTAAAATATTATAAGTTTAAAGGCGAAGAACACTTTGATTCAGTAATAGAAGATGACACAAAAGATAATTTAATAAGGCTTGAAAATAAATTCAAAGAAATGGGGTTAAGTGTATAGTATGAAGAAAAATAAAAAGAAGATTATTTCTTTAATAGCAGTATTTGTACTATTATTTTCTTATGTATCATTAGCATTATCTAGCATAGATATATATGCATCATCTAGTTCTAGTTCAGCTCCAAAATCAAGTTCAAGTTTTTCATCTAGTAAGAGTAGTGGTTCATCAAGTAGTAAAGGAAGTAGCTACTCTAGTAAACCGAGTAGTAGCAGTTCTAAGTCAGATTCGGGAAGCTTTTCTACAAAGCCGAGCTCATCAGGAACTTCTAGTAGCTCAAAAAGTAATTCTAGTAATAATAAGACTGACTCGGGAAGCTTTTCTACAAAACCAAGTAATAAAAATAATAATAGTAATAGCTCAAACTCTAGTTCGTCAAGTAGTGGATCATCAAGTTCTAGTTCAAGACCAATATTTAGTAGTGGAAGATACTATGGAGGATATTCAAATCCTTTTAATAGAATGTTCTATGGATTTAGAATGAGCTCTTGGATAACAAAGTTGGTAGTTATTATAACTGTTATTGTAGTTTTATATATAATAATTGACTATATAAGAAGTAAAAGAGATTAGTATAAAATAATATAGATTTTAATGTGAAAAATATAAGAAAGTTTATAGGATTTGAAAGTCAAATAGATAGTATTGAAGAATTAATGAAGTGTTAAATTAAGAGTTGTCATAAAATATAATTATACACGCTATACTTTATAAAGATGTTAATATTAGGAAGGAGAAATATTGTGAAAAGAAACAAAAAGCCACCCAATATTATATCAGCATTAGGTTTAGCGTGTATATTTTTAATTTTAGGGCAAATACTAGGTGTTATTGTAAATATATATTTGATATACTCTATTAAACTTCAAGACATAATACATATAGAACAAAATTTACTTTATTTATTCTGCAGTTTAGTAAGTTGTATATTTGTAATAATACTTATAGTTTTAAGGATTAAGATAATAGAAAAAAGAAAATTAAGTGAAATAAAATTTAAAAAAGAAAATATGATATATAATTATATAAGAGGTTTTTTAATTGGACTTTTGCTTATGAGTTTTGTTGTATTTTTATTAGGTATAAGTGGAAATTTAATAATGGAACCATATCCAAATCAAAAGGTAGGATTAAATGCATTATCTAATGTAGCATTAATTAGTATCGGGTGGATTATACAGGGAGCATCTGAGGAAATACTAACTAGAGGCTGGCTAATGAGAGTATTGCAAGATAGATATAGTTTGAGAACATCTGTTGTTGTTTCTTCTATATTTTTTGGAGCACTCCACTTATTAAATCCAAATGTAGGCATAATTGCTATAATAAATATTATATTAGTAGGATTTTTATTTAGTTTATATGTTATAAAAACTGATGATCTGTGGGGAGTATGTGCAATGCACTCTGCATGGAATTTAGCTCAGGGGAATATTTATGGGTTTGAAGTGAGTGGTATAGATGTAGGTGTAGGGACTTTATTAGATATGGATTTACTAGGTAGTGAGATTATAACTGGTGGAATATTTGGACCAGAGGCAGGTATAGCAACAACAATAATTTTGATACTAGCAATAATTATTTTTATGTATTTTAGTATATTCAAAAGTAAAATGGTTAAATAAAATATAAAAAACGTAAATTTAGATACTTATAAAGTTATACTGAATTTACGTTTTTTGTTGTGAAATCGAAAATGGTACTGGCGAGCAGACTTAAAATTTCATATAAAATTCATACTTATAAACTAAAATAATACTAGTACGATATTTTAATTAAGTTATAATTATCATATATATAAAGAACAATAGAATAAAAGGAGATGATAATATGAATTCGTCTATTTTAGTAATTGAGGATGATTCTAATATACAAGAACTTATAGTAGAGTTTTTAAGTTCAGAAGGATATAATGTTGAATCTGCTAATGATGGGCTAGAAGGAGTACAAAAGTTTAAACAAGGTCATTATGATTTGATTATTTTAGATATAATGATGCCAAACCTAGATGGATATGGGGTTTGCAAAATGGTTAGAAATATATCTAATGTACCTATAATATTTTTAACCGCATTAAATGCTGAAGATAACCAAATTAAAGGGTTTGATTTACAGTGTGATGATTATATTACAAAACCATTTTCATTTAACCTTTTGATAAAAAGAGTAGAAGCGATACTTAGAAGAAGTGTTAAAAATACAAATGAAGATTTTATTTGTTTTGAGGATTTAAAGTTAAATTTAAATACATATACAGTCGAAGTTGATAGTGAGGTTATCGAATTAACACTTAAAGAGTTTAGTATACTAAAATCTTTAATAGAAAAATATCCACAAGTTATAACAAGAGAAGGTTTACTAGATGATATTTGGGGATATGACTATTACGGAGATACAAGAATAGTTGATGCTCACATTAAGAATCTTAGAAAAAAAATTGGACTACCATACATAAAAACAGTGAAAGGAATAGGGTATACACTTGAGAAGGGTATTTGATAAATGGGAGAATTTAAATTTAAAATATAGGTTATTTATAATAACATCTAGTTTGCTTATTGCATTAGCAATTATTATATATCTAATATTATACTTACTACTGCCTACGTATTATCATAAATATAAAATAGATATGTTAGATAAAAATTTAAGAATTTTAGCAGAAAGTTCATCTAGATATGATACGTCAGTCTTAGAAGAAAGACTCTATTATATGGCTAAAGAACAAAATATTGCAATAGCTTTAAAAAACCATAATGGTAGGATTGTATATGGTAAAAATGAGTTAGTTTTATTAAAGTATAGTAAATATATGATAAATAGTTCTAAAGATGAATATAGAGTAACAATTCCTATACAGACAAATGATGCAGTATTACCGTATACACTAGATGTAATAATGCCTCTACAACCTATTGATGAAGCTAATGATGTAATAAGACAACTAATGCCATATATACTGCTAGTAGCTATATTTATTGGGCTTATAGGAGCATATATATATTCAAATGTTATAACTAAACCTTTGATTGAAATAATTGAAAGTGAAAGAGAAGCTGAAAATAGAAGAAAAGATTTTGTGGCAACTATATCTCATGAATTAAAAACACCAATCACAATTATAAGTGGACAACTAGAGGGTATGATGTACAATATAGGAAAATATAAAGACAGAGATACCTATTTAAAAAAATCTTATGATTGTACACAAGAGCTAAAAGATTTAGTAAATGAGATGATTGAAGTTTCAAAAAGTGAAATTTTAGAAACAGATCTGGTTCTAACAAAAGTGAATATAAGTAAATTACTTGAAAAATTAGTAGAAAGGCAGATGTTTTTAATAGAAGAAAAACATATTAAAACATTACTAAAAATAGAAGATAATGTACTAATTAATTGCGATGAAGAAAGAATAAGTAAGGCTATAAATAATATTATTAATAATGCTATAAAATATTCTCCAAAAGGAGAAAATCTAATAATTAGATTATACAAGAAAAATTCTAAGGGAAGAGTTAATTTAGAAATAGAAAACACAGGAGTAACTATTGATAAAAAATATATAAATGAAATATTTAATCCTTTCTTTAGAATAGAAAAATCTCGTTCTAGAAAAACTGGAGGAAGTGGACTTGGTTTATATCTTGTTAGTCAAATATTTAATAGTCATAGTTTTGAACATAGCATAAAAAATAAAGACAACTCAGTGATATTTGTTGTAGAATTAAAAAATTAAATTCAAAAATCATTCACAAAAAACTCACATTAAATTCATATACATAAGCTATTATATAAGTATAAAAGTACTAGCTTAAAAACCATAATTATAATACCATTGTGTAATGGCAACACTCCCTCACATCCTCCTATAGCGTTGCCATTACACGCAAAACTTCTCAAGGTATATTAGCTTACTGAGGAGTTTTTTTATTTGTAAAATAGTCAACAAGATATCCAAGAATAATAACCCCAGGTATATCTACTGCTAGTCGAGCTAATGTGAATTTATATCCTAATGAACCAATTTCAAATAATAAAGTTGAAGCTTTAGTAACACACCATGCATTTAAGAAAATAATTATATTAGAAAATTTAACCCCCTTCTTTAAAAGAACAGCAGTAAAAGGAAAGGCAGCATACATAGGTCCAGCAGCAAAAAATGCTATCAAAAAAGCTATGATTATTCCTGTCATACCTGAATTTTCCCCCATATATTTCATAAAAGATTCCCTAGAAATCCATACATCCATAAGGCTTAATAAAATCATAACGGCAGGAAGTACACCAAGCATTTGTAAGATACTTGACTTAACATTAATAAAAATTTTTATACCTAATAAATTATCAAAAAAATATATGAGAAGGCATACAATTAAACCTATCAGAGCATATTTATATCGATTAAATATCCATTTAAAATTAATCATCCCAATACACCACCTACAAATAGAGCTACAATAAAAGAAAATAAAAAAGCAAAAAAATTTCTATAAAAAGCAGCTTTTTTACCTATATAGCTAGCTTCCATATTAAATGTTAATACTCCTACCATTGTAAGTGTAGATATAAGAGCTGCAACTTGAGAATACCCAGCCCCACTTTTTAATAAAGAGTCTCCAGTTGAAAATGCTACAAATGTAGGCATCATAGTAATAGAACCAATAATAGATGCAAATGAAATACCCAAAAAACCAGACTCACTACCAATAAACTGTGATATAGTCTGAGAGTCTAAAACTGAAAGTAGTACTCCAACTACTACTATTATTATTAAAAATTGAGGCATTATATTTTCAAATGATTTAAATCCATTTATAATAGCTTCTTTTGTTTTAGATTTGTCTTTAAAAAAAGATATAATTATAAGTAATATACACATACCGTAAAGAATGTAAGATGTCATAAGTTTATCCTCCTTAATAATATCTTATGAAAATATAAAAAAAGGGTTAAGAGATAATGAATAAATAAATATTTTAAATATGGAAAAAATAATAATATAGTATATTTAGGAGGTGTTATTATGAAAGATATGAATAATGTAAAAAAGGAATTTGAAAAAACAGCTAAAAAAGCAAAATATATGGTAGAAGAAGTGGCAGAAGACCTAAAAGAAGATTTTCAAGGTGCAAAAGTAGTAATGGAAAATAAAAAAGATGAATTAGTAGATAGATATGAACAAAAGAAATTTGCACATGAAATAAAACAAAAAATGGAAAAAGAAATGAAATAACTTAAAAACGAGAAGAAATCTTCTCGTTTTTTACATATATAAATTGTATGGGTACAATATCCTATTTTACATAGAAGTACAAAGAATATGTACAAAATGTATGGCTATAGTAGTATGATAAGTATTATAAAAAATTAATGGGAGGGATTGTTATGTATAGAACAAATAGAGCTTTGGCAAATAGAACTACATATTTAGTAACTACATCTTTGTTTTCTGCATTGATTTTCTTAACAATAGCATATATTCTACATATACCAATTGGTAATGGATATGTTCATATAGGGGATGCATTTATATATTTAGCAGCTGCAATTTTACCAACTCCATATGCTATAGCTTGTGCAGCAATAGGAGCAGGCCTAGCAGATTTAGCAACTGGATATGCTATTTGGGTTATACCTACAATAATAATAAAACCAATATTAGTTTTATTTATAACATCTGAGGGTAAAAAAATAATAAATATTAGAAATATAGTTGGAACATTTACAGGAGGATTTGTAGGCTGGTTTTTATATGCGCTAGCACAAGGTATTATAACGGGAAGCTTTATAGGTGCATTTGTAATAAATGTAATAACATTATTGCAACCAATTGGAAGTTTTATAGTATTCATAATACTAGGTATAACTTTTGATAAACTTGAAATAAAACAGAAGTTTTAAAAAGTTACATATTGATAAAAATAATATATATATGACAGAATAAGTTAAATTTGTGTTTAAGTAAAATATGACAATAAATTTGATTATATGATTTGTTTTGTATATAATTAAAATAAACTTAATATTTAAGGAGTAATGACATGAGTTGTTGTAGAAAAAATAAAAACGTATCTATAGATAAAGAAGAATATGAAGAACTAAAAGAATATTTACAAGAAGAAATAAAGGATTTCAAAATAGTAGATTATATGGGAGAAAACAATGAACATAAGACATATGTTGAAGTTGAATTTGAAGAATATATACTAGAACTTGATGATTTAAATAAAAAAGAGATAACATTAGATCTAGTAATAGATTCTATTATAAGAAATCATATGAGATAGTAAAAAGCCTTATCACTTTATAAATTGATAAGGCTTTTTACTATTTATTTATTAAAATATTAAATTTAATGATAATAATCTATTTTTTAGCTTATTCATAATTAAATGCTCATCATTAATAGTATCTGCATCATAAGTTACAGAAAAACGTAAATAAGAGCCACAATCATCCCATGGAACAGTAGAAATTAAGCTATTAGATAAAATATAAAGAGATGCATCCTCAGCTGTATTAAACTTGATGCCATCCTTATTACCTTTAGGTATAGGAGCATAAACATAAAATCCACCCTTAGGTTTTTTTACATCAAACCCGACCTCATTTAATGTATCTATCAATAAATCTAACCTTCTAGAGTATCTGTCTATATTATCATTAACAAGAAAGTAGTTATCTAAAGCATAAGCCGCAGCTTTTTGTATTGCTCTAAACTGTCCTGAATCTGTATGAGACTTTACAGTAGAGAATAGTTTGATAAATTTATTTGACCCAACAATAAACGCTATTCTCCAACCAGTCATATTAAAAGATTTTGACAATGAATGAACTTCAACACATACATCGAGGCTACCTTCAACACAAAAAATACTTAGAGGTTTATATCCATCATAAGTCAGATGTCCATAAGCTAAATCTGATATTACTAAAATATTATTCTTTTTAGCAAAATCGACTACTCTCTTGTAAAACTCATAGGATGCAACTTGACCTGTAGGATTGTTTGGATAATTTATATATAACATTTTTGATTTTTTTAATATATCCTCTGGAATATTATCAAGGTCAGGTAAAAAATTATTTTCTTCACACAAAGGCAGTGTGTACACATTACCACCTAAAAACTTTGTGTAAGTACCAAGTGTTGGATAACTAGGTATAGGCATTAAGCATATATCACCAGGATTTATAAAACAAATTGGAATCATAGCTAAAATAGACTTAGAGCCAATACCGTGCATAACATTAGATGTAGTTAGATCTTTTATATTAAAAACATTATTCATATATCTTAAAGCAGCTTCTTGAAACTCAACTATTCCGTTATCCGCATAAAATCTATTTTCTAGCTTTTGTGATTCTTGATAAAGAATATTACTTATTGACAAATCTGCCATTCTATCGGGTTCACCAACTCCCATATCAATAATTGGTGTATTGGGATTTTTTATTTTGACTTCATTTGTCAATTTTTTTATCTTTTCAAATTTGTAAAGTCTGCGGTTAGACTCAAAAAAAGAAGAACCTCCTAAACAATCAGAAACTAAACTGTCTAAAAATTCCATTAAAATGCCTCCTAAAGATTAGTATGGTATATTATATTAAAATATATTATGAATAGACACATAATATATGAAAAAATTATTATTTGTAAATTTAAAAGGAACATAAGATATAGAATGTAAGTTATGCTATAATTTATTTATATATGGGGATTTAGAAATTGCTATATAAAATTTGAGTTAGGGGGAATGCGTGTTGGTAAATATAAAAATAAACAACACGAAAGTTAGTGTTGAAAAGGGCACGACAATAATGAGCGCTTGCAAACAAATAGGTATAGAATTACCTAATTTTTGTCATGACGAAAGATTAAACCCTAGTGGATTATGTAGAATGTGTATAGTAGAAATTGCAGGTTCTAAAAAATTAGAAGTTGGATGTGGTACATTTGTACGAGAAGGTATGGAGATATACACAAATAGCAAAAGAGTAAGACAAGAAAGAAAACAAATACTAGAATTAATGATATCAGATCATCCACTAGAATGTACAACTTGTGCTAGAACAGGGTCTTGTAAACTTCAAGACTATGCTAATCTTTATTTAAACAATTATAAACCTAAATTTGAAAACAAACCAAAAAAATTACCTATTGATGATAGCAATCCTTTTTATTATTATGACCCAAATAAATGTATACTGTGCAAAAAATGTACAAGAGTATGTGATGAACTTCAAGAAGTGGCAGCGATTTCAGCAATTGAGAGAGGCTATGATACTATAATTACACCATTTTTCAAAGAATCATTAAATGAATCAAGTTGTGTGTCTTGTGGAAACTGTGTATCAGTTTGTCCTGTAGGTGCATTAGTTCCTAAAAATGCAGAACTTCATAATGTAGAAAAAGTGAAGACAACTTGCTCTTACTGTGGGGTAGGGTGTCAATTAGAACTATTAGTTAAAGATGATAAGGTTGTTGGTAGTCAACCAGTAGTAAAAGCTGTAAACGATGGGCTACTTTGCGTTAAGGGTAAATTTGGATACAAATTTATAAACCATAATGATAGATTAAAAATGCCACTTATAAAAGTGAATGGGAAATTTGAAGAAGTGACATGGGATGAGGCTTATGAATACATACAGGAAAATTATAATAAAATAAAAAATAATTATGGAAGTGATGCATTTGCAGGTTTATCATCTGCAAGGTGTAGTAATGAAGAAAACTACTTGTTCCAAAAGATGATAAGAGTAGTAATGGGAACCAATAATGTAGACCATTGTGCTCGACTCTGACATAGTTCAACAGTTGCAGGTCTTGCAACTACACTAGGTAGTGGAGCTATGACAAATAGTATAGAAGAAGTAGATAAATTAGAAGGTATATTTGTAATTGGTTCAAATACGACAGAGAATCATCCTGTTATAGGAACTAAAATAAAGCAAGCAGTTACTAAAGGTGCAAAATTAATAGTAGCAGATCCAAGAAGAATAGAATTAGCCCAAAGGGCAGATGTATTTTTACAAATAAAACCAGGAACAAATGTAGCGCTTTTAAATACTATGATGAATGTAATAATAAATGAGAACTTACAAGACTTAGACTATATAAAAGAAAGAACAGAAAATTATGAAGCACTAGTAGAATTAGTAAAAGACTATACTCCTGAAGAAGGAGCAAAGATTTGTGGAGTAGCAAAAGAAGATATAATAAAAGCTGCTAGAATGTATGCAAAGGCTAATAAAGCTGCAATATTCTATTCTATGGGAATAACTCAGCATTCAAAAGGAACTCAAAATGTTATGAGTGTATCAAATCTAGCTTTACTTTGTGGAAATATAGGTTATGAATATAGTGGAGTAAATCCACTTAGAGGACAAAATAATGTTCAAGGTGCATGTGATATGGGGGCATTGCCAAATGTATTTACAGGCTACCAGTCAGTAGGAGCAATAGATAATATTGAAAAATTTGAAAAGGCATGGAATACAGAACTATCTAGAAAAGTAGGCTTAACAGTTCCTGAAATAACTCATGAAATAAGTGAAGGTAATATTAGGTTCTTATATATAATGGGTGAAAATCCAATGATATCAGACCCAGATATTAATCATATAGAAAAAGCATTGAAAAATCTAGATTTCTTAGTGGTTCAAGATATATTCTTAACAGAAACTGCTGAGTTAGCAGATGTAATACTTCCAGCAGCATCTTTTGCAGAAAAAGATGGAACATTCACAAATACAGAGAGAAAAGTTCAAAGAATAAGAAAAGCAATAAATCCAGTAGGAAACTCAAAACCGGATTGGCTTATAATAATGGAAGTTATGAATAAACTAGGATATGATAAAAAATATAATAATCCGAGTGAAATAATGGATGAAATAAGAAGTGTTACACCTTCTTATGGAGGAATCAACTATGCTAGAATAGAAGGTGATGGTTTGCAGTGGCCATGTCCAAGTTTAGAACATCCAGGAACTAAAGTACTTCATTCGGATAAATTTGTAAAAGGTAAAGCAACTTTTGTACCTTGTGATTATACTTTAAGCTTTGAAGGAACAAGCGATGAATATCCTTATGTGCTAGTAAATGGAAGAATACTTTATCATTATCATACAAGAACTATGACTGGAAGAGTAGATGGATTAAATGAAAAGGCACCGCATTCATATATAGAAGTAAATCCAATTACAGCATTAAAACTAGGATTTAAAGATAATGAAAAAATAAAGGTATCATCTAAACGTGGGGAAATAGAAACTTATGTGAAAATAACAGATATAGTAGATGAAGATATATTCTTTATGCCTTTCCACTTTGCAGATGGAGCAGCAAATTATTTAACTAATACAACACTAGATAGTATTAGTAAGGTGCCGGATCTAAAAATTTGTGCGATAAAAGTAGAAAAATTAAATCAAAGTGAAAAAGTGTTAGAAGAAGCAATATATTAATAAAAGCCACTAATTTGAAAGGATGAAAGCAATGGACAATATAAAAAGTGCTATTATATTAGCGGGTGGCAAAAGTTCTAGAATGCAATTTGATAAACAATTTCTAGTTATCAAAGAAAAAAGACTTATATATGAGATAGCTAAAAATTTAGAAAAACATTTCAACGAGATAATAATTATTAGTAATAAAAAAGAATATTATACTGATAGTAAATATAAAGTAATAAATGATGAAATGAAAGATATGGGCCCACTTGCTGGAATAGCGGTGGGTCTTAAAGAAAGTAATAGTAAGTTTGTTTATATTGTTGCATGTGATATGCCGAAAATTGATGATAACTATATAACATATCTAAAGGAAAAGATACAAGTTGACATTGAATTACAAAACGATGCTGATGTGTATATATCAAACATAAATGGTCAAATAGAACTTTTTCATGGATTTTATAAAAAAGAGTTAAGTGATGAAATAAATATATATTTATTAAAATCTAGTAAGAAATCAATAATTAGCTTTTTCGAGAGAACCAATAAAAATGTATATTATATAAATGATTATGAATTTATGAAAAATAGATTTACAAACAAAATGTTTACAAATTTGAACACAAAAACAGACTTAGAATTTTATGAAAAGGAAATGAGATTATGAAGGCTGTAAAAGAATATAGCATTCAAAAGTATAGTAATGAAAATATAGAAAAAATAGTAGACTCTATAATTGTTGAATATTTATATACTTTATTTTTAGATAAAGAACAGTACATAACTTTAATGTGTACTCCGAAGTCTTTAAAAGAGCTAGCGATAGGTTTTTTACACTCAGAAAGTATTATAGAGAAAATAGAAGATATAAATATAATTACAGTATGTGAAGATAAAGGATACGTGGATATAGAATTAAATAATAGAGAGTTTTTAGATAAGAAAAATAATAAAAAAAGAATAGTTACATCAGGGTGTGGCAAAGGTAGTATTTATTATGAGGAGTTAGATAAACTAACTTTAAATAAAGGATACAAAAATAATGATATTAACTATGATTTGATTCCTAATATCATGAGTCAATTTAATAAAAAATCTGATTTATTTGAAGCAACAGGGGGAGTACACAGCGTAGCACTTAGTGATTTAAATCAAATTATATTCTTTGAAGAAGATATAGGTAGACACAATGCGCTTGATAAAATAATTGGCAGGTGTCTACAGAATAATATTAATATTGATAATAAAGTGGTATTAACTAGTGGTAGAATTACTTCAGAGATTGTTTTAAAATGTGCAAAAATAAACATAAACTGCATAATATCAAGATCAGCGGCAACTAATGTAGCAATAGATTTAGCAAATATACTAAATATTAAGCTTATAGGTTTTGCTAGAGCTAAAAAAATGAATATTTATGTTTAATAAAAGATGTTTATAGTGCCAGTAACTTACAAGTGTAAATTTATTTTATTAAGGGAAAATAATTATATACATAAGAAAGAGGTGGCATTATGAAAAAAAGTAAAAAGTATAAAGAAGCTAAAAATTCATCTATGGATAATTTAGTTAATCATTCTCAAGGTGATATGGAATTAAAATCTGTAGTAGATGAAAATCAACAAGTAGTAAAAAAAGAAAAAGCTCAGAATAAGGATGTTAGAATAAATAATAACTTGTTATAAAAATTCAATTATAAAAAATTAATTAAAGTCTATAGTTTATTGAAAACTACAGACTTTAATTTTTTTATGAAAAAAGCTATGAAAATGTTTACAAAATTATAGTAATCGTTTACTATATAAATATAAAAAGTTTTAAAAAATACATTATAAAAAACGTTGATTATATAATTAATTAAAAATTTACTCGCTATATTTACTTATTTTAAATTAATAAAATATAAAATCAAAGTGGAAAAAATGAAAAAATATAGAAAACATTTACTATAATAGGGGTTTTCATTAAGAATATGTTGAATAAATATAAAAAGGAGAAAGAGTATGATAAACAAATTAAAAGTAGATTTCAAAAAAGTATTTGATAGAGATTGTGAGGAGGTATTTTTCTCACCAGGTAGAGTTAACTTAATAGGGGAACACACAGATTATAATGGGGGGCATGTATTCCCTTGTGCATTATCATTTGGTACTTATGGAGTAGTAGCTAAAAGAAATGATAAGCTTGTTAGAATGTATTCATTAAACTTTGAAGATATAGGTATAGTTGAATTTAATGTAGATACTATTAGCTATGATGAATCTCATGACTGGGTGAACTATCCAAAGGGTGTTGCTAATGTATTCAAAAACAAAGGATATAATATAGAGCATGGATTTGATATATTAGTATTTGGAAATATACCAAATGGAGCAGGATTATCATCTTCAGCTTCATTAGAACTATTAATGGCAGTTATATTAAATGATACATTTGGATTTAATGTAGATATGGTAGATATGGTTAAATTCTCGCAAGAAGCTGAAAATAAATTTATAGGTGTTAACTGTGGTATAATGGATCAATTTGCTATAGGTATGGGTCAAGATAGATGTGCAATATTACTTGACTGCAACACATTAAAGTATAGATATAGTGAAATAAATATGGACGGATGCTCAATTGTAATAGGAAACACAAATAAGAGAAGAGGGCTTGCTGATTCTAAGTACAATGAAAGAAGAAGTGAATGTGAAAGAGCTTTAGCTAATCTTCAAACTAAATTAAGTATAAATGCATTAGGAGAATTAACAGAAGAAGAATTTGAAGCAAACAAAGAATTAATAGAGAATGAAATAGATAGAAAAAGAGCTAAGCATGCAGTTTACGAAAATCAAAGAACACTAAAAGCAGTAAAAGCGTTAGAAGAAAATAACTTAGAGTTATTTGGACAATTAATGGTAGGTTCTCATGTATCACTAAGAGATGATTATGAAGTAACTGGTATAGAATTAGATACATTAGTAAAAATAGCGCTAGAACAAGATGGAGTAATAGGTGCTCGTATGACAGGTGCTGGATTTGGTGGATGTACAGTAAGTATAGTTAAAGACGAAAACGTAGGAAACTTCATAGAAAATGTAACAAAAGGATATGAAGATGAAATAGGATATGCACCAACATTCTACGTAGCAAACATATCAAATGGAACTAGAAAATTAGGATAAATTTATAAATATATATTAGGAGGGCAATATTATGGCAGTATTAGTTTGCGGTGGAGCAGGATATATAGGAAGTCATACAGTACATCAACTTATATCAAATAAAGAAGATGTTATAATAGTAGATAATTTACAAACAGGGCATATGGACGCAGTACATAAAGAAGCAAAATTCTGTAAGGGTGATATAAGAGATAAGCAATTTTTAAGAACAGTATTCTCTGAAAATAATATAGAAGCAGTTATACATTTTGCAGCAAACTCTTTAGTTGGAGTTAGTATGACGGATCCGTTAAGTTACTTTGATAATAATGTATATGGAACTCAAGTATTACTTGAAGTAATGGTTGAATTTAATGTAAATAAAATAGTATTCTCTTCAACAGCAGCAGTATATGGAGAGCCTAAACAAATACCAATATTAGAAGATGATATCACTAATCCAACTAACACATACGGAGAAACTAAGTTAGCAATGGAAAAAATGATGAAGTGGACAGATATGGCTCATGGAACTAAATATGTATCACTTAGATACTTTAATGTAGCAGGAGCTATAGAAGGTGGATTTATAGGAGAGGATCATACTCCAGAAACTCACTTAATACCATTAATATTACAAGTACCTCTAAAGAAGAGAGAGCATATAACAGTATTTGGTGAAGACTATGATACCCATGATGGAACTTGTATAAGAGACTATATACATGTAATAGATTTAGCTAATGCTCATATAAAAGCACTTAACTACTTAAGAGCAGGAAATGATAGTAACATATTCAACTTAGGAAGTGGAAATGGATTTACTGTAAAAGAAATGATAGAAGCTGCTAAAGAAGCTACTGGAGAAGAGATAAAAGTAGTTATAGGAGAAAGAAGAGTAGGAGATCCAGCTAAATTAGTTGCATCAAGCCAAAAAGCTAAAGAAATACTAGGATGGACTCCTCAGTTTGACGATGTTAAAAAGATGATAGGTGACGCTTGGGTATGGCATAAATCTCATCCACAAGGATTTGAAAACTAGGGGGATACTATGAACATAAATTACGAAATAAATAGACTAATAAATTTTGCACTACAAAATAATTTAATAGATAAGTTAGATGCTGTATATGCATCTAACTTAATCCTTGAAGTGTTAAACTTAGATGAGTTTGAAGAAGTAGAAGTTGATGAAACTTTAAAAACTCCAACTAAAGTACTTGAAAATATACTAGATTACGCAGTAGAGCAAGGTATGATAGAAAATACAACAACAGAAAGAGATTTATTTGACACGAAAGTAATGAATTGTGTTATGCCAAGACCTTCTGAAGTGATAAGAACTTTTAATGAAAAATATAATGTAGACAAGAATGAAGCTACAAATTATTACTACAATATGAGTATAGCATCAAACTATATAAGAAAAGATAGAACGGATCAGAATATAGTTTGGAAAGCTGCAACAGAGTACGGTGATTTAGATATAACTATAAACTTATCTAAGCCAGAAAAAGACCCTAGAGATATAGCTAAGGCAAAGCTTATGAGAGCGACATCATATCCGAAATGTTTATTATGTAAGCAAAATGAAGGATTTAAAGGAAACATAAATCATCCAGCAAGACAAAATCATAGAATAATACCTATGGAGTTTGCAGGTGATAAGTGGTTCTTACAATACTCTCCATATGTTTATTATAACGAGCATTGTATAGTACTTAATGCAAAGCATACACCAATGAAAATATCAAAAAAGACGTTTGATAACTTATTAGGATTTATAGATCAATTACCTCATTATTTTGCAGGTTCAAATGCTGATTTGCCTATAGTTGGCGGTTCTATATTATCTCATGACCACTACCAAGGAGGTAATTATACATTTGCTATGGAAGTAGCTCCTATAGAAGAAACTTTTGAAGTAAAAGGATTTGACAAAACAAAGGTAAGTCGTGTAAAATGGCCAATGTCAGTAATAAGATTAAATGGAGAAAATAAACAAGAGATATTAGATTTAGCAGACCATATATTAACTAAGTGGAGAAGCTACTCTGATGAATCTGTACATATAATAAGTGAAACTAATGGTGAGCCCCACAATACAATAACTCCTATAGCTAGAAAAAAAGAAAATGTATATGAACTTGACTTAGTTCTAAGAAACAATCGTACAAGTGAAGAGCATCCAATGGGTATATTCCATCCACATAGCGAAGTTCATCATATAAAGAAAGAAAATATAGGTCTAATAGAAGTTATGGGGTTAGCAGTACTTCCGGCAAGATTAAAAGAAGAATTAAATACTTTAGCATCACTGTTAATAGATGGCGTAGAAAGTATAGATAGTAATGAAACTTTAAATCATCATTCTGAGTGGTATAAACAAATAAGAGGTAATTATAGCAATATAACAAGCGAAAATGCACAAGAAATACTTAGAGATGAAGTAGGAAACAAATTCTCAACTGTATTAGAGCACGCAGGAGTATTTAAGCGTGATAAAGTTGGAATAGATGCATTTAACAAATTTATAACATCATTATAATAACAATCTGACCTTTCGTTTACTAATGTAGGCGAAAGGACTTTTTTTAAAGGAAAGTAGGTAACAATGAAAGCAACTATAGTAGAAGTAGCAAAAGCTGCTAATGTATCTGTAGCAACAGTATCTAGGGTAATAAATGGTAATTATCCAGTAAAACAAGAAACTAAAGAAAAAGTATTACAAATAATTGAAGAATTAAATTATACACCTAATACACAGGCTAGAGACTTAATCAAACAGCAATCTAGTACTATAGGTGTCGTAGTACCAAGTATAAGTAATATGTTCTTTCCAAGTGTAATAAATGGAATAGAGCGTTATTTTGAAGGTACAGAGTATTCAATATTTCTTTGTACAACAGATAATGATAAAGATAAAGAAAAAAATAGAATTGATGAATTAAAATCAAGGAATGTAGCAGGAATAATAGTGATAGATCCAACACTAGAGAATTCTAAATCAAACTTTTTTAATACTTTAGCTAAAGCTACTCCAATAGTATTTGTAAATGGTTATACAAATAGCCCTAATATTTCATCAGTAGCAAATGATGAAGAAATTGGAGCTAGAATAGCTATGGACTATTTAATTGACAACAATCATAAAAATATACTTTTTATAAGAGGAGAGAAGAGTTATTCATATGATGTAAAAGAAAAAGTTTATAGAGAGATGATGAGTGATATAAATAACTTAAATGAAGAGTATATACTTAATATTGGAAAAGGAAATAGTACAGAAACAGTTAATAAAACAATGGACGAAGGAATTAAAATATTAAGTAGCCATAAAGATATTAGTGGAGTTTTTGCATGTAATGACTTAATGGGGATAGGTATAATAAATGCATGTAAAAAGATTAATAAGAAAATACCTAGTGATTTATCTATAGTTGGATATGACAATATAGAACTATGTGATATGGTTGAACCAAAACTTACTACTATAGATCAGAATATGGTTTTATTAGGAGAAAATGCGGCTATATTACTAGATGAAAAAATTCAAAATGGAAACAAATATAGTAAGAAAATACTATTAAATAATACTCTTATAAAAAGAAATACATAAATTTTAATACTAATAATATACAACATAAAAGGTAATTATATAAGTTACCATACCGGATATATTAAGAACGGTACAACTTATATAATTATCTTTTTGTCATAGAGGTTTATATTTTATGCTATAGTTTAATTATAAAAAATTGTTCTTAATAGGGGGAAGTTATGAAAATTGCTATAATTGGTTATAGTGGAAGCGGAAAATCTACGCTTGCTCGCAAATTTGGAGAACATTATGATATACCTGTTTTACATTTAGATACAGTTCAATTTTTACCTAATTGGATTGAAAGAGATAAAGATGAAGGCCGTATTATAGTTAAGGAATTTATGAATAATAAGTCATGGGTAATTGATGGTAACTACAGTAAATTTTATCAAAAAGAGAGATTAGAACAAGCGGATAGGATTATATTATTAAACTTTTCGCGTAGAATTTGCATTTATAGGGCTATAAAAAGATACTTCAAAAATAAACATAAAACAAGAGTAGATATGGCTGAGGGATGTATAGAAAAAATAGATTTAGAATTTATTTGGTGGATTTTATATGAAGGTAGAACTAAAGAAAAAAGGGAGCATTATAAGAATATAGAGAATCAATATAAAGACAAAATAATAGTTCTTAAAAATCCTAAAAAAGTGTATATGTATAGCCAAAGTATTAGCAAAGAGTATTAATAAAAGAAACAAAGCAGGGGGATTAGTATGTATGGAGAGGTAGATAATATTTATATTAGAGATGTTGAATTTAACTACATAGAAGAAGCATTTGAATTAGTAAAAGATGTATTTATGGAGTTTAATGCACCAGATTATAGTCAAGAAGGTATAGATGAATTTGTAAATCAAATAATTGAGAATAAAGATTTTATTAATAAATTTAAAACAGGAGAACAAGTAATGATAGGAGCTTATGATAAAGGTAAAATAATAGGGGTATTAGCTATAAGTATAAGAAATCATATATCTCTTGTTTTCATTGATAAACAACACCATAGAAAGGGTGTTGCAACAAAGCTATTTAATGAAATTTTAGATAGATTAAGGTTAAATAATTCAGATAAAATAAAACTTAACTCATCACCTTACGCTATAGCATTTTATAAGAAGATAGGATTTATAGCGACAGACAAAGAACAAATTAAAAATGGGATAAGATATATACCAATGGAATTAACGTTAAAAAGTAAAAATATAGATGATATTAATAAAACTGTACATAAGATATAGACTTATGTACAGTTTTTTATAGTAAAAAGTTGTTTTGATTACTTACGATTATTTTTATTATTAGGCTTAGCCTTTTTGAATACTACATCAACTAAATTTCCGTCTTTTAACTCTTTGGCTTTAATGTTTATATTAAAGTTTCTCTTATAATCTCTTATAGTATTTAAGTTTTGGTTAGTAACTATAGAAATAGCATCGCCTTTTCTTTTACCTCTAGCAGTTCTACCACATCTATGAATATACTCATTTGGACTACCTGGGAAGTCTAAGTTAAATACATGAGTAATATCTACTATATCAAGTCCTCTTGCAGATAAATCAGAAGAAACTAATACCTTAGCTTTACCTAACTTAAAAGCATTTAATGCATTCTTTCTATCTTCTTTAGTCATTCTACCGTAAATTCCTACAGAATTATAGCTATGATAGTTTAACTTTGAAGTGATTGCTTCTATACTATCTTCATCATTAACGAATACTATAGCTCTTTTAGGGTTTGTTGCAGATAGAGCTTTTCTAAGTAATGTAAATTTATCTCTTCTATCTCCATATAAGTACATATGGTTGATGTTAGGATTTATTACTAACTCATCCTTAGTTTTTATAAGTTCTGGTGATTTCATTATAGAATCACAGATATCAACAGTATTTTGATTTAAACTAGCAGAAAATCCTAATACTTGTCTATCTCTTAAAGTAGTTTTTATGATATCTTTAACTTTTTTAGTGTTGTCTCCACTTAATAAACTATCTATTTCATCAAGTACTATAGTTTTTATAGTGTGAGCTTTTAGTTTTCTTTGTTGTATTAAGTCAAGAACTCTACCACAAGTACCAACTACTATATGTGGCTTTATAGCCTTAATGTTTTTTATTTGCTTTTGAATATTTACTTCTCCTATTAGTGAGAATGCTGTAACATCCATATTTGAATTAGAAGATAATAATTTAGCTTGATCAACTATTTGCATAACTAATTCATGAGTTGGAGCAAGTACAAGTACTTGAGTTTCTCTTTTTGTAGTATCTATCTTTTCAAACATAGGCAATAAATAAGATAAAGTTTTTCCGCTACCTGTTTGAGCATTAACTAATAAATCTTTGTTGTCTAATATTTTTCCTATAGATAATGATTGAACATCCGTTGGTTCAGTTATATCTTGTTTTTGTAATCCTTCAATAAGCTTAGGATTTAAATTTAATTCTTTAAATGTTGTCATATTTTGCTCCTTTATAAATGATATATCTTTATATTATACACTTATTATTAAAAATTTAATAGAAAACAATACAAAACTAAAATAAATAACATATATTTTACAGAAAATATAGTTTAGAGATTATTATATTGGGGAAATTATTATTATATAAATTGAAGTGCAAAATTAGGAGGACTTTAAATGAAAAAAAATAAAGTAGTAATTGTTGGGGCAGGAATGGTTGGAATGAGTTATGCCTATTCAATGTTAAATCAAGGAGTTTGTGAAGAACTTGTATTAATAGATTTAGATAAAAAAAGAGCAGAAGGTGAAGCAATTGACCTAAATCATGGTTTAAGCTTTGCTCCTAGAAAGATGAAAATATATGCTGGAGATTATAGTGATTGCAAAGATGCATATTTAGTATGTATAACAGCAGGAGCAATACAAACACCAGAAGAAACTAGACTAGATTTACTTCATAAAAATACTAAGATAATGAGAAGTATTATAGGTGAAATTAAATCTTCAGGGTTTGACGGAATACTATTAATAGCAACGAATCCAGTTGATATAATGACATATGTAGCTTGGAAACAATCGGGTTATGATAAAAATAAAGTTATAGGATCAGGAACAACATTAGATTCTTCAAGACTTAGATATACTCTTAGTGAAAGACTAAATGTTAACTTAAAGGATATAAATGCATATGTAATGGGAGAACATGGTGATTCTCAATTTGTAGCATGGAGCTATGCATTATGTGGTGTACAACCAATATATCAAATAGCATCTAAAAAGGATACTAAGATTAACTTTGATGATTTAGCGAAGATAGAAGATGAAGTAAGAAATATAGCCTATAAAATAATTGATTGTAAAAAATCTACTTACTATGGTATCGGAGTTGCTTTAACTAGAATAACTAAGGCGATATTAGATAATGAAAATAGTGTGCTTACAGTATCATCATATTTAAATGGTGAGTATGGACACAAGGATGTATATATATCTGTTCCAAGTGTAGTAAATAAGGATGGAGTAAGGGAAATAATACATCTTCCATTAGCAGAAACTGAAAAAGAAAAATTAGATAAATCTATAACTATAATGAAAGAAAATATCAATAAACTTGATATATAAATACAGTTAAACTAACCGTATAATTTATTTTAAATAATAAATTTTACGGTTTTTTTATATTATTTTTTAGAAAAATGTATAATTATTTTGGTTAATATATATTAATTTGCATTTTAAATATGATAAGGATTTAACGTACGTAAATATAATAATTAACAATAAATAAGATTATTTAATATTTTACTTTGTATTAACAGTAACGTAACGTGGATTTAAAAAATTGTGAATACTATGTAAGTAAATAAATTCATTAATTTATTAATCTAATCAAAGTAGGAGAAAAAAATGAAAAAAGAAGAAGTTGGATATGTAATAGATACAACAAATGACATAGCAAAGATAAAAATAGGAAGACATAGTGATTGTAAAAACTGTGGTTCTTGTCCAGGTAATAGTACACTTATTTTATCAGCAAAAAATCCTATTGGGGCTCAAATTGGGCAGAAAGTAGCTTTTGAGACCAAGGAATCTAGTGTTTTAACATCTATATACGTTGTTTATATTCAACCGTTGATATTAGTGTGTGTAGGTGTACTAATTGGATATTTATTAGCAACACAAATTCATGAGTCAGTAAAAGTTTTTGAAATTATATTTGGAATTATATTTTTTAGTATTTCATTAATATGTATAAGAGTTATAGAAAAAAAACTAGCTAAAGACAAAACGAAAATGCCTAAAATAACAAAAATAATCTACTAATTGAAAGTAAGTTACTAAAAGGTACTAGGTCAGGCTATAAAGCATATTATTATAATATAAATTAATGTTTGTAGTATATAAAAAAAGAGGTGTTAAAATGTTTAAATCTTTTCGTGGGGGGATACACCCCAAAGACAGTAAGTCTTATTCAGAAAATAGTCCAATAGAAATAGGTCCAATTCCTAAAAAAGTAATTATACCTTTAAGACAGCACATTGGCGCAATGGCAACACCAATTGTAAAAAAAGGTGATACAGTAAAGAAGGGTCAATTGATAGGTCATAGTGAAGGGTTTGTTTCAAGTAATATTCACTCTTCAGTATGTGGAACAGTAATAGATATATGTGAATACAACCATGGTACATTTGGAAAGTGTTTATCTGTAATAATTGAAAGTAATGAAAGTGATGAATGGATTGAGGGAATTCCGCTACAAAGAAATGTAGAAGAATTAACAAATAAAGAAATGAAAGAAATAGTACAGTCATTGGGTGTAGTAGGTATGGGGGGAGCCACATTTCCAACTCATGTAAAGTTATCTCCAGGAGATACGAAAGTTATTGATACACTTATACTAAATGGTGCAGAATGCGAACCTTATTTGACCGCGGATTATAGAGTAATGATAGAAATGTCAGATAAGGTAATACAGGGAACAATTCTTACTATGAAAATGCTAAACGTACAAACAGCCTATATTGGGATTGAAGACAATAAACCAGAAGCAATAGAAAAAATGAAACAAAGCATTGAAGATAATATAGAAGAAGGGTTTAGTATAAATGTAGTTGCATTGCCAACTAAATATCCTCAAGGTGCTGAAAAGATGTTAATAAAAGTATTAACGGGTAGAGAAGTACCATCAGGAGGATTGCCTACAGATGTAAACGTTGTAGTTCAAAATGTTGGAACGGTAGCTGCAATCTATGATGCAG
>JBOFYV010000125.1:0-19189 GCA_051654865.1 Peptostreptococcaceae bacterium
TTGATTTGTAAAAATATTCAAATTTCTGATAACGATTTGATAACAAATGGGAGAGAAAAAATGACTAAAGTATTATTAATTATTATTTATGCGGCATTCATTAGCTTAGGCTTACCGGATGCTATATTAGGTTCGGCGTGGCCTATGATTTATCAAGATTTAAATGTTCCTATATCTTATGCTGGTATAGCTACGATGATAGTATCTGGAGGAACTATTGTTTCAAGCTTTTTCAGTGGAAAATTAATAAGAAGATTTGGAACTGGAAAGGTAACTGCTTTTAGTGTTTTATTAACAGCTGCTGGACTATTAGGGATATATTTTTCACCAGGATTTGTATGGATTTGTTTATTAGGAGTTCCTTTAGGGTTAGGTGCAGGGGCGGTAGATTCTGCGCTTAATAATTTTGTAGCAATTAATTATGAAGCAAAACATATGAATTGGCTTCATTGTTTTTGGGGGATTGGTGCTACATCTGGTCCTTTTATTATGTCTTTGTATTTATTAAAAGATAATGGATGGAGAATGGGATATGCAACTATAGGAATTATTCAAGCGTTACTAGTTTTATGCTTGTTTATATCATTACCTTTATGGAAAAAGTTTGAGGTTGAAAGTAGCGAAGAAGAATCTGTTCATAATGATGTAAAGCCTTCTACGCTATTAAAATTAAGTGGTGCAAAGCCTGCGTTAATATCATTTTTTTGTTATTGTGCAGTAGAACTAACCGCGGGACTATGGGCAAGTTCATTTTTAGTTGTAAATAGTGGGCTATCAGCGGAATTGGCTGCTAAATGGGTATCGCTATATTATTTAGGAATTACAGTTGGTAGGTTTTTAGCTGGATTTATTGCTATAAAGTTAAATAATAAGCAAATGATTAGGATGGGACAGATTATTGCTATAGTAGGAGCTATATTATTGATTATTCCATTTGGTAATAATGTACAGCTAGTAGGTTTAATTTTAATAGGGCTTGGGTGTGCTCCGATATATCCTGCAATGCTTCATGAAACTCCAAATAGATTTGGAAAGGAATTGTCTCAGGGGATAATGGGAATTCAAATGGCTACAGCTTATGTGGGGAGTACTTTTGTACCGCCTATATTTGGGATGATATCTAAGTTTAGTGGGTTTGGTATTTTACCATATTTTTTATTAATATTTTTAGTTCTAATGTTGATCACATCGGAAAGAGTTAGTAAAGTATGTATAGAAAATAAAAATAATCAAGTTATTAATAATTAACAGATTAAATTATATAAAGAAATCGTTACCTAAAATTAGACGTAAAATTGGTAAAATAAATGTCTCGTTAAATTAGTAAATATAGTGTATAATATAAAAAATAAACACTTTTTATGTTAGAGTTTATCTGTCATAGGAAGTGTTTATTTTTGTTTTTTAATAAATAAAGTTACTAATGAATGTAATCATAAAGGAGAAAATAATGCTATTTACAGATTTAGATATAATAAAACCAATACAAAAAGCTCTAAAGGAAGAAGGTTATAAACAGCCAACACCTATACAAGCTCAGTCAATAACACCATTACTAGAAGGTAGAGATTTATTAGGGTGTGCACAAACAGGAACAGGAAAAACTGCATCATTTGCTATACCAATACTACAACAAATATACAATGACAAAAAATATTTAAAAGGAAAAAGAACAATAAAAGCAGTAATACTAGCACCAACAAGAGAATTAGCAATACAAATAGAAGAAAACTTCACAGCTTATGCAAGACATACAAACATAAAAAACTTAGTAATATATGGTGGAGTATCTCAAAATCCACAAACAAAAGCATTAAAAGAAGGAGTAGATGTACTAATAGCAACACCTGGTAGACTACTTGATTTATACAACCAAAAATTCTTAAAATTAAATGATGTAAAGCACTTTGTACTAGATGAAGCAGATAGTATGCTAGATATGGGAATGATACATGATGTAAAAAGAATAATAAGTCATCTTCCAAAAGTTAGACAAAACATATTCTTCTCAGCTACTATGCCAAAGGAAATATCAAAGCTAGCAGATTCAATATTTAACAATCCAGTTAAAGTAGAAGTAGCACCAGTATCATCAACAACAGAAACAATAGATCAAAGTATATACTTTGTAAGTAAAAAACAAAAAACTAATTTATTAATAGAGTTACTAAAAAACAACGAAATGGACTCAGTACTTGTATTTTCAAGAACAAAGCATGGAGCTAATAAAATAACAAAAGAGTTAATGGCATCATCAATAGAAGCAGCAGCAATACATGGAAACAAATCTCAAAACGCAAGACAGTTAGCACTTAATAACTTTAAAGAAGGTAAAACTAGAGTACTAGTGGCTACAGATATTGCAGCTAGAGGGATAGATATAGATGAACTATCATATGTAATAAACTATGACTTACCAGAAGTTGCAGAGACTTATGTTCATAGAATAGGAAGAACAGGAAGAGCGGGAAGAAGCGGAAGTGCTATAGCATTTTGCTCAATGGAAGAAAGAGATCTTTATAAAGCTATAGAAAAACTTATAAAGAAGGATATAAAAGTAGTAGGTGAACATAAATTTGCATCAAGTGCAGAAGATATAGCAGAAGTGACTAAGAAAAGTAACAATAGAGGAAGAACTTCTAATAGAAATAATAACTCAAGGCCTAAAAATAATACAAAAAATAACAATACAAAGCCTAACGAGAATAAGAAAGCTAATGAGAATAATAAAACTAATAATAGTAAGAAATCTACTGATAATAAGAAAAGCAATGGAACAAACAAAAATAGAAGCAATAGGAATAGATGGAATTCTTCTAAAAAGAAAAAAGTGAATAATAAAACAGATGAAAATTAAAACAAGAAGGTGTCTATAAGACACCTTCTTATTTTAATTTTAGCTAATTATTAAACTTACCTTTTTTATCCAAAATATAAATGATAAAAATACTATAAGCTAGAACAATAGTAGCTACAAGACCAGCCTCTGGTCCAAAAACGCCACCTGAAATTAAATCATTACCAATTAAATTAAAATCGAAAAAACTACCTACAGTAGTATCTATTCCACTTACCTCAAATCCAAATATATTTATAAAGCACCTATAAATGAACCTCTAAACATAAATATCATACATAATACTATAGCCTAAATAAAATTGGGTAGTTTTTACTTTTTTTAGCTTCTTGAATAAGGCTATCTGTTGAATTAGACATAAAATCCCCTTTTTAAAATCAATAATTATATATTTTCATAACTTAATAGTAAACTATTTATATTTAAAATTCTACATTATGAGAATATATAAAGTTAACAAAATTAAGAAAAAGTAGTATTATATATAAAGAGAGGTGACGATAAATGATAAAATTCGACAGAAGGAAGAAAAAATCTATACTATTATCTTTAGTTATAGGGACAATGGTAATTATAAGTGGATGCACAAATACATCAACGAATGGTGATAGTAATACTGATTTTAATATCTCAAGTACTAATAAAAAGCCACACATATCATCTATACAAGTACCATTAGACACTCGTGATAATAATAAATCAGTAATAAAAGCAACCGTAGATAGAGTAGTAGACGGTGATACGGTAGAAATAATACTACCTGATGGTAGTGAAGTAGATACTAGACTACTATTGATAGATACACCAGAGACTAAGCATCCAGAAATTGGTGTTCAAGAGTATGGACCTGAAGCATCAGAGTTCGCCAAAACAGTACTACATGAAGGTGACACTGTGTACTTTGAACTAGATGGAAAATCTAAAACTGATAAATATGGAAGATACTTAGGATATCTATGGTACACATGTGATGACCACAACACACTTGAAATGTACAATGAAAGAGTAGTAGAAGAAGGTCTAGCAAGGGTTGGATATATATACGATCAAACTAAGCACTTAGACGCCTTACTAAAAACAGAGGAAACTGCTAAAACTAACAAATTAAACATATGGTCAATACCAGGATATGTAACAGACAAAGGCTATGATATGGATAAAGTAAACAATCCGTCAACTGATAATACAACTAAAGAAGAACAAGCTAATGATAAAACAAGCGGACAAATAAACGTTTATGTTAATGTATCTTCAAAGGTATATCACAAGGAAAGCAACTCTCATGGAATGAAATCATCTGAAAAAATGAGCAAATCACAAGCTGAATCTAAAGGTTATAAAGCTTGTTCAAAATGTTTTTAAGCATAAAAAAGTAATAAATAAAAACATCTCTATCTTTTAATAAAGCATAAAATATAGAGATGTTTCATAATCTAATCTAAAGAAAATTCTAAAATTCCAAAATACACTAATATATTAAAATAAAAATACAAAAAACAAATGATAACAATTATCAATAAAAATACAAAAAGTGTTGACAATGATTATCATTTATAATAATCTTATTATAGTAAAAAAATAAGGAGATAATAGAGTGAATAAAATTAAGAAGTATATATATGTAACAGTTGGATTAATATCATTTGCCCTAGGAGCAATCGGAGTAGTACTTCCAATAATTCCTACAACGCCATTTTTATTATTAGCATCATTTTGTTTTGTAAGAGGTTCTGACAAATTTGATAAATGGTTCAAATCTACTAAGATTTATAAAAAACATCTAGAAAGTTTTATAAATGAAAAAGCTATGACTAAAAAACAAAAGGCAACAATATTACTATTAATAACTTTAATGTTATCAGTACCAATTATACTTATAGATAATTTACATATGAGATTATTTTTAATAGGATTAATCTGTATTAAGTTTTATTATTTTACATTTAAAATAAAAACAAAATAAAATAAAGAAGAACAGAAGAAAAATATCAAGAGATTTAACTTACATAATGATTTTACTAGTATTAAAAACATAAATGCAAAGGAATAATTACAAAAACGAATTGATAATGATATTCAATATCTAAAAAATATCTAGGTTTTGAAATAAGAAAGGAAGAAATAAATGTTACACAGAATAGGATCAATATTTTTTTTAGTAGCTATAATAACTAGCTTTTACAAATGCTTTAAATTTATAAATAGAAAGATTGGGTTAAATACACATATTGTAGTAGGTACAATAGGAGCTTTATCAATGGTTATGTACTCAGTGCTAGATTTTATAAAAGAAAAGGAAGTAACAATTTTACCGATGGGTATTATGAGTATTTTAATAATAATATCGGGAACGAAAAAGGTTAAAAGAAAGTATAAATATTTACATATAGTATCAGTGATTTGTTTTGCTGGGGCATTAGCATTTCATATAATGAGCTAACACACAAGGAGGAAAAAAATATGGTAAACAAAAGATTGCTTTCACTAAGCACAGAATCAAAAAAATACGTATATTTAACAGTTTTAATGAATTGGATATCAATAATTTGCAATATAGGAATAGTATTATTCGTAGGAAATATAATAGATAAATTATATAATAATGACCTAAACTTTAATATAGGAACATATATAATTTACTTAACAAGTTTAATAGTAATAAGATTTATATGCAATTATATGTCAGGAAAATTTTCTTATCATTCATCAGCAAAGGTAAGAACATCTATAAGAGAAAGTATCTATAAAAAACTACTAACTTTAGGAGTAAACTACAATGATACAATATCAACATCATCAATAGTTCAAATATCAGTAGATGGAGTAGAAGCATTAGAAATATACTTTGGTAGATACTTACCTCAATTATTTTATAGTTTATTAGCACCACTTACTCTATTTGTAGTAATAGCACCGATAAGTTTTAAAGCTGCAATAGTGCTTTTAATATGTGTGCCATTAATACCAATATCAATAGCATCAGTAATGAAGTTTGCTAAAAAACTTTTAAATAAGTACTGGGGAATATACACTAACTTAGGTGATTCATTCTTAGAAAATCTTCAGGGTCTTACAACTCTTAAAATATTTGATTTAGATGAAGAAAAAAATATAGAAATGAATAAAGAAGCTGAGACTTTTAGAAACATAACTATGAAGGTTTTATCAATGCAGTTAAACTCTATAACTATAATGGATTTAATAGCATTTGGAGGGGCCGCTATAGGAATACTAATCGCTGTTAGTGAATTTAGTAAAGGAAATATTACAATAGGTTCATCTGTAGTAATAATATTATTATCATCTGAATTCTTCATACCTATGAGACTTTTAGGGTCATTTTTCCATGTAGCTATGAATGGATTAGCTGCTGCGGATAAAATATTTGACTTATTAGACACTAAAGTAGAAGAAGAAAATGAGCTATCAAATAAAGATAAACAAAAGCTAAAAGATATATCTATATCAATAAAGAATGTTGACTTTGGTTATAACAATGACAGAAAAGTTTTACATAATGTATCTGTAGAAATAAAAAACAAGTCAATGGTTGCTTTGGTTGGAGAAAGTGGATGTGGAAAAAGTACTATAACCAATTTACTTTTAAAACTAAACAAAGTAGATAAAGGAGAAATACTGTTAAATGGAATAAACTTAAACGATATTCCATTTGATGAATTAAGAAAAAAGGTAAGTTTTATGAGTCATAGCTCATATATATTTAATACTACTATAGAAGAAAACTTAAGAATGGGTAAAGAAAATGCAACAGAAGAAGAATTATATAAGGCACTTAAAAAAGCAAATTTATATGATTTTGTAATGGGACTAGACAAAAAATTACAAACACCAGTTGGAGAGAATGGATCATTCTTATCAGGAGGTCAAAAGCAAAGACTAGCAATAGCAAGAATGATACTTACAGATACTGAAGTTTATATATTTGATGAAGCTACATCAAATATAGATGTAGAAAGTGAAGATTTAGTACTTGATACAATATATACATTAGCAAAAGAAAAAACTGTAATAGTTATATCTCATAGACTAGCTAACATAAAGAATGCTGATAAAATATATGTACTAGACAAAGGACACATAATAGAAAGTGGAACTCACAGTGAACTTATGAAAAATAAATTAGCATATAAAAATTTATATACAAACCAAGAAAAACTAGAAGATGTATATAAAGATGATATGTGTAAAGAAGATGATGTATTTAAGGAGGTGGCTATAAGTGAATAATGAAAAAAAGAGACTATCAGGTTCTAAGATAATGCTTAGACTTATAAAAATATTAAAGCCACTAGTACCAGTAATGATGATTACAATAAGTTTTGGAGTATTAGGATTTTTAGCAGCTATTGCTATAACTACTTTTGGAGCAGTAGCTATGGGAGATATTATAGGAGTAGACATGGGGTACTCTATAAAAGAAGCTGCAAAAATAATAATAGTCTGTGGAATAATCAGAGGTATACTAAGATATATAGAACAATACTCTGGTCATTATATAGCGTTTAAAATACTTGCAATACTTAGAGATAAAGTATATAAAGCATTAAGAAAATTAGCGCCAGCAAAGCTTGAAGGTAAAGAAAAAGGAAACTTAATATCAGTTATAACTAGTGATATAGAACTACTAGAAGTGTTTTATGCACATACAATAGCACCTATAGCAATAGCTATAATAACATCAGCTATAATAGCAGTAGTGTTATATGATATAAATCCATACTTTGGACTAGTAGCATCAGTATTTTATATTATAGTAGGATATATAATACCAGTTTTATCTTCTAAATTAGGAAGTGAAGCGGGATTTGACTATAGAAATGAATTTGGAAAAACTAACAGTTTCTTATTAGATTCATTAAGAGGTATAAAAGAAATATTATTATTTGGTCAAGGTGATAATAGATTAGAATCAATAAATAATAATAGTGATAAGCTGAATGAAAAAATGAAAGTTATAAAAGGTCACGAAGGACTAATTAGAGCTTTAACAGATATAACAATAATGCTAGCCATACTTATAACATTGTATATAGGTGTAGAATTATACAAAGGGCAAAGTATAAATTTAGGACAAGTAATAGTAGCCTTAGTTTTATTAGCTAGTTCATTTGGTCCAACAGTAGCACTAAGTAATTTATCAAACAATTTAATGCACACATTTGCTTGTGCTCAAAGACTATTTGATATACTAGATGAAGTGCCGGCAGTAGAGGAAGTAGAGGGAAATTGTGACTTAGATATGAATAGAACTAGTATAAATAACCTAGAGTTTAAGTATGAAGATAGAGAAGAAGTACTTCTAAAAAATGTAAACTTAAACATAAATAAGGGAGATAAGGTTGCTATAATAGGTGAAAGTGGATGTGGAAAAAGTACACTTTTAAAACTTATGATGAGATTTTGGGATGTAGAAAAAGGAAGTATAGAAATAGACAATAAAGATATAAAAGGGATACCGACTAAAGGTCTAAGAAAAGCTCAGTCTATAGTGAGTCAAGAAACATTCTTGTTCAATGATACTATAGAAAATAACTTAAAAATAGGTAAAATAGATGCTACTCGTGAAGAGATAATATCTGCTTGTAAAAAAGCATCAATACATGAGTTTATAAAAACATTACCAAATGGATATGAAACCAATGTTGGTGAGATAGGGTCAAATCTGTCATCAGGAGAAAAGCAAAGATTAGGAATAGCAAGAGCATTCTTACATAATCCTAAGGTTTTAATTCTTGATGAGCCAACTAGTAATTTAGATACTCTTAATGAAGCTCAAATTTTAAAGAGTATAAAAGAAGAATCTAAGGATAGTACTATAATAATGGTATCACATAGAAAGTCTTCGACATCTATTTGTGATAAGAAGGTTTATGTTAAAAACAATACTTTGAATTAAAATGTTGAAATTTGTAGAAAACTTCCTTAAAAATTTCATAACATACAATTTAAAAAAATTTCCAAATAAAATATAATAGTTTTATACAGTAAATTAAGAACAATAAGCAGAAAGTAGAGAAAGCATATGTACTTACCAGATAAAATAACTAAAATTTTGGAAATGATAAACAGCCCTTATGCTGTACACTATAAAGGTAGTAGAATATCATCAGTAGAGATAGAAAGTGAATCAATAAAGATTTATTCTTCAAATGCTGGGTGTTGTATGAAATTTAAAGGAACAATAGTTGATTTAAGAGATTTAGATTCTCTAGAAAAACTATTAATTAAGTTTAACATAGCAAAAAAGACAAATAAAAAGATTAAAGTAAAAAAATCAAAAGAAAGTATTGTAGATATTTTTTCTGAAGTTGATAAGGATATTGTTATTAGCTATAGTAGTGGAAATGTATCAACAGTATCATTAGTAGAACCTAGAGTAAAAATATATAAAACTGAATTTGGGTATAGAGTTCAAATGCCATCAGGAGAAATTGGTGCAGAAAATATAAATGAATTAAAAGTTATATTAGAAAAAGTCAATGTAATACCTAAAAAAGAAAAGAAGAAAAAGAAAATCAAAAAAAATAATGAGATAATGCCTCATTTTGAGCAACTTACTTTAAATATATAAATAAAAAATACCTTGATTGTTAAAGCAAATAAAATATAACAATTGAGGTGTTTTTTTTATACCAAAGATAAGGTTAATTTTATACTTTAGAGAATTAATGATACAGTTTGGGAACAATAAATGATTTAAGCATATATTAATTATAAGACTAACTTAATAAATGTAGAGGATGATAAAATTGAATGGATTTTATAAAGAAGGAACTACTTTAGGAACACATAGTGAGGTGGATTTTAAACAAATTCCAATAGTTGATTCTAGAGTAAGGTTCATACCAGAATATTGTAAAGGAAAAGTAGTTCTTACAATAGGTTGTGTAGATATGATAAATGCATCTCCTATTGAAGAAATTATAAAAAATGGAAATCATCAAATGTATAATTTAAGAAATACATGTAGTAAAGTAGTTGGAATTGATATAAATAAAGAAGGAATTGAAATATTAAATAAAATGGGTTTTGAAGCGTATTGTTATGATATTCAATCAGAGAGCTTAGAAGAATTAGAAAGACAAACATATGATGTATTAGTAATATCTCACATTATAGAGCATATACCAAATATGTATAAGTTTGTTGAAACAATAATACAGAAATTTAGATTCAAAGAAATAATAGTAGCTGTGCCGAATTCATATCATTTTTACAATATTATAAATATGTGCATAAAGAATAAAGAAGTTGTCAGTAATGATCACTACTATACATTTACTCCTATAACACTGATGAAATTGATGAATAGCCTAGATTTAGAGTGCAAAGCTTTATATTTTGATAGAGAAATAACACCAAGATTTATACCTGAGAATGTATTTTTAAAGAATATATACTTATTGCTATATAAAAAAATAATTAATAAAAATGGAAATTTAATATATATAGGTAATACAAAAATGGAGGCGAATAAAGTTGACTTATAAACAAGCAAGGGTAATAGCAGAAGCAGGGTGTAATCACAAAGGAGATATGGAGATTGCAAAAGAACTTATTAAAATAGCGGCTATATTTTGTAATGCAGATGTAATAAAATTTCAAAAACGAAACAATAAAGAACTATTAACACAAGAACAATATGATAAGCCACATCCAAATCCAGTCAATTCATATGGAAGAACATATGGAGAACATAGAGAATTTTTAGAATTTACAGTAGATGAACACAGGCAACTAAAAGAGTGGTGTGATGAATTTAACATAGGGTACAGTGCTTCAGTATGGGACTTAACATCAGCAAAAGAAATATCTAGTTTAAACCCACAAATAATAAAAATACCATCTGCATGTAACAATCACTATGTAATGTTAAACTGGCTATGTAAAAATTATGGTGGAGAAATACATGTATCTTTAGGTATGACTACAAGAGAAGAAGAAGAAGCGTTGATATGTTTATTTGAAGAAAATAATAGAAACAAAGATTTAGTGTTATATTCTTGTACGTCAGGTTATCCTGTTGAATTTGATGAAATATGTTTATTAGAAATAACAAGATTAAAAGAAATGTATGGATCCAGAGTAAAAGAAATTGGATTTTCAGGACATCATCTAGGTATTGCAGTAGATATAGCAGCATATACATTAGGTGCGACTACAATAGAAAGGCATTATACATTGAATAGAACATGGAAAGGGACTGATCATGCAGCATCGTTAGAACCAGATGGTGTAAGACGATTAAAAAGAAATTTAGATGCTACGTATAAGGCACTCACTTATAAAAATGAAGAAGTATTAGAGGTAGAAAAAATTCAAAGAGAAAAATTAAAATACAGGGAGAGATAATAATGCAAAACTATAATAATATTGCATTTATACCTGTTAGGGGAGGGAGTAAATCCATACCGCTAAAAAATATTAGATTAATAAATAATAGGCCTTTGATATATTGGGTGTTAGATGCAGCTCAAAGTTGTGATTATATAGATAAAATATTTGTATCTACAGATAGTCAAGAAATAAAAGATGTAGTAGAAAAATATAAAGGAAGTAAGGTTTGTGTAGTAGATAGAAGTGAAGAAACTTCAACAGATTTTGCCACTACAGAATCAGCTATGATTGAATTTGCAAATAAACACCTCTTTAATAATATAGTTTTAATTCAAGCAACATCTCCTTTACTCACATCAGATGAATTAACCAAAGGTTTTACAACTTACAATAAAGAAGATATAGATAGTGTACTATCTGTTGTAAATCAAAAAAGGTTTGTATGGAAAAAAGAGAACAATCAATATAAACCTCAAAACTATGATTTTTATAATAGACCACGAAGACAAGACTTTGAAGGTTTTTTAGTAGAAAATGGAGCATTCTATATTACTAGTAGAGATCGTCTACTAAAATATAATTCTAGAATATCAGGAAATATAGATTGTGTAGTAATGGATGAAGCTAGCTATTTTGAAATAGATGAGATTAATGATTGGACTATAGTTGAATCATTGTTAAAAACTAAAAAAGTGCCTATAGAAAATGTAAGTGAAATAAAAATTTTTCTTACCGATTGTGATGGAGTACTAACCGATGGAGGTATGTATTACACGGATACTGGAGATGAGATGAAAAAATTTAATACTAAGGATGGAATGGCTTTTGAATTATTAAAAAAGGAAGGGATATTGACTGGTATAGTTACAGGCGAAAATACAGAGATGATAAAAATGAGGGCTGAAAAACTAAAAGTTGATGAACTATATATGGGAATAAAAAATAAGATCGAAGCAATAGACAATATATGCAAAAAATATAATATTGGGTATGAAAATATAGCATATATAGGTGATGATATTAATGATTTAGAAGTAATTAAGTTAGTTGGTCTTGGATGTTGTGTAGAAGATGCAATAGAAATTATTAAATCATATTCTAAATATATAACTAAAGCTAAAGGAGGAAATGGTGCAGTAAGAGAGGTAGCAGAGTTATTAATATCTAATAAATAGAAAGGAGAGGATAATATGCTAGCTGAGAATATTATTATATATGGAACTATAACAAATCAAAATCAAAAGAGCATCTACGATTCAGTTGTACAGATAGTCGAAATTAATCCAAAGGCTAATGATACTCGAACTAACCTAGGATATACCCGAACTGATATTAATGGATATTATAGTTTTTTGATATCGATATCAGATGAAAAAATATATCAGTTAAGCATATATCCTCCTTTAATAAAAGATAATGAAAGCAATAGTGAAATTAAAATAATAACTATTGCAGGAGAAACAATAATACAGAATATAAAAGAAGGAATGTTTGAAGTTAGTACAGTTTTGGCAGATAATAAATATTTTTTCTTAACAGGAAAAGTGTATACTCCAGACAAAACCATACTAAAAAATGCAGCTATAAAAATATATCAAATTGATAATATATTAAACCCACCTATAATAACATTAGCAGGAGTAACTTTTAGTGATGAATACGGAACTTATGGAATATCGCTATTAACAGGCAAATCATATATTTTACATGCTTTTTCATAAGAAACAATTAAAAATAAGGATGGTGATTAAATGATATACATTAATATGAGCACTGTAATAAGCGATGTTGTAATAAATACTAATGAAGTATATACAATAACAGGAAGTAGTGAAATATATAATATTATAGTTAGTAGTAATCTAACAACTATATACCTAGACAATGTAAACATTAATGTAAGTAATAAATCTAAAGCATCTATTATGATAGAGGAAAGATCTAGTGTTACATTTATAATAAAAGGAAGTAATAGTTTATATAGTGGTTGTAATTATGCTGGAGTACAAATGAATGGGTACTGTTTCGTTAGTATTATAGGTATAGATAATGATTCAATTTTAAATATATATTCAGGAACATCAGGAGCAGGTATAGGATCAGGGTTTAGAGATGATTTTTTAGGCGATTTAATTATAAAAAGTGGAAATATAAATATAACTTCAACTAGAGAAGGAGCTGGAATTGGTGGAGGTAACGGTGCAAATGGAAGAGGTGGATTCTTAGGAAATTTAACAATAGAAGGAGGTACTATAAATGTAAAATCAGGAATTGGAGGAGGAGCAGGAATTGGAGGAGGAGATAGAGGCGATTTAGCAGGAAATATAACAATAAATGGAGGCATAATAAATAGTAGTCAAGCTGAAGGTGGAATCGGATCAGGAATCGGAGGCGGATGTGATGGAAACCTATCAGGTAATATAGTTATTAACGGTGGAGAGGTTATAGCAACAGGAGGAGACGGATCAGCAGGAATTGGAGGCGGTTTTAGCATACAAAGAGGAGGCAATTTAAGTGGTAATGTTGTTATAAATGGAGGTAAGACTGTAGCATATGGTGGATTGTACATAACTACTAATGAGGGAGCAGCAGGAATTGGTGGAGGATATAGTGGCAGTTTTAGTGGAGATATAAAATTATTAGGAGGCGAAATTATTGCTAAGGGTGCAGGAAATGCAAATGATTTAGGATCTGGATCAAATGGTGTGGAAGATGGTAATGTAAACATAAAAATAGATCATATAGAAGTTACACCAAATTATGTAGAGCTTAGCATAGGTAAAAGTCAGATTTTAAAAACAACAATAGTGTTTGACCCAAGTATAACTGCGAACATAGAACAATTTACAAAAGTTAGGTACACTTCAGAAGATACTAGTATAGCTGTAGTAAATGAAAATGGATTAGTAACAAGTGTAGGAGAAGGTCAAACTAATATTATATCAACTTGTATTTTAGATCCAAGTAAGTCTGCTATATGTACAGTATATACAGGAAGTAAATCAATAGTAATTGGAGAAATAGATTTACTTATAAATATTGATAAAAGAGAAATAGAGGAAGAAGATTTAAATAGTATTATTTGTTATGGAAATAATCCTGTAATTACAGATATTTATATAGAAGAAAATATAAAAAGCTATAAAGATAATATAGATGTACAGGAGTGTAGTAGTCAAATAAAAGCCAACATACAGTATAAAGATACTACATTATATTTAGCAATAATATATTCTATTGCCATTTTAAATAGTAATAACTGTACAACTGATTTAAAAATATATGCACTTGAAAGAAGTACACTTTCATCAACTTTAAACTTTTGTTTAGGAGAAAATGAAGAGCTTGATATAAGTTCTTTTGATATATTTGTTAATCCAAGGTATACATTAGATAAAGAGTACTCTACAAAGTATTATATATTTAAGATAACTGGAACTATTGAATTAATAGTAAAAAAATAATATAGAAAATATGCAGAATAGTAACTTTATTTGTCGATAAACATATATTATATTAGGATTAATTAATCCTAATATAAATTGTATAGGAGTTAATATATATATGGCAAATCCTAAAAAAGCATATAAGCCATCACAAAATGCTTTAAGCGCATTAACAACTGCAACTGTTATCAAAACGATGGCATTAACAACAGATCAGTGGAGCTTAGCCTTATTACAGGGGATAGCAAAAGCACCGGCAGGAACAATGTTACCAAGTGCTGCAGTATTATTATGGCCAACAACTGTAAGTGTTACTGCTCAAAGTGTAACAAATGCTTACGCTATAACTTTTAGTGATTATGAAGGTAGATATGGAGTAACTATAAAAACAGGAACTGCATATAGAATAAAAGTATACGGTTAATTGTAAATACAAAGAGATTAGCTTTGCTAATCTCTATATTTTTATATTAATTCAGGGAGGAAATATGAGTAACTACAATAAAGTTAAAAGTAATGACAATTATGATATGTATCAAATAAAAAAAGATGATAAAATAGTGTACTTAGGAAATAAAAAAAATTATAAGCAAACTATAGATGATTTAATAGATACGGTAGATGATATATACTTTGACTCTATAGTTTTTGTGTTTGGAATCGATAGTGGAGAATATATTAAATCATTAAAATCTAATATATGTAGCTATAATAAAGTAATAATAATAGAACCAAACAAAGATATATACTTATTAAATAGATATAAAGTATTTGGTAATAATATAGAATTAGTTTTATTTGAGGAAGAAAAAATAAAAGAAATAATAAATAGCACAATTTTAATTAATCATGTTAATAGGTTATTTGTCCATAGTTTTGGTAACTATAAAGAAATATACAGTGAAGAATACTCAAAATTCATTGAAATATTAGATCGTAGATATAATTTGATTACATCAAGTTTAAATGTAAATCAAAGGTATAAGACGCTATTTTTTAAAGATATGCTAGCTAATTTACCAGTTATAAATAACTCAACACCCCTAAATTCAAATATAGACATCAATAAAAATAAACCTGCAATAATTGTGTCTGCAGGACCATCTCTAGATAAAAACATTCAAACAATGATAAAACACAAAGATAAATTAAAAAACTTCTTTATAATAGCAAACAATAGAACAATGAGTGCATTAATAGACAATGATATAAAGCCGAATCTAGTTGTTTCAGTAGATCCATTAGATGATATATATATAATGATGAAAAAATATTTAAATCAGGAGGTACCTCTAGCTTTTTATGAATATAGTAACAAAGATTTAATTAAAGAATATAAAGGTGAAAAAATATATATAGCACAGTTATTACCTAAAATTATAAATAGAATAAAAGATATCTCAGGAACTTTTACTGGAGGTTCTGTAGCTCATACATGTATAGATATTGCAAATATAATAGGCTGTAGCCCCATAATATTAATAGGTCAAGATTGTGCAAATACTTTTGGAAAATACCACTCAGATAATGCTACTTTTGATGTAGATAAAGATTATAAAAAAATAATGACTTTTACTGCTAAAAATGTATATGGAGAAGATATACAAACAACACCTACATTAGATTATTTTAAAACTAAGATAGAAGAATATATAAAGGCTGTTCAAGAATTTAAGGAAGTGGAATTTATAAACTGTTCTTATGGAGCAGATATTATAGGTGCACCACATAAAGAACTAGAAGACGTATTTACTTCAAATAAATACACTGAAAATATAAATTATATAAGGATTGATAAATGTATAAACATAGATGTAGAAGAAATTAAAATTACAGTGCTAAATCATATTGATGAATATATAGAAAAATCAGATAAGTGCATAAATATATGCAAAGAGCTATTAGAAAAAGAGACGAAAGAGTCGTTATTAGATATGGATGATGATGATGTAAATCTACAACAATTTATTTATACTCAACAAGTTGTTGATGAATTTGAGTTTAGTAATATAAGTAATTATCTAGGTGGATATAGAGCAATGTTCTTATATGAAATAAGAGAAAAATACTTCACTATGTCAGCAAGTGATTATGAAAGATTAACATCAAATTTAAAATATCACTGTGGCAACTTTTTAAATTATTTTATGGAGTTAAAAAAAATGCTTGAAGAACTCAAAAGATTATATTTTGAAGTAATATCAAAAAAAAATTAAATTCATATAGTATAAATAAAAAGGTATATGTCAATTTAGGAGGGACAAGATGGGAAGTAAAATTATAATAAATAATAAGGAATATACTGAAAGAGTGGTGGAATCTCTAGAAATAAATGGAGTAATAACTCAAAGTAATGAAATAGATGCTACAACAATGGATAACAACTATATACTTGAAGTTAATATAAACACAGGGGATAAAATAAGTGTTGCTAGTAGCTATGTAGAGGAGAACAATCAAACTATAAAGATGAGTTCTGTGGTAGACACAAATAATATTGAAGAATCTAAAGCTACAAAGAACATAGGATATAAATCATTAATTAATAGATTTATAGAATTTATAAAACGCATATTTAAGTAATTATTAAAAACTCTTACCATATTATATCTTGGTAAGAGTTTTTTTGATACTAATTATATAAATGAATTATCTCATTATTGTATAAGCCATATACACAAAGTATAAAGCAACAAGTATGAAACCTTGAGATTTAACTAAAGAGTTGTTCTTTTTCATAAATAAATATAAAATAACAGTAATAAATACCATAAAAGTAACATCAATAAGTGCTAACATGCTTATTGATATAGGGTTTATAGTAGTAGCTAAACCTAGAACTAATAAAATGTTAAATAAGTTCGATCCAATAACATTTCCAATAGCTATTTCAGTTTCCCCTTTTTTAATAGCAACTATAGAAGTAACAAATTCAGGTAAAGAAGTACCAATAGCAACTATAGTTAAACCAACTAAATTAGCACTCATACCAAAAGATGTAGCAATAGATGTAGCAGAGTCAACTACCATATCTCCACCTAAAACTATACCTACTATACCTACTAAACTAACTAATACCGTCTTTACCATAGAAACTTCTTCTACAGATGAAGTCTCAATAGCTGCAGCAGCTTCACCAGCTACTGTATCAGATTCTACACTTGAGCTTTTAGCAGATTTTATAGTGTTGAATAAGAAGTAAGCAAATAATACTAAAAGCACTAATCCTTCAACTCTAGTCATTGTTAAGTCAAATGCAAATAAAAGCATAGTAGCACTAACTAATATTAAAAAAGGTGCATCCTTTTTTATAGTATTTTTCTCAACTGGTAATTTTGTAATTATAGATGATACCCCAAGTACCATAAGTATATTGAAAAAGTTAGAACCGACAACATTAGCTACACTCATATCATTTTGTCCTGCTAAAGAAGAAGTGATACTAACAGCAGCTTCAGGAGCACTTGTTCCCATAGCAACTATAGTAAGACCGATAATCATAGCGGGTACATTGAATTTTCTAGCAATAGATGCAGCCCCCTCGACAAATATATCAGCACCCTTTATTAAGAAAAAGAAGCCGACAATTAATAATAAAAAAGACATAATATCCCTCCGAAAACATTAAATTTTTATGTTTATACAATGGATACAGTATACCACTATAATGATTTAATTTCAAATATATATAAGCATTAATATTTAGTAAAAGTAAATTATTTTATGATATAATAAAAATAGAGAAACTTTCAAACTAATTAAATCATTATAGTGGAAAGGAGCAAATTGTGGGAATAAGTCTTAGACAGATAATTAGTACTATGTTTAAAGAAAAAGAACAAGTATATTTTTATAGATTTATAGGTATAAAAAATAAAGATGAATACAACAATGAGCTGAAATTATTGCAGCTAAAATGTGATGAAATAAAAGATAAAGTATTGATATATGACAATGAAATTCCACTTAGTGGGGAGATGGAACTTATACAATATATATATAGTGAACTTCAAACTATGGATATATACAATATAGTCAATCAAGATATCGTAATTTTTGATGATTATAATATAAATTATAGATTTTTAAGTGCATTACAATATAGCGTTAACTTAGCAATAAAAAATGAGAACTTCTTTAATGAGAATATAAGAAATAACTTTATAACAAAATTAATAGTATGGACTTATATGTATGCTAAGGAAATGAATATAGAAGGAGAAATAAATCCAAAAGTAGTATATTATGGCGAAATAGGTAGACATGAAATTTACTTTTTAATACAATTATATAAAATGGGATTTGATGTAATATATCTAAATCCATTAAAAGAAGAAAACATAGAAGAGATAGATGTTGATAAACTTAGTATACTAAATAAAGAAATACAAATAGATGTAGTGGAGTCATTTAAAGAAAGAAGTGCTAAAGGTAAATTAACTGAAAATATTGAAACAATAACAAAGCAAATTCAAAGTGAAATACACGAAGAGCTATTTGTAAATACAGGAATATTCAAGCCTTGGCA
>JBOFYV010000126.1:0-15204 GCA_051654865.1 Peptostreptococcaceae bacterium
GATAAGGTTAGTATTCCTGCATATATAGTAGATCCAGTTGTAGTGGATGAAATGAATAATTTGGCTAGAATATCAGGAATACCTGAAATAGATAGAAAAAGTATATTTCATGCATTAAATCAAAAGGCAATAGCGAGAAAGGCTGCAAGTGAATTAGGAAAATCATATGAGGATTGTAACTTTATAGTTGCTCATATGGGTGGAGGAATATCAGTTGGAGCTCATGAAAAAGGTAGAGTAGTAGATGTTGCAAATGCCCTTGATGGAGAAGGTCCATTTTCTCCAGAAAGAAGTGGAGGTTTACCTGTAGGAGATTTAATAAAAATGTGTTTTAGCGGTAAATACACACAAGATCAAATTAAGAAGAGAATAAAGGGTAATGGTGGAATAGTAGCATATTTAAATACAAATGATGTTAGAGAAGTTGAAGCAAGAATTAATGAAGGTGATAGTGAGGCAAAATTAATACATAATGCTATGACTTACCAGGTAAGTAAAGAAATAGGTGCTTGTGCATCGGTCCTTAAAGGTAATGTTGATGCTATATTGTTGACTGGAGGTATAGCATACTCAAAGTTAGTTACTTTAAATATAGAAGAAAGAGTTAGTTATATAGGTGAAGTTAGAGTATATCCAGGTGAAGATGAAATGATAGCATTAGCCCAAGGAGGACTTCGAGTGCTAAGAGAAGAAGAAACCCCTAAACTATACTCAAAGAGAGTTCAACAGGTGATTTAAATGATAAATAATGATCAAAGGATAAGAATTATAATAGGACACTATGGAAGTGGTAAAAGTGAATTTGCTATGAATTATGTAACAAAGCTAAGAGATATGGTGAGTACAAAAGTAGCCCTTTCAGATTTAGATGTAGTAAATGTTTACTTTAGAACAAGGGAAAAAAAAGAATTACTAAAGTCTTTAAATATACTACCAATAGATAGCTCTATTGATGCTCCAAGCTTAGATTTACCAGCAGTTTCAGCACAGGTAGTAACGCCTATAACTGATACGTCTTATAACTATGTTATGGATGTAGGTGGAGATAATGTAGGTGCAAGAGTAATAGGTAGATTTAGTAAAACTATTGAAAAATATGACTATGATATGTTTTGTGTAGTAAATGCAAACAGAGAGCAAACTCAAACTGCAACTCAAGTAATTAATCACATAGAGGCAATTGAAAAAGCATCAAAATTAAAGGTGACAGGTTTGATAAATAATACTCATCTTATTAGGTCAACAACAGTAGAAGATATACTAAAAGGTCAAGAAGTTGTAAAAGAAGTTTCAAGAAAATGTAATATACCAATAAAGTATACTACTTGCTTAGATACTCTTGTTGACAAGTTACCAAAAGAGATAGAGGGAGAAATTTTTCCAATAAAGCTTTATATGAGAGATGAATGGATGTAGTTTGAGCTCAAAATATAGTAATAAAAAAAGGGGAGATAGGATAATGGCTAAAGGAACAGTATCTTTTAATCAAGAACGATGCAAAGGATGTGGGTTATGCGTAGAGGCGTGTCCACTAAATATTGTAGCATTAGATAGCACTAAGATTAATTCTAAGGGTTATAATCCAGCAAATGTAATAGAAATGGAAAAATGTATAGGATGTACAAATTGTGCAACTATGTGTCCAGATGAAGTTATAGAAGTAGAAAGATTTTAATATAAAATAAGGGGGATTTATTAATGGGCAAAATACTTATGAAAGGTAACGAAGCGTTTGGAAAAGCTGCTATAGAAGCAGGTTGCAAATATTTCTTTGGTTATCCTATAACTCCACAAAATGAATTACCAGAATATATGTCAAGAGAACTACCTAATGTAGGTGGGGTGTTTGTACAAGCAGAATCAGAAGTTTCAGCAATTAATATGGTTTATGGGGCTGCAGGTGCAGGCGCAAGAGTTATGACATCATCATCTTCTCCAGGAATAGCATTAAAGCAAGAAGGAATAACTTATGCAGCAGGTGCAGAGCTACCTTGTGTTGTAATAAATGTTACTAGAGGAGGCCCTGGTCTTGGAAGTATACAGGCATCTCAAGCTGACTACTTTATGTCAACTAGAGGCGGTGGAAATGGAGACTATAGAACGCCTGTATTTGCACCAGCTACTGTTCAAGAAGCTTGTGATATGATAATGGAAGCATTTGATGTTGCAGACTATTATAGAACTCCAGTTATGGTAGTTGCAGATGGTATGATAGGTCAAATGATGGAACCAGTAGAGTTTAAAGAACTTACTAAAAAAAGAGAATTACAACCAAAGAGTTGGGCTACAGTAGGTACTAAAGGGGAAAGACAGCCAAACGTAGTAAATTCGCTATACTTAGAGCCTGAAATACTAGAGCAACATTGTATTAAGCTTGATAAAAAGTTTAAAGAAATAGAAAAGAATGAAGTTCAGTATGAAATGTATAAAACTGAGGATGCTGAAATAGTATTTGTTGCCTATGGAACTACATCAAGAATAGTAAAAAGTGCAATAGATTTATTAAGAGAAAAAGGTGTAAAAGCAGGAATTATTAGACCTAAGACATTATGGCCATTCCCATTTGAGGCATTTAATAATATTCCAGAAGCTAAATGCTTATTTACTGTAGAAATGAGTACAGGTCAAATGGTAGAAGATGTAAAGTTAGCAATTGAAGGAAAGCTACCAGTACATTTCTATGGAAGACCTGGAGGAATGGTTCCAACTCCAACTGAAATAGTAAATAAAGCGATGGATATATTAGAAGGAGAATTAGCTGTAGGAGGTGCTATATAATGACTGTTGTATTCAAAAAAACTCAAGGTTTAACTGAAGTACAAACTCATTACTGTCCAGGATGTACTCACGGTATAATCCACAGATTAGTAGGAGAGGTATTAGAAGAATTAGATGTAATTGGAGAGTCTATAGGAGTTGCTCCTGTTGGATGTTCAGTTTTGTCATATAAATATTTTAACTGTGATATGCAAGAAGCATCTCATGGTAGAGCACCAGCTGCTGCTACAGGTATAAAAAGAGTTCACCCAGATAAAACAGTGTTTACTTATCAAGGGGATGGGGATTTAGCTTCAATTGGAACGGCAGAAATAATACATGCAGCTGCTAGAGGAGAAAAGTTTACTACTATATTTGTAAATAATGCAATATATGGTATGACAGGAGGTCAAATGGCTCCTACTACACTAGTTGGACAAAAAGCTACTACAGCTCCAAGAGGAAGAGACGTAGAAACACAAGGTTTTCCAATAAGAATGAGTGAAATGTTGGCTACTTTACCAGGTGCGGTGTTTGTAGAAAGAGTTTCAGTTGATACTCCAGCAAATGTAAGAAAAGCTAAAAAAGCCATAAGAAAAGCTTTTGAGGTACAACATGCTGGATTAGGATTTGGAATAGTTGAGGTGCTATCAACTTGTCCGACTAACTGGGGATTAGCTCCAAATGAATCACTACAATGGTTAAGAGACAATATGATACCGTACTATCCATTAGGAAATTTCAAAAACATTGAAATTAATGGGGAGGTGAAGTAATATGTCTACAGATAGAATAATATGTGCTGGTTTTGGTGGTCAAGGTGTTATGTCAATGGGACAATTACTTACTTATGCAGGTATGCTAGAAGGAAAAGAAGTTTCTTGGTTACCATCATATGGTCCAGAGATGCGTGGAGGTACAGCAAACTGTGCAGTGACAGTTTCAAATAAACCAGTAGCATCTCCAGTAATAGCAGGTGACGCAACATGTGCTATAGTTATGAATTTACCTTCACTTGATAAATTTGAAAATGATGTAATACCTGGAGGAAAAATACTAGTAAACAGTTCATTGATAGATAGAAAAGTGGACAGAGATGATGTTGATGTTTACTATGTTCCGGCAAATGATATAGCATTAGAACTAGGGAATCCAAAAGTTGCCAATATGATAATGTTAGGGGCGTATCTTAAAACAAATCCAACAGTTGAGTTAGACTCAGTTTTAGAGGCTTTTAAGAAAGTATTTGGTCCGAGTAAAGAGAAATTTGTTCCATTAAATAAAGAAGCATTACAAAAAGGTTCGGATGCAGTTAATCTATAAGAAAATATTGTAAAAAGCTACAAAAAAAGGACAATAGAATTATTTCTATTGTCCTTTTTTATTAAATGTATTAAAATGTCTTTATGAACAAAAGCAAATGATTAAAAATTTACATATTCTTAATAATAGTAGTAAATAGATTGTTTATTATAATAAATCTTTCATTAGGGAAGGAGACTTTAAATGAGAAAATATTTTGGAACTGACGGAGTAAGAGGAGTTGCAAACACAGAACTTACTTGTGATTTAGCATATAAATTAGGGAGAGCTGGAGGATACGTACTAGCTCAAGGTGATAACAGAGTTAAGGTAATTGTAGGTAAAGATACTAGAATATCTGGAGATATGTTAGAATCTGCATTAATAGCAGGTCTTATGTCTGTTGGATGTGATGTTATTACAGTAGGAGTAGTACCAACACCAGCAGTTGCATACTTAACAAAAAAGTATAATGCAGATTGTGGAGTTGTAATATCAGCATCTCATAATCCTGTAGAATATAATGGAATAAAGTTTTTCAACAAAGACGGATATAAATTAGACGATGAAGTAGAATTAAATATAGAAGAGTATATAGACAATATAGAAAAAATAGATTATCATCCAGTAGGAGATAAAATAGGTAAAAAAATACACATACATGATGCATCAAGAGACTATGTTGATTATTTAAAAACAATAGTAAATGTAGATTTTAAAGGACTAAAAGTAGTTTTAGACTGTGCAAATGGAGCAGCATACAAAGTTGCACCTACAGTATTTGAAGAATTAGGTGCAAATGTAGTATCTATAAATTGTGAACCAGATGGTAATAATATTAATGACAAGTGTGGATCTACACATCCACAAGGACTTAAAGATGCAGTGCTTAAGCACAAAGCAGATTTAGGACTTGCATATGATGGAGATGCAGATAGATTAATTGCTGTTGATGAAAATGGAAACATTGTAGACGGCGATCATATAATGATATTAAGTGCTATATATTTAAAGAAAAAGAATCAATTAGCACAAGATACTTTAGTAGTAACAGTAATGAGTAATATAGGACTTACTATAGCAGCTAAGGAGCATGGAATTAAGCTTGCTACAACTGCTGTAGGAGATAGATATGTATTAGAAGAAATGAAAAATAGTGGATATAATCTTGGTGGAGAGCAATCAGGACATATGATATTCTTAGATTATAATACAACAGGTGATGGTGTTTTAAGTTCGTTAGTATTAGCAGAAATAGTACTAGAAGAAGCTAAAAAAATATCAGAACTTGCTGGAGTAATGACTCAGTACCCACAAGTACTAGTTAATGCTAGAATAAAAAATGAAAATAAGAATAGATATATGGAATATCCAGAAATAAAATCAGAAATAGAAAGAATTGAATCTTTATTAGATGGTTGTGGAAGAGTATTAATAAGACCATCAGGAACAGAACCATTAGTAAGAGTTATGTTAGAGGGTAAAGAGGAAGGTCAAATAAAAGAATTAGCTACAAACTTAGCTGAATTAATAAAAGCAAAACTATCGTAATTTAAAAAGTGAATACTAAAATAGTAGGTATATCCTAAAACAAATAAGTAATAGGAGTGAGATACTAAGACTTTCTTAGTATTCACTTTCTAAGCGCCAGAACTTAGTAGCAATATAATTTTTACAGCATAGTACTGAGTTGACGAGGTCAGAGTTTATCGAATTATCGGCGGATGCTCTGCGGTGTGTTTACCATCGTTAAAAATCTTTTAAATCATAGAAGTGATTTTATGGACAAAGGGGATTTTAAGTAAATATATGACCTAACTCTAAAAATATATAAATTAAATAATACAATATTTTTAGGAGGAATTTTAATATGTGTGGAATAGTTGGATATTTAGGACACAGACAAGCAACAGAGGTTTTAATAGAAGGGTTATCTAAATTAGAGTACAGAGGATACGACTCTGCAGGTGTTGCTATAAACATAGGAAATGATTTAGAAATAAGAAAGTTCAAAGGAAGACTTGCTATACTAGCAGAAGACTTAGAACAAAACCCTATACACGGAGGACTTGGAATAGGACATACTAGATGGGCAACTCATGGAGAACCATCAGATGTAAACTCTCATCCTCATTTCAATATGGATAGAACAATAGCTGTAGTCCATAATGGAATAATAGAGAACTATATGGAATTAAAAGAAGAATTGCAAGCTGAAGGTGTTGTATTCTTATCTCAAACTGATACAGAAGTAGTGGCTCACTTAGTGGATAAGTACTACGAAGGGAATTTACTAGAAGCTGTATATAAGGCAACAGAAAGACTAAGAGGAGCTTATGCATTAGGTGTTGTTTGTAAAGATAATGCTAATGAATTAGTATCTGTAAGAAAAGATAGCCCATTAGTTGTTGGACTTGGAGAAGGAGAAAACTTCATAGCTTCAGATATACCAGCAATATTAAAATATACAAGAAATGTTTACTTCTTAGAAAATGGAGAATTTGTTCATATAGTAGGAGATACAGTTACAGTACTAAATGAAAACAAAGAAGTTGTTAATAAACAAGTTAACAAAATAACTTGGGACGTTGAAGCAGCATCTAAAGGTGGATACGAACACTTTATGTTAAAAGAAGTATATGAACAGCCTCATGGTGTAAAAGAAACATTAATAAGAAGATTAAACGATAATGGTGAAATACAATTAGACGATATAAAAATGACTAAGGAAGATTTAGATAAAATAAATAAAGTGTATATAGTGGCTTGTGGGACAGCGTATCATGCAGGTTTAGTTGGAAAGTTTGCTATAGAAAAGTTTGCAAAAATACCAGTTATAACTGATATAGCTTCTGAATTTAGATATAAAGATCCATTTGTAGATGAAAATACTTTACTAATACTAGTAAGTCAATCTGGAGAAACTGCAGATACTTTAGCATCTCTAAGATATGCAAAGGAGAGAGGAGCTAGAATACTATCAGTAACTAATGTAGTTGGTTCTTCTATAGCTAGAGAATCTGATGATGTATTCTATACTTGGGCAGGACCAGAAGTATCTGTGGCATCAACTAAGGCTTACACTACTCAGTTAGTATCATTCTATATGATAGCTTTAGATTTTGCTATAAAGAAAGGTACTATAACTAGAGAATTCTATGATGAGATGATAGAACAATTAAAAGAAATGCCACAAAAAGTAGAAAAAGCACTAGAGCAAGAAGCGTATATAAGAGACGAAGTAGCTAAAGAATTAAAAGATTCAAATAGCGCATTCTACTTAGGTAGAGGATTAGACTATAACTTAGCTATGGAAGGTGCTTTAAAAATAAAAGAAATATCTTATATCCATGCAGAAGCATTTGCAGCTGGAGAATTAAAGCATGGTACAATTGCATTAATTGAAAAAGGGACTCCTGTAGTAGCTATAGCAACTCAAGAAGCTTTATTTGAAAAAATGGTATCTAATATGGAGGAAGTTAAAGCTAGAGGCGCTTACGTTATAGCAATAGCTCAAGAAAAAAATAAAGAAGTAGAAAAAGCAGCGGATAAAGTAATATATATACCGAATGTAGATGATATGTTATCAAGTATATTATCAGTTTTACCACTTCAATTGCTTGCATATTATGTTGCAGTTCAAAGAGGTTGTGATGTTGATAAACCAAGAAATTTAGCTAAGTCAGTTACAGTTGAATAAAAGTAGAGTATAAAAGTATATCCTCCTTAAAGTTGTCAATAATTTAAATTATAAAAGATAATTTTAAGGGGGATTTTTTTATGAAGATAATAAAACTACTTATTTCATTTATATCATTACTGCTTATAGGAATGGTTATTTCTTATGCTGATATAAATAAAAACAGTGAATATAATAAATTAATAGAAACATTCAACGCAATAAATGCAGATTTCAAATTTTACAATATAAAAGCGAATAGCACGATAGATTATGATATATCAAAAAATGAACTGATTGATATTTGTATTGACTTAATTAATAATCTTGGATTTGAAGAAAGTGATATTAAGTGGGAAAGAAAGTGGAACAAGACCCAAAAACAAATTTATGCTCAAATAAATACAAATGAGAAAAATATTTCTATAATTGGAATAAAAAAAAGTAATAGTGAATCATATATAATAGTTGACATATTGGACAATAAAGTATATAAAGATATAGTGGATATTTATACTATTCTTAGAAATACGTTAGATAAATACTCATCTGACCTAGATATAAATACTTGTATCTCAGGTGAATACACTAAAAAGTTACAAAATGAAAAATATAATGATATTTTAGAAAATATATTATATAATATGAATGCTAAAGAAATTGATAGAGTAGAAGAAGAAAATTTTATATCTATAACAGCTTATAGCAAAATTTTAAATGAAAATCAATTAGAATATTTGGGAAATAAGATAAATTTGAATATAGGAATGAGGTATAGCGAAAATGATGAGAAAACTCTCATATATATAGCTACACCGATAATAAAATTAGATTATTAATTATGAGGAGAGAACAATGCCAAAGATATTAGTTAAAAAAAGTGACCCACTTAAAGGGAACGTTAAAATAGATGGAGCAAAAAATGCAGTTTTACCAATAATAGCAGCTACTTTATTAGCAAATGGAAAGTCTACACTAAGAGGAGTTCCAAATTTAAGAGATGTACATGTAATATCTGATTTACTAAGACATTTAGGAGCTGAAGTTGAGTATAAGGATACTACATTAACAGTAGATGCAAGTAATATAACAACTTGTGAAGCTCCATATGAGCTTGTGAGAAAAATGAGAGCATCATTCTTAGTTATGGGACCATTACTTGCAAGATTTAACCACACTAAGATATCTATGCCAGGAGGATGTGCTATAGGTACTAGACCAATAGATTTACATCTAAAAGGATTTAAATACTTAGGTGCAAAAGTAGAAATGGACCATGGTTTTGTAGAAGCTACAACTAAAAAATTAACAGGAGCTAAGTTATACTTAGATTTCCCATCAGTTGGAGCTACTGAAAATATAATGATGGCTGCTGCTCTTGCAGAAGGAACAACTATATTAGAAAATGCAGCACAAGAACCAGAAATCGTAGATTTAGCAAACTTCCTTAATGAGATGGGAGCTAAAGTAAAAGGAGCTGGTACAAACACTATAAAAATAGAAGGTGTTAAAGAATTAAAGGGTGCAGAGCATAATGTAATACCTGATAGAATAGAAGCAGCTACTTATATGGTTGCAGCAGCTATGACAAAAGGTGATATAACAATCGAAAATGTATTAATGGAACATTTAAAGCCTGTAACAGCTAAATTAAAAGAAGCAGGGTGTGAAATAGTAGAAATGGACAATGCAGTTAGGGTAATTGGACCAGAGGTATTAAAGCCAATAGATATAAAAACTTTACCGCATCCAGGATTCCCTACAGATGTTCAAGCTCAGTTTATGGCAATGCTTACAGTTTGTAATGGAACAGGTGTAGCTACAGAAACAGTATTTGAAAATAGATTTATGCATGTTGCTGAATTCAATAGAATGGGAGCTAACATTAAAATAGAAGGTAAAAGTGCCGTTGTAAATGGCGTAAAGAGTTTACATGGAGCAAAAGTTAATGCTACAGATTTAAGAGCAGGAGCTGCGCTTATATTATGTGGTCTTATTGCAGAAGGAGAAACTCAAATAGGAGAAATATATCACATACAAAGAGGTTATGTTGATATAGACAAGAAGATAACAGCATTAGGTGGAAATATAAAGATAATCGAAGACTAATAATAAAAAATAGTACTAATAAAATAGGGTTGTTCATATACTTTAAGGACTAAGTTTTAAACTAAGGAGGAAAAGAATATGAAGAACCCTTTAGCCGTTTTATCTAGCGTAGTAATATGCACGATAGCAATACCAGTTATTATTAGTATAACCTCTTATAGAGATATTGAAGTATCTGATAAGCAAGTAAAGGACAAGCAAGTAGAACAAATTAAAGAGAAAAAGATAATTAATTATGAAACTATTAATAAAAAAGCTCCGACGATTACCGTGTACAATACAAAGGTAGGCAAAAATCAAAAGATGGATATAGAGGAGTATTTATATGGGGTACTAGCAGGAGAGATGCCATCAGAGTTTGATATAGAAGCATTAAAAGCACAGGCTATAGCGGCAAGAACATTTGTGATGTATAAGGAAAGTCAAGGAAAGTCAAAGAAACATCCTAATGCGGTAGTATGTACTGATTATGGTGACTGTCAAGAGTATAAAAGTTATGAAGAATTAAAGAAGACAAAAGGTGATGAGTGGATGAAAAGCTCATACCCGAAAGTGCAGCAAGCAGTAAATGAAACAAAAGGTCAAATTATAACATATAAAGAGGAACCAATACTTACGTTGTATTTTTCTACATCATCTGGAAAAACAGAAAACAGCGAAGAAGTATTTTCAGCAAAATATCCATACTTACAATCTGTTGATAGCCCGTATGACAAGTTATACTCACCAAAGTATACTTCAGCACTTAGGATAACTAATAAAGATTTTGTTAAGTACTTAAAAAATAGTTATAATGACATACAAATAAATGAAAATAATTTAAATTCTCAGATAAAAGTAACAAAAAGAAGTGAAGGTGGATCAGTAGAGACTATTACAGTTGGAAATAAAGAAATTAGCGGGCGAGATATTAGGAGTATTTTTAACTTAAATTCCTCTAATTTTGAAATTAACTTTGGAAAAGAATACCTAGATTTTTCAGTTAAAGGTTATGGCCATGGAGTAGGTATGAGCCAGTGGGGAGCAGAAGGAATGGCAAGAGAAGGTTATAAATACTATGAAATATTAGAACATTATTATATGGATACTAAAATACAAGACACTTATTAAAATAAAACTCTATATAAATTATAGAGTTTTATTTTTACCTCCAAAATATATTGAAAAAAATGTATAAATTGTATAAAAATAGAAAAATAAGACAACAATACAGATACATAAAGAAATTTGGAGGTGCTGTATGAAAAAGAAGCTATTAGAAAATGATAGTTTTTATTTAGCTTTATTTGTATGTGTATGTTTGGTAGCAGTAGGAGGAGTTTGGTTTACAAAGAATAACGTTGATGAATTGGCTTCGAATAATGGATTTGTAAATGATACTAATAAAGATAGCAAAAATGATGATGAACTACACTTAATACAAAAAGATAAAAATGATGCTTTACCAACGGCTACAGATTCTAAAGAAAACTTAGAATCTGCTAAAGAAAAGCAAAAGAATGAGTCAAAATTAAGTTACTTGGGAACTGAAGTTATGAGAGAATACTCAGAGAAACAACCAAGCTATTCAAAGACATTAGATGTATGGGAAATTCATAAAGCATTAGATGTATCAGCTAAAAAAGGACAAGAAGTTAAATCTATATTAGATGGTACTATAGTTGATGTATACAAAGATGATAAGTATGGAATGTCAGTTAAGATAAAAAGTGCAGATAATGTAGTAGTAGTATACTCTAATTTAGATTCAAATGTAAAAGTTAAAAAAGAACAACAAGTTAAACAAGGCGACTGTATAGGTGTTGTAGGAGAAACTTCAGAAGTAGAAAGCCAAGATGGAACACATATACATGTACAGGCGTATAAAGATGACAAATCAATAGATCCTATGAGTTTAATAAAGTAAAAGTATAAAAAATATAACAGGCTTAATCAAATGTGATTAAGTCTGTTATATTTTTTGTTTGTCTTACATATATATCATTAAGGTTAGTATGTAGGGAGGGGAAGTTTTGAGATCGCATATAGAAGAGAGGGCAATAGTTGTAGCAAAATATATACTAGAAAAGAATACTACAGTGCGACAAACAGCTAAAACATTTGGTGTGAGTAAAAGTACTATTCACAAAGATGTTACAGAACGATTAGAAGAGATAAATCCGGCTCTTGCAAAAGAGGTTAAAACGGTTTTAGAAAAAAATAAATCTGAAAGACATATAAGAGGTGGAATGGCGACAAAGCTTAAGTATGAAAAAGATACAAAAAAAGATGTAGGGTAAAACCTGCATCTTCTTTTTATTTGGAAGAATTGTATTAAATAAACGTAATTTTTTCTTGACTAAAATACGGTTTTTGTATATTTTGTATAATAGGAGTGTAACAAAAATAACGAATAGTTTAAATATAAAGAGAAAATATAATAAAAAGGAGTTGGAAAAATGGCTAGAGCTGATATAGGCATAGACTTAGGTACTGCTAACGTACTTGTATATGTTAGTGGAAAAGGAATTGTTTTAGAAGAGCCATCTGTTGTAGCAATAGATAAAAGAACAAATTCTGTCTTAGCTGTAGGAGAAGAAGCTAGAAGGATGATAGGTAGAACACCGGGGAATATAGTAGCGATAAGACCACTAAGAGATGGTGTTATCTCAGACTATGATGTAACTGAAAAAATGCTAAAGTATTTCATAAGTAAAGTTGTAGACAAAAAAGGTTTCGGAAGATTCTTTATGCCTAGAATAATGGTGTGTGTACCAACGGGAGTTACAGAGGTAGAAAAAAGAGCCGTAGAAGAAGCTACAAGGCAAGCTGGAGCTAGAGAGGTATATATTATCGAAGAACCTATAGCAGCAGCCATAGGAGCCGGTGTAGATATATCACAGCCTAATGGAAACATGGTTATAGATATAGGTGGGGGTACGGCAGATATTGCTGTAATATCTTTAGGTGGTGCAGTAGTTAGTGAATCTATAAAAGTAGGTGGAGATAGATTTGATGAAGCTATAGTAAGATATATCAGAAAACAATACAACCTTCTTATCGGAGAAAGAAGTGCAGAAAAAATCAAAATAGAAATTGGTACTGCATTTAAAAGAGAAAAAGATGTGTCTATGAAAATTAGCGGAAGAAATTTAGTTACAGGATTACCTCAAACTATAACAATATGTTCTTCAGAAATGCTAGAAGCTCTAGATGAATGTGCAGAGCAAATAGTGTTATCAACGTTATCAGTTCTAGAAAAAACACCACCAGAATTAGCATCAGATATAAGTGATACAGGAATAATAATGACAGGTGGAGGAGCATTATTATATGGACTAGATAAAAGAATAGAACAAAGAACTGGTATAAAAGTTATAGTTGCTGATGAATCACTATCTTGTGTAGCAAGAGGAACAGGAAGTGCATTAGGTTCTTTAGACTTGCTAGAAACAGGTGGTACCTTCAAAAGAAGATAATTAGGAGGGTACTTAAATGTTAAATATAGATCAAATAAAAGAATTAATACCACATAGATATCCATTTTTATTAGTGGACAAAGTTGTTGAATTAGAAGTTGGAAAAAAAGCTGTTGGAATAAAAAATGTAACAGCAAATGAGCCTTTCTTCCAAGGTCATTTTCCAGAATATCCGATAATGCCAGGGGTTTTAATTATAGAAGCTATGGCTCAAGTTGGTGCAGTAACAATGATGTCAATGGAAGAGAATAAGGGGAAACTAGGTGTATTTGCAGGAATAGATAAGGTTAGATTTAAAAAAGAAGTAAGACCTGGAGATACATTAAAAATGGAAGTTGAAATGTTATCAGTAAGAAGAAATATTGGAAAAGCTATAGCAAAAGCTTACGTAGAAGATGAACTTGTATGTAGTGGTGAGTTAATGTTTGCTCTTGTTCAAAAATAAGCAAAAAAGTCCTAATTTTAGGACTTTTTTTAACTTGATAATAAAAGAGATAGTGAAATAATTTCTGCTAGTTCTAAGATAAAGCTAAGTCGTACATTATTAAATGAAAATCTATTATTTTCATCTATCTTATCTACAATTCCTACAATAGAGTAGTTTCCTATTTGAGGAAGTTTTTTTCCAACACCCTTACCAGGGAGAATAGGTCCTTCTCTAATCTGTATATTACCTATACTACTCTTAGATCCTAAACAAGCGTCTATAGCTAAGAAGTTGCCTTTTGAATGAACTTTTTTTATATGATCAATAGATTCATATATATTTAAGGCATGAATAGGATCATCTAGTGTACCATAAACAGGGTATTTAAAATCACTATTTTTCAGCATGGTTCCAACCAAAGGGCCTAGAGCGTCACCTATAGCCCTGTCTGTTCCTATACAAACCACAACTGTATTTTCATCTATAACATCTTTAAGTATAGAGCTAAGTGTCTGGACAACGTTCTCTTTTTTATAATTTACCTTGGCTAAATACATAGGAACCCCCCCTTCAAGAAAATATATGAAGAAATTAATGAAAAAATTACTACCTAAAGTTATATAAGTATAATATGAAAAAATGTATGAATCGGACACTACATAAAAAGAGAATATAAAAATAAAAATTTATAAAAAATAGAAGATAGATGCCCTTATTAAATAAAAATAAATTTATTGACAGAGAATAAAAAAAATAGTAACATATACAATAGTTAAACAAATAATCATAAAATTAAAAATTCTTGATTACCTTATCAAGAGAGGCGGAGGGATAGGCCCTGTGAAGCCCGGCAACCACCCATTTGGGAAAAGGTGCTAATTCCTACAAAATCATAAGATTTTGATAGATGAGGTTAGTTAATTAGTATATTCGAATAATAATTAACCTCTTCTGTATAGAAGAGGTTTTTTTATTTTTATATTAATTAAAGCTTATAAATAAGTTACATAATTAACCTTAATATAAATAAGAAAATAATATAAAAAATAAGGGAGGAATAAAAATGGCAAGACATTTATTTACATCAGAATCAGTTACAGAGGGGCATCCTGATAAAATATGTGACCAAATATCAGATGCTATATTAGATGCACTACTAACAAATGATCCATTAGCAAGAGTTGCTTGTGAGACTACAGTTACTACAGGTTTAGTCTTAGTAGCGGGAGAAATTAGTACAAATACTTATGTAGATATACCAAAATTAGTTAGAAAAACGGTTAAGGAAATAGGATATGATAGAGCGAAGTATGGATTTGACAGTGAAACATGTGCAGTAATAACATCTATAGATGAGCAATCAGGCGATATAGCTATGGGAGTTGACGAAGCTTTAGAAAATAGAAGTGGAGAACAAACAGAAGATGAAATAGAAAAGGTAGGGGCAGGAGATCAAGGTATAATGTTCGGAT
>JBOFYV010000127.1:0-19074 GCA_051654865.1 Peptostreptococcaceae bacterium
GATTTTGATGAGTCCTTGATGATAGCAGCTATATTATTAACTATATCAATAACAACTACTGTATTAATAAAGAGACTACAAAGGGATATTTAATTTAAGGTGAAGATATGATTTTAATTGAAAATATAGAAAAAGAAATAAAGCATCAAAATCCTTTAAAAATAAGTAATTTAAAATTTGAACAGGGACATATTTATTCAGTTTTAGGTCACAATGGAAGCGGAAAAAGTACATTGGTAAAAATACTATATCACCTTGAACAGTTTGATATGGGGAGAATAAGTGTTAATAACGAAGGATTTAATGAAGAAGTTGTATATGAATATTTTGCATATAATCCTCAAAAAAGTAATTTTTTATTAGGGACTTTAAATGATAATTTTAACTATTTGTATAAGTATAGTAAAAATAAAAAACTTTTGTCTAAGGACAAGCTAAATGAATTAATAAAGGAGTTTGGTCTTGAAAATAAGTTAAATACAAATATAAAAAAATTATCTGGTGGAGAACAAGCAAAGGCACAGTTTATAAGAACGTTAATAATGAACAAGGACTATAATCTATTTGATGAACCTATGGCAAATATGGATTTTAGTACAATTAAAAAGGCCGAAGTAAAATTATTAGAGTTAAAGCAAAATGGCAAAACGGTAATTTTAATTACACATGATTTTATACAAGCTAAAAGAGTAAGTGATTACATTGTATTTATGGAGAATTTAAATTATATAGATACATACACTTGCAAGGAATTTTTTGATACTTATGCATTTTAAAAAATTATAACTAGAGGGGGTAACGAAACGCTAACCCCTCTAATTATATTATATAAATTAACACTACATCATATTGAAGAAATAAATCACAGCAACATAAATAGCTGACAAACCAACTAATCCATATACAACTCTGCTTAAAGTACTTATATTTCCAAACTTACCTCCACCTGCAAGTAGGGCAGCCACTAAATCAAATTGAAATAAACTAACTAAGCCCCAGTTTAAAGCTCCTACAAGTACTAAAACCATTGCTAGTGTGTAAATTATACTCATATGTGAAACCTCCTAATTACTAATTTATGTTAGTTTGTGTATATAAAACTTTAATATACATAAAATAAATTTTATATACATCATTTAAAATAAAAGATTTTATAAAGGAGATTATATATATATGAATGGAAATGCAGAATTACTAAACTTTATATACCAAAATTCTCAAATGGGTGTAGAGTCACTTGAAAAGTTAATATCAGTGTCAAAAGACTCACAGTTTACTAGATGTTTACAAGAACAATTGAATGAATATAAGTATATAAACAGTGAAGCAAAAAATAGATTAAATGAAAATGGATATGATGAAAAGGGAATAGGCACTCTTACTAAAATACAAAGCTATATAATGCTTAATTTTCAAACTATTATGGACAAAACAACATCTCATTTAGCGGAGATGATTATTATAGGATCTAATATGGGTGTGATAGATGCGATAAAAAATATTAAAAAATACAACAATGTAGAGCCAAGCATTTTAAAACTAATGGAGCATTTAAAGGTTTTTGAAGAAAATAATATAGAAAAATTAAAACAATTTTTATAATAAAGCTAGCCTAGATTTAGGCTAGTTTTTAATTTTAAAATTATATTATTAAATTATATAGTTGTAAAATATATCCTATATAAATTATAAATATTATATTAGATTTTTTATAATACTAAAATAAAAAAGTATATTATAAAGGAGATAAAAAATGAAAAAAATTATTAAATATTTTTCAGTAATGATGATACTATCTATACTAGTATTACCTGCAGGGAGTTCATTTGCACAAGATAAAGATATAGTAGATATAGCCATTAGTGATGGTAGATTTACTACACTAGTAGAATCCCTAAAGGCTGCTGATTTAGTAGATACTCTTAAAGGAAAAGGTCCGTTTACAGTGTTTGCTCCTACAGATGATGCTTTCAAAAAACTTCCAAGCGGTACGGTTGAAAGTTTATTAAAGCCAGAGAACAAGAATACTCTTACTGATATATTACTTTATCACGTAGTACCAGGTAATCTAAGTTCTAAACAGGTAGTTGCTTTAGATGGCAAAGAGCTAACTTTAGCAAATGGTAAAAAAGCATCTATACATATAAAAGATGGAGAGGTTTTCATAAATGATTCTAAGATAATAATTACAGATATAAAAGGAAGTAACGGTATAATTCATGTTATAGACACAGTATTAATTCCAAAATAAATAATAAAAAGGACTGCATATATATTCTCTATATAGATGTAGTCCTTTTTATTGTTTATAATCAAAGATACATACACTTTTATATTAAAATATTAAAATTTATAAAAAAGTGAACCAAATAGCATACATATACATCTAACTAGTGTAAAGCAAATACATAGCGCTATAATTTGCAAGGAAAGGTAGGAAGTTAATTGAATAGAGAAACATTCATACAAAAAGTAATAGATATTGAAGATACCTTATATCGTGTAGCTAAAACAATACTCACTCATAATCAAGACTGTGAAGATGCAGTACAAGAAGCAATACTCAAGGCTTACGATAAATTAAGTACATTAAAACAAGAACAATTCTTTAAAACTTGGTTAGTTAGAATAGTATTAAATGAATGCTACAGCTTAAAAAGAAAAGAAATAATCAAAGTTCCTTATGAAGAATGTCATAAAAATATAAACAATGAAGAAGCATATGATTACAATGAGTTATACAAAGCAATAAATAAACTACCAGATAAAGTTAAAATAACAATTGTTCTTTATTATGTAGAGGGATATTCAATAGAAGAAATAAAACAAATATTAAAAATACCTTCAGGAACAGTAAAAAGCAGACTATCCAAAGGACGCAAATTATTAAAACTGAAGCTAGAAAATATGGAGGGAATATATGAATAATAACCTTAAAAATACCTTTCCTGATACACCAAATAATTTTAAAAAGAGGGTAAGGGCTACTCTAAATAGCCTACCAGAAAAAGAGGAGTGTATAAAGATGGAGAGAAAAATATATAAAAATGGATCTTTTAAGAAAAAATTAGTAGTAGGATTAGCAGCTACATTTGTACTAGGAACAACAGCTTTTGCAGTTGGCAAGCTATCTTCAATAGTTGGAAGCACTAGTAATATACCTACTTATAGAAATATGCCAAGTATAGAAGTAGTAAACAAAGACTTTGGATTTGAACCAAAATTAGTAGATGAATTTGAGAATGGATATAAGTTTAAAAGTGGTCATACTTCAAACAATGAAGGTTTTGATGAAGATGGAAACTCTTATGGAAAATCTAAAGCTCTTACTATGTTCTACAAAAAAAATAAATGTGAGATTAGTATTACAGTAGAGGATATGACGCTGGTAGCAGAATCTGAAAATGCAGTTATAGCTGGTAACTACAATAATACAGATATATACTATACATCATATATAAACAAATTTGTTCCGGTAGATTATGAAATGACAGAACAGGACAAAAAGGATGAAGCATCAGGGAAATATGTATTCAGTGTAGGAAGTAGAGAAGTAGAGACATCTGAGATTCAACATATAGGATTCAAATTAGATGGACTATATTATTCAATTTTAGGTATGGATTCTGATTTAAAACAAGAAGATTTAGTAAAAATGGCACAGGAGATTATAGATGTAAAATAGTTAATTTAAATATAGTTATACAGACAGCTGATAGATTCTATACCTATTTAGGTTTAGAAGTTATCAGCTTTTTACGTATAAGGATACTATATTAACTTCAAAACTGTTACAATTTAAGGGAGAACGACAAAGGGGGAAGAATTAAATTGATTAATAAAGAGCCAAAATCATATGGAATAATAGTAACCACACTGATAACTATAGGTGTCATACTAATTATAGGCTTGTCTTTAAAAAATATAGATATGGAATATGAAGAAAGGACTAGCTGTATACCACCAGACAAAAACGTATTAGCAGTAGGTCAACCTAAATATATAACCCACGAAGGTGAATCTAAATACTCACAAATAAATATAAAAAATACCTCAAATCATACCCTCTACAACATATGGATAGACTTAGAACAGCAAGAAATGAACGAAAAATCAACATTCTTAGTTCCATCATACACACTAACATCATTAAAACCAGGTGAAAGTGCAGTATTAAGTTACGAACATAATGATTTAAAAGAAAACCAAGCACTAACAATAGATTCATACACGTATATGGATGGTAATGGAAAGCAATTTAAAGTAAATAATACAAAGACATCAGATACAGATAATCCAAACACATATATTGAAACCACTAAAAAAGAGTTTAAATATGAAACTTTAACTAATGACATTGATAAAATAACTATAGAAAATACTGAAATAGTAGAGTCCAATGGCAAAAACTACTTAAAAATAGACTTAAAGAATAATAGTGAAGTAGATCTAAAAGATGTAAACTTAACATTCAAAGAATACAACAATGGTATAGTGATAGGAGAAAACACACAGAATGTATCTACAAGGATAGCACCTAAAGAAAAAGCAACTATATCAGTCGAAATAAGTAGTGATACAAACCTAGAACTAGAACAGTATGTATATAGTATAGATGATGATTCTAATAAGGAGAAATACAATAAGGTTTATAGTGTATTTGTAAATGAAGAAAAATACCACCTTGAAGAATATGTTGATAGTGAATTAGAAAGACGTATAACTATGATATTTTTAGGATCCAACGTTATAGTGCTAGGTATATGTGGAATTCTAGATAAATATTGTAGTAGACTAGAAAAGAAAGGTGCTCTAGAAGAAGATATAGACTATAATAATAAAGCTAGAATAGTAAAAATAATTAGCCAATTAATATATATGATTTATATAGGGTTACTTATATATGTTTTATTGTATAATAAAATTTAACAATACTAACAAAAAGTCGATAACATTTATACCTATTTTGGTGTGGAAGTTATCGTCTTTTTAAATTATTTATAATTTTTAAAAAAATAATGGTAATAGGTTGACAAATAAAGTTGTCATAGCATACTATTAACTATGACAACTTTATTTGTCATAAAGACAATGAAAATAGTCAGGAGGGGTTAGATGCCATTAAATAATCGTTTAAAAGAATACAGAGCTAAAATAAATGTAAATCAAACTGAAATGGGACTACTAGTTGGTGTATCTAGACAAACAATAAGTCAAATTGAAAGGGGTGATTATTCTCCCTCTGTTACTTTAGCGTTAAAAATATCAAAAATATTTAATGTAAATGTAGAAGATATATTTAGTTATGAGGAGGATTAAAGTAATGAATGATAACCGTACAAGTGAAATAAAAAAAGAAGATAAAAAAGCGTTTAGAGGATACTTGGCAATAATGATAGTATCTGGAATAGCAGGAGCCACTTTTAGTCTGGTAAGTGATAATTTAAAAGATACTTTAGGGGATAATTTAGCTAACTTCTTTATGAATGTTCTTGAACAAATTGCACCGTATGCAACGATAGTTCTTTCAATGATAGTAATAATAATATCTAGCATTATATATACTAAATCACGAAAAGGATATGAATTGTGGAAGGATACAGATACAGATGAGGATGAAGATACTATAGATAAGATAGAGCAAAACTTATCATATGTTTTATTAGCTGTATCTGTAAATATGATACTAGGATTTTTCTTTTTAGGAGCGGGATTCAAATTAATAATATTTAATAATGTAAATGATGAGCTTGATATTATTAAATCTATTTATTTACTTATAGGATTTATACTATGTGCAGCCTCAAGTACAATAATTCAAAAGAAAATAGTCAATCTAGCAAAAGAAATTAACCCATTATTAAAAGGTAGTGTGTATGATAGCAAATTTGCAAAGAAATGGATTGATAGTTGTGATGAATCTTTAAAGTTGGAGATATATAAAAGCGCTTATAAGTCATTTACATCAGTATCTTTTACTTGTGCTATACTATGGTTATTTTGTATAGTAGGATTTGATTTATGGAATTTTGGGATAATGCCGCTAGTAATGGTAACTATTATATGGCTAGTTTTAACAGTTTCATACAGCTTAGAATCAATAAAAAATTCAAAGCGAAAGTAAATTAAACAATAAAATATTTAAATATGAAAAGATACAAAGTAGCAAATATAATATATACTACTTCATGTATCTTTTTTTAGTTAAAAATGTACAAAATTAACTTACTGGATAGGTTACCTATCATTTAAAACGAATTAATATATATAGGGTAATTTACTAAAAAATTATGAAGGGGAACGATAATGAAAGTAAATGAAAACAACTTTATAGAACAACTAAAGCGAAAAAATGAAAAAGCTTTAGTTTATGTAATAGATAACTACGGATGGATCATAAATTCATCTATAAAAAATATCTATACAACCTAAAAGATTATCATGATGAATGTTTTGACGATATCTTATTAGGCATATGGAACAACATAAATAGCTTTGATGAAAGTAAAAATTCTTTTGAAAATTGGATAGCAGCAATATCAAAGTACAAAGCCATCGACTACAAAAGAAAATACAACAAACATTTAGAAGAAGAAAACATAGAAGAATTAAACATACCCTCAAAAGAAAATACTTTTGAAACAATAACGAAAAATGAACTAGATAAAGAAGTAGAACAAATACTAGATCACTTAAGCACCGAAGATAAAAACATATTTATAAAGCTTTTTGTAGAAGGCAAAGAGGTAGAATATGTAAGCCAAGAGATGAACATACATAAGAATAATATTTACAATAGAGTAAGCAAAGGTAAAGCTAAACTAAGAAAGTTATTTCAAAGGTAGGTGGTAAATATGAGCAAAAATATATATGAAATGTTAAATGATGTTGATATAGATTTAGAAGAATTAAAAAATGATGAGTTTGATGATATAGATAAAGCTAAAACTAGAAAAAGAATAATGAAAAAAATAAATAAAAATAAAAACTATAGAAAATATATAGCAATAGCATCTATTTTAATAATTAGTCTTTGTTTATTAAATAAAGACTTTGTATCTTATGCTAAAGAAATAATAGAGGATCTAGGATACAAGCTATCAAAAGCATTATATCTACCGTATAATTTAGATGATTACACAGAAGTCATAAATAAAAGTATAACAAGAAATGGAATAGAACTAACTTTAAATGATGTCGTATTAAACAGTGAAGAAATTAATTTTACGTATACTATAAAAAGTGATAAAAAATTAGAAGAGGTAGGATATGATGATATTTTAATTAAAGGAATTTCTATCAACGGCGAAGATGTAAGTGTAATAGGAGGTAGTGGTAGTGATTTAATAGATGAATACACAGCAGAAACTGTTACGACAGCAGCACTACTTGGTATAGATGAAAATGAATTAAAAGGTGACGTTGATATAAAAATAGAATGGGATATTTGGAGAGATGGTGAATCGAAAGGTAGACCGTGGGTATTTAAGTTCAAGGCAAATGGGAAACAATTAGCTTTAGATACAGAAGAGATAGAAATTAACAAAACTATAGAACTAGAAAGTGGAGCTAAAATTAATTTTGAGAAATTTACTAGAAATAAAATGGGAGAAACTTTTTATGCGACTATAGATAACTATGATTATGAAAAGTACTATGATATTAAAATAAAAGGAATAGATAAAAATGGATTAGAAGTAGTATTTACAATGGGGAATTGTAGTGCAGAAACACCAAGACTTAAGAGGTTTTACACAGGAGATGATTTAGATTTAGAAAGTATGAAGTTTACAGTATATGTAGCAGAAGTGGAAACTGGATACATGGCTTTTGATAGTGATTTCAAAAAAGTAAGTGATGAGTTTAAAGTAGATGAGTAAATTTAGAGAATGAATAATATTTAAATGAAAATAAGCATAGAAAATATAAGGACAAAAACACAAAACAATAGAGGGCTCACTAAAAAGTATAAAAATAGATACTAAGGGGGAACTAACTATGAAAGTAACATTACCAGAAACGGCAGTAGAAGTACTAAAAGAAATACTAAGTGAACAAGAAGATAAACCTAGTAATATAAGAGTATACTTTGCAGGATTTGGATGTGGCGGAGCATCCTTTGGAGTAGCATTAGATGATAAAAAAGACACAGACCTAGAATACACAACAGATGATTTAGTATTTATAATGGATAAAGAAGACTACAATGAATATGGAGATATAAGTATAACAGACACAGGATTCGGATTTGTAATAACTGTAGAAAATATGCCAGAAGGTGGATGCGGTTGTAGCGGAAACTGTTCAGGTTGTAAGTAAGTAAAAAATGACCTATTTATAGGTCATTTTTTACTAGTTAAAATCTATTTTAAATGGAGAAAAAAACTAACTTTAAAAGTATTTTCGAAATCTTCAAAGTTAATATGGCCATTATATTTTGATATACTTTGATTTACACTACTTAAACCAATTCCATGGTTAGTTTTATACTTTTTTGTAGTTTTAAATAGACGACCAGAGGGAATAACTTTGTTTTCTTTTGAATTTACGATATTTGCAATAAGCTTATCATCAATAGTATTTATATTTATATCTATAAATTTTTCGATAGAATTAATTTGTATATTATTAGTAGCCTCTACTGCATTATTAAGCAAATTACCAAATATTATGGCTAAATCTCGGTAATCTATATTTATATTATCTGGTACCGTAACATTGTAAGTTAAATTTATATTTTTACTTGAACACTCAAATATATTTGACTGAATTATAGCCTCTATAATCTTATTGTCACATATTTTTTTGTTTTCTAATATAAATAAATCATTATGCAAATCATTTATATATAACTTTGCTTCTTCTATAAGATTTTTATTGAGTAGTGTATTTAATACAAATATATGATGTTTTGCATCATGTACAATCATCCTTGTATCACTTATATATTTTTCAAGTGATGCATAATGATTTACTTGATTATTAAATTGCATCTCTATAGTATTGTATAAAGATTGTAAATGTGACTTTTGAGCCTTATCTAACATTATCTTATAAAGGATATATGATACATATAATGATAGTAATGCTAATAACATTGTAAACATAAAATCAATAGCACCATATAGTAGTATACCTATTATAAAGATTTTAAATGTAAATCGAAGTATTAAAAAGATTATTGATTCAAGTAAAATGAGTTTATAAATTGATTTACTTGAGTTATTTAAAAACTCAATATCAATTTGATTAATACTACCTTTTCTTAGTATTATATATGATATAAATGTAAATATAATATTAAAATATAGTATAGGGAATTTTTCTACAAACTCTAAAACCCAGTAAAGACTAGGGCTGTTAACTATTATGTACTCCTTTAAAAATATATATAATACATTTGAAAAGATAAATGAACCCATCAATACATTGAAAACTAATAGTAGGTCTAATATAATTATCTTTATATTACAACTAAATAGAATCCTCATAAATATCATACAAGACAGTATGATTAATATTGACTCAATAGCTCCATATTCTCTTGCGTTCATCAAAATCAAGTTATGTTCTTTTGTGGGCATTACTATAATTTTAGGTATTAGTAAATACAAAAATATAATTAAGAAATTTATAAAATTGCTTTTATATCTATATTTAAGTTTAAATCCTAATCTTAGTGAAACTGGTATTGCAATAAAAAAAGAATAGAATCTAGGTACCATAGCCATAGATTCATTAAATAAAGTTTCCATATTATTTCTCCATAAATTTATATCATATTTGAAAGATGCTTTAAAAACTCGTCTTTTAGATGTTTACTATATCTTCGACTAACTAAGGCTTTATCGCCATTTTTAAATATAACCTCATCACTAGATATAGAAGCTACATTCTTTAGATTAATAAGATAACTCCTATGGCACCTTATAAAACCAAAACCTTCAAGCTCTTTAGTAACATCATCTAATTTTTTGTAAAAGCTATTTTCTTCACATGTATCTTCTATACAACTTATGTTGATTAATCTATTTCTTACTTCAAAATAGTTAATATTTCTTAATGATATTTGATGTATAGTATTTTTTATTTTAAAAGTATAAAACTCTTTGTTATCATTATGGTATAGCTCATGAATAATGTTTAAAACTGTTTCATATTTTGCTGGTTTTATCAAATAATTAAGAGCTTTTACGTTATATCCATCTAAAGCGAATTCAGAAGATATAGTTAAAAAGACTATTTGGACATTCTTATCAATATTCCTTATATATTTTGCAGTTTCTATTCCATTTAATTTATCCATTATTATATCTAAAAAAATTAAATCATATTTAGTTGAACTATTGTCAATATATTGAATTAGCTCTTCTCCGCAACTAAAACTATCTATATTGAAAGATATATTTTCTTGAACACATACTTTTAGAAGTATATTTCTTAAATCCTCTATAAACATTTTATCATCATCACATAAAGCTACATTCATATAAATACCCCCTTTTTTATAATGTTTGTTCTAAAAACATTATTTATACTAAATAAATATAAGTATCAAATATTTTTACTTGCATAGGTTTAACTTATATTATATACCATTTACAACAAATATCATTCATTTTACACGAATCCAATTATTGAGTATGGATATCTAATATATAATTCAAGAAGTAGATAATAAGTAGTTATTATATCATAAATCCATTGATTGAGTATGGATATTTAATATATAATTCAAGAGGTGGGTAGTGAGTAGTCATTACACTTATGAATTAAAGAGATTACGTAGGAATAAATTGGGTAATAAAAAATATACATAGCTAGTTCGGTATTTACGACTGAGTAGTACGGTTAAACCTATGATATAAATAGGTTTAAGATTAATATTAGCACATTTGGAGGCAAGAATGAACAATACAAATACTTTAATAAATGAAAATATATACTGTGAGCACTGTGATAATGAAATGAAATACTTATTATCAAATTTAAATGCACAGTATTATTATTGTGAAGTGTGTGATTATAACAATGAAAACGCTCGAAAACATATGGTATTTGATAGCATATTAAAATATATAAATGATAGCGTAGTAAAAATAGTAGATAGAAGAATTGAAGAAATTAATATACATATTTATAAAGATAATAAGAAGTTATTACTAACTATAAATAATTACAAATTAATTGCGTTTAATAGCATACAGTACATAAATGAGAAAGATTTAGCTATTTTTTCGAATACATTAAACTATACAATCGAAGATATACTAGGTGAAGGAACTGTAAAAATATCAATCTCATATGAGTATAAAGAATAAATTAGAAGCTTAAAAAAGGATCATATCAATCTTGATACGATCCTTTTTTCTAAATTAATAGATATCCTATTGCATTAAATAGATATCCAGTGATAATTATACCTACAGTTACAATACTTATAAATATACCAAGTAACTTAGGCTTAACAACCTTACTAAGCATAATCATAGAAGGAAGAGATAAAGCAGTAACACTCATCATAAAAGCAAGAACAGTACCAATAGGAACTCCTGCCATAAATAGAGCTTCAGCTATAGGAATAGTACCGAATATATCAGCATACATAGGTATACCAACTACAGCAGCTATAATAACAGAGAATGGATTATCCTTACCAAGTATAGCAAGTATTACATCTTGAGGTATCCAGTTGTGTATTAAAGCACCTATACCAACACCTATCAACACGTATTTATAAACATTCTTAACTATAATCTTAGTATCAGTCAAAGCATAATCAAATCTTTGCTTTTGATTGAAATTCTCAGACTCATCATATAGATCTCTAGTTTTTTCATTGTAAGTTCTAATTTCACTTTCTAAGTTAAGTTTACTAATAATAGTACCGCCGATAATGGCAATTACAAGCCCAAGTACCACGTATAAAATAGATACATTCATACCAAAGAAGCCAGCTAATAATAATAAAGAAGCTAAGTCAACCATTGGTGAAGATATAAGAAATGAGAAAGTTACCCCTAGTGGTAATCCTGCATTACTAAATCCTATGAATATAGGAATACTAGAACAAGAGCAAAATGGTGTTACTGTTCCAAGTAAAGCTGATATAGTAGAACCAGTGATACCCTTGAATTTAGTAAGTATCTTTTTAGTTCTTTCTGGTGGAAAATAACTTTGCACATATGATATGAAGAATATAAGCACTCCAAGTAGTATAAATATTTTTATAGTATCATATATAAAAAACTGAATACTACCACCTAACCTTGAAGCTACATCAAGGTTAAATATGTTTTCAACTAATAATGTAGTCAAATCTGATAGCCATTTCATTCCTAATACTTGCTCAGTAAAGAAATTAAATATGTTCATAAAACAACCTCCCTTTATATATCAAAAAAAATTGATATTAAAAATATAAGTATATAATTTCAAAATTAAAATAAAAATTGATATAATTAATATAGCTAAATTTTGAAGCTTATATTATTTATTATATCAATTTTTTTTGATTTGGCAACTAATTATAAAAATAATTTTTGAATTATTTCATAAGTTAGTATTCTAGAGATGGTATCTTTATTTGCTGAATAAAAATTCCATTTACCTTCAGATGTTTTATTTATAAGATTAGCAGAAAGTAATAATTTTAAGTGATAGGACAGTTTAGATTGAGAAATATCAAACATATCAGTTAACTCACAGACACAAACACTTTCAGCTGAGTATAGTTTTTTCAATATATTTAGCCTTATAGGGTCAGATAAAGCTTTAAATATAGAATCTATATTATTCATTTTAATAACCTCCAACAATTAATCAAATTAAATGCTTATATAGTATTATTTAATAATAATATATCATATTATGCAAATAATAGTTAAAAAATAAAATTTTAGTCGTAATAAAAATCAAAAAAAATTGATTTAATAGTTTACAAATAATTCATTTTAACATATCATATGATTAAAAGTGAATATGTCAATATAAGAAAGGAGATACAATGAAAACTGTACAAATGTTAAAGGCATTAGGTGATGAAACTAGGATTAGAATAGTGAATATTCTAAGACAAGGTGCTTTATGTGTATGTGAGATAGAGGCAATACTTCAAATATCACAATCTAATGCATCAAGGCATTTAAGTAAATTGATGAATGCAAATATAGTAACCTATTATAAAGAATCGAAGTATGTTTACTACAAGTTAGATAAAGAATCTTTAGAGAATTATAGTTTTATAAATAATTTATTAGATGAAGATTTAATTCTAGAAGAAAAATTAAAATATGATTATGATATTTTAATACAATACAAGCAAGATGGACTTGATTGTGAAAATGTATTTAGAATAGAAGAAGTAATAAACAAAGTAAACCAAAGAAAATCATCAAAATAGGAGGACTCTCAAATGAGAATAGCAGTAATATCAGATATACACAGTAATATATATGCACTAAATAAGGTAGTAGAAGATATAAAAACTAAAAATGTAGATATGGTAGTTTGTACAGGGGATTTAGTAGGATATGGAACTCGACCAAATGAAGTTATACATAAGATAAAGGAAGAAAAAATACTTGCTATAATGGGTAACTATGATGAAGCAATAGGAAACTTCAAAATAGTATGTGGATGTGATTACCCAGATCCAAAGGATGCAGAGAAAGCAGGACTTTCAATGCAATTTACAGGTCAAGAAACGACTGAAGAAAATAAAGCTTATTTAAGAGGGTTACCTAAAGAAGCTACTTTTACTTTTAACAAGAAAACAATAAGATTTGTTCATGGAAGTACTAGAATAATAAATGAATACCTAAAAGAAAATTCAAAAGAAGCAGATGAAGTAATGAGTGAATTAGTAGAAGATATATTAGTATGTGGTCATACTCATATACCATATACTAAATACTATGGAGAAAAATTACTTGTAAACGCAGGTAGTATAGGTAAACCAAAGACAAATAGACCTGATGCAAACTATGTAATTATAGATATAGCAGAGTCAAATGTAGACGTTGAAATAGTAGAAGTTAGTTATGATTTTGAAAAAGCAGCTAAAGAAATAGAAGAAAATAATATACTGCCAAATGACTTTGCAAGACTTATAAGAGAAGGTAGTGCTAAATAAATTAAAAAGTAATTAGCAAAACAATTAATAATGAAATTATATAAATAGTAATGACATTATATTTAAGATAAAATACCTTATCTTAAATATACCATAACATATTCGTATTTATGAATATGTTAAAAATAAGGAGGATTATAATGAGTGATAAAAAAGAAAAAGGCGGAGGACTAGGTTTCTTCGAAAAATATCTAACTATATGGGTAGCACTTTGTATAGTAGTAGGAGTATTAATAGGTGTATATTTACCTCAAATACCTGAGACTTTAGATAGGTTTACTTATGCTCAAGTATCTATACCAGTAGCTATACTTATATGGCTAATGATTTACCCTATGATGCTAAAAATAGATTTCACAGCTATTAAAAATGCAGCAAAACAAAAGAAAGGTCTAGCTGTAACTTGTGGTACTAACTGGTTAATAAAGCCATTCACAATGTATGCTATATCATACTTTTTCATAGTAATAGTATTCAAAAATATAATACCTGCTGATTTAGCTAAAGAATATTTAGCAGGAGCAGTATTACTTGGAGCAGCTCCGTGTACTGCTATGGTATTTGTTTGGAGTCATTTAACTAAAGGAAATGCAGCATATACATTAGTTCAAGTAGCAGTAAATGACCTTATACTTTTAGTAGGATTTGTACCAATAGTAGCACTTTTATTAGGAGTAACAGATGTAAGTGTACCAATGGATACGTTATTCTTATCAGTAGTATTATTTGTTATCATACCGTTTGTAGCTGGATACTTCTCTAGAACAATGATAATAAAGAAGAAAGGATTAGAGTACTTTGAAAATGAATTCTTAGCTAAATTCAATGGCATAACTGTAGTAGGTTTATTATTAACATTAGTAATATTATTTGCTTTCCAAGGGCAAAAGATAATAGACAATCCTCTACACATAGCATTAATAGCTATACCACTTACAATACAAACATTCTTTATATTCTTCGTAGCATACCTTTGGTCTAAGGCATGGAAATTACCTCATGACATAGCAGCACCAGGTGCTATGATAGGTGCTAGTAACTTCTTTGAATTAGCAGTGGCAGTTGCTATTAGCTTATTTGGACTAAACTCAGGGGCAGCTTTAGCTACTGTTGTTGGAGTCCTTGTTGAAGTTCCAGTAATGCTTGCACTTGTTGGGATAGCAAATAGAACTAGACACTGGTTTGCTAAATAAATCAAAATAGGGGGGGAGTGAAACGTTACCCCCTATTTTACCTTAAACAAATCAACAGCATCCAAACTACCCTCAGGATACTCCAAAACATGACCCTTAAGCTCAATATCATAATTACAAACAGGATTCTTACAAACCACAAAAGCCAAAAACTCATACTGAGTCTTAACATCCTTACAACTAACCTTCTTCAAACAATCCAAACTAACATCATAATCATACTTATGATTACACTTAGGGCATTCAACATTAAACTTATACTTAAAAGGAGTCTCCAAACTCACAAAACCACCTCACACTAATTTTATTTTCTATAATTTATTTTTCTCTATATAAAATGAAAAAATTCATAAAAATATTAACCTGATTTAATTTGAGAAATCTATTTAATTAAAGATGGTATGTTATAGTTTATTACTACCAAAAACCACTGATAAGTTTAGGATAAGTTATGTATTATCTTCTTCACGGGGGACATAACTTATCCTAAACTTATGAATACAAATATAGTTGGATTGAAAAAATAGTAAATATATGTTAAAAATAAATAATAAAAAATACAACAACCAAAGGAGCAAAATTAGTGAAAAAAATACTTATCATAGAAGACACACAAGTAATAAGAGATGAACTAACGCTACTACTTACAAGATACGGATACGAAGTAGTAGCACCAAACTCATTTGATAACATAATAGAAGACACACTAAATGAACAACCACATTTAATATTACTAGATATCAATCTACCAGTATACGATGGCTACTACATATGTAGAGAAATTAGAAAAGATTCAAAAGTGCCAATAATAATTGTCACAAGCAGAGATAGTGAAATGGATGAATTAATGAGCATAAACATTGGAGCGGATGACTTTGTAACAAAACCATACAATACACAAATTCTTCTAGCGCGTATCAGCTCAGTACTAAAAAGAACATACTCAGATATGGAAACTACAGACATACTAATATGCAATGACCTAAAACTAAATCTATCAGAAGGAAACATAGAAGCTAACGGAAAAGTACTAGAACTAAGCAAAAATGAACTAAAGATATTATCATACCTAATAAAAAACAAAGGAAACATAGTATCAAGAGACAAGCTAATGAATTATATGTGGAATTCAGATGTATTCGTAGATGATAACACACTATCAGTAAACGTAAATAGACTTAGAAAAAAACTAGAAGAATTAGGGTTAAAGGATTACATAGAAACTAAAAGAGGTATGGGGTATATAATGAGATGAGATTTTTAGACTATACAAAAGAAAGAGCCTTATTTTTAAGTATAAATTTTATATTATTTTTTATAGTATCGATATTTATGGGAATTGTACAAATAGGGCTACCAATAATTATGTTAGTGTTTATAATATGGTTTGTACCAATGATAGTATATATGATAATAGAGTATATAAAATTTAAAAATTATTATAATGAATTAATAGATATAAATGAAAACTTAGATAGAAAATACTTGATATCAGAAGTAATCACAGAACCAAACTTTATAGAGGGAAAAATAATATATGAAATACTAAAAGATACTAATAGAGATATGCAAGAAAATGTAAAGCACTATAAATTGATGCAAAAGGAATACCAAGAATATATAGAAACATGGGTACACGAAATCAAAACACCAATAGCATCAACTATGTTAATAATAGAAAACAACGAAGAAACAATACCTTACACTATGAAGCATGAATTAAGAAAAGTAGAGGACTATATAGAACAAGTACTATACTATTCAAGAAGTAATGATGTGAGCAAAGACTATATAGTAAAAAGCTTTAATATAGAGGAAACAATAAGAAAAGTAATAAAAAGAAATGCAAGTGATTTTATAAACAAAAAAATAGTAATAGATATAGATAATATAAATGGTAAGGTCAACAGTGATCCTAAATGGGTAGAATTCATTATAAACCAAATAGTAGGAAATTCAATAAAATACTCAAACTCGAAAAGTCCTAAAGTTACAATCTACACAACCGAAAATCAAAACAACACAGTACTAACAATAAAAGATAATGGGGTAGGTATAAACTGCAGAGACTTAAAAAGAGTATTTGAAAAAGGATTTACAGGGGAGAATGGAAGAATATACGGGAAATCAACAGGAATAGGACTATATCTATGTGAAAAACTGTGTAGCAAACTAGGTTTAGGATTAACATTAACATCAACAGAAAATGAAGGTACAGAAGTAAAGTTGATATTTCCACTTGTTAAATAAAGTAGAACTTAATAATACAGAATCTAGACATATAGTACAAACTAAGAACGTATATTTTTGTTATGGGTTTTTAGTTAAAAAACTAGGAGGTATTAATTATGAGTAAAGTATTGTTTATTAAGGCAAATCCTAAACCAGATCAAGAATCAAATACGTTTAGGCTTGCGAATGTATTTATGGAAGCGTATAAAGAAAATAACCCAAATGATGAAATTATAACATTAGATTTATATGAAGAAAATATAAAAAATTTAGATGGTAAAACAATAGAAAAAATATTTTCAGGAGAAGAAAATGAAGCTACAAAGCATGCTAAATTATTTGCAGCGTGTGATAAATATGTAATAGCAGCACCAATGTGGAATTTAAGTTTTCCTGCAATTCTAAAGAGTTATATTGACTATGTTTCATATGTAGGAATTACTTTTAAATATACGGAAGAAGGTGCTGTAGGATTACTTGCGAACCAAGGTAAAAAAGCAGTACATATAGTTTCAAGAGGTGGTATGTATACTGAAGGTCCGATGAAGGAGTTTGAGATGGGAGATAGTTATTTGCGTACTATTTTAGGATTCTTTGGGGTTTATGATGTTGAAACGATAGCTTTTGAACTAACTAATGTACTTAAAGGTAATGAACTAGAAATAGCTCGATTAAATGCAAATGAGAAAGCTGTAAAACTGGCTAAAGAGTTTTAAATTGTATTTAAATATTTTATCAAAGACTTTCGTATTTATATATTTCGAAAGTCTTTTCTTATGTATTAAGCTTACAAAAATGTAATGTAGATGTAAGATATATCAATACTATAATTCTCCGGTATAGGGTAAACTAAGTACATAATCAAATAACAGGAGGAGAATATAAATGCAAAATATACTAAACGTTAAAAATATAGAAAAATACTACGGAAACAAAGGGAACCTAACAAAAGCCATAGACAATATCTCATTCAACGTAGAAGAAGGAGAATTTGTAGGAATAATGGGACCAAGTGGAAGTGGTAAAACAACACTACTAAACTGTATCTCAACAATAGACACTGTATCAACAGGAAATATAATAATAAATGACAAAGACATAACAAAACTAAAATCTAAATCATTAGATCAATTTAGACAAAATGAATTAGGATTTATATTCCAAGACTTCAATCTACTAGATACATTAACCGCATATGAAAACATAGCATTAGCATTAACAATAAAAGGTGAAAAAGCTTCTAACATAGATTCAAAAATAAAAGAAGTAGCAAAATACTTAGAAATAGAAAAAGTACTTCAAAAATACCCATACCAAATGTCAGGTGGACAAAAGCAAAGGGTAGCATCAGCTAGAGCAATAGTAACAGACCCATCATTAGTATTAGCAGATGAACCAACAGGAGCATTAGACTCAAAATCATCTAGACTACTACTTGAAAGATTTGAAATGTTAAATATAGATTTAAAAACAACGATACTTATGGTTACACATGATGCATTTACAGCAAGCTAT
>JBOFYV010000128.1:0-4020 GCA_051654865.1 Peptostreptococcaceae bacterium
AGTTTTAATCCTGATGGATTTTTAGTTACTATTGCCATTTTTAAATTCCCCCTTTTTATTTTTTAAGCAACTTATCTGTGCTGCTTATATTTATATAGTACTTGCTATAGGAAAAATGTAGTGTCTAAGTGTTTGGATAAGTTTTTTTGAAATATGTATTTAAAAATAGTTTTGTAGAGGTTTATATTTTAAAAATCTACAATTATATTAAAAAGGAGGATGGAAAATGAGAGTAGAGATAACTGATATAAGTGATAATATGGTGGCAATGTATGATGCTTTAGGTGAGGAGAAGTTTATAGAGGTGGTGAAGCTGTATGGTGGGAACAATGTGTATATTCCCACTTATAAGAGTGTGATAAGGGCTGGTAGAGATAGGGAGATTATTAGAAAGTATAATGGGGTAAATGGTGAGAGTTTGGCTAGGGAGTATGGTATTAGTGTTGTTCAGTTAAGGAATATTGTTAAATGATGTTATGTATTTTTTACTAGTAAGTATGTTTTGTCCATAATTACACATATACTGAGTCCTATATATCCGCCCAATGAGTTTAGCCATAGATCATCTATCTCGCAAAATCTATATGGTATAAAACCTTGGATAAACTCCACTGTGAAAGTAGCTAAAAATATTATCAACATAGTTTTAGATATACTTTTATTGCATTTTAGATATACAAAATATCCAAAAGGAACAAACATTACTATATTGCCGATTACTTGGTACAAAAAGTATCCAAAGCTATGGTTTTGATAAATGTCATAAGGTACTTTAAATGGAATTAAATTATATATTTCGAATCCTTCAAATTTATATCCAGTTCTTATTGGGAACAAGGTCTGAGAGATGATTAGTAGTAGTGATATAAATATACAGAAGTTTAGAAATTCTTTTTTGTAGTTTAGTTCTCCTTGTATGTGAGATACGAAGCAGATTATTGCTAGGTATATAAATACTATTGTGAAAAATAGTAGGTTAGAAAATTCTATTATCAAATTATATCCTCCTTAGTGTTGAACTATTTATATTATACATTATTGACAATAATATGCCAAATTAAACCAGTTAAGCACCCCCGGGGGTCCTTAAGTGAGGGAATATTATTAAATAGTTGCATACAAAAACGCAATTAGACAAAAATCGACATTAGGGTTGTGATATAATATATAATATTGTTTTAAATTGTTACAATTTTTCAGGGGATTGGAAGAGATTATGGAGGACATATATATGAGACAAAGAGTAAGAAAAGCGATAATACCAGCAGCAGGACTTGGAACTAGATTCCTACCAGCTACAAAATCACAGCCAAAGGAAATGCTTCCGATAGTAGATAAACCTACTTTACAATATATAATTGAAGAAGCAATAAGCTCTGGTATAGAAGAGATATTAATAGTTACAGGTAGAAGTAAGAAGTCTATAGAAGACCACTTCGATAGATCTGTTGAGTTAGAATTAGAACTTGAGCAAAAAGGTAAGGATGAAATGCTTAAGATGGTTCAAGACATATCTAATATGGTAAACATACACTACATTAGACAAAAGGAACCAAAGGGACTTGGACATGCTATACACTGTGCAAAGAGCTTTATCGGAAATGAGCCATTTGCAGTACTTCTTGGTGATGATATAGTAGATGCTAATACTCCATGCTTAAAGCAGTTAATAAAGTGCTATGATGAGTACAAGACTTCAGTATTAGGAGTACAAACTGTAGCTAAGGAAGATACTTGTAAGTACGGAATACTAGATGTTAAGCATATAGAAGATAGAGTATACAAAGTAAAAGATATGGTAGAAAAGCCAGATGTAGATAAAGCACCATCAAACATAGCTATATTAGGTAGATACATCATAACTCCTGCTATATTTGATATACTAGAAAACCAAGAACCAGGAAAAGGTGGAGAAATCCAATTAACAGACGCATTACAAACATTAGCGACTCATGAAGCTATATATGCATACAACTTTGAAGGTAGAAGATATGATGTAGGGGACAAGTTAGGTTTCTTAGAAGCTACAGTAGATTTTGCATTAAAGAGACCTGAGTTAAGAGATGATTTTATAGCATTTTTAAGAAGCAAAGCTGAAGAATCAATCCAATTAGCACCCCCGGGGGTGCAACTAGATGAGGTTGCTATAACTATAGAGGAAGAATAACATAATAGGCCCTGAGTCCAAAAGCGACCCAGGGCCTGTATTTAGTACTAAGGAGAAGAATATGAGTAAATTTAAAAAGATAATAGTTATATTACTAGCATTAATAATAATAATACCAGTAACAGCGCTGGGTTATTTATATACGAAAATAAATGCTATGTATGACAAAGAAGAAGCTAAGAAAATAGAGCAAAAGATACCAAAGGTAGAAGATGAAAATGGAATAACAAACATACTATTAGCCGGAGTTGATGGAAACAATTTAGATAGAGGTAATAGATCAGATTCTATGATGATACTTACTATAGATTCTAAAAACAACGATATTAGATTGACTTCATTAGCAAGGGATACATATGTAAATATACCAGGATATAGTACTGAAAAATTGACACATGCTTATGCTTATGAAGGACCTAGTCTATTATTAGAAACTATAAAAGAGAACTTTGGAATAAGTATTGATAAGTATGCGGCAGTTAGTTTTGATTCATTTGTCAGCATAATAGATGCAATTGGCGGGGTAGAGATCGATATATTAGATAGAGAAATAAGTTATATAGATGGAGTGAATAGTGCAGGATTACAAACACTAGATGGAGAGCAAGCTCTAGCATACAGCAGAATTAGATATGCAGATAGTGCTTATCACAGAGATAATAGACAAAGAACAGTGATAGAAGCAGCATTTAAAAAGTTAAAAACAGATTTTTCATCTGATTTCTTAGAAATAGGAAATGAGCTATTAAGGTATGTAAAAACAAATGTAACACCTATGGAATTAATAGGGTTAGCAAATAAAGTTATAAAAGTTAATGACACTGAGTTTGAGCAAATAGAATTCCCATTAGAAGGTCATAGAGAAAATAAAAACTTAGATGGAAAAGGTTGGATTATTGAATGGGAAGAAGATTACAATAAACAACAGTTACACAACTTCATATTTGATTATAATAATTACTAAAAAGTTTCCAAATGGTAATGATATACAGTATAATATAATAACACATTGTGAAGGGAGACAAATACGAATGAAACAAAAAGTAAGAAAAGCCATAATACCAGCAGCAGGACTTGGAACTAGATTCTTACCAGCTACGAAATCACAACCAAAGGAAATGCTTCCAATAGTAGATAAACCTACTTTACAATATATAATAGAAGAAGCTATAAACTCTGGAATAGAAGAGATACTAATAGTTACAGGAAGAAGTAAAAAAAGTATAGAAGATCATTTTGATAGATCTGTTGAATTAGAACTAGAACTTGCTCAAAAAGGTAAGGATGAAATGCTTAAAATGGTTCAAGATATATCTAATATGGTAAATATACACTACATCAGACAAAAAGAGCCAAAGGGACTTGGACATGCTATACACTGTGCAAAGAGCTTTATAGGAAATGAGCCATTTGCAGTACTTCTTGGTGATGATATAGTAGATGCTACTACACCTTGCTTAAAGCAATTAATAGATTGTTATGATGAATACAAAACATCTGTATTAGGAGTACAAACTGTAGCTAAGGAAGATACTTGTAAGTATGGTATATTAGATGTTAAACATATAGAAGAGAGAGTATACAAAGTAAAAGACATGGTAGAAAAGCCAGATATAGAACATGCTCCATCGAACATAGCTATATTAGGTAGATACATAATCACTCCAGCTATATTTGATATATTAGAAAATCAAGAGCCTGGAAAAGGTGGAGAAATACAATTAACTGATGCATTACAAACATTAGCTGACCACGAAGCTATATATGCATATAATTTTGAAGGTAGAAGATACGATGTAGGTGATAAGTTAGGTTTCTTAGAAGCTACTGTAGATTTTGCATTAAAAAGACCA
>JBOFYV010000129.1:0-63859 GCA_051654865.1 Peptostreptococcaceae bacterium
ACTACACCCTTTATTTGATCTTTTATTTGTTCTGGTAACATAAATATATGTGCATCATCTTGAGTGAATGCTCTAACTCTCATTAATCCATGTAATGCTCCTGATAATTCATGTCTGTGAACTCTACCTAACTCAGCAACTTTCATTGGGAACTCTTTGTATGAGTGTGGCTTAGAGTTGTAGTATATAAGCGAACCTGGACAGTTCATTGGCTTTATAGCAAATTGTTGTTCATCTATATCTACAGTGTACATATTTTCTTTGTAGTTATACCAGTGACCTGATGTTTCCCATAGTTTTTGATTTAATATTATTGGTGTTTCTATTTCTTGATATCCATCAGCTCTGTGTATTTCTCTCCAGAATTTTAATAATTCATTCTTAAGTTCCATACCTTTTGGTAAGAATAATGGGAATCCTGGTCCTTCTTCTGGTATGAAGAATAATTCTAATTCTTTACCTAATTTTCTATGATCTCTTTTCTTAGCTTCTTCTAATAAGTGTAGGTATTCTTCTAAATCTTTGTTTTTTTCAAATGATATACCATATATTCTTTGAAGCATTTTATTTTTTTCGTTACCTCTCCAGTAAGCACCAGCTACACTTAAAAGCTTAACAGCTTTTATCTTCTTAGTTGAAGGTAAGTGTGGTCCTCTACATAAATCAGTAAAATCACCTTGCTTATAGAATGATATTATTTCTCCTTCTGGTAATTCTTCTATAAGTTCAACTTTGTATATTTCTCCGTTTTCTTTAGCCCAAGCTAAAGCTTCTTCTTTAGGTAATTCATATCTTTCTACAGCTAAGTCTTCTTTAGCTATTTTCTTCATTTCTTTTTCTAGTTTTTCTAGATCCTCCATAGTTAATCTTTGATCTAAATCTATGTCATAGTAGAATCCATTTTCTATGCTAGGTCCTATCGCAAACTTAGCTTCTGGATATAATCTCTTTATAGCTTGTGCTAGCATATGCGCTGAAGTATGTCTAAATACATCTTTTCCTTCAACATCTTCAAACTTAAATAAGTTTAATTCACAGTCCCCAGTTACTATATGGTTTAATCCTACAACTTCATCATTTACTGATGCTGCAACTATAGCTCTTGCCAAACCTTCACTTATAGATTTAGCTATATCTATAACAGAGATTTCATTATCAAACTCTCTTACAGATCCGTCTTTTAATGTAACTTTAATCATTATTTTTCCTCCTCAATATTTTGTTATATAAATAAAAAAACTCGCCCCAAAATAAATATTTGGGACGAGTGTTAATTCGCGGTTCCACCCAAGTTGGTGCATCTAGTGATACAACCCTCTTGATGACTATAAGGTAGTCAACCGAATACTTTCACATAAAAATCTTATGCTAATAAATTCTGCTCCAAGGTAGTTTTCAAATAGTCATATATAGATAAGCTTTCAGCCTATGACTTATCTTCTCTGATAAACTGTTTCTATTTTACTCGTCCTTTTCATAGCTAATTATTTAATTATTTCCATTATATCAGATACTTTTTAGTCTCGCAATAGTAATAAATTATATAAAAATAGTAACTATCCCTTGTATAATACCTATTGCAAAACCTAGAACTAAACCTAAAATTTCAATGTGTCTTAGTTCATTTTTTACTATCTTTATGATTATATCTTCTAACATATGCAAATCTAATTCATTTATTTTATCTTCTACCATTTGTTGTATATTTATACGCTTATTTACATTCTTTTTTATTTCTTCTTCTAGTTCATCTATACTGAACTTAATTTCATCTTCTATTGTATCTGATATATATCCTTGAACTATACTTTTTATACCACTTGGCATAAAGTTAAGTTTTTCCTCTACAATTAATTTAATTCTTACTTTTATATATTCTATTATATTATCTTTATCCTGTTGTGTGATTGCATTTTCTAATATTTCGTCAACTGATAAAAATTCTTCGGCAATTACCTCTCCTATATTGCTTGCTATTTCTGCTCTTCTTTTTGGTATTAATCCTATTATTTCTTTGTTTATAATAGGTATTTTTATAGGTTCAATCGGCCTAAATATCAAACGTATTGCAACTACATTAGTTATATAACCTATTAATCCACCTATACCTGCTAAAATAAATATTCTTAACATATTGTCCATATCTTATCTCCTTTTAAATCATTATTAGTCTGATTTTATACTATTTTATTATAAAACTTAAATAACTTTTATAAAAGTACTTTATTGGACTAATATGAAAAGAGTATTTAATTAGTTCGGATTAATGCAAATCACTCTTTCCCCAAATATAGATTTTATGGTGTCTATTATTTCAAAAGATGAGTTATTATTTAAAGAATCTAGAATTTCAATTTTTTTAGGACATAGCGTTAACAAAGTGCTTATTAGAAAATCTTCATAATTTAGATTTTCTTCAATTACCATATTAATTATTTCTTCATCTGCAATATTGTCAATTTTATTACCATTTTCATCATATAAAATAAAAGAATTATCACTTTTTATATGAACTCTTAATACGTTTAATTTTTCTTCTTGTATATCAATAAAATATTTTAATACACTTATAAATTCATCTTGGTCTTTTTTAATTAAGTAATCTTCTAATGCAACATCTACTACATCAGATATATATTTAGCAAAATCTTTCATTCTAAACTGTACAAATCCGTCAATATTTATATAATTATTATTTAATATGTAGTTGTATACTCTTATGTATACTGATTGTTTTATTAAACTCTCTTTTTTATTAAATAGTTCTAATGAATACATATATATGTATTCATAATCTTCTATGTATGTATCACTATATTCTTTTACTATATACTCTTTTAATAGTTTATCTTTCATTATGTTAATTATTAAGTCTGTGATTTCTTCTGCTAACTCTTCATTATAAAGTCCATTTACATCATCTGTACTTACAACTATCTCTATATACTCATCATCTTTTGTTAATTCTTTTTTTAATTTATCATTATTTAAGAATTTCATAGCGGATACTTTATCCTGTTGCAATAAACTTAGATGAATATCTTTTTTTAACAATTTTATCGCTCCTTTCTTTATAAGAGGAACTATAAGTTTTATACCTATCTATGTCCCATAATATCCTAAGATTGCTTAATATGTCCTATAAGTTTTATTATCTCTATATTTAACTTTTTTAATTCACTTTAATATCTGACAAGTAATGCTATTATTTATTATTATTGAAGCTTCTTCAACACCTCAATGTTAATATAATTCCCTTATATATAAAAAAAATGATAGCTTTCGCTATCATCTTTTTATCTTTCACCTTTTTTGTATGGATTTCCAAGAGCTGCTGGAGCTTTAGAACTTTTAACAAATAGTACAAGCACTATTAATGTTACTACATAAGGTATCATTGATAATATATTTTCATTTATGCTAAATGGTAATTCTGGATTACCAAAGTATACTGATAATGACGTTGAGAATCCAAATAATAAACAAGCTACCATAGCCCATTGAGGTCTCCACTTACCAAATATAACAGCCGCTATAGCTATATATCCTTGACCTGATATTAAAGTAGGTCTAAACGAAGAAACAACAGCTAAACTCATTGCTGCTCCACCAAATCCAGCTAATATTCCTGATATTATTACTGCTGAATATCTTGTTTTAGCAACGCTTATTCCTAATGTATCTGCTGCACCTGGATGTTCTCCAACTGCTCTTATTCTTAAACCGTATCTAGTCTTATATAATACATAATATACCACTGCAACTAATGCAAATGCTAAGAATACTGTCGCATAAGCATTAAATATTGTATCTAACATACTTCCCGATGGGAATACACCATTTAGCGGTCTTGGTATTTTATTCTCCATTGGTATTGTTGGTGTCATCGTTGCACCATCAAACATTATCTTAGATGCAAATAATGCTACCCCAGGAGCTAATAAATTTATAGCAACCCCTGATATAGTATGATCCGCGTTGAAACTTACTGTAGCAACTGCATGTATTAAAGCAAACACACCACCTGCTAATCCACCTATTATAAATGCAATCCATGGATTTCCAAACATATAACCCGCAGCCGCACCTGCAAATGCACCTATAGTCATCATACCTTCTATTCCAAGGTTAACTATACCTGAGTTTTCTGAAAATACTCCACCTAATGCCGCAAATATAAGGGGTGTAGAGTACATTAAAGTAGTACTTATAATTAGAGCTAAATCTTCCATTATACATTGCCCCCTTTATTCTTTTTATCTCTCATTTTTATATATAACATTCTTAATACACTACTTAAAGCTATAAAGTAAACTATAGACCCTATAACTATATTTACTACCTCTGAAGGAGCTCCTATAGCTTGCATCTTAGTTCCACCATATTTAAATGCACCGAATAGTAATCCTGATAATATTACTCCAATTGGGTTACTGTTTGCAATTAACGCAACTGCTATACCATCAAATCCATATCCTTCTTGTGCTGCAAGTATCGTTATGTTGTGAGATACACCCATAACTTGTATCGCTCCAGCTATACCAGCCAGTAAACCTGCTATAGCCATAGATTTTAATATTGATGAATTAACATTTATTCCACCGTATTCAGCTCCAAATTTATTGTATCCAACACCTCTTAATTCAAATCCTAAAGTTGTCTTGAATAATATAAATGCTATTATTAACACAAGTATTATAGATATTACGATTCCCCAGTTAACTTTAGTAGCCGGTCCTACCAAATCAGTTAACCAATTAATTCCTATACTTGCTGACTCATTTATGTTTATAGATGCTTCACTATTCGGCTTAGCTAAGAATGAAGTCTTTATCATAAAGTTACTGAAATAGAATGCTATCCAGTTAAGCATTATCGTCGCTATAACTTCGTTTATTCCAAACTTAGACTTTAACCATCCTGCAAATCCACCCCATAAAGCTCCTCCTAGAGCAGCTAATAAAAGTGTAAATGGCACATGTATTATTGCAGGCATTTCAATTCCTGCACCTACTAATGTAGCAACTAATGCTCCTATTATAAACTGACCTTCTGCTCCTATATTAAATAAACCTGTCTTAAAAGCAAAAGCAACAGAAAGACCAGTTAATATAAGTGGAGTAGACCTTATTATAGTCCAAGCTATAAACTTAGGTTTTCCAAATACACCTTCTATCATAGCAGAGTAAGCTTCTATTGGGTTAAACCCTGCTATTATAAGTGCAATTGCACCAACTATTAATCCTAATACTATAGATATTAAAGAAAATAATACCATATTATCAGCTAAGGAGATTTTTTTCTTGTTTGTTTTGCTACTCATTATTCTTTACCTCCAGCCATCATAAATCCTAGTGTATTTTCATCTGCATCTTTAGCATCTACTATTCCAACTATCTTGCCTTCGTAGATTACCGCTATTCTATCTGATACATTCATTACTTCATCTAATTCTAAAGATACTAAAAGTACTGCATTTCCTTCATCTCTTTGCTTTACTAATGCTTGATGTACGAACTCTATTGCCCCAACATCCAGACCTCTTGTAGGCTGAGTCGCAATTAGTAATTGAGCTTCTCCAGTTGCTTTTTTAGCTACTTCTATGTTATCAACTTCTCTTCCGATTATAACTTTTTGTTGATTTCCTCCAGATAAAGCTCTTGCTTTTGTTGTATAATCAGTAGGCCTAACGTCAAACCTTTCTATTATACCTTCTGCGTACTTATCTATAGCTCCTTTGTCTAGTATTCCCTTTTTAGAGAACCTAGCTTCTTTATAGTTTTGTAAAACTGTATTTTCCGCAACAGAGAAATCTAATATTAAACCTCTCTTGTGTCTATCTTCTGGTATATTTTTAACACCATTGTTAAACATCTCTTTTGGATTTTTATTTAACAGTTCTCTTCCGTTTATTTTTATGCTTCCTGATTCAGCTTTTCTTAGTCCCGTTAATGCTTCAACTAATTCGGACTGACCATTTCCATCTATACCTGCAATACCTAATATCTCACCAGCTCTTACTTCTAGAGATAAATTATCTACTACTGATATATTTCTATTATCTTTTACTAATAAATCTTTGATTTCTAAAACTAAACTTTCAGGTTTAGCGTCTTCTTTATCAACTTTAAAGTTTACTTCTCTACCAACCATCATCGCCGCTAAATCATCTTCTGTAACCTCTGAAACTTTCACAGTATCTATGTACTTCCCTCTTCTGATTATTGTACAATGATCAGCTGCTGCTTTTATTTCTTTTAACTTATGAGTTATTATTATTACAGACTTTCCTTCTTTAGTTAAGTTTCTTATAATTTGCATAAGTTCTTGTATTTCTTGAGGTGTTAACACCGCTGTTGGCTCATCTAATATTAATATTTCAGCACCTCTGTATAAGGCTTTTAATATTTCAACTCTTTGTTGCATACCAACTGTTATATCTTCTATTTTTGCATTTGGATCTACATATAATCCATATTTCTCAGATAATCCTTTTACATCTTCTATTGCTTTCTTTATATCTACTGCTCCTAGACCTTTCGTTGGTTCCGTTCCTAGTATTATATTTTGAGCAACTGTAAATGGTTGAACTAACATGAAATGCTGATGAACCATACCTATTCCATTTTCTATAGCTACATTAGGATTGTCCATCTTTACTAATTTACCATTTATATGTATTTCTCCATCTGTAGGGTGATATAAACCGTATAGTATGTTCATTAGAGTAGATTTTCCTGCTCCGTTCTCACCTAAAAGAGCATGTACTTCACCTTTATGTACAGTCAAGTCTATGCTATCGTTAGCAACAAAGTTTCCGAACTTTTTAGTTATCTTTTTCATTTCTACAACTTTTTGACTGTAGTCGACATTACTATTATTCATCGCTCTTTTTATCCTCCTTATTTAATTATCAGTATTTTTATTATACTAAAATACATGTAGTATAACAAATATTTTATACATTTTATTGTTATATTGTATAGCATATTTCTTTTAATAATAGAATATAGTATATATATTTTATTATTCTCTCCAAAATCTATGAAAATATTGATATATATATACTTAACAATTCTTTTTATTCAAAATTTTTCCAATTTTGTATCTTAAAGGAAAAAGACTACCCTAATAAGTTTAGGATAGTCCTTTTGTTATTTATTTCTTAGCCGCTTCGTATTCTTCTTTAGTTACAGGAACTTTTATTTCGCCGTTTTTAATTTTTTCAGCTTGTTCTTGAACAAATGTTAATACATCTGGTGGTACATTCTTACTAGTTGTAGGAGCTATTCCTACTCCATCCATTTCTAATGTGTTTACTATAACTTCTCCACCTTTGTACTCACCTTTAACAAATTGATCAACCACTTTAAATACTGCTACATCAATATTCTTCATCGCTGAAGTTATTATGTTATCTGGTGCTAAAGAGTTTTGATCTAAGTCAACACCTATAGCCTTTTTATTATTTTCTTTTGCTGCTTCTATAGCTCCTATACCTACAGCTCCAGCTGCTGAGAATATAATATCAGCATTCTTTGAATGCATAGTTTGAGCAATAGTTTTTCCTAAAGCTGAATCAGTAAAACTATTTGCATATTGAACCATTACTTCAGCTTCTGGATTTGCAGCTTCAACACCAGCTCTAAATCCATAATCAAACTTTCCTATTATAGGGTTATCGTACCCACCTATAAATCCTACTTTACCTGTTTCTGTCATTTTACCTGCTATTAATCCAGTTAAATATGCAGATACATTATCTTCAAATAATAATGAAGTTACATTTTCAGGTTGACCACCTTCAACTGTTGCATCTATTAAAACAAACTCTTTGTCTGGATAGTTTTTTGCAGCTTCAGCTATTGCCGGCTCTAATTTATATCCAACACCTATTATTAAATCTCTATCTTCATCTATAAATGTTTCTATATGAGGAACATAATCTGCATCTTGTTTAGACTCTAAGTAATCTACATCTACTTTATCTTTTCCATATTCCTTTTCAATATCTTGTAATCCCTTCCAAGCTGATTGGTTGAATGATTCATCGTTAACTCCACCAACATCTGTAACCATTCCTATTTTAAAACTGTTGTCTTCTTTTTTTGTTGTCGACCCTTTATCAGTACCATCGTTAGAACTACATCCAACTAGCATACTAGTAGTCATAACAGTAGCTAACCCTACCGCTAATAGCTTTTTTAACTTCATAATTACCCTCCTAATAAATACAATCAAATATGTAATAATCAATTTTATTTTACACTATTTCGTGTTATTTTTCCATATAATTTTGTATATCGTAAAAAAATATAATGTATACAATATAATATATAATATTTTTTATTTTTTCATTTTATTTATCATTTATGACATACTATTTATTTTATTTTAATCTGCTTTATTTTTAATATAAAAAAACCTTCTTATTTTAGATTTTATAAAAAGAAGGTTTTTATTATATTATTCTTTTGTTTATCTCATATTAGGATATCCTAATTGTCTTAGTGCTTCATATACAACTATTGCAACTGTATTAGATAGGTTTAGTGATCTAGCCTTCTCTACATTTACCATAGGTATCCTTATACCAGTTTCTAGATTAGCTTTAATTAATGTTTCAGGTAATCCTTTTGTTTCTTTCCCAAATACTATAAACGAATTTTCTACATATTCAACGTCTGAGTGAGTCTGATTAACTTTTGTTGTAGCGTAGAAAAATTTACCTTGAGGATTCTTTTCTAGTACTTCATCAAAACTATCATAGTATTTTATATTTGCTAAATCCCAATAATCCAACCCACTTCTTTTTAAGTATTTATCTTCTAGTGAAAATCCTAACGGTCTTACTAAGTGTAATGTTGTACCCGTTGCAGCACATGTTCTTATTATATTTCCTGTATTTTGAGGTATTTCAGGTTCTACTAAGACTACATTTAATGACATATATGTCCTCCTTCATTCATTACTATCTTTATATTTTTTATTTTCGCTTTTATGTAATGATTTTTTAATTATATAATTTATATGTTTTTAATTATATCAGAAAATTATATATAAACAAAACTCACTTTATATCAAGTTTTTCTTATACATACTTAAGGATTAAGATAATGTAAAACAAAAATCTTAATCCTTTTAATTATTTATTATACAACTTCTGTTTTTATATGTTCAGGTACTATTCTTTTCTTAGTTCCATAAATTATTATTTCATCTATCGGAGGATAATAACTTTCTCCTATAAACTCTTTTTTAGCTTGTCCATTTTCATTATATACTCTAAAGGTATTTACTTTATATCCGATTCTTCCTTTTTGAGATATTTCATATTTTCCTTTATATAACTTATCACTATATTCCACTTTAGTTTTATTAGGTATACTTTTCATAATTTCAGTTACCACTTCGATTTCTTTTTTATTTTCTTTATTTCCATAAATTGTAGACACGATTTTATCTTTATATACTTCATTATGAATAAATACAGGTGTTTGATAATTATTTTTAAATTTTAAGTCAATATTTCCAGTTGTAACCGTTGCATCTCTTCCCTTTGATACATATGCACTTGGTATGCTATGATTTCTTACACTTATTATTTCTAATCCCGAGTACAAAGCCGCATTATATATAGTGCTAGATACCTGGCATATTCCTCCACCTAATCCTTCTTCTAATTTTCCATTAACTATTACAGGTGCTTTTTTAAATTTTTCTCTTTTATCTTTATGGTTTATATAGTAATTAAAAGAGAACTCATCAGAAGGCTTCATAATAATATCATTAGTTGCATGCGCAGCAATTTTTATATTATTAACTCTATTAACTGTATTTGAACTAAAATAAGTTTCATATGTTCCTAGAATTGTGTCAATCTTATTTAAATCTTGGTATAAATACATTGGCTTAATTTCAACAACAGGAATATAAATTGATGTTTTTTCTCTTTGTTTTAAATTTTTAAGTATATCTTCTTTTAGTTTCTCATCACTTATCTTTATACCACATTCTTCTTTTGTATATGTTAGTGTTTTATTTTCAACCTTTATAGTTGCATCTATAGCTTCTCTATTTAACTCCGAACTAATATATTTGATATAATCATCGATTTTTTTATCGTCATAAGTATATTCTAAGTTTACGATTTTTTTATTCCCGAATTTTAAATCTATTTTAGATTTAAAATTAGAAATCTTATCTTTTCCCTTAGTTATACTGTACGCTTCTTCAACGCTTTTATCTATATTGTATATAATTCCTATCTCTTTTAAATTCAATGTATATATTTTACCTTCATACTCTAGGTTCAATACATTGCTTTTACTTATTACTTTTTCAACTTTCTTTTTAGCCTCTTCTTTTTCTAAATTAGATACATCTATTTCCTCAATAAAAATATTGCTATAGATTTTATCTTTATTACTTAAAGATTCAGCTATCTTTATATTACCTAAAAAAAAGATTCCTATTGATAACACTACTATTATTTTAAGCTTCTTCACCATTAGTCATTCCCTTCTATATAGTAATCGCAATCATTCTTTATAGGACAAATCTCACATTCAGGTTTCCTGGCTTTACAAATCCTCCTTCCATGAAAAATTAAAAGATGATGAGAATGCGACCACCTTTTCTTAGGTATAGCCTTCATCAACTCAAATTCGGTTTTCTCTGGTGTTGAAGTTTTAACTATGCCTATTCTGTTTGCTACTCTAAATACATGTGTATCTACAGCAATTGCATCCATACCAAAGGCATTACTTAAAACTACGTTTGCAGTCTTTCTACCTACGCCCGGTAATTCTGTGAGTTTATCTAGTTCATTAGGCACTTCTCCATTATATAAATCACATATTTTTTTAGATGTTTGTTTTATTTTTTCTGCCTTACTTTTATATAATCCACAACTTTTAATTTCATTCTCTATTTCTTTTATAGTTAATTTAGAAAATATCTCTGGTGTATTATATTTTTTAAATAACTCCTCGGTAACTTTATTTACTCTTACATCTGTACACTGAGCAGATAGTATTGTTGCTACTAATAATTCAAATGCAGTTGTATGATTTAGCTCACAATGTGCATCTGGATAAGTTTCTTCTAATATATCTAGTATTTTATTAATATTTTTCATAAACGCCCCCCTATTTTTATTAATTTCATTAGTTATATTATCCTTCATATTTATCAATATATAACAAACCTTTTCATTTTTTATAATTAATATTTCAAAAAAATAGACAAAACACAGTTAATGTTTTGTCTATTTTAAGCAACTTACTATCTAGTTGATTTTATTACTTTATTTACCCATATTTTCATATAATTAACTATTTTTTATAAGCATTTTGTATATCACTAAAATGTTTTAATCTTTCTATGGCTAATCTCTTAACTTCTTCAAACTTCATATCCGTTAATATTTCTATTGCTTCTTTTGCATTTTCTACTGTATATATATGGAATGTTCCTTTTTCTACAGCTTCGTTCACTTCATTAGATAATACTAAGTTTCTAGCATTATTCTTAGGTATTATTACACCTTGCTCTGAATTCAAACCTTTTTTCTTGCAAGCAGAGTAGAAACCTTCTATCTTTTCACTAATACCTCCAACTACTTGAATTTCACCTTTTTGATTCATAGATCCTGTTGCTGCTATATTTTGCTTTAGAGGAATATTGCTTAATGAAGATAATAATGCATATAACTCTGCACCAGTTGCACTGTCACCATCAACTCCACCATAATTCTGCTCAAAGCATATGTTGGCATTTAATGATAATGGGAATTCTTGTGCAAGATTTTCGTATAAATATCCACTTAGTATTAATACCCCTTTGCTATGAATAGGACCACTCATATCAACTTCTCTTTCTATATTTACTATACCCTTACTCCCTGGACTTGTTGTTACAGTTATTCTTGATGGTCTTCCAAAGGAATATTCTCCAGTGTTCAGTACAGATAACCCATTTATAACTCCTACTCTTTTCCCCTTTGTTTCTATTAAGGTAAATCCATTATCTAATGATTCATCCATTTTACTTTCTATTCTATTTACTCTTTTTCTTCTTTCTTCTATCGCTTGATTTATATCTTCTTTATCTACGTATTCCGCATCCCTTATTCCAGCATAAGCCTCAGACTCAACAATAACTTCCATAATTTTATTAAAATGAGTTGAAAGTTTATATTTATCTCCTGATATTCTAGTGCTATGTTTTATAACTTCTTGAACTGCATCATAAGTAAAATGTTTTAAATCATTCTTTTTGCATTGGAATGCAATAAACTTAGCTAATCCATTTTCGTTAATTTCATTTTTATCCATCTCATTGTCAAAATCTACAAAGACCTTAAAGTATTTACAAAAATCTGGATCATAGTTATAAAGAAGATTATACATATAATTACTACCTATTAATATTACCTTCATATCTATAGGCATATTCTCTGGTTTTATAGATGTTTGAGTATCTACCCCTATTTTCCTAGATTGTATAGCTCTTTTTAACATATCCCATGATAACGCGTATCTTAATAATTGGTCTACGTATAAAACTAAATAACCTCCATTAGCTTTGTGAACTGCCCCTGGAATAAGTTTTGTGAAATCAGTTTTTACATTTCCATTATTATAATCATACTCTGCTTTACCAAACAAGTTAGATGGACTTGGGTTTATTTCTACAATTACTGGTGCAGGGGAATTTTCCTTGTCTATGCCATTATCAACAAAAAGATTTACTTTATACTTTATAAATATGTCTTTATCATATTTATCTTTTAAATCTTCTTCATCCATATAAAATAAGTACACGTACTCTAAAACATCTTCTCTCATATTCTTTAAGTATGTTTGAACCTTTTCATAGTCTTTGTACTTATCTGATAAACTTTGAATGTGAGGATCAATAATAAATTTAGCTACTTCTTCTTCTAATTCTAAAAGGGCTTCTTTGGCTGCATCCTCTAAATCTCTTATCTTATACACAACTTGAATTGCCATATTTTCTAATTCTCTTTTTAATTTATAGAATTCTTCATCACTAGCATCATCGTCTTCTTTTTCAGAATCTTTCTCGTCTTTAATTGGTATAAATACCATTCCTACTTTGCTATTTTTTAATTTGAATCCTTTTTCTTCTCCATATTTTTTTATTTTTTTAAGTAAAGCATCTTTTTCTCTTTCATAATCTTCAATTAGTTGATTTTTACCTAATTCAAAATCTTCACTTTCAAATGCATCTCTAAGTTCATCTTCCAATGTTTCTATCAACTTTTCTATATCTTTTTTAAATACTTTTCCTAGACCTTTTTCTAAGCCAATAATTACTGGCTCCCTATTATTCTCAAAATTATAAACATAACACCAATCTTGTTGATTTCCTTTTTGGGCTGCATGATTTTTTAAAGCTTTCATAGCATATGTTGTTTTTCCAGTTCCTGAATCTCCAGCTAAATACATATTATAAGCTGGATTGTTAATGTTTAATCCAATCTCCATCGCTGCTATAGCTCTTTCTTGGCCTAATATACCCTCTAGAGGTTCTAACTCTGATGTATTATTGAACTTTAGCATAAAACCTCCCCCCTTTCTTTTTATACATTCTATGTTTTGTAGCTTGTAAAAGTTGAGCTTTCTAATATTAATTTTATTCATTATATTTAAATACTTTCCAAAAAAAAAGAAATCTTTGACTATTAGTCTTCAGATTTCTTTTTAGATATTTCTAAATTTCTTTTTATTATATTTTTACCTCTCCAACTAAATGCTCTTTCTCCATATCTTCGTTTAAACTCTTTATTAGAAATTTCATTTATTTCTACTTCGTCTAAGTTAGTTATTATATGTTCTTTAAATTCATTTATATTAGTATGCTTTATATTTTTATTATGAGGGCATACATCCTGACATATATCACAACCAAATATTTTGTTATTTTCACTCATAATTCTTATGTCTTCGTCTTCTAATTCACCCTTTTTTTGTGTAATATATGACAAACATCTTTTAGGGTTCATTTCAAAATTTCCTAATATAGCATTTCCCGGACAATATTCTACACATTTTCCACAATTTATACAGCTTTTTGGTAATGGTTCGTCAGGATTAAACTCATAATTATTTATTATATATCCTATGAACACATACGAACCATACTCATCAGTTATTATGTTATTATTTATACCAAAATATCCTATCCCTGCTAAGTATGCTAAATATCTATCTACTAATGGACCATTGTCTGTATACATCTTATATTCAAATCCACTTATTTCATTTGATAAATAATCACAAATACTACTTAACTTCTCTTTTACAACTATATGATAATCCTTACCGTAACAATATTTTGATAAATTACCATCCTCAACATTACCTATATAATAAGGAAATGCACATACTATTATGGATTTAGCATTTTCCATAGCAGCTTTAGGATTAATTCTATTTTCTAGTATAGGCTCTTCCATTCCTGTTATATGTCCATTTGATAATCTATGTTTAATTATCTTTTTTAAGTTTTCATAAGGACCAACACCTGCAATACCTACAGTTTCTATTCCTATAGATTTACAAAACTCTTTAATTTTTTCGCTATTCATAAAATATCCTTTCATTAATCGTTCATTAGTTTTATAATAACTAAAGTATAAGGAAGGTGATTATTTGATAAAACTAACTATACCCGGTAGACCTATTAGTAAGTCTAATTTTAAACTTCACAATGTTCATGGTCAAGCTTGGATGCCTTCTACTGGTAAACACTCAAAATATCTAGCTTACGAAAATATGATTGCAGGTTTTATAAATCAGCAATATTCAGGTGAAACAATAGAAGAAGATTTAATTACTGTTCTTAAATTATATTTTCCTAATAAGCGCATGGGGGATTTGCATAATTACCCCAAAAGTATTTGTGACGGCATCGAAAAAAGCGGTATTATAAAAAATGACAAACAACTAAAACCTGTTTTGCTATTTGATTTTATAGATAAAGACAATCCTCGTGTTGAAATTGAGCTTTATCCAGTTTCTAAATATAATGTATCTTATGATGTAACTGAAAAATAATTAAAACTAAAGAGAACTTTTATGTTAAGTTCTCCTTAGCTTTTATTTTGATATTATTTTAAATTTTTAATCTAATTTTTTAGATACATCTTTTAACATTTCTCTTATGGGTAAATCATATGGACATTTTGTTTCACAAAGTCCACATTCAACACATTTATTTGCCTTTGTATCCATAGTTGCATATCTCTCTTTTGCCCAATCTTTTAGATTATATCTTGTATAATATCCTTCTAATAAAAATAATTGAGGTATATTTATTCCTACTGGACATGGTAAACAATACTCACATCTTCTACAAAATCTTTTACCTAAAGTATTTTTTATCTCTTCTATTTTTAATAAATCACGCTCTGTAAGTTTTGTATTTTTTAATGTAGCTACATTTTCTTTTACTTGTTCTTCACTTTCCATCCCTGGTATAACTACATCTATGTATTCCTTAGACAGTATATATTTTATCGCAAGAGTAGCATCATCTAATGCACCACCTGCTAAAGGTTTCATTACTATTACTCCAATACCCTTTTTATGAGCTTTTTTAAAAACATCATCTGCTTGATTTTCAACTATATTATAAGGAAACTGAACTGTAGAAAATTTATCATCTTCAACAACCTTTTCTATAGTCTCTAAACTATGGCTTGTTATTCCAATCTCTTTTATCTTTCCTTCTTTTTTAGCCTCCAGTAATGCTCTATATGCTTTATTTTCATCAAATATAGTTCCATATTCTTCTGGCTTAAGATTGTGTATTTGATACAGGTCTATATAGTCAGTTTTTAACTTTTCTAAACTTATATCTATATCTTTTTTCATGCCTTCGTAATCTCTAGACATACTCTTAGTTGCAATAAAAAAATTATCTCTTCTACCATCTAATGCATTACCTATATATTCTTCACTTATTGTATACCCTCTAGCTGTATCTATAAAATTTACACCTTCATTTTCAAGTGCATCCATTACTTTATTAGTCTCTTCTTGAGTTATTCTTTGTATTGGTATACCTCCAAAACCAACTCTTTTAATTTTCATATGAGTTTTTCCCAACAGTATCATATTAATCCCACCTAACTTATTCAATATATTAACTATTAGTAGTATATCAAATTTTTACGTATAAAGTCATTATATTGACTTTGAAACTGTAGATAAGTAACTTAATTATATTTTATAAATTTACTAGCTGTTCTTTTAGCATCTTTATTTCTTCTTTATGTCCTTCATCTTCTAAAGGCGTTTCTAAGAAAAATGGTAGATGTGATAACCTTGGATGACTCATAAATCTAACTATAGCCTCTAATCCAATCTCCCCTTCTCCAATTACAGAGTGTCTATCTTTTTTATTGCCAAATGGCATCATACTGTCATTTAAATGCACTGCTTTTAACTTATGCAGTCCTATGATTCTATCAAATTCATTAAGCACGTTATCTAAGTCATTTACTATATCATATCCAGCCGAAAAAATATGACATGTATCTAAGCATATTCCTATTTTTTCATTATATTTAACTTTATCTATTATTTGTTTTAGATGATTAAAATCATAACCAATCTCTGTTCCTTTTCCCGACATAGTCTCTAGAAGAATCATTATTTTTTCATTTCCAGTTATAGCTTCATTCAATCCATCAGCTATTCTTTCTATTCCAAAATCTATACCTCCTCCTACATGACTTCCTGGATGAAAACATAAATATTCTATCCCTAGAGAGTCCATTCTTTGTATATCTTCTTTTATTACTCTTTTGGCAAACTCATATACATCATCTTTAGCCCCACCTAGATTCATTGTATATGGTGCATGAGCAAGTAGAGGTCCAAAACTATTTTCTGTTCTTATTTTTTGAAACTTATCTATATCTTTTGAATCAAATTCTTTAGCATTACCTCCTCTTGGATTTCTGCTGAAAAATTGAAATGTATTAGCTCCTATATCTACTGCTGTTTGAGCTGCTTTTGCAAAACCTTTTGATATTGAAATATGTGGTCCTATTACTAACATTTTATGTCCTCCTAATTTTAATTGCATATTGTTATATATAAATTATACCCAAAAAAAATAAGTATCAACAACGTTGACACTTATTATATATTATACTCTTTATTTTCTGATATAGGTATTGAAACTATAGCTAAGTCATATTTGACTTCATCGTCAGACTCTTCTCTCTTCTCTAAAATATCTTGTATTTTAGATTTTATAGTGCTGTTTAATTCTATTATCTCTTGCTGTGTAAAGCAGTTATCATGATAGTCTGTTACATTTTCCCCATCTAAAATCTCTTTTTCTGCTGCTTGATAAAATAATTCGATTATATCTTCAAACTTAGATATACACAGTTCCTGCTTTTCATCGCCACCATTATGTAATGAGAAATCTAAAACTTTTTTATCTATGACTATATTTTTTGCACTTGGATAATAATACTTTTCCACAATACCCGATTTAATTTTTTCTTCTACTAACTCTAGTATCCCTACTTTATAAAGTGTTTTTATATGATAGTTAATCTTAGCATGAGGCTCATCTAACAATTGTGATAATTGTTTAGCCGACAGCGGTGATTTATCAAATGTTTTTAAAATATCTATTCTTCTTGGATGCGCTATTGCTTTTATACATTCCAAATCTCTAAGTACAAGTACTTCTCTCATTCCCCCACCCCTACAAAAAAATTATTATATTTGTAATTTAATTATATATGAAGAAATTGCAGTTGTCAAAAAATTCTATATTTTAAAATATATTTAAATTATATCTCTGAGAAAGTTCTTCAAGAACTTTAATTCCAGCTATACTATTTCCTTTTTTATCTAGCGCTGGACCATATACCCCAATTCCCATAGTATTAGGAACCGAAGCCATTATGCCACCTCCAACACCAGATTTTGCTGGTATTCCTACTTTTATAGCGAATTCTCCCGATGCATCGTACATACCACATGTAATCATAAACGTCTTCACCATTCTTGATACACGTTCACTCATTAATCTCTCGCCAGTTTCTACATCTACTCCGTACATTGCAAGATTTATTCCAATCCTTGCTAAATCTACTACATCTATTTCTAATGAACATTGTTTAAAATATAAATCTAGAATTTCTTCAACATCACCCTCTATAAATCCATCATTTTTTAATAGGTATGCCATAGCTCTATTTCTATCACCTGTCATCTTTTCTGACTTATATACATCCTGATTTATATTTATGTTATCATTATTCGCTAACTTTCTAAAGAAATTTAACATTCTTTCTTCTTTTTCCTGTGGTGTACTACCTTTTATTAATGAAGTAGTTACTATTGCACCTGCATTTATCATCGGATTACTCGGTTTTTTTGTGTCATTAGTTTCTAGCTTCATTATTGAGTTAAATGGATCTCCACTTGGCTCCATTCCTACTTTTGAAAAAACATATGACCAGTCATTATCCATAAGTGCCATAGCTAATACTATTGGTTTTGATATACTTTGTATTGTGAATTTAGTATCACAATTTCCAGCTTTATAAATATTGTTATTCTTGTCTATTATACAAATTCCTAAATCATCTCTCTTCGCTTTTTTAAGTTCTGGTATATAACTAGCAACTTGTCCGTAATTTGTATACTTTCTATTTATGTTTAATATTTCTTTTAATGTATTTTCCATAGTATTCTCCTTCTTGTATCTTCTTTAGTTGTCGTACTTAATATAGTACAAAAAGCCCTGATATTATGTCAACACCAGGACTTATATATTTAATCTACAATTCTACTTCCACCTATGAATTCTCTCAGTATTGAAGTAGAAGGTATGTCAGATACATCTTTTAGTTCTATAAAATACTGTAGGAATTTTAAAAGTCTATTAGCTTCAATATAAGCTTCATTGTTACTATCTATCTCTTCTAATAGCGGCTTTGCATATGTTTTTAACACTGCCAATTCATACACACATGCAGAATTAAATATTATATCAGCTTCTTCTTGATAAGGAAATATATTCTTCTTCTCGCCTCTTCTTACAGAATCCCATTGCATAATAGTACGTTCAGCACTATATCCTCTAAAATTATAATCTCTGACCATTCTTCTTATAAGTCTTAAATCTGTAGTTGGTATTCTATTGTGATCATCTAAATTTATCTGAGTAAGAGCACTTATATATATCTTAAATTTATCTTCATCTGGAATAGATGATGTTAACATTGGATTTAATCCATGTATTCCTTCTAGGATTATTGGCTGATTATCTTTTATTTTTAGTTTTTTTCCGGTTTCTTCTCTTATTCCTAATTTAAAATTAAATTTAGGTAATGTTATTTCTTCTCCATCTAATAATTTCTTTAAGTCTGAATTAAATCTTTCTAAATCTATTGCATATATTGATTCAAAATCAAATTTACCAAACTCATCTAAAGGAGTATCATCCCTGTTAACAAAATAATCATCTAGAGATATAGATACAGGCTTAAGATTATTTACTCTTAAATGTATTGATAGTCTATGCGCAAAACTTGTTTTTCCTGATGAAGACGGTGCAGCTATCAATATTACTCTTTTTTGATTTTCTTTTATAATATCTGCTATCTGAGATAATTTTTTTTCATGTAATGCTTCTACCGTTCTTATTATATCACCGTACTCTTCATTTTCAATTATTTGATTGAGTGTTGTAACTTTATCTATTTCCATAAGCTTTGACCAATGTTCTGCTTCATAATAAACAGCCGACAGCTTAGGATGAGGCACAAATTTCTTAGGTACGTTTTTATCTTCTTCACTAGGACCTAATATAACTACTCCATTGTTATATAATTCAATGTCAAAGGTTCTTATATATCCTGTAGATGGTAGCATATGACCATAAAAATGGTCTATATGATTATTACACTTATATATTTTTACATCATCATATTCTTTATATTTTAATAATTCAGCTTTTTCATTCATTCCATATTGTTCAAATACATATATAGCTTCTTCTCTTGTAGTTGATATCTTTTCTATTTCATAATTATTTTTTATTATATCATCCATTCTTTTATATATTTTTTGTAGGTCGCTTTCATCTAGTTTTGTAGATTTGTGCACTTCACAATATAATCCACCTGATAAAGAATGTTCTATTGTTACTCTGCTATTATCAAATAACTCTTTACATGCCATTATAAATATAAAAGACATGGTTCTAAAATATACCCTTGATCCATCTGCATTTGTAGTATCTAAAAATTTTATGCTACAATCATCACTTACTCTATAACTCAATTCTTTTAATTTATTTTTGATAATTGCAAGAGTAATTATTCCTTTATGATTATCATAGTTTTGTTTCGCTATATCTTCTAACAAGATTCCATCTTCATTTTGTATATTATATAATTTTACTTTTCCATCTATATCTATTTTTATTTCCCTCATATTAATTCCTTCCTTTCTCCTTATAGACAGGAAAAAGAGGTATTTATACCCCTTTATAATAAATTAATTATTTTTATAGTCTCATCAACATACTCATAGCCTATTTCTAAAACTAAATATTTTACATTTAAGCTTAGTACTTTTCTTATAGTTTCTTTAGATAGTACCCCTCTACCTATACCTACATGTGTATCCTCTATTCCATTGTTATCACTCAAGTGTATTACACTTATTTTATTTTGTAGTTTTTCTAGATAGTTACTTTCATTAATTAAGTCATGTCCTGTGTCATAACAAAAACTAATATTATTTTCTAGCTTACTAAATATATATTCAAAATCACTTGCTAAATTACCAACATTTGAATAATCTCCATATTTAGTATATACATTTTCAATAGAAATAGTTTGATCTATATATAAGGATGCTTCTCTTAAAAACTTTATGCTATTATCTAGATACTTATTTCTATTCTTCTCTAACCTGCTCGTAATAACATATCCCAGATGAAGATTAAAATATTTTATATTAAATCCACTTAGTTCATCATTTATTATAGTAATAAATTCTACCCATTTTTGCCTTATAAATTCTATGTCTTCACATGTATTTAACTCCATTGGCAAATGAATTCCAATCGATAAATTCATATCTTCAATCCTTTTTTTAAATAAGTATAAATCTCTACATTGTGAAATATTATCAATACCTATTTCTATATGGTTTATCTCTTTTACTTTATTACATATTTTTAAAGCATCTTCTAAGTTGTAGATTAATGAAGATATCCCCAATCTCATATATTCACCTAGTCAATAGTTCCTATTTTATTAAATGGGAATAATCTTATCATAACCTTTCCCATTATATCTTTTTCATCAACTAATCCTACATCTTCATATCTGCTATCTAAGCTTTTTTCACGATTATCTCCCATTGTAAATACCTTATCTTTTGGTATAATCATATCTATATTTCCCTCTGTATAGTTGTCATGGATATAAGGCTCGTCTAATAGCTTGTCATTTACATATACTTGAGATTCTTCTATTTTTATATGATCTCCTTCTACCCCAATAACTCTTTTTACCAAGTCTTTTTTCTTTCCATCATCTTGTAATAAATTTGTTCCAAATACTATTACATCACCCTGTTTTGGTTCTCCTATTTTATAAGAGATCCTATTTATTATTAAATAGTCGTTTTCCTCTAAAGTCGGATACATAGATTCTCCTCTTACCAAGGTAGGTCTTATAAACTGTGTTATAATAAACGCAAATACAAGAGCTGTGGCTATTATCTTAATCCACTCTATGGCTTCCTTTTTTAATTTTTCACTCATCCATACCATCTCCTCTAATAAATTAATGCTTGTCGTAGCTCCCTATCATTTGTATAGCCATCTCATTAATGTTATCATATTTATTTACTGTAATACCTAGGTCTAATAACTCACACGCTTTAACTAAATCACGAATAACTTCCATTGGGTTTCCATAGATATCTTCAATTTCATCTTTACTTATTCCTTTAAATCCATGACCAACAGGACTTTCATTTCTAAGTTTTATAAGGTTTTCTAGTCTTTCACTGTTTAGAATTTCAACTACCTTTTCCATTCGCTTTGTTTTTTTAACGTGTCTATTTATATATTGAGTTACTCCATGTATTAAATTTCCATTATATATATTATACTTCTTTTTTAATGTATATAGTATATTTTTCTTTGATAGCATATATCCATACATATTTACTTTGTATGTTTTCGATTCTTTAGTATTTACAAATATATATTTAAACAAAGCTTCTTTTAATCTATATAGTCTCCCTAAGAAGTCTATATATTCTTGGTTTATAACTTGTATTTTCATATTCTCCACAAGTTCCGATAATATATCTTCCGGTTCTCCTGATTCTAAGTTTTTTAAATTTGTTATTAGTTTTTGAATTTCACGTCTTGATAACATTGATTGACTCATTTTTTCTATGCATTTTAAAGCATCCTTAAAATTAAAATTCATACAATGCTGACAAGATTCCATCAAATAATATAAATCTCCATCTATAACCCCTGCTTCTTCTAATATATCTATAACCGAATCATAATCATATCTGTGTAAAAACCTAGATATAGCATACTCTTGATTTGTATTTAAGTATCCCATAAAATACCTCCTTAAATAACTTCATATGTTATTATTAAACTCTATGAGGTATTTTATTAATTTTTTTAATTAATAATTTATTCTAAGACCTTTTGGATAATGATTCTTTAGAACACCATTTGATTCTTTTCCCCATCCTAAAGGTATACCTTCTACACATACTAGTACCCAACCTCTACTTTGACCTGTATTTAGCGTATTTCCTCTTAGATATTGTAGGACTTCTTCACTTGATATTTCTAAGTTTTGTATATTTTTTACATCTTCTTTTCTTAAGTAATGAGACAATGCGTGAGATGGTTCAAATCTATTTTTCTTTAATACTCCAATATGTAATCCATACCTTAATACCTTTACCTTCTTAGTATCCGGTGATTCTTTTGGCAATAGGTATAAATTTTCACCTCTTATCTCAAATTTATTTTCTAATGAAATATTTAAGAATTTTTTTTCAAAATCTCTATAATCTTTTAATTCTTTATCTACTCTTTTTAGCTTCAATTCTTTTACATTACAATCTTCATCTTCAAGTTTTTGAATTTTCGCTACAAAGTGACCTTCTCCTTTTATCTTATGTGGCCATAATCTCTCCATCTTTATTAGTTTTGCATTTGGATATGCCTCTAAGAATTCTTCTATTACGTTTTCATTTTCTTCTTTTGCAAATGTACATGTTGAATAAACTAATATGCCTCCATTTTTCAACATATCATATCCATCCCTTATTATTTCTTTTTGGATAGATTGACACTCTATTACTTTAGCATAACTCCAATCCTTAATTGCAATTTCATCTTTTCTAAACATACCTTGTCCTGAACAAGGTGCATCTATTACGATTTTATCAAAATATCCGTTAAAAACTTTTCTAAGACTTTTAGAATCTGTATTAGTTATAATACAGTTTTTTGCTCCAAATCTTTCTAAATTTTCTCCTAGTGCTCTTATTCTTGTTGGATTTATTTCATTCGAAACTAATAATCCTGTATTGTTTAATTTAGATAATATATATGTAGATTTGCCACCCGGAGCTGCACACATATCTAATACTCTATCATATTCTTTTATGTCTACGTGTGGTACAACACTCATTGCAGATGGCTCTTGAAGATAATACGCTCCTGCCTCATGTAACGGACTTTTTCCAGGTCTATCTATACTTTCATTATAATAAAACCCTTCTTCTGCCCAAGGTATTGACTGTAGACCATATAATCCTAAATTCAAAAAGTTTTCTTTAGTTATTTTTAAGGTATTCACCCTTAAACCAGTAGTCTTTGGTTGTTTATAACTTTCTATAAAATCATCATACTCCTCTTTGAGCATATCTTTCATTTCATCTAAAAATTCTTTAGGTAATTTCGTCAATTTCTATCGTCCTTTCTTTTGCTGTTTCTTCTAAAAAATCTTTTTCTAGAGTTATTAGTATATTCATCTAATTTGTCTAAACTTATCTTCCATAAAAAGACTATATATACTATAAACACTATAATAGACCATCTATACTGTATCATCAATATAAAATCAAAAACTCCATGAAGTAAAATTGGATACAATAAAGCTAATGCTAAGTATTTTTTTTTAATCTCTCTTTTGTTCTCAAATTTATATTTAGATATATAATATCCCATAGTTATACCAAATACAACGTGGGCTGGTATAGATATTATACCTCTTATTATACCAACCTCAAAAGCGATTTTAGTATCTTCAAATAATATATATATTATATTTTCTACCATTGCAAATCCTAATGACAATAAAATCGAATATATAATTCCATCTAGTTTTTCATTGAAGCTCTTCTCTCTCAATATATTAGGTATCAATATCATAGCTTTTAAACCTTCTTCCGTTAGAGCTGCAACTATAAAAGACATATAAAATATATAAGGATAACCTGTAAAAATATTAATTTTTATTAGATACTCTTCTATAACAATCCCTAATATACTCAATATAGCTCCTAAAAAGAAAAACTTACCTAAAAGTCTTATCGGCTCTTTATCATACTTATCTTTTAAATATATCCATAAAATAGCTATAGCTATAGGTGTAATTGCCAGTAATATCAATTTTGTATTCATATTTAAATATCCCTTCTAATTTATTTTCTATATTATTATTGCCATTTAGCTTAACAAAATATGAACTATATTCATACTATGAATATAGGATATATTAAATTATATAAAAACGAAGAGGTGATAGTATGCAAGATGGCTTTTTAACCGTAAGTGTTATAGATAGTGCCACTAATAGACCTATAAAAGATGCTACAGTAAATATTTATTCTAATCCAGATTCCGGTCAACGCCAAACTCAAGTGTATCAAAATTTAAAGACAGATATCTCTGGTCAAATTACAAACTTAACTTTAGAGGCTCCAGATATAATTTATTCTCAACAACCTTCAGATACAAGACCATATAGTCAATACACCGTAGAAGTAATTGCTGATGGATATGAAACTACCCTTATAGATGGAACGCAAGTATTTCCTACTATCGAGTCTAGACAAGGTGCTCCTTTACAATTAAAATCTAGATCTCTTGGTTCTTACTCTAGGCAAAATGAAGAAGTATATGTTATAGAAGAAAATACTTTATATGGCACTTACCCACCTAAAATTCCAGAAAGTGATTTAAAACCATTACCGCCGCCAACTGGATTTGTTGTTTTGGATAATCCCGTTGTTCCTGAGTTTATAGTAGTTCATGATGGTTTGCCAGAAAATGCCTCTGCTCAAAATTACTGGATACCTTATAAAGATTATATAAAAAACATAGCATCATCTGAAATTTATTCAACATGGCCTACACAAACAATTTATGCAAATGTAATTGCTATAATCTCATTCACTTTAAATAGAGTATTTACTGAATGGTATAGAAATAAAGGATATAGTTTTACAATTACATCTACTACAAATTATGATCATAAGTTTATAAACAATAGAAATTTTTTTGATACTATAAGTGTTGTTGTAGATGATATTTTTAATACTTTTATAAAAAGACCTCCTACATCTAGACAGCCTCTTCTCGCTCAGTATTGTGATGGAAAAAAATCTCAATGCCCTAATCAAATGACACAATGGGGTAGCAAAGATTTAGGAGATCAAGGAAAAGATTACGAGAGTATACTAAGACATTTTTATGGTGATGAAATAGTTTTCGAAAGAGCACCTGTTGTTAGTGGTGTTCCTGTTTCATTCCCTGGAGATACTCTACAAGTTGGATCTACTGGTAAATATGTAAAGACTGTTCAAAATCAACTTAATGCTATTTCCAAGTCTTATCCTGCTATCCCTAAAGTTAAAGAAGATGGCAGTTATGGTGATTCTACCGCTGAGGCTGTAAAAACATTTCAAGGAATATTTGGTTTACCTAAGTCAGGTGTTGTAGATTTTAAAACTTGGTATGAAATTTCTAGAGTATATGTTGCTGTTACAAAAATTGCATCCTTAAATCCAACAATTTAATTAAAATAATATAAGACCACATAACTGTGGTCTTATATCATCTTAATACATCTATATATTCTTCCTTTAATATGTGATCTATTATTTTTTTATTAATATGAAATTCAGGTATGCCAGCTGCATATGGCGCAATATCATATAAATCAAAATATACAACAACATCATCATCTTGTATGTAAAATTTTTGATTTTCTTTTATTCCATTAAATTCATAGATTCCTTCATTTTGAGAGTCTTTTTTAATTAAATCTTTTATTTGGTACCTAATTTCATTATTTAATACTTTTTTGTAGTCATATTCTTTGTTGAATAAATCTTTTAACTCTATCATTTCACCCTTTTTAATATCTACATTATATGCAACATTTTCATAATATCCATGTGCACCACCACTATACTTGTAATATTTTATAAGTATACTTAGCATATTATCGCTATTCTTTTTCACTTCAAAATCTGCATTTGCTACAAATTTATTATCTATATCAGGCAAATCCTTTTGATATTCCTTCGCTTGCGTTTGAGCTTCATTGTAAAACGTCATTATATCATTTCTTATTTCGTCATTGATATATTTTTCAATCTCTTTATTATCCATCATTATTATAGGTATATTTATTACACAATTTATATAATCATTGCTTTTTGTTATAGTTTGAGTATCAATATTTGCTACTATATTGTTAGTAATTATCATCTTTATTTTGTTTTTAAACAAATCATAAGGTATTTTAAACTCATAGTTTATGTTGTTTCTATTACTTTTGTATGGATTAAAATATACCACTATACCATCTGCAACTATTATATAGTTAGTGTTTTTATTAATATCAACTATATCTTTATCCATTTTAATTTTATTTTTCTTTATATAATCCTTTATATAGTCATTTATAACATCTGCGTAATCCTCATTGTCTTTTAGGAAATTATCTAAATATATTCTTTGACCTGTTTTTAAATCAAATATATAACTATCTTTTTCAAGCTCAAATTTATCTTTATTCCAACCTTTATTTTTGTATATAACTACATTAAGTAAATTTTTATCTTCAAATGCTATATGATAATTTATACTTATATTTTTTTTAGGCTCATTATTATTCAAATCTCCAATTTGCCTTTGATGATTAACATACTCATTAATACTTCTTCTTATGTAAGTGTTTATATATCTTTCTACCTGAGAATTTGAATAATGTATTTCAGGCATATTCACGTTAATTGATATATTTTTATCTTCTATCTTACTTTTTTCTTCTGTTATTTTTATAGTTCTTAAGCTTTGGTATAAATTAGCCTGCATTATATTACGTATATCTAAAATTTTACTTTTACTTATTATTGATGTCATACTAACCAATACTACTATAATAATCATATATTTTAAGAAGCCATTTTTTGAAATCATATAATCTCCTCCTAAATATAGTTCCTATATTATAGTTAGATTTTTTTTATCTTTCTATCCAATTTTTATTAAAATTTAACTTTTAAATTTACTCATATAAAAATAACCCTTCTTTAATTATAGAAGGGTTTAACAATTACCATTAGTTTTTTGAAATCTGTTTTACTTTAGATTTATTAGAAAGCGCTAGAATTAACCCTAAAGCTATAGATGCAAATGCTGATGCTACTACTCTATATTCAGATGGTAACAAAAACACTATAGTATGACAAGGAATCCAAAAGAATGGAATTGTCTTTAAAACTGTAAAGTTAATATACATATACCAGTCTATTTTATCGCTAACTTCTTTTAAGCTAACTTTGCCTTTATTTTTACGGTATTTTTCATCAATGTATGTATCAGTACATTTATGAAATAAAAATATAGTAGGAGATTGTATTATATTCATTACCACACTAGTTAATAATGCATGTGCAAAGATAGAATCTTTAAATGGTAACTTACCTATTTCTTGAGCTTTTAGTACTCCTGATGGAAACACTGACATAGCAAGTGTAATTAACATACCTATCAATCCCCAAACTATTGCTCTAAATAGTATTCCATTTGGTTTTTTCCAATTACCATACAATACTCTTATGCCTAATAATTCTCCCATAGTTGCTAATATTGCAAATTTTACAAATCCACCTATATAAGGGTATGCTTCTGTTGTGCTTATAAATACTACTCTACTACTTGGAATTACTAATATTAATATCCATATTGCAAGTACTCCACCCCAAATAAAATCTCCCTTTTTCATTTCACTCCAACCTTCCCATATATTTTTTATAAAGCCAATATATGTCTTCTACATTTTAAATTTAATTTCCTCTATAATCTATGCTAACTTTATATATAAATATAAAAGAGTTATCGACAAATAAAATATAATTTTATTAATCGATAACTCTTCAGTTTAATATTCTCTATTTAATAATTTATTTGTAACGTCGATAAGAATATTCTTATACTCGTTATCTGGAAGTTTATTTATGTCTCTAAATGCTTTCTGAGAGTATTTTTGAGCTATATTCATAGCCTCTTTTATTCCGTTATTCTCATCTACTATTTTAATTATATTTCTAACTTCTTCATCTGTATATCCATCTTTATTTAAAACACCTTCAAAGGCTTTAGGATTTTTATTCATAGCTAATATTAATGGTAAAGTGTACACACCTTCTTTTAAATCTTTACCAGCCTCTTTACCTATTATTTCACTCGTAGATGTATAGTCTAGTATATCATCTATTATTTGAAAAGCCATTCCTATGTTATGACCAATATTCCAAAATAATCTCGATACTTTCTTATCACAAGAACTTTCTGCTGCTCCAATATACATACTTAAAGAAAATAATTCAGCTGTTTTTCCTGATACTCTTTGTAAATACTTTTTTACAGAAACATTGGTATCAAATCTAGAGTTTAATTGTTCAATTTCTCCTAAACATATTCTAGACATAACTTTAGTATCAACATCTATACCTCTTTCTATAGATGATGTAGTTGCTAATATTTTAAAGCATAAACAAAAAAGATAATCTCCTATATACACTGCATAGTTTTTTCCATATTTTGATTGTATAGTTTCATTACCTCTTCTAAATTCAGCTTCATCAATGATATCATCATGTACAAGTGTTGCCATATGAAACATTTCCATTACTGCCGCAAGTGCATGCGTTCTTTCTTCATTATAATTCCCAAAATTAGAAGCTATTATTGTAAATGCTGGTCTTAGCATTTTTCCACCTGAATTTAATAGTTCTAGTATACTATTTTCAATTATTTTATCTTTACACTTAGCATTTTGAGCTATTAATTTATTAACTGCCTCTATCTCTTTTTGTACTATGGGATAATCGTTCCAAAATTTATTCATATTCATCCCCTCACTTCATTTTATTGTCTTTTCCTAGGTGTCATAAAACTATTATACATAAATAATAGGGATATATCCTAATAGCAATATATCCCTATTTTATTCTTAGTTAGCTTTCTCTATTGATTTAACATTTCCACCATGTATATCATATATAGGCCTTCCCTTACCCATCCAGAAGTTGCCTACTAAATTATTAATCCACGGCATTACATAATAATCTAATCCAAATGTTCTACCTGCTCCACACATTAACGCTATACTTCCAAAAGTATACCATAATATATCCCATCCTGCCATAGCAGAGAATATAAAGTTAACTGTCATAAATGCTGATGCAGCTGATGCTATGAATGTAAATAATCCAGCTATTAAACATAACCCAATTCCTATTTCCATTAAAACAACTGCTCTTTGAGCCCATACTGCTATTTCAGGATTTGGCATAGCTATCTTCATTATAAATTCATAGAACTTAGGCATAGTTTCAAATATAGGAGTCGGCATATTAGCTGCACCTTCAACTGCTTGAGATGCACCTGAAACAGTATCTTGTAACCATTCAAATGGCATATTTACATTTCCATTTCTTATCCAACTATCCCATCCTATTGTCATATTACTCATTAAAGTACTTACATAATCAACTATTCCATCTGTTTTAGCTGCTGTTTCAAAAGCAGCATCCCAAGTACCTTCACCAACAAGTTTCTTTAGACCTTCTATAACCCATAAACATCCTATGTAAACCCTTAACGGCACTAACCATAGTCTGTTTCCTTTAGATGATAAGTGTCCTCTCATTATACATCTTCTTTCTTTCATTGCAAAGAATTCATGTTGTAAATAATGATATACTGCATGAACATTATTTACACTAAATAAGTAAACCATATTTATTAGGTGTTTCATAACCATAGCAAAGAATCCTGATAACTTAACTCCCATTAGGTTAGCTACTCCGTATCTTCCACCTATAGAAACCATGAAACCATGGTAGTTCGATTTAAATTCTACTTTTTCTTTATTTTCTATAGAAGCTACTATATTTTTTACAGCTGTAACTGCTGTTTGCTCTGCTGCTTCAACTATTTGAGGATTTCCATTACCTGGTGTTTCTTCTATATATGCTATATCTCCTACTACATATATATTTTCTTTTCCTTCAGCTTGCATATATTTATTAGCTGAGTATCTTCCAGCTCTTGCTTTTTTAACATCTAATTCATTTAAGTCTTGATTTGCTTGAACACCACAAGTCCATATTAATGTTTCTGTAGGTATTACTTTTCCATCCTTTAACTTTATAGAATCTTTATTTACTTCTACTATCGGTGAATCCTTTAACACTTCTACTCCATGCTTGATCATATATTTTTCAGCTTTATCTGCTTGTTTTCTATCTAACATGTTTAGTATAGTAGACATAGCTTCAACTACTAGTATTTTTATTTCATTTTCATCGACTCTATATTCTCTAGCTAAAGTAGCCTTCCACTCTAACAGTTCTCCAGCCATTTCTATACCTGTAAATCCAGAACCTGCTACAACAAAAGTAAGCATTTGTTTTCTTTTTTGCGCATCTCTTTCATAAGAAGCTTCTTTTACTCTATTTTTTATATGAGATTTTATTTCTAAAGCATCTTCTAATGACCATAAAGTAAATCCATTTTCTTTTACACCTGGAACTCCAAAGAATGCAGGTTCACTTCCTGTTCCTATTATTAAATAATCATAATCATACTTACCTTGAGTTGTTATTACTGTGTTGTTTTCGTTATCAACACTCTCTATGTAATCAACTACTACATTTACCTTTGTTCTGTGGAATATTCTATAAAGATCTACTTTTACCGATTCTTCTGGAACTCTTCCTCCTGCAACTTCATGTAATTCTGTCATTAATGTGTGGTATGGATTTTTGTCTATTAATGTAATTTCCACATCATTATTTTTCTTATACTTTTTTGATAATTTCTTAGCCGCATGTACTCCTGCGTATCCAGCTCCTAGAATAACTATATTGGTAGCCATATAAGTCCCCCATTTCATTTATTATTTATAATTAATTATTTTATTTATATCTGTTTTAATTTTATTTTTATACATTGTTAATCTTATATTAAACAAAGTGCTATACTAAGAATATATAAAATACCTATTAATGTAAAATTCTTAACCGCTAATATAAAAGTCTCAGACTTTACCTGCTTATCTAAAAACTCCTTTATATTTTTGTTTACTACATAAAAAGTAAATAATGATAACAATGCCGTTTTAGGTAGTGCGCCAATCAACACTGCTAGTATTATACTTATATAACATACATAATACGTATATTTGTATATCTTAATAGCTATCTCTTTACCTGTATAATAAGGTAATGTATATCTACCTACTTTTATATCATCTTCTAAATCACAAATATTATTTGCTAGCATAATATTCGATATTCCACCTATCAACGGTACTGTAACAAGACCAATTAAGATAGCTTCTATTATGTTGAATTTCATTAACAACATAGATTCATCTATATATATACCAAAATAACCCTTGTTATATATACTTATATATATAGTCAAAAATGGAATTAACAGTCCCATAAATACACCTGAGAAAACCTCTCCTAGCGGCATCCTTGAAATAGGAATCGGCCCAAATGTATAAAATATGCCTATAAAGAAACATACAACACCAATAGCAAGTACTAGTAAATTTGTTTTAAATGTAAGGATTATTCCAAAAATAGTTGCAATAAATAATAAAATTCCGATTACTATTAAAGCTATTTTCTGAGATATGTTGTATACGAACATAGCATTTCTGCCTTTATATTCTCCTTTTAGGTGCTTCATTTCATTTTTATAATCGCAATAGTTGTTAATAGCTGTCGTTGCCATATCAAAGCATATCATAGAAATAAACATTATGATTAAATTGCCTATATTAACTTCTTTATATCTGCAAAGGGTGTATACAACGCCCATTATAAATGGTATAACACTAGCTACTTTAGTCGGCAATTCTACAAAACTTATATATGCCTTTAAATTCATACATCCTCCTTTACATAGCTAATTCTATATCTTGTTTTCCAAGTATATTTTCTAGCTCTTTTTTAAATAGTTTGAGTTTTTTTCTCAATTCTATTTCTAAGTCTTTTCTATATGTTATAAATAAATCATAATCAACATCATATTGGTTCGAACAAATTTGCAATAGTTCACCAGATTTAATCTCTTCCTCTACTGCAATCTTTGGTACAATAGCAGCTACATTAGAGTTTTTAAGATATGATTTTATAACATCTAAAGAGTCTGTTTTTAAACATATATTACTTTTATACTCTTCTTTTAATTTATTAAAAATTGTATTTGAATCATCTTCTAATATTGCAATAGATATATCTTTCATTGCTTCACAGTCAACATATTGTTTACTAACTAATATAAGTTTATCACTGCCAATATAACTAGATACTAAATCAGAGTCTTCTATATTTCTACATCCAACAACTATATCTGCCCTATTGTGTATTAATAATGCTTTTTCATTTGCATCTCTTTGGCTATTTATGCTAACATTAACATTTTTAAATATTTTATCCATATCTTTTACAATTTTATCTAACAAGAAATTTGTATGTGAATTTAGTATATTAATTTTTAATTCTTTTTTGATACTGTTATCGTCACTTATGTCATCTACCAAATTTTCATGTAATAACAACATTTGTTTAGCATATCCATACATTATCTTTCCTTTGTTAGTCAACTCTACACCTTTATTACTACGTTCAAACAGTTTTACTCCAAGATCCTTTTCTAATTTAGAAAGCTGATGACTCAAAGCTGGTTGAGATATGTGTAGATTATTTGAAACTTTTGATATACTTTTTAATTCTGCAACTTCATAAAAATATTTTAAACTACTTATTCTCATTCCATAATCACTCCTCAAGCTTAATTTTTTAAAACAAATTCTTCATTAGTTATCTTAAAGTTATCTTTTAAACCTTTAGTTGTATAAACGTGTTTATCATTTGTGACAAATACAGCTTCTACACCTTCTATATTTTCTACAAATGCTAGACCTTCTTCTAAGCCTTTAGTAAATATTAAAGTTGATAATGCATCTCCATCTATTGATTTATCAGATATTATAGAAACACCAGCTATTTCAGTCTCATAAGGATATCCTGTACTTGGATTTAGTATATGATGATATTTAACTCCATCTTGCTCTATATATCTTTCATATATTCCTGATGTAACAACGGTTTTATTTGATACTTCTAATGCACCAACTATGTTACCTCTCTTATCAAAAGGGTTTTGGATACCTATTCTCCAATTTTTATTACCTTCTTTAAGTCCTAAGGCATATATATTGCCACCCAAGTCAATTATTGCAGAATCTATATTTTCTTCATTAAGTATTCTAACTATTTCATCAGCTGCATAGCCTTTTGCTATACTACCTAAGTCCAATAGCATACCTTTTTCTGGTAAAAACACTTCTTTTGTATCTTTATTTATTTTTACTTTTGAGTAATCAATATTTTTTATAGTTTCATCTATTTCGTCTTGTGTAGGTACTTTAGCTTCAGGTAAGCCTATACTCCAAAGCTTAACTAACGGACCTATAGTTAAATCATATTTACCATTAGATAGTTCTGAGTAGTGTAAAGCTTTTTCTATTATTTCTAAACTTGTATCACTTAGTTTTATCGGTTTTATACCTGCATTTTCATTTAATTCATCTAATTCAGTATCATCTTTATTAATACTTACTAGACTTTCAATTTCTTTTACACGATTAAATACCTTATCTAATATTTCTTCACTACCATTTTCATACAGGGTAACCTTTACTACAGTACCCATAATTAACTCTGTTCTAGTAGTAGGTATACTTGGTTCTTCTTTTGAACACCCTATTATACCTAACATTAAAACTACTGCTGTAAGCATAACAATAAGTTTTTTCATAATATTGAATTTCCTTTCTTGCATTTTTATGATACTTATTTATCATACTTTGTTGATAATTTATCAACTTTATTTAATATTACAACATAAATGTGGAGAAAATATGGAGAAATCACCTTTTTTAACAATTATTTTCTCCAAATAAAAAAAAGCTATAAGATAAACTCTCATAGCTCTTGATAATTTTATAATTAACAATTATTTTTATAATTACTTAACTTCGTCTAAAGCTTTTTGAACACCTTCAACGTATTCTCCAACTTTTATTGTAACACCAGATACTGCATCTGTGTTTCCTTCTTCATTAGTTAAAGTTACTTTTGATAAATCAAAGTTATTTTCTTTTATGAATGCTTCTAATGAATCTACTTGCTCTGACCATGTAGCTGTTTCATTTGGCATTGTGTATTCCCCTGCTTCAACTAACTCTGTCTTCATTTTTCCATCTGCAGTCTTAACATCTATGTTAACATCTACTGGCTTTCCTTCTTCAAACTTTACAGTTGTTATAAGAGTATCTTTTCCTTCTTGTCCTGATGGTAATTCAGAAGTTTTTTCTCCTGTGAACGCTTGCTCTGTAGCTGGAGCCTTATCTTGTGAAGCTTCTTTATCGTCTGAAGATGAGCATCCTACTAATGATAACGTTAACATACTAACACATAATCCTAAAGCTAATTTTCTTTTCATATTGTCCTCCAAATTTAAATAATTTATAATCATTCCTTATTTTGGATTATACAACGTTTTTCTAATAATCGATAATAGATTATTTTTATATTGTATAAAATTTTTGTATTGCCATTTACTTTGGTTATGACTTAAAATTCAATTATCAAGCTTTATAATAAAGTTCATTTAATTGTATTTTTAAGGAGAGTTTTTATGAAAATTTTTAAAAAGTTAGATTTTGTTATAATTGCATTTCTAATACTTTTATCATTTACACCACATTTTATATTAGCTAACACTTTATATAAAAAACATACGTCCACTTATGCTAGTGTAGAAATTTCAGGAGATTTTTATAAAGATATTCCTCTTTCGAATTTAGATGGTGAGCAAGAACTTGTAATAGAAACTCCACACGGAAATAATACATTGATTATTAATAACGGTTCTATTCAAATAAAAGAAGCCGACTGCCATGATGCTCTTTGTGTAAAACAAGGAACAATCTCTAAGGTTGGTCAAAATATAATTTGTTTACCACATCAGTTAGTAATAGAAATTAAAGGAGATAGTGATAGTTCATCTGATGATATGATACTTTCACACTAAATATTATGAGAAAAAATAAAACATCTAAAATGATATATATGGGATTATTAGTTTCTATGGCATTAATATTATCTTTAATAGAGCGTATGATACCAGTACCATTTATTGCACCTGGTGCTAAACTAGGCCTGGCTAATTTAGTAATTATAATTTCAGTTTACACACTAGATAGTTATAAAGAATCCTTTACGGTTTTAATTTTAAGAATTTTACTTTCAACATTGCTCGGTAGCAGTGTTTCTATGCTACTTTATAGTGCAACAGGTGGTATTTTAAGCTTTTTAGTTACAGTACTAGTCAAAGAGCTTGGAAAAAAACATGTATCTATAATTGGGGTAAGCGCATCCGCTGCTGTTTTTCATAATGTAGGGCAATTACTTGCTGCCTCTCTTATTTTAGATAATATAGGTGTATTTTTATATTTGCCTCTTTTATCAATAGCAGGTATAGGTACGGGTATATTTGTAGGTTTATCTGCAAATTATATTTTATCTTATCTTTTAAAAATGCCTCAGTTTAAAGATAATACAAATAAAGCTAAACAATATTCAACTTAGAATGAAGCTTAGAGTCAATTACTCTAAGCTTCATTATTTTTTATATTTAACTATCTTACTTTAGTCATCTTTACTACTGTTTCAACGTGAGGTGTATTTGGGAACATATCCATACACTTAACTTTTTCTACTTCATATCCATAATTTCTAAATTCCACTAAATCCAGTACTAAAGTCTTAGGATTGCAAGATATATAAATTATTTCTTTAGATCCAAATCCAGATATATCTCTTATCGCATCCTTGTGTACTCCTGGTCTTGGTGGATCTACTATTATTAAATCTGGTTTATCTTTTAAGTTTTTAACTGTCTTAGATACATCTCCTGCTATGAATTCACAGTTTGTTAATCCATTTAGTTTTGCATTTTCATTAGCAGCAACAACTGCTTCTTCTATTATTTCTATACCATATACTTTTTTAGCTGCACCTGCCATTACTTGACCTATTGTACCAGTACCACTGTATAAGTCAAATACTACTTTATCAGCATGATCTCCTATAAATTCTCTTGCCATTGTATATAGCTCTTCTGCACCCTTTGTGTTTGTTTGGAAGAATGAGAATGGAGATATTTTAAATTTAAGTCCTAATACTTCTTCTTGTATATAATCTCTTCCATGTAATACTCTTAACTCATCACATTGAACTGCATCAGCAAGTCCATCATTTACAGTGTGAAGTATACTTACTAGCTCCGAATCTAATCCTAATGATAGTAATAATTCTTTATACTCAGTCATATCAAAATCTTCTTGTGATGAAGTTACTATATTTACCATCATTTCTTTAGTATTTATACCTTTTCTAACTACAAGATTTCTTAAGTAACCTTTATGACTTACAGTTCTATAATATGGTAATCCCTTTTCATTGAAATAATTCACTGTAGATGTTAATATCTGTATAAAATCATTATCTACTAAAAAACACCCGTCTACAGTCATTATATCTATATGTCTTCCTTTTTTATGAAGACCTAAAGTTAACGGTCCATCTTTTATTTCATCTCCAAAAGTGTACTCCATCTTATTTCTATATTGTGTAGTGTTAGGGCTACCTTGTATCCCTTGGAATTGGAATCCAAATAAATTTTGATTTAAAAATAAATCCATAACTTGTTTTTCTTTTATTTCAAGTTGCTTTTCATAAGGCACAGACAGTATACTACATCCTCCACATTGGCCAAAGTGATTACAAGTATCTGCTGTTTCTATTGGTGATTTTTCTAAAAGCTCTAACATTTTAACATCTGCTTTTCCACTTCTAGTTCTTTTTACTGCAGCTTTTACTTTTTGACCTGTAATTCCGCCCTTCATATGTATCTCTCTGTTTTTATATGTACTTACTGAAGTTCCACCAAATTCCATTTTGTCTACTTCAAATTCTATAATATCTTTTTTCTTCACTTAATATTACCTCCGCTCATTTTGTCTATCTTTCTTCCATTAACTTTATTTCTTCTTCCGTTAATTCTCTATATTCTCCTAAAGCTAGCTTATCGTCTAACTTTAATTGTCCCATAGATAATCGTTTTAAGTATATTACTTTTTTATCCACACTCTCAAACATTCGTTTAACTTGATGGAATTTACCTTCATGTATTGTAAGTTCAATTTCTGATATATCATCACTTTTTAGTATTTTTAACTGAGAAGGCATAGTTTCATACCCATCATCAAGAATTACTCCTTTTTCAAAGGCTAGTATATCATCTTCTGTTACAATACCTTCTATTTTTGCATAGTAAGTTTTAGGTACATGCTTTTTAGGAGACAACACTCTATGTGCTAACTGTCCGTCATTTGTTAGTACTAATAGACCTTCCGTATCTTTGTCTAGCCTTCCTACAGGAAAAGGTTCAAATACCATATATGATGAGTCAATTAAGTCTAGTACTATAGGATCATGCTTATCATACGTTGCCGATATATATCCATCAGGCTTATTTAACATTATATACACAAACTCTCTATATTTAACTGCTTCTCCATCAAATATAATCTCATCCTTATCTGGGTCTACTTGAAGACCTGGATTTGATACTGATTTACCATTGACTTTTATTAAACCTTGTTTGCAATACTTTTTTAATTCCGCTCTACTTCCACATCCAACATTAGAAAGTAATTTATCTATACGCATTTTTTTTGCCATTAAAAATGCTCTCCATTCTCATAATATTTTTCTTTTTCAAATACAGTAAATGCTAAATCCATACTTTCTATATTTAATTTTGTTCTTATACTATTTGTTATGATTTTAGCTACTGTATCTTGTACTTCTTGTCCTCTATCGAACCAAGCAACTTCTACAAAAGGGTATACATCTGCTATCTTTCCGTTTCTTATTGCTACTGATTTTATACATTCTATTTCAAAATAATCTCTTGGACATTTTACAGCATCTACTAATTCATCAATCATATTTTCACTTATTTTACAAATATCATCTTCATGAATACCTCTTATTTTTATTTGTGGCATAATATCTTTCCTTTCTTCTTTATTGTTTAAATTATGTTATATTTTAACATAAGTTTACTTTTCATATACATCTATCAATATTATTATACTTTTAAATTAATGTTATTACAATTTGCTATGTACTTTTTTTCTAAATTCGTTATAATATTAGGTGATGGGTAAATTTTAAAATGTAGTAAGTAGCAATATTTTTTATGAAATTAATTTAAATTTAAATTATATGGAGGTTTACTATGTTAGTTTCTGCTAGAGAAATGTTACAAAAAGCTAAAGAGGGAAGATATGCTGTTGGTCAATTCAACATAAACAACTTAGAATGGACTAAGGCTGTTTTATTAACAGCTCAGGAAAACAATTCACCAGTTATATTAGGGGTATCTGAAGGTGCTGGAAAGTACATGGGTGGATACAAAACTATAGTTGGTATGGTAAACGGATTATTAGAAGACTTAAACATAACTGTTCCAGTTGCTCTACACTTAGACCACGGTAGTTATGATGGAGCTTTAAAAGTAATAGAAGCAGGATTCTCTTCTGTTATGTTCGATGGTTCTCACTACTCTATCGAAGAAAATATAGCTAAGACTAAAGAAATAGTTGAAATAGCTCATGCTAAAGGAATATCTGTAGAAGCAGAAGTTGGTTCTATAGGTGGAGAAGAAGATGGTGTTGTTGGTACTGGTGAAGTTGCAGATCCAGCTGAATGTAAAATGATAGCTGACTTAGGTGTTGATATGTTAGCTGCTGGTATAGGAAACATACACGGTCAATATCCAGAAAACTGGGCAGGATTAAACTTTGAAGCTTTAAGTGCTATAAACGATGCAACAGGAACTATGCCTCTTGTATTACACGGTGGAACTGGTATATGCGCTGATATGATACAAAAAGCTATATCTTTAGGTGTTTCTAAGATAAACGTTAATACTGAATGTCAATTATCATTCGCTGCAGCTACTCGTGAGTACATAGAAGCTGGTAAAGACTTACAAGGTAAAGGTTTCGATCCTCGTAAAGTATTAGCTCCAGGATTTGAAGCTATAAAAGCTACTGTTAAAGAAAAAATGGAATTATTCGGTTCTGTAAACAAAGCTTAATTTGTTTTAAGAGTAATTTTATAAATAAATTTTAAATTTACATAAAAAAACCTTAGTAGAGATACTAAGGTTTTTTGCTGTCTAGCTATAAAATTTAGATGCTCCTACTAATTGCCTCTTGCCAACTATTGTTGATAAATTAGAGAGAGATGCTATTTTTATATCTTTAAAACTTACGACAAATACAAATTTAAAATCTGTAAATAACTCGTCTATGTTATATACATTAAATGAAGACCTTACATTATCCATTGAGTATCTATCCTGAATCTCTTCTTCAATTTCATCCGCTGCATCTTTTAAATACGCTCTAACATCTTCAAATAGCACATCAAAATATGATTCATCTACATCTTCACCTATTTCATCTAACATTTCTTCTATATCTTGCATATCAAATATTTCTCTAGATAATTGACAATCAAATGCCATTATTTTATTATCCGCTATAGTATCTGATATGTCTTGTACATATTCAAAATCTGGGCGCAATCCTAAAATTTCTTTTATTTCTTTACTATTTACATTTAATTTACCTTTTTTATTTTCTAACGTGACTTCTGCCATAAGATCGCCTCCCCCATTAGTATTTTTATAGTAAATTATAATTTAATATAAATTCTTCTATTTCGTTCCAATTATTTATTCTAGTTATATTTTCATGAACTGCATCTTTGTTATAGTATGTATCTATTAGTAATACAATCATCCCTTCTTCTGCTAACTCCATAGCATTAGATGGACTATCTTCTATAAATATATTGCATTCTAATTCTCTTGCTTTTTCTATTTTATAGTGACTTCCTAACAGATATACATCTATTTGTGAAAGACCTTTTTGCTCTAACCATTTTAGTGTAGTACTTTCTAAACTATTGCTTCTTGCTGTAACAAAGTATATATTGTGATTTTCTTTTAACTTATCTATTATATTCTTTGCTCCTTCTACTATTTCAGCTTCTTCATATGAGTGAATATATTCATTATGGAGTTTATTTAGTATTTCATCCATACTTACATCATATAAAATTTCCCAATCATATGTTTTACAATCTTCATCTTTTACATCTTTCTTGTATAGTTCATTTAAGTATGGAATAAAGTGATACGGACTAGTTATAGTTCCATCTATATCTATACATATGTTTAATTTACTCATTGTTTCCTCCCCCTCACCCATTTACATTATAAATTTAACACATTATATCATATGTTAAATTATAAATCAAAATATGTACATTAAGTATATGTATATAATACCAAAAGCTTACCTAAAAGGTAAGCTTTTTGAATTAGTATATTTTAATTGTATAATGTTTCTTGCTTATCAATTTTATCGTTTAAGTCACTTAGTCTTTGTTTAAAACTAGCTATATGCTTGTCAGATAAATTTAGATATTCCGTTATTTTCCCTATATATTTAGGATTTTTAGTCTCTATTAATTTAATAGAATACTCCATTGCCTTTTTTCTAAGCTCATAAGCTATCTTTACATCATTTCTTGAGTTGTCTACAACCTTTGTGTATTCTTTATTTGATAATGTTGGAATTTCCATACTATTATATGTATTTATTACATCATCACACATATCTTTTGCATATTCTACTTTTTCTCTTATGTCACTTAGATGCTTTATGTTTTCACTTATATTCTTAGTATAAGGCATACAATCTCTCATTGGAATCAATGCTATACTTTCTATTTCGTATACCTCTTTTTTAAAATTATAAATTAATTCTTTATCACTATTTTGTATAGACTCTGAATTTTCTTCATAATTCATTGTTGCTTTATCTTCTTCATTTTCTTCTATTTCATTTTTTATTTTTTTGCTTGTTTCTACTTCATTTACACTATTTTTATTTTCTTTTCTATCTATTGATTGTGTTTCACTCTCAAAGTCTTTATCAAAATTTGAAGCATATTTATCTGAATATCTTCTATCAAAAGCATAATTTTGATAATACATAGCTTCCCTTATCTTATTTAATCCACTTATATATACGTTAGTTATTACAATAGTACTTACTACTACTATATACATACTACTATACATACAAGATCTTCTAAAGTTGTTATAGTTTTTGAATAAAATCACCAATGGAATAAGATATAGAAATAGAAATACTAATATCCATCTCATTTATTAACCTCTCCTTTTTAATTATAAGTTAAAAATTCCCCTAATTTACTTATTTTAACTATTCAAATACTATTATTTACAACTTTTCAATTTATTAATCCATAATTTTGATTAATTTAAAATCTGTATAATCACATGAAGCCAGTATATACTCAACTCCATTTCTAAAACCTTTTAATCCCATCTTAAAAGATTCTTTTCCGTGTAAGTGACCATATATAACCTTTTCTACATTATATTCCTCATATAACTCTGTAAATATAGAGTTTTCTAATTGATCATTAGTCGGCGGATAATGAGTTATTACTATAAATTTTGAATATCCCTTTTTACGCGCAGATTCTAGAGACAATCTAATTCTATTTTCTTCTCTTTTATAAATTTTTGCATCATTCTCATCAAATTTCACAGTATTTGGGCATATCCAACCTCTTCCACCACAAATAGCATAATCTTTATACTCATAAAAGTTTGTCTGTAAGAATTTCATATTATCATAAAGTTTATTTAACCCTGTAACTGTAGTCCACCAGTAATCATGATTCCCTTTAACAAAAACCTTACCTCCTGGAAGAGTATTTATAATCTCTAAATCCGGCTTTGCTTGTTCTAGATTTATCCCCCAAGAAGTATCACCTAGAACCAATACCGTATCTTCATTCTTAACATTTTCTTGCCAACTACTTGTTATTTTCGATTCATGACCTTCCCAGTTTTCACCAAATATATCCATAGGTTTATCTACTGATGTCGAGAAATGTAAGTCTCCTATTGCATATAAACTCATACTGTTATTCCTTTCTAATCCTAGCTTAATATACATTATTTCCAATCAATTTGCTATATATGATATTTAAAAAAGAAAGTTATCCATATTTAATGGATAACTATTTATTTGCTTTTTTTAGTTTTATATTGCTCTAATAGTAAATCAATTTCTTTTTTCAAATGTATAATTTCAGTTATATCTCTTTCATTGTCTATCTTGTCTAATCGTCTTTGATATAGTATTGCCTTATGTGTTTCTCCCACGTTATATAACTCTTGTATTTTATTTAGAACATCTCTTAACGTAACTGATTTGACTTGATACATAACTTGCGCTTTCATTATATCTTCTCTTATTTCACTCATCTCTTGATCTAATAAAAATGCTGCATCAGCTGCTCTTCTAAGTCTTACTGCTATATTTTCTGGTATATAATGCTCATACTTATATTTTAAAGAATGCTCTATAGTAGCCCAAAAGTTCATAGCAAGAGTTCTAATTTGTATCTCACATAATATTTCCTTTGACCCTGCGATTGAATTTATCGGATATTTTATTATTACATGGTAACTTCTATACCCACTATCCTTGAAGTTCTCAATATAATCTTTTTCATAAACTATCTCCATATCACTTCTAGTTTGAATCAATTCAACTATCGTATATATATCTTCTACAAACTGGCACATGATTCTTATACCAGCTATATCCTCCATCTCAGCTTCTATATCTTCCATATTTAATCTCTTAGCTTTAGAAATAATAGATGCTATCTTTTTAGTTCTGCCTGTTACAAACTCAATTGGAGAATATTCTCCTTTTGCTAAAAATTCTTTTCTTATGTTTTTAAATTTTACCTTTAATTCTTCAACCGCGTGATCATAAGGGGCTAATACTTCATCCCACTTTTCATATTCCATATCGCTCACCTTTTAAATTTTTTTTACAGTCATCTCTATTTTAACATAATTTATTTTATTTTGGTATAATAAAGCAAATCTCCATCCTTTAATAAATAATCTATTTCACCAAGTTCTGCTAAATAACTAATTGCTGATACTAATGATGTTTTAAAAAAATGATATTCTTTATAATTACACTTTAAGTTGTTATCTATTATAATGTTTTTTAGCAAACTTTCTAATGTTGTAGGAGTATTTAATTTTTCCTTTATTTGATATATATATTTTTCAATACATAAGCGATGTTTTAGTATAAGGTCATAACTTTCATCTTTTGATATGACTTTTTTACTATGGCCCAGTACTAAATATTCAAACTCTATTTGCTCTATTTTTTTTAAAGAATTTATTTCATCTTTTATATCATATAGAAATAAAAAGTCAAACTTTTCTAGTATATCTACTCCTACTAGAAGATCCCCTACAAAAAGAACCCTATCATTTGTTAAAATCCCAATGCTTCCTGGTGTATGTCCTTTAAGCTCAATAATTTCCACTTCAATTCCCTCTAGCGACACCCTACCTTCATCAAGCACTCTATCTATCCTTACTTCATCCATAGATTTATTTTTCAACTTATTTTCCATAAAATCATTGGTTTTTCCACCTATTACATATTTTGAAAATAATTCAGAGTTCTCTATATACATCTTTGAGTATGCTGATGATAATATCTTTATATTCTCATTACTTTCCTTAAATTGACTGCATGCACCATAATGATCATTATGTTCATGAGTGTTTATAATAAATTTTAAATCAATATTATTTTCTTCAAGTATCTTTATTATTCTTTTAGGTCTACTTCCCCCTAAACCTGGGTCAATAATAATTGCATTATTGTTGTGTATATAAACACCCGTATTAGTTCCTCCCTTTATTAAATAAGTACCACCTTTTATATTTGTTAACTCCATCTAATCACCTTTTACAATAAGATTTTCTTAATTCTGTTTATAGCTCTGTTTCTAACCTTATCGTCTTTAGATACTCTAACTTTTATATTGTAAGATACTTTTTCATTAAATAAAGAATCTATAAAATATTCAACTATTCCTCTATCCTTAAAATCTATATCTATAATTCCTTTAGAAAATATATTAGAGTCTAAAACCATAAGTTCATCTGCAAAGCTTAATCTTTCTGATTTATCTAAATAATCATTTTGAGGTTTAAAATCTTCACAATAGTTTATTTTATAATTTACAACCTCATCATTAATTTCAAATCCATACTTACCCTTTATTAATTCTTTATATTCTATATTTCTTTGAGTTACATTGGATAAATTTTTATTGTAGTCATCCTTCTTCCAATGCCCAAATAATCTACAGTTTAGTGGTCTAACTTCATATATTAAACATCTATTATTATCATCCTTAAACGGACAAGGTTTCTTTTCTATATACTCTAGGAAGTAATAATCTATTACCTTGCTTAAGCATCTCTTTTTTAATTCTTCTTTTTCATTTAAATAGTTATATATATTTATGAACTCTACTAAATTTATCCCTACAGATTCCATACAACAGTTTCCGCAGCCTTTACAATCTCCACTAGGTAAAGATTTATATATGCTATTTAGCTTATATAATAGTTCATTTTGCTTAGAATAATCTATACAATGTAAAATATCATCTTTTTTTATACTAGTCATTATTATTACTCCTTGTTATAATTATTAGGTTAATACAAAAAAATATTATAACACATAATTTAATAATATTTTAGGAGGCAGTTATGAATAGATACACAAAAGTAATAAGTATGATGGATAGTTATTTCACTAAAGATTTTGAAAAGCAAAAGAAAAATATTACTAAGGTAAGAGAAGTAAGAGAAGAAACAGTTAGAAAATTCTTCTTACAAGGTGATTGTGAAGTTTTAGTTATATTAGAAGAAAGCGGTAGAGAAATATTAATAGATGATTTCTCTCCTGAAGAAGATATCAAGAAATACCTAGGGGCTAAATTTATAAACAAAAAAAGATAATCTTTTTTTAAATAAATGTATAAAATAAATTAGCCTGTCCATAATAGTAATATAAAATTAAATATTTAACTCAATCTCCCCAATTTTGAGCTTTCGTTCCCCCAACGAAGGCTCTTTTTATATTTAAAAACAATTATATTTCATTTATAATAGTCTAATATACATTAACTATAGGAGGTTCATATGATAAATATAGGCAATTTAAGTTTAGACACTGATTTTGATTATAGAATAATTAGAGAAGAAGAAAATGATTTAGACTTATTTATAGATTTAAACTATCGTAGTTTAGATATAGATGGTGGTAATACCGATTTATTTAGCTCTAGAATCCAATTCCCTTTTGTTAGGTCTATTATATTGAGATTGAATAAGGAAAGCCATATAATGACCGTGCATTTGATGAGAGATATTGATTTATTTTCTGCCTTTGCAAATTTTGAATTAAATTATAAAGATTCTATTGTAAAAATAAAAAATGACTTTGAAAAAGTAATTTTTTATAAGTCTTCAATATAAAAAATAAGGGGGCCTTAATAGGCCCCTTTATTTTTATTTATATCTAAATTATATTGTATTAAACTGTGGTAGTCAATATAATTTTCAGAATTTTTAAATAATTATTTATTATGCTTCAACTAACTCTTTTTTAGCTTGAGTTGTATTAACTTTTTTTGCTCCATATATAGTTGCATATATATCTTGTAATTCAGATACTAATGGAGATCTTGGGTTAGCACCTGTACATTGATCATCAAATGCATCTAATGCTAATCTTTCTATTGCAGCAAAGTAAGTTTCTTCTTCTATACCACAATCCTTTATAGTCATTGGCATATTTAATTCTTTCATTAAGTTTCTAACAGCTTCAGCTAAGCTCTTAACTCCTTCTTCTGTAGTGTTAGCTTTTAATCCTAATGTTCTAGCTATTTCTGCATACTTCTTATCAGCTACAAATGACTTGTATCTTGGGAATGCAGCAAACTTACTTGGCATAGTTGCATTGTACTCTATTACGTTTGGTAATAATATTGCATTAGCTCTACCGTGTGGTATATGGAATTCAGATCCTAACTTATGAGCTAACGAGTGGTTTATTCCTAAGAAAGCATTAGCAAATGCCATACCAGCTATACAAGATGCATTATGCATTTTTTCTCTAGCTTCTTTACCTTCTGCAGTATGAGCTCCTTTGTATGACTTTGGTAAGTATTCAAATACCATTTGTATAGCCTTCATTGCTAAAGCATCTGTGTAATCAGTTGCCATTATAGAAACGTAAGCTTCTATAGCATGAGTTAATACGTCTAATCCTGTATCTGCAGTAACAGCTCCTGGTACAGACATTACAAATGTTGGGTCTATTATAGCTACATCTGGAGTTAACTCATAATCAGCTAAAGGATACTTAACATTGTTTACTTTATCAGTTATAACTGCGAAAGAAGTAACTTCTGATCCTGTTCCTGAAGTAGTTGGTATAGCTACCATCTTAGCTTGTCTTCCTAATTTAGGGAACTTGAATACTCTCTTTCTTATATCCATGAACTTTAATCTTAAATCTTCAAAGTCTGCTTGTGGGTTTTCGTAGAATAACCACATACCTTTAGCAGCATCCATTGCAGATCCTCCACCTAAAGCTATTATAGTGTCTGGCTTGAACTTTCTCATAGCTTCAGCACCATTTAATACTGTATCTACAGATGGATCTGGTTCTACATCAGCAAATACATCTATCATAACTGGATTTCTTCTTTTTCTTAATTGGTATTCTAACTTTTCAACATATCCTAATTGAACCATCATTCTATCAGTTACTATCATTACTCTTTCAACTTCTGGTAACTTTTCTAAGTATTGTATTGATCCAACTTCATGGTATATTCTTTCAGGCACTTTGAACCATTGCATATTAACTCTCCTCTTAGTAACTTTCTTTACATTTATTAAGTTTACAGCTGATACGTTATCTGTAGTTGAGTTGTTACCCATTGATCCACATCCTAAAGTTAATGATGGAGTATTTACATTGTATATATCTCCTATAGCTCCATGAGTAGATGGTGAGTTTACTAATAATCTTCCTGTTCTTACTCTTTTACCGAAGTTTTCTATTACTGCATCGTCATTTGAGTGTATAACTGCAGAGTGACCTAACCCACCGAACTCAGTCATATCTACACATCTTTGTACACCTTCTTCAGCACTATTAACCTTTATACAAGCAAGTACTGGACTTAACTTTTCTTTAGATAATGGGTAGTTTGGTCCTACTCCATCTATTTCTGCTACTATTATTTTAACATCTTGTGGTATTTCAAATCCTGCCATTTGAGCTATCTTATATGGACTTTGTCCAACTATGTTAGGGTTTAATGACTTAGTTTCTGGATTTATAACTGTTTTTTCTAATAATTCTTTTTCCTTTGCATTTACAAAGTAACAGTTGTATCCTTTCATTAATCCAACTACTTCATCATATATACAGTCTTCTACTATAACTGCTTGCTCAGAAGCACATATCATTCCGTTATCGAAACTCTTAGATAAGATTAAATCGTTTACCGCTTGCTTAACGTCAGCAGTCTTTTCTATGAAACAAGGTACGTTCCCTGCTCCAACTCCTAGTGCTGGCTTTCCTGCTGAGTATGCAGACTTAACCATTCCAGGTCCTCCTGTTGCTAGTATTAAAGCTACTCCATTGTTCTTCATAAGAGCACTTGAAGCTTCTAATGAAGGTGTTTCTATCCATTGTACACAGTTTTCTGGTGCTCCAGCTTCTATAGCTGCATCTCTTAATATTCTAGCAGCTTCTGATGAACATTTTTGAGCTGATGGATGGAAACTGAATATTATTGGGTTTCTACCCTTCATAGATATTAATGTTTTGAACATTGTAGTTGAAGTTGGGTTAGTAACAGGAGTAACTCCAGCTATAACACCTATTGGTTCTGCAACCATCATGTACGCTTCATCTTCATTTTCTTCTATTATTCCAACAGTTTTCTTGTATTTTATACTATTATAAACATATTCTGTAGCGAATATATTCTTAGTTACTTTATCTTCGAATATTCCCCTTTGAGTTTCATCGATTGCCATTTGAGCAAGTTCTATATGCTTATCAAGACCAGCTTTAGCCATAGCCCCTACTATTTTATCAACAGCCTCTTGATCTAACTTTAACATTTCTTCTTTTGCTACTGTTGCTTTTGCTACTAAATCATTTATCATGTTTTCAACAGTAAACTCTTTAGTTTCTTCTACTTTAGCTTGTTTTTCATTCTTTGCCATGTGTATTCCCTCCCAAAGTGTATAATAAATTTATGTAAAACTGTGTTAGTTATTTAACAAACATCCTATGATTCAATAATACATTAATTACCTAAATGTGTCAATATTATTTGTTATTTTTTATACAATTTCATTTTTTGAAAACGTTTTTATTTTATTTTTTGCTTAATTAGTTAGATTTTATGATTATCAGTTTTCTTTTCAAATCTTTTTTGTAACTTGATTATAATAAAAGAAGTGTAATAGTTAAATTTTAATCAAACTTTACACTTCTTTTATATAATATTTATAGTTATAGTTATTTTTAATTTTTAAAAGTTATATTTACTTCTTTATATCCTATATCTTTTAATAGATTTTGTAGACTTGATTTTGTATTTGTTTTAATTTCATCTAAAAAACCTTCCTCTAACAATTTTACTTCATATTCTTTTTTATATTTACTTATATCTTCTAATACCTCTTGAATTTCTAGTCTATTAAATATAGAGCTATTTGTATCGTAAACATACAAATTACTATCATCTATATAGTGATCAAGTATTCTACATTTCTCTATTTCAATATAAATTTCATCTCCTGTATTTTTAACTATCTTTACGTCTTCCGGTTTTATACCACCATTTATAACTCCATTGTACTTTACAATAAAAGATTTTTGAGTAAATGGTATTTTGATTTCATTAAAGCTTTTATCCTTCTTCACAGTTATAACATTGCTATAATTATACTTTACAGTATTTAGATCAATCACTTGAGTTATTGTGTTTAATACTCTAGTATCATCCTTATATGTATTATTTTTTACTTCTATTTTATATACAAGATAACAACAACTCATTACTACAATTAAAATTGGCAATAATATAGATAGTTTCTTATTTTTTTTTCGTTTTTGTAACAAATCTTTACCTCCTTTTGATATAATATTTTTGTTATTAAGAAATATATTTATGATGAAAGCTAAATATTAATTAAATTATGTAATATTTATTTATAAATTAAATTGTGAGAGGAGTATTAAATTATGACTTTATTAGTTTTTGGACACAAGAATCCTGATACAGATTCTGTATGTTCGTCAATAGCCCTTGCACACCTGAAAACTCAATTAGGTGAAAGTGCAAAACCATATGCTTTAGGAGAAGTTAGAAAAGAAGCTCAATATGCTTTAGACTACTTTAATGTAGCCGCTCCAGAGGTATTAGAGAATGTAAAAATACAAGTAAGAGACTTAAGCTACGATAAAATTGAAGCTTTAACTCCTAATCATTCAATATTAGATGCTTATAATATAATGAATGATTCTAGTATAAAAACAATACCTGTAATATCTGAAGGTGGAGAATTTGTAGGTCTTGCTACTATGCAAGAAATAGCAAATAGCTTACTTCATCAACACTTCAACACTGTACATACTTCTATAACTAATATATGCAAGAATCTTAATGGTTCAGTACTTATAAATTGTTCAGAAGATATAAAAGGACGTGTTGTTACTTTATCATTCGGTATGGATAGTGTAATGGATATATTATTAGAAGGTGATATAGCTATCGTTGGAGATAGATACGACGTTATCGAATATGCTATAGATACAAAAGTTAAGTTAATAATATTAACAGGAAAAACACAAGTCTCTCAAGATTTATTAAACTTAGCAAAGCAAAATGGAGTATCTATAATATCAGTTGATTGCGATACATATAAAACTTCTAACTTAATAAACCAATGCGCTTACTTAAGTAACATAATAATCAGCGATGATCTTGTTACTTTCAATGAGAATGATTACGCTGATGATGTAAAAGAAACTATGTTAACTACAAACTTCAGAGCTTATCCTGTTGTTGATAATGACAATAAATTCTTAGGTCTATTATCTAGAAAGCATCTTTTAAGCCCAACTAAGAAAAATGTTGTTTTAGTTGACCACAATGAGTACGCTCAAAGTGCTGATGGTATAGAGCAAGCTAATATAGTAGAAATCGTAGACCATCATAAAATAGGTGGAATAGCTACTGATGTTCCTATGTCTTTCAGAGTTATGCCTGTTGGATGTACTTGTACTGTAATATATCAAATGTACAAAGAAAACAATGTTGAAGTGCCTTATGAAATAGCAGGACTTTTATTATCTGCTATATTATCAGATACATTATTGTTCAAATCACCAACTACTACTGATATGGATAAAAAAACTTGTGAAGAATTAAGTCAGATAGCAAAAGTTGATATGGAAAGCTATGCTATGGAAATGTTTAAAACTGGTACATCTTTAGATGAATATAGTATAGAACAAATAGTGAATATGGACTTCAAAGAATTCAATATGAGTGGAAAAAGAGTTGGTATAGGTCAAGTATTTACTTTAGATATAGACTCTATATTCGCTAAAAAAGAAGAGTTCTTATCATATATAAACTCTACTGACTATGATATGTTAGTTTTAGCTATAACAGATATAATAAAAGAAGGTTCTTATTTAATATATAAAGCTAATGATGGCGTAATAGCTGATGCATTCAGTGTAGATGCAGCACAAGGTGTATTTGCACCAGGTGTTGTTTCTAGAAAGAAACAATTAGTTCCAAACTTAACTACATCAGTTAAAAATATGTAATAGCAAAAAAGGAAGGTATATACCTTCCTTTTTTTATAATAATTGTTCAATCAAAATTTAACCAAATCATCGTGTAGGTCAAACTCGTGGTTTAATTTTCTAACTGTTGTGTTTTAGGATTTATTTCTATATTATTGTAAAACAAACTATCAGTATTGTAAATAGTTAGTCCCTATCCAATTTATGTAAATAAATTACATTTTTTCAACGTCTGAGTAATCTACACCAAAAGTTTCAACTGTTACATTTTTCATAACTTGTGGAGCTACTGGTCTATCGCCTCTATCTGTAGCTGTTGTAGCTATTTCATTTACAACATCCATACCTTCTATAACTCTACCAAATCCAGCATATTGTCCATCTAAGTGTGGAGAGTTTTTGTGCATTATAAAGAACTGAGATCCAGCTGAGTTTGGAGCCATAGTTCTAGCCATAGATAATACTCCTGGCTCATGCTTTAAGTTGTTTGTGAATCCATTACCTCTGAATTCTCCTTTTATAGAATGTCCTGGTCCACCCATTCCATTACCATTTGGGCATCCACCTTGTATCATAAATCCTTCTATTACTCTGTGGAATCCTACTCCATTGTAGTATCCTTGGTTTATTAATGTTACAAAGTTTTTAACAGTATTAGGAGCTATATGAGGGTATAATTCTGCTACTATTTTCTTTCCATTTTCCATTTCTATAGTTACTATTGGGTTTTTAGTTTCCATTGTTAATCATCCTTTCTTTATTTAGCATTTTATGTACTACCTTATATATTATATACTATCTTGTCTATAATTTACCTATAAATTTCATTTTATATCATTGTTTATATAAATTGATCAAAAAAGCCTAGAAAGTAATTATCTATACATTCTAGGCTTTTGTTAATCTATATATTATAGTAGATTATTTTTCTTCTTCGTTTAATTGAGGTGTTTCTTCATATGTTATATCTAATAAATCTAATATCTGTTGAGCTCTTTCTTTAGTAGAACCCTTTACCTCAACATAATTTACATTTTCAGACTTTAGGAAGCTTAATATAGCATCATCTATTTGTAAAGCTATATCTTCCGCTTGCCATCTAACTCCATCTTGTACATATCCAAATTCTCTTGGTACATATACTATCATATCGTAGTTTTGTATATCTTCTATCGCTAAACAATATAAGTCTTTTAATATTTGTATCTCTTTTTTAGTTCTTTCTTTTGACCCTAACATAAATCTTCCGTATATGTATGGTACAAAAGTAGCGTAATCAGTAAGAGCATAATCAAATGTTGATAATTCATCTTCTAATTTCTTTTGACCTAAATATATTCCATATTGCTCAGATATAGTTTCTATCATCCCTTTATCTTTTAAATATTCTGTTGAATACTCTAAAGCATACCCTGCGTTTAATCCTGCTATTTTCATTTCTACATATAAATGTTGTATTAATGTAGTTTTTCCACATCTAGGACCACCTAAAACTGCTATTCTCTTAGTTGCCATATTTATATCAACTCCATATATTATTTTCTAATTTAAAGAACTTTTATATTATACTAGCATTTGTGGGTTTATTCAATGTTTTTAATACAATTCTATTTATTTACATAAAAAAGTTCGTTTTTATACGCCTATATGCTTATATGTTGCCCGATTTCATATCCTTCATTGTATATTTTTTTACAAAATTCTTTTTCAAATCTTAATGTATCATTTTTTGCAAATTCAGTTTTAGGTGTAATTACTATTATATTTTTTCCAATGTGTGACTTTTTAATTTCTTCTGGTAATTCGTAATCATATTTTGTGGATATTAATATAATTTTATCCACACCTCTCTTTATTAGTGGCTCAATTAAATTATTGTTTACAAGTCCTCCATCTAATTTATATCCATTATATAAACCTTCAATTAAATCTTTTTTAAATTGGTCTTGTAATCCTAATTTCCCATTCGGATTAAATGGTAATAAAGAACTATATTTTATACTGTCTAATCCTTCTTCATAGCTTAGATTTGATACATTAACGACTTTCTCTTTTAATTTACTATTTTCTACCTCTATATAATTTACATAAAAATCAATTTTTCCATTTCTATTATTGTTAAGCAATTTTAAACCGTCAAGTATATATGAATTATCCACAGTATTATCCACTATTTTGATAGCGTTTTCAGGTTTTATTTCAATATTTGTCCACATATTTTCTAAGTTTTCAACATTTTCTGTGAATATATAATATCCATTGATTGCACCTATTGATGTTCCTGATATTGCATCAAATTTGTTTATACCTTTATCATATAGAGCTTTTATTACTCCTGCTTGGTATGAGCCTTTAGCCCCTCCTCCTGCAAGACATAATCCTATCTTCATAAGTTTTCCTCCATCTATTTATATTTCATAAAACTTACTAAATGTTTTGTATATACTATAGTGATCCTCTACGCTACCTAGTTCTCTTATTGAATGCATTGCAAGTATCGGACTTCCTATATCTACAGATGGTATATCTAAATGAGTTGATGATATAGGCCCTATTGTACTTCCACCTCTTTCATCTGATCTATTTACAAATTCTTGATAATCTACATTTGCTTCTTTACATATTGACTTATAAACAGATATCGAATGCGCATCACTTGTATATGCTTGATTAGCATTAATTTTTATAACAGGACCTTTACCCATTACCGGTCTATTTGTTGGGTCATGCTTTTCTACCATATTTGGGTGTATTGCATGGGCTAAATCTGCAGATATCATAAATGATGAGTATATAGAAGTTAAAAATTCTTCTCTATCCTTACCTAAAGATATACTTATCCTTTCTAATATATTTAATAACATATTTGAATCTGCGCCTTGTTTAGTTGAACTCCCTACTTCTTCATTATCAAATACTGCTACTACATTAACTCCTGATTTTCCCCTAGTATTTATTAATGCATATAAACTTGCATGGGCCATTGATAAATTATCTAATCTTCCTGTAGATATGAATTCTTCATTAGGGCCTATTAAGCTTCCTTTTTCAAACTCATATAAAAATAAATCAAAGTCTATTATCTCTTCTTTGTTCACATCTAATATTGATGCTATTTGATTTAAAAGGAAATTATCTTTTTCTAAACTATCATTTAATAATCCAACTAAAGGTAGCATATCCTTTTGCTTGTTGTAAGCATATCCTTCATTTATACTTCTATTCATATGTATTGCAACATTAGGTATTATACAAACAGGCTTGTTTAGGTTTACTAACTTTTCTACCGGATTTAGTATACTCTCTCCCTTTAGTACTACTCTTCCTGCTATACCTAATGGTCTATCTAACCATGTATTTAGTATAGGACCACCATAACATTCAGTATTTAATTTAAGATATGTATTTTCTACAGTCATTTCAGCATTTGGTTTAACTCTAAATGTTGGAGAATCAGAGTGAGAACCTATTAATCTAAATCCTTCTTTCTCTATATTATTAGAGTTTATTGTAAATGCAATTATAGCAGATAGATTTTTAGTTATGTAGTATTTACCCCCTTCTTTTAAATTCCACTTTTGATCTAATTTCAATTCTTCAAATTCATTTTTATCTAACAATTTTCTAGATGTATCTACTGCATGAAATGCAGTTGGACTATTGTGAATAAAATCAATAAGATTATTTGCAAACTCTATTTTTTTCATTTTATCTCTCCTTAAGCTTCCTAATTATTATTTTAAATATTTACGGCTAAAAATTACTATATTATAATTTTTAGCCATAAACTATTATCTATACCCCTATAATATATCTAGTGTTGTATACTCTTTATTTATTTTCTTTATTCCTTGTTGAGCAAAAGCTATTGTAACATCGCTACCAATCATACTAACTACAGTTCCTACTCCAAACTTAGGATGATGAACCTTACTTCCTAGTTTTATATCGTCTGGATTAGTTTCTTTAGCAGTATTTTTAACTGTGGCATTTACTTGATTTGCTACTGCTGACTTATTAACATTATTCATATACTTTTGTTTATATTTATCAAGTACATTATAACTAGCTTTCGAATATGTTAGCTCCTTTTCCATCTTATTTAGCTTCTCTATACATTCTTTTGGAAGTTCTTCCATAAATCTAGATTGTATTGATGGATTAGTTTTTCCATATAGCGTTCTTCTCTGAGTTAATGTCATATATAAAGTCTCTTTTGCTCTAGTTATACCAACATAGCAAAGTCTTCTTTCTTCTTCAATATCAGACTCGTTCATTGATCTTACTGCTCTTGATATTGGGAATAATCCTTCTTCCATACCTATTAAAAATACCACTGGGAATTCTAGTCCTTTAGATGTATGAATAGTCATAAGAGATACTTTATCATTTTCCTCATCTTCACTACTTTCAGATGTAAGTGCTACTCCTGTTAAGAATTCTTCTAAGCTTTGTTCTTCACTAGTTTGTTCAAATTCTATTGCTATAGATATAAACTCTTTTAAGTTATCTATTCTATCTTGTGTTTCTTCGCTTTTATCTTTAGATAATTCATCTATATATCCTGTTGTTTCTAATACTTTTTCTATTAACTTACTAACAGGGTATACTTCTTTTATAGTTCTTAAAGTTCCTACTATATCTACAAATTCGCTTATACTTTTTCTTGCTTTTGTTGATATATCTGAGTTACTTTCTATATCAATAAGTACTGAGTACATACTTTCTTGCTTTAAACTTGCTCTGTCTTCTATTTTTTCTATTGTTCTTAAACCAATACCTCTTCTTGGTACGTTTATTATTCTTTTTAATGATATGTCATCTTGAGGATTTGATATAACTCTTAAGTATGCTATTAAGTCCTTTATTTCTTTTCTTTCATAGAATTTTGTTCCTCCATATATGTTATAAGGAATTTGGCTTCTATTTAATGCATCCTCTACAGGACGCGCTTGAGCATTTGCTCTATAAAGTACAGCAAAGTCTTTATAGCCTCTGCCCTCTTCTCTACGTATTTTAGATATCATATCAGATACAAAGTCAGATTCATCTATTTCATTTTCTGATAATTGTATTCTAATTAAATCTCCATCCTTTTTTTCACTCCAAAGCTTCTTTCTTTTTCTTTCTATATTATTAGATATAACTGTATTTGCAGCATCTAGTATTACTTGAGTTGATCTATAGTTTTGCTCTAGTTTAACTATATGAACATCATCATAATCTTTTTCAAATTCAAGTATGTTCCTTATATCTGCACCTCTCCAGCCATATATACTTTGGTCATCATCTCCAACTACGCATATATTTTGATGCTGCTTAGCTAATAGCTTTATTAATTCATATTGAGCTTTACTGGTATCTTGATACTCATCTACCATTATATATTTAAATCTACTTATATAGAAATCTAAAACTTCTGGAACTTCTTTAAATAATTCAACAGTTTTATAAATTAAATCATCAAAGTCTAATGCACTATTTCTTTTTAAACGATCTTGGTATAAAGCATATACGTCTGCTATCTTACTCATTCTATTATCATTCATATGCATTGCTTTAAACTGCTTTGGACTATATAACTTATCCTTAGCTCCAGATATTGTACTTATTATTACTTTTGGTTCAAATACTTTGTCACTCAGATTTAATTCCTTTAAACAGTCTTTTACTAATGTCACCTGGTCTGCACTATCATATATAACAAAGCTTCTATTATATCCGATCTTATTTATATCTTTTCTAAGTATACGAACACAGCAAGAGTGGAAAGTACTAATCCACATTTCCTTAGTATCAGAACCCAATGTTTCCTCTACCCTCTCCCTCATCTCTGTTGCTGCTTTATTTGTAAATGTAATTGCTAGTATATTAGCTTCTTGTACACCTTTGTCTTCTACAAGATGAGCTATTCTAGTTGTTAAAACTCTAGTCTTTCCTGATCCAGCTCCTGCTAGTATAAGCACGGGCCCTTCTGTCTTCTCAACAGCTTCCCTTTGAGCAGGATTTAATGTATCTAAATTCATAATGTTCCTCCTGTCTAACAATCATATAATTATATTTTAATCTATATCGACGATTTGTTCAAATTTAAGAGATTTATATTTTAATTTTTTCCAATAAAATACACTTTTAATATATATCTTCAAATTTATTTTTATAATCTTTAGTATTTATTAAAAAAGGTATAGCTCAATAGTTTATTACTATGATCTATACCCTTCTTATTATATATCACTTATCGGCTTTAATATCCCCAATTTACCATCTATAATATCTTTCTTTTGTTTTTCTACAAAATCAAGTATTTCTTTGGTAACATTTTTGCTCGTAGTTGGTGCTATTCCCACTGCATCTTCTTTTAATCCATAAACTATAGCTTTTCCACCTTCAAATTCGTCATTTTTAGCTTTTGATATTATATCAAATACACCTACATCTACTCTTTTCATTGCTGAAGTTATTACATTTTCTGGTGCCAAATTATTTTGATCCATATCTACCCCAATAGCATATTTTCCTTTTTCTTTAGCTGATTCTATTGCTCCAGTTCCAACTCCACCTGCTGCAGAGAATATTATATCTGCTCCGTTACCATACATTTGGTTTGCTATTGATTTGCCTAAACTTGCATCATCAAATGAATTTGCATACTGAGATAATAATTTTGCATCTGGATTTCCAGCTTTTATACCCTCAGCAAATCCCTCTTCAAATCTAGTTATATTCGGTATTTTCATACCGCCTATAAATCCAACTTTGTCTGTCTCACTCATTTTAGATGCTATTAAACCTACTAAATAAGCAGCTTCCCTTTCATCAAAAGTTACACATATCATATTTTCCGGTATTTGTATGCCTTCTTCTTCATAGTTATGATCCACTATTACAAATTTTCTTTCTGGATAAAGTTTTGCAGCATCTAACATTGCAGATGCAGTTGTATAACCTACACCTACTATTAAATCAACTTCTTTATCTATAAATACTTCTATATTAGGTGCATAGTCTGCATCTTGGTTTGACTCTAGATACGTTCCTTTTATGCCCAACTGTTGTTTAGCATTATCTAAACCAGCTAATGATGATTGATTGAAACTCTGATCATTAGCTCCTCCTTCTCCTAAAACTACACCTACTGAATATTCTTTATTATCTTTGTTTTTATCATCTTGTTCTTCATCTCTTTGAGTTGAACTACATCCTACTACTCCTATAGATAGTACTATCGCCATAGTCAATGTAGTTAACCTTTTAAACAATTTACTCATCTTTAGCCCCTCCTATAAATTACTATATTTAATATTGTAACAGGTGTATATACAGTTGTAAATACAAACAAACCTTAGGTTATTACTACACCTAAGGCTTATTTAGCTAATATTTTGTTATTCCAATACTCATATAATTCTTCTTCTTTATTAAATAGAGGTATATTTATGTTTTTGTGTAACTTTACTAACCAAGGTAATTCTAATCCTGCTTGATTTATATTTTCTTCATCTATAAATACACGTTTTGTGTTTCCATCACTTGTTATTGTACCTTTATTTAATACATAGATATAATCACATATTTCATATATCAAATTCATATCATGGCTAGATATAACAACTTTTACGTTACTATCTCTTAGCGTTTTTATTATCTCTACAATAGACCTAGTACTTATTGGATCTAATCCAGCTGTCGGTTCATCAAGTAATACTATTTCATTTTCCATAGCGATTACAGATGCTATAGCTACTCTTTTTTTCTGTCCATAGCTTAAAAAATGCACCGGTTTATTTTTAAACTCTAATCCATTAACAGCATCTAATGCTCTATGTATCCTTTGACTTATTGTATCTTCATCTAAACCTATATTTCTAAGAGCAAAGGCTATGTCATCGTATACTTTTGAGTAAAATATTTGCTTGTCTGGATCTTGAAACACTATACCTACATCTTTTCTTAAACTATATAAACTTTTTTTATCATATTTTATATCTTTATTTTTAAATTCTACTACTCCTTCAGTTGGTTTTAGGATACCCACTAGATTCATAAATAAAGTAGATTTTCCCGAACCATTAGAGCCTATTATACCTATTATATTTCCTTTTGAAAAATCCATATTTATGTTATTTAAAGCTGTAGCTTTTTTATCATATTTATAAGTTAAATTCTTAATCTTAAACATATTCGTCCTCTGCTATATAAAATTTTCCATTATATAATTTCATATCTAAAGATATGGACATATCTTCATATCTTTTCATAAGCCTTTTATATAATAAATTCCCTAAAATCCCTATTGATTTGTAGGAGTTTTTTAAATTTGTATAACCAAATCTTAATTCTTGTGATTTTTTTATCTCTTCTACTTCTTCTAAAAATATAAATATAAATCTATAAACTAACATTATTAATTCAACTATAGTATCTGGTATATGTAATTTTTTTAGTATCATCAGTAGTTGATTAAATGGTGTAGTAAGAACAAAAAAATATACACATGTTAAGCATGCTATAGCTCTAAAGAAAACATATATAGATGTACTTATAGATATCATAGATACTCCTATATACATATTTGATACTTTAATACTGTACATAAATCCCTCTGAGTCAAATGATATATTTATAGTATTTGCTATAACTCCAGCTATTAAGAAATACATCGGTATTTTAATTAGTTTTAAGTAATTAGTTATATCTATTTTAGCGATTCCTACTATGATTATACTCATTAGTACCATAATACCAAAAAGTATCACTAAATTATTTATTATCATTGAAGCAAATAAAAATACCATACCTATTATAAGTTTAATCGTTGGATTTGATTTTGCTAAATTATTTGTATATGCATACTTATCAATCAAAATCATTTTCACTTTCTCCTTTTTACAATATAAAAAACCTAACTACAGAGTTAGGTTTTTATCTTTCAATACTATATTATACATTAAGTACTTTAAGAAATTTTCTCCTTCCCCGAAGAAATAACTTTAATATTTAGGCAGGTATCCTGACTTAGCTTCATCTTACTCCTTTACCTTCCCATAGTAACATATACTACAGTGGATTTATAAAAGTTTCATCAGCTTTACAGTAGCGGGGGCTGTAGAGGACTCTAACCTCTTTCCCTATTAATCTATTATTAGAACCTATAATATTTAATTATTTATTTTTATGGCTCAGCCTAAACTTCGCCCATATATAATTTATTCTATATATTATCCTTTTATCCTTCTTTTTTAGTTTCTAATTACTTTTTTTAGATACATAGAGACGATATCAGAAAATCGTTCAATTTCTTTAGTATATATAAAATCTTTACCATAAATTAGTCTTTCTACTTCTAAATCATTTTCCTTACCTGTGAATACCCCTAGAACCAATATCCCTTTTTGCCTAGCCTTTCTCACTTCATTAGCAGTATCTTTAACCCCAGCTACTCCTCTATATGACATCTCACCTCTTATAGTTCTTTCTCTATCCTTACCTATCTTAACATCATTAGGCCTGCCATCACTTAATACTATCAATATTTTATTTTCTTCATCTCTGTCTAGTAGATGATCACATACTGATTTTATTGCTAATCCATCTCTATTATTACCTGCACAAAAGTATTCAAATATATTTTCACTACACTCTACACCATCTTCATAATCTTTAAACCTTTTTATAATAGTATAATCCATAAAACTAGAAAATCCCATTACCCTATTAGGTATACTGCACATAGTTAGTGCCTTTGATATTATATACGCCTGCGTAGCTACATTTGCTTGATTTCTACTTTGAGACCCACTAGCATCTAACAGTATATCTATAACAAACTTTCCTTTTTCATTGATAATATCTCTATAAAATATTTTATTATTATTACTTCTAGATACTCTCCATGCCCTAGGTGCATACACATTTCCATAATCAGAGTATATTCTGCTAGTCTCACTTTCTTCTATAAGTATTCTTGATATATTTTGCTTTAGCTTTATTATATTTCTTTTATGTATTTTTACTTTATCTCTGTACTTGCTAATATTATTTTCCTTTTGCCTTATAGCATACCTTACCTGTGCAATATTAGTACAGTTTGTTCTTAGTACCCCTTCTGTAAAATGCACTCTACATCCTTCATGAACATTTCTACAATTCTTTGTTTCTATCCTTTTTATTTCACTTATACTTAAATATGACTTTCCATAGTAATGTTCTATCTTACTATATATCTTATCTGCTGTTTCCTTATCTACACAAATCATTCTATCTTGTTTTCTAGATTCATTATTGATTTCTATTTCTCCTATACCTTCAATAAGCATAGAGTTAGATATCTCATTTATGTTATTTTCAATACTAATGTCTTCATCATACAATTCATCATACATGAATTGTGAAAAGCTATCTAAGTTTATATTATCTATAGTCATTTCTCTAGCATTGTCTATAGTGCTAGAGTCTACAAATATAGATTGAAAATATTTCAAATAAATTTTATCGATCTCTATTAAGACATCTACTATATCTTGTTTAATATCTATTTCTTTTATATCTTTTATTATTCGTACAGTAGTACCTTCCATTATAGGATGTTTACCCATACTTTCTAGTACAATTGCATATTTAACTTTATCTATTACTTCATTATTATATATTTTAGTAAATGTACATAATATATCTTTATATGCACTATTCTTTATATCTTCAACGCCTGGTCTTTCTTCTATTATTTTATTTTCTACAATTATATTAAATACAATTTGTGATAGAGATAAAATAATACTTAAGTCATATCCCATTTTTGCTCTATTATAAATATACTTCTTTACAATATCCCAATCTATATACTTATTTCGTGCACCTTCCATAATAGCAAAGTATAATGCTACATCTTTAGATGAATAATCTAACTTAGATAAGCTTATATTTTCATCATAATTTCCTGATATTGTCCAGGCTAAATTATTTACTCTGTTTTCAAACTCATATTCATTGTATATCCATTTCATTCTATCCCCTACCAATATACACTATTTATTTGTAACATTTTATACTGTTAATTTTGTAAATATATCTTCAGCTTTCCATTTTTCTGATATTCTTGTTCTTATTATGTCATCAACTAGCTCTTTTTCATACATATCAAAACTTTTGCTAGTTATCCCCATATTTATAGCTAAAGTAGGATTTAATCCTCTTCTTATAGTCTTTAAAGAACCAATTAACCCTCTCAAATCAATTGATTTACTAGATATTTCACCATTTTTAAATTTTAATTGTAGATCTAAGAATATACCTGCAAATTGATTTAGTTTATCTTTATCAGCATCTTCAAACTCTTTAGTTAGTATAAGCATAAGCTTATCTTCTTCTACTTCTGGAATATCTATAACCATAAATCTAGATACTAATGCCTCATTTAGTTCTTTTGTACCTGCATATTCATAATTCATTGTTCCTATAAATCTAGTTGCTTCGTGTAAGTTTATTCTTTCATATCCTGGTACATCTATGACTCTTCTGTGATCTAAGGCTGAGTGAAGTACTGCTATGGCATCATTTTTAGCCATATTTATTTCATCAAATACTCCAAATCCACCATTTATGGCACATTCATACACTGATCCACGTCTTAATTTTACTTGATTATCTATAAATGTATCTGTACCTATAAGTGTTGTACTATCTGTGTTAATATGGAATGAAGTATTCCACTGCGGTCTGTTAAATATTTCTGATAAGTTGTCTGCTAATAGATTTTTTCCCGTTGCTTTAGGGCCTGATAATAATATATTTTGTTCTTCTAATATTGCTGAAATGCACATTGATAATATATCTTTTCCATAAAAATATATTTTTGATTTGTTAATACGATATTCTAATTCCTTTTGTAAACTATAGTACTTTCTAAAGTAAAGTACATCTTTAATAAGCGATTCATTAACACCTTGATTTATTAAATTCTCTATTACACCCATAAATATCTCCCTTTTATATTTATAATATAGTTATATTTTATCATAAAAAAGAATATTATATATATTTTATACATAAAAAAAGATTACGTGGCTACGTCTTACTCTCCCAGGAGGTTGCCCCCCAAGTACCATCAGCGCTAAAGAGCTTAACTTCTGTGTTCGGAATGGGAACAGGTGTATCCTCTTTGCTATAATAACCACATAATCTTTA
>JBOFYV010000130.1:0-3206 GCA_051654865.1 Peptostreptococcaceae bacterium
CTTAATACTTTTCAGAATTTTATATACAATGTAAAAAGAGACCTTACGGTCTCTCATCATTTTATAAACAAATCTATTATTTCTTCACTTGACAATCCTTTTAGAGTATTTGAATTTTCTAAATTTCCATCTATTATATCATCGATCAGCTCTTTCTTACTTTCTTGAAGCCCTATAACTCTTTCTTCTACTGTATCTTTTGCTACTAATTTAATTACATTTACCACTTCTTTTTGGCCGATTCTATGAGCTCTATCTGTTGCTTGAGCTTCAACTGCAGGATTCCACCATGGATCAAAATGAATTACTACACTCGCACTAGTTAAATTTAGACCTGTACCTCCTGCTTTTAGTGATATTAAAAATACTCTTTTTTCTTTACTCTCATTAAATTCATCTACTAGTTTCACTCTATCTACTGCTTTTGTTTTACCATCTAAATAGCTGTGTGAAATATTTTTCTTGTCTAATTCCTTACTTATCTCTTGAAGTACACCTGTAAACTGTGAAAAGATAAGTACCTTTTTATCCTTAGATTCTTCTAATATATTTAAAGTTACTGATAGTTTTGAGTTTTTACCTTTATAGTTTTTTACCATTAAGTTTGGTACAAGGCAAAGTTGTCTTAACTTTGTTAAATAAGAAAATACTGTTATTTTATCTAAATTTAATTCTTTTATCTTATTTTTTATTACTTTTATGTAAGCATTGTAAACTTTTTTGTGTTCTGCACCTAATTCAACGAATAGTTTTTGTTCTATTTTATCAGGAAGTTCTTTTACAACTTGCTTTTTAGTTCTTCTTAACATAAATGGTGATATCATATTTTTAAGTACTTGCATATTTCTCTCACCATTTCTAAATACACCTTGGAATTTAGCTTTATCATATAAATAACCTGGCATTACAAAATCAAATATAGACCACAGTTCTAATAGATTATTTTCCATAGGAGTTCCTGTTAAAGCAAATTTAACTTTGGCATTTATACTTTTAACCACAGTAGAATTTGTAGAAGCTGGGTTTTTAATGTTTTGTGCTTCATCTATTATACAAAAATCAAAGTCTATATTTTGATATTTATTTAAATCATTTTTAAGTGTTCCATAAGTAGTTAAAATAACATCGTAGTTTTTGAATTCTGATATTATTTTTTCTCTTGTATTAACATCTTTATATACTATTCCCACCTTCAAAGTTGGCGCAAATTTTTCTAGTTCATTTTTCCAGTTGTATATAAGTGCTGTTGGAGTTACTATTATAGACTTTTTGTTAGTTTGAGATAGTAAAAAAGTTATTACTTGTATTGTTTTACCTAGTCCCATCTCATCAGCTAGTATTCCACCAAATCCAAATTCACTTAATGTTCTTAAAAATCTATATCCTTTTACTTGATAATCTCTAAGATTAGCATTTAATTCTTTTGGAACTTCATAGTATTCTTTAGTTATTTTTTTATACTTTTCTTTAATATTTTTTATGTAATTATCACACTTTATAAAATCATAATCCTCATCCTCTAGGATAAAATCTATAAACATAGCTTTGCTATTATGTACCTTAATGTTGTTTATATTATCATTTATACCTAGCCCTTCTATTAACTCCAATGCTTTAGATATTTTATCTTCTTTTAAATTTAGATAGTTTCCATTTTTTAATCGATGCATTCTTTTATTTTCTCTAAATGAATTGAATATGTTTTTATTCTCACTTTTATCGATTCCACCAAAACTAAGGTCTATGCCTATGTAATCATCACTTACTTGTGTTACTTCTATAGTTACGTCTGAGTTTATGACCTTTTCTTGTTCAGCTTTTGGTGTAGCTGTTTTTAGGCTATCTAGACCTTGTAGTACTACAGCTACCATATGATGACATATTTGAGCTTTACTTGATGGTGACATACTTTGGTCACAGTCGCAGCTAAGGTTTAGTAGTACTCTATTTTTTATGTCTATCGTTACCATACTTGTGTTAGTTGATTCATAGCCCTCTCCTCTTACACTTCCGTAAAATGTAGCTACGTTGTTTTCTATTTTAGCGTAGTTGTTGAATACTAGATTTCTTTTATGGGATATAAATCCGCTGTTATATTTTGATCTGTCTGATTTATTTTTTATTATTTCTTCGATTGTGTTTATTGTCATTTTATTCACCTTGCTTTCAGAGTCTGCTTTTATTATACACTAAATTGTATATTAATATTTTTATCTATTTTAATTTATGGATTTTTGGGGGAGTTGGTAAATGTAGGTATATACACAACTTTAAACTTTCTTAATGATATATTAATAGTGATAAGTTAGTATATATTTGATATCATATAAATAAATAGGAATTTGCCTTGTGTACTAGATAAAGCCCGCAAAGAAGGTGTTTATATAAGTTTTCTTCCCGGCAGACAAGCTGCAAGGTCAGTGCAACTTATATAAACACCTACTTTGCTCATGATTTATAATAATACTCTGCGTTAAAATAATAGAAAAACAAATTGATACTACTAATTAAATCTATTAACTAAATTCCAGTTTGAAGGGGGAAATCGAATGGATATTAAATTTGAAACTATGAATAAAAATGATATAGATAATCTTATTCCAATAATGAAATCAGCATTTGATTATGACACAAAAATTCATTTAGGAAAAGAAACGGGTGGACCATCAGGATATGATGATGGCACATTTTTAAGAAGATGGGGATTAGACAAAGAGGCAACTTCTTATTGTATATATTTAAACAATATTTTAATAGGTGGAACAATTCTTTGGATTAACGATAATAATGAAAATTCTCTGGGATGTTTATTTATTGATATTAACTATGAAGATAAGGGAATTGGTACCAAAGTATGGCATAAAATAGAGTCTATGTATCCAAATACAAAAGTATGGAATACTGAAACACCTATTTTTTCTCGTAGAAATCATTGCTTTTATGTTAATAAATGTGGATTCCATATAATTAAAATAAAAAATCCAAAAGACTTAGAGGATGGTAGCTTCATTTTAGAAAAAGTAATTAGGTAAATTCCAATTTGTATATTTATTTTCAAAAGTTTATAAAGTATATATCCTTAGCGAGTGAGTGTATTATATAAGCCGCACCGACTTTCCCAAAGGGTGGAAGGAAGGCTTATATAATACACTCACTCGCGGGCTCAGTAAAAAGCCTAAACCTAATTTCATCTTTTAGATTTACTA
>JBOFYV010000131.1:0-33121 GCA_051654865.1 Peptostreptococcaceae bacterium
TAAAGATTATGTGGTTATTATAGCAAAGAGGATACACCTGTTCCCATTCCGAACACAGAAGTTAAGCTCTTTAGCGCTGATGGTACTTGGGGGGCAACCTCCTGGGAGAGTAAGACGTAGCCACGTAATCTTTTTTTGTTGTTTTATAATAAAAACTATTCACCTTTAAAAAATACATTTTATATAATAAAATAAAGGGAATTAGAGGTGAATATATGCAAAAACTATTTAGCGCATCAGAAAAGCTTTTCTTCAATATATTATTTATATGCCTGGCTTCCTTTATCTATTTTATATTTTTACCAATGAATGAAACTACAATAAGTATAGGAATGATATTCTGTATGTTATATTTCGGAATAAATTTTTATACAGGATATAAGTATAATCTAAAAATTACAGAATCAATAATTGTAGCAATAACAGGATGTGGATTAGGTCTATTCTTAGTTTTATTTGCACTATATGCTCAATTAATATTACACAGCCCGAGTATTGCTACCTGGATTACTATGCCTTATTATATACCAACCTTATCATTAACAAAACTTTTTTCTATTAATATAACACTAGCTTATACCTTTTATTTAATGATTATAAATATACTATTAGTTATAGTAGGAGCTTGTAGTAGAAATATAATGAATAAATTCTTTAGTATATATAAATAATTATAATACAGTTAAATTTATTAATCTAAAAGGTTGGGTGATTATATGTATGAAGTACAAATGAGATATATGGATGAGAATAATCCAAATTTATTTAATTTTACATGTGAGAAATATAATATAGATAACAATTGTTATCGCTTTGAAAATATAGTAATGGATAATTTTAAATTAATGGATCTAGAAGTTAATAATGAAGATATAGCAGTTATAAAGATTAGATAAAAGTAGCCTATGGCTACTTTTTTTGTGATAAAGTCACGGAAGTATTTAAAGAAAAAACGTATAATTATATCATAATAAACAACAGGGGGTATGAATTATGATAAAAGCAAAGAAAAAAGCAATTGTGGACAAAGAACATTGTGTAGCTTGTGGAAGTTGTGTGAAAGTATGTCCTTTAGGGATTATAACGATAGAGCAAGGTGTATATGCAAAGATTAATACAGAGAAATGTGTAGGATGTGGAAAGTGTGCTAAAACTTGTCCAGCATCAGTTATAAATATCAAAAATATAGAGGTAGGTGAAGAAATTGAGAAATAAAAAGAAGATTACTGATTATCTATGGATAGTAAGTGCAGTTTATTTATTCTTAGGAATATTTAATATATTATTTGCATGGTTAGGGATGATATGTTTTCTAATACCATTAGGAATATCACTAGCTGGTAAAGGTAAAGCTTATTGTAATAATTACTGTGGTAGAGGACAATTACTTGATATAATGGGAGATAAATTAAGATTATCAAGATATAAAGATATACCTACATTTTTAAAAAGTAAATGGTTTAGATATAGTTTTTTAGCTTTCTTCATGACTATGTTTATGAATATGATATTTAACACGTTCTTAGTCTTTAAAGGAACAACAGAATTAAAGGAAGTTATTACAGTGTTATGGACATTTAAACTACCATGGCAGTGGATCGATACAAGTATGGTAAGTCCTTGGATAGCACAATTTGCATTTGGATTTTTCAGTATAATGGTTACATCTACAATACTGGGTATAGTTACTATGTTATTATATAAACCACGTTCTTGGTGTACGTATTGTCCAATGGGAACAATGACTCAACTTATATCTAAAGCAAAATATAAAGAGTAAAAGAGCTTTTAATATAAAAAGTCATATATATCTATATATGGCTTTTTTGTGTAAAAAAATGGTATAATATTTCAAAGAATATATCAATATGAGGAGAAAATATTATGACACTATTAGATTCAAGATTAAAAAAACAAATAGATTTTTTGATAGAAATAGACAAAGTTAAAAATATATTTAGAATGACATATGTAAGTGATAAAAGTAGAAAAGAAAATGATGCAGAACATTCATGGCATTTAGGAATTATGGCCTTTTTATTATCAGAATATATAAAAGAAGAGATAGATATAAAAAAAGTAATAAAAATGGTGCTAATTCATGATTTAGTAGAAATATATGCAGGAGACACATTTGCATTTGATGAAAAGGGCCACGAAGATAAATATGATAGAGAAAAAGCAAGTGCAGATAAAATATTTGGAATGTTACCAAAAGATCAAAAACAAGAATTCTATGAATTATGGGAAGAATTCGAAGAGTGTAAAACAATTGAAGCTAAGTATGGAGCGATGCTTGATAGGCTTCAGCCATTACTTTTAAACTATGCAACAGAAGGTGGATCATGGAAAGACCATAATATAACAGTAGAACAAGTATACAAAAGAAATGAAATAGTATTGAATGAAGGTCCAAAGGAATTTAGAGATTTAGTAAATTATGTAGTAGACGAATGCATAAAAAAAGGATATATATCAGGAATGAAAGCAAATTAATAAATAAGTATATATAAAAAAATTATAAACAGGCTACTTGAAATGTAATATATCAAGTGGTCTTATTTTGTTGAAAAAGAATATAAAAGTGAACATATGATATAATTAAAATATATAACATATAAATAAAAGAAGGTGTATACGTGAGATATTTGCTTAAAGAAAATAATATACAAAAAAAAACCAATGATATAATAGATATTTATAAAAAATTTATAAAAGAAAATAACAATAAATCAGAAAATATATTGTTAATAGTACCAAACAATATGACAAAACTAAGATACGATAGAAATATTAATTTAGAGTATAGCGAAGAATTAAAAATTACAACATACCTAAGTTTTATAAAAAAAGAGCTAACAAAATTCTGGCCATTAATAAATGAAAATTGTAGCAAGATAAAACAAAAAAAAATAGTACCTACATTTATTCAAAATAGTTTAGCACAATATATAATAAATGAAAAAGTTAATAAGAAAAGAAACTTAGAGGGATATTTTCAAGATATAACATCTACAAATAGGAATATAGCAAATAGCATAAACAACAACATAAATAAGGCATCACAAGCTTTATTAGATTTTACAACTATAGGAGAAAAAATATATTTATCAAAAAAGAATAGAGAAAGTATAATGAGATTCTCTTATAGCCAAATGAATGAAATAATAAATTATTATATAGATACACTACTAGATAATTCAATGATTGATGATTCTATAGCTATATATTTATACAATAATTTCTTATTAAATGATGAAAGTTATATTAAGCATTTAAAAAACAATACACTATATTTAATAGTAGATAGTTTAGAAAATAGTACAACTGCGGAAGTTGATTTTATAGATTTAGTAAGTGGTTTTGCAAAAGAAAGTTATATCTATTTTAATAAAACTAGAGACTATTCTGTATTTAATAATATAGATATTGAATATATAGAAGAAAATATAGTAAGTAAAATACAAGGCGATAATAGTGAAAGTAAAAATATAGGAATAGAAGATATGTATTTATTGCCTACTAAAGTAGACTTAAATGAAGTTAGTCAACTATACAATGAAATGATAGATGAGGCTTCTAAAAAGGTAATAAACCTTATAAAAGATGGGACAAGTCCAAAAGACATAGCTATAATATCACCTGTAAATAATACTTTGCTTGATACCCAAATAAAAAATATATTAGAAAAATATAATATAAATAGCTTCAATACCAAGAAAGATAAAAAAATAGTAGACTATCCATATGCAAATGCTCTAGTAGTAGCTGCTTGTATTTTTTATGATTATGTAGAGTACATAAAAGATGAAGAGTATATAAGCTTTATAGAGATACTTTTAAATGTAAATAGGATACAGGCATTAAGTATATTTAGAAGAAAAGAAAGTTATGAAAAATATATGAATCTTATAGAATACATCCACTCTAAAAGAAAAGAAGATATAAAAATAGATGAGTTTTTAATTAGGTTCTATATAGATAAAATGCTTAACCTTAAAGCAGGAAAAGAAAACATAAAAATATGTAAACAAATAATACAAGATAGTGATGTATTTACTAAAAACATTTCTACATTAGGACTAGATAAAAACAAAGACAAAGAAAAAATATATATAGATGCTTTAAAAACTACTATAAATGATTTTTATAGTATATCAGATATAGAAGAATTAAGTACTTCAGACTCAGTCATTATAACTACGCCATTTTCTTATATATCATACAACCTTAATAGACCAATACAAATATGGGTAGATATAGGAAGTAATGCTTGGAATATGAAGATAGAAAAAGATATAAGTAACTTAATAGTACTTAGAAAATCATTTGAAGAGAAAAAAATATTTACAGATGCTATGGAAGAAAACTACAAGAAATATTACTTATACAATATGATATACAATTTACTTATAAACGGTAAAGAAGTATACGCATTTAAAAGTGAATACACAGTAAACGGATATATGCAAGAAAGTATACTATACAGCTTATTATTAAAGCTACTAGACAAGGCAGGTGATAAAAATGAGTAAAATAAATTATAGAGAAGACCAAATACCTATAATACAATATGAAAAAGGAACAATGGCAGTACCTGCAGTACCTGGTGCAGGTAAGACCTTTATAGTAACTAATCTAGTTGCTAAACTATTATCAGAACAAAAACATAAGGGTTCAAAAATACTAATACTTACTTATATGAATAGTGCAGTAAACAACTTCAAAGGAAGAATAAAAAAGACACTAGAAGACAATGGAATAAAAGAAGAAAATTCTTATGAAGTAATGACAATACATAGTTTAGCTGTAAAAATAATAAAAGAAAAACCTGAAGTAGTAATGTTAAGTGAAGAGTTTAGTATAGCTGATGATTTACAAAAAAGTATTATACTAAATGAATGTATAAGAAAATTTAGGTTAAATGGTGGAGAAAGAGCGTATCAATGGTTTCTCAAGGAACAAAAGGACAATGATTGGAGAAATAGAATGCTAGATGCCTGGGAAGGTGGATTCTATGACTTAGTAGTTAACGCAATAGGAGACTTAAAATACAAAGATATACCCCCTGATACACTAGAAGGAATGATAGATAGTAGTTATAAAGGAATATTAAAAATAATATTACCAATATACAAACAATACGATAGGAAGCTAAAACAGCAAGGATTACTAGACTATGATGATATATTGGTATTAGCATATAAAGCATTAACATTAGATGAAAATCTTAGAAATAAATTTCAAAAAAGATACTCATACATATTTGAAGACGAATGTCAGGACTCAAACGAAATACAAGGTAAAATAATAAAATTAATATGTAAAGAAAGCAACAATCTAGTAAGAGTAGGAGATATAAATCAAAGTATAACAGGAACATTCTCTTCCTCAGATCCAAAGTATTTCAAAGAGTTTATAAATGAAGCAGACCATTGTTATAGAATGGATATGAGTAATAGAAGCTCAAAAGACATACTAGACTTAGCTAATAGACTAGTAAAATATGTAACAGCTGAATTTAATCAAGTGGAATGTAGAGAAGCACTAGAAGATATGCAAGTAAGAACAGTACCAAGTGGAATGGGATACAAAGAGAATCCAAATCCTGATATGTATAGTATAAACACAAAAAAATATAAAACTTGGAATGATGAAGTAGAAAAAACAGTAGCCTATGCAAAAGGAATAAAAAAGAAATATCCAGACAAAAGCATAGGAATACTAGTGCCTAGAAACGATCAAATAACACATGTAGCTAAAGTACTTACAGAAAATAATATGGAATTCGAAGAATTAGGACCAAACTCATTACATAAAAGAAAAACACTAAATAAAATAGCTTATATAATGGACTTTATATTAAATTGTGATGACATAAATAGACTTATAACAGTACTTGATAAGGTATTTATGCATACTGAAAATGAACAAGGTAAAAAAGACTTTTTAGAACTAGTAAAAAAACATACAACAGAAGAAATAATATATAGTGGAGAAAACCTAAACCTAATAATAGATACAGAAAGTGATGTTTATAAGGGATACCTAAAGTGTATAAAAGCATTAAAAGAAATATTAGAATATCCAATTACAAAAATGGATTTACTCATACTATATATAGGGCAACAAATACAACTAGAAAAAGAAGATAAAGCAATAGTAGATTACGTGGCATTTTACATAAAATATTTATCATTAGATAATATACATATGAATTTAAGTGAAGCATATGAAATAATATCAAACAGTAAAAACAGAGTATTCAACTATATAATAGATGTAGTATACGAAATGAATGGATACGAACCAGAACCAGGGAGCATCACAGTATGCAACTACCATAAATCAAAAGGACTAGAATGGGACTGTGTATTTTTATTAGGATTAGTAGAGTATAATTTTCCAGATAACATAAATCAAAAATTCCAAGGAGAAAGATGGTACTTAAAAGAAAAATACAAAAATCCAACATCAGTAATAAAATCAGAAATAGATGCATTGCGAGGTGGAGAAATATCAACAAACTACATGCATCAAAGCAAAATAGAACTAATAAACGAAAAAATAAGACTACTATACGTAGGAATAACAAGAGCAAAAGAAATGCTAATACTATCCTGCTCAATGTACAATGACGAATCAGACATAGGAAAAAGAAACAAAGAGCAAAACCCATCCTTATATATTAAAGAGCTAGAAAAGTATATATCGCTAAGAAGGGGATGATAAGCAGCGGATGCTCTAATTTGAAATTAATGCTATATATATCATGAGCGAAGATGGATAATAATACAAGTTGAACCGACCTTGCAGCTTGTCTGCCGGAAGGAAAACTTGTATTATTATTCATCGAGCGGGCTATGAATACAAACATAAATACAAAAGAGGTGATATACTTGAAGCACTTTACATATAGCCAAAATTCTATAAATACATATAAATCTTGTCCTTTAAAATTCAAGTTTAAATACATAGATAAAATAAACTGGCGACAAGATGATATAGGGAGTAGAGAATATTATGAAAGCTTAGTAGTAGGTAGTGAATTTCATTTACTTTGCGAAAGATATTTCAGCAATATACCACTTGGAATAAATGAAAACACTAATCCTAAATATATAAAATGGATGGAAAAAATAAAAAGACTTTTACCCCTACCTAATGAAACGATAGAGAGGGGTAACCAATCACTGTTTCCAGTCTATCTACCAGAATACGAAATAAGATACACAATAAATGGTAATACAATAACCGCAAAGTATGACTTAGTAATAATAAAAGAGGATGCTATTGAAATATGGGACTGGAAAACAGAAAACAAAAAGGTAGATTATAATAATGCGCAAAATAGAATACAAACTATAGTATATATGTTTTTAGCAAAAGAAGTAATTCCAAAGATATACAATGTGGATATGAGCTTTGAAAATATAAGTATGAAATACTATCAACCAGAGTATGAAGAAGAACCAGTAACAATATCATATAGTGAAGAAATACACAACTCATATAAACGTAGAATAATAGACTATATAGATATGATGAAAAAAGAGAAATATCACGAAGTAAAAAATACTAATCACTGTAAGTACTGTGAATTTAATAAATTGTGTAACGGACAAGATGTTAACTATAGCATTCTAGAGGAGGAAAATTATGAGTGTTAAATTTGTATTAGGTAGAGGGGGAAATGGAAAATCTGCCTATGTACTAAATGAAATAAAAAATAGAGTACAAGATAATGAGACGTCTCCTGTTATACTTTTAGTTCCAGAGCAATATACATTTGAGATGGAAAAAAGGATGAGTAGACTTTTTTTAGGAGAAACAAAAGATAAATATTTAAGAGCAAGGGTACTAAGTTTTAAAACTATGAGTAATATAGTCTTTTCTCATGTAGGAGGGCTAACTGATGTAAATATAAATTCTAGTGGTAAAGCAATGATGACATACAAAGCTATAGAAAGTGTAAGCAAAGATCTAGATATATTTTCAAAATCAGCATCACAATCAGGGTTTGTTAGCTCTATAAGTGATATTATAGGAGAATTAAAACAATATAACGTAAGCCCAGATGCATTAGAAGCAGTATCTTCTGATGTAGCTAATGAGACATTAGGTCTAAAATTAAAAGACTTAAGTAAAATTTACAAGGCATTTGAAGAAAAGCTTCATGAAAACTATGTAGATTCACAAGATATGCTTAATGCACTATCTAGTAAGTTGGAGATGTGTGATTACTTCAAAGATGCATATATATATGTAGATGAATTTACAGGATTTACACCGAACCAGTATCGAGTACTAAAAAGTTTATTCCATAAAGCTAAAGAAGTAACTATAACATTAACAGTGGACAACCCACATAAAATTACATACAACAAAAGTGATGCTTTTTCTAGAACTAAATTTACATATCAAAAACTAATAAAACTATGTAATGAAGAAGGAGTAAAATTACTTCCAAATATAGATTTAAGTAATAATGCTCCATATAGATTTAAAGATAATCCTGAACTTATACATTTAGAAAAATATTATCATGCTTATCCATATAAAACTTATGAAGCAGAAACTAAGCATATACAAATAAAGGAATTTAATAATTTATATTCTGAAGTAGAAGAAATAGCAAAAGAAATAATAGCTTTAGTTAGAGATAAAAATGTTAGATACAAAGATATAACAATAGCTACTAGAGATTTAAATAAATACGACTTTTTAGTTCACTCAATATTTAATGAATATGAAATACCAAACTTTATTGATAAAAAGAGAGAAGCTAAAAGTAATCCAATAATAGTATTAATTATATCGGCACTAGAAATGAGAAATAGAAGATATAGCTATGAAACAATGTTCAGATACTTAAAAAGCGGACTTATAGGAATAAGCAATGAGGAGATAAGTTTACTTGAAAACTATGTATTAGCAAATGGTATAAAGGGTAAAAAATGGTTTGAAGAAAGCTGGAGTTATCCTATGAATCACAATCTATCTATACCAGAAAATGACTATGAAATATCTCAAAGAGAAAAAGTAAACGAAATAAAAAACAAAGTACTAGAACCAATAATAAAACTTCAAGATAAGCTAAAAGGTAAAAATAAAGTAAGTGATATATGTAGATACGTGTACGAATTCTTATTAGATATAGATATTCCGACTACCATAGAAAATAAAATAACTGACTTTAGAGACAATGGCGAATTAGACGTAGCAAATCAATATTCTCAAGTATGGGATATAGTAGTGGATATACTAGATCAAATGGTTGAAATAATGGATAGTGAAGCTATAAGCCTAGATAAATTTATAAAACTAATAAGCCTTGGATTTGATGAATATGAATTAGGTCTAGTACCACCAAGTATAGATCAGGTATTAGTAAGTAGTGTAGATAGAATGAAAAATCCTAACACTAAATATCTTTATCTAATAGGAACAACAGATGGTACATTCCCATTAATATCAAAAGATAATGGATTATTAAATGATAATGATAGAGAAGATTTAGGACAAAAAGGTGTACAGGTAGATATAGATAGTAAAACTAAAACATTTGAAGAACAGTTCTTAGTATATAGAGCACTTACTTCAACTAGTGAAAACCTAATAGTAACTTATCCTATAGCAGACCACGAAGGAAAAACTATTAGACCATCAGTAATAATATCTAGACTAAAGAAAGTATTCCCTAATATAAATAACAAAAGTTATTTGGTAGAAGAGGAAGCTAAAACAGATGAAGAGATACTAAACAAAATAACTACAAAAGCACCTACTTTTAATGAATTAATAAATGAAATAAAAGAATTTGATGATGGAAAAGAAGTAAATGATATTTGGTTAGATGTATATAGATACTATATAACTGATGAAGAATATAGCAACATAGCTAGAAAAGTTGTGGGTGGACTTAGCTATACTAACCAAGTTCAAAAAGTAGAAGAAGAGAAGATTAAAAAATTATATGAAAATAAAAATCTAAGTGTATCAAGACTTGAAAGCTATGCTAGATGTCCATTTGCCTATTTCATACAATATGGTCTAAAGGCAAAAGAAAGAAAAGAATATTCTTTCACAGCACCAGATTTAGGAAACTTTGTTCATACAATACTAGATACATTCTCTAAACAAATGGTCAAAGACAATTTAAATTGGAGAGATATAAATGAAGACTACATAATAGAAAAAGTCTCACAAATAGTAGAAGAACTAGTAGGTAAAATACCTGGATATATACTAGATAGTTCTGAAAGATATAAATACTTAGCATATAGGCTAAAGAAAATGCTTATAACAGCAGTAAGTATAATAAGTGATCAAATAAAAAAAGGATCCTTTGAGCCAAGTGGATATGAAGTAAGCTTTGGAAACAATGGAAAGTATCCACCTATAAAAATAGTACTAAAAAATGGAGAAGAAGTAAAATTAAGAGGTACTATAGACAGAATAGATGAGTTTGAAAATGAAGAAGGAAAATATATAAGAATAGTAGACTATAAATCAAGTGATAAGAGTATAAGTTTAACAGAAGTCTATCATGGATTACAACTACAATTATTAGTATACTTAGATGCAATACTTGAAAGTAGTAAGGATTTAAATCCAGCTGCTATACTATATAGTAAAATAGATGACCCTATAGCTAAGTTTGATGAAAATAAAGAAGATGAAGAAATAAGAGAAAAAATATTAAAAGATTTAAAGATGCAGGGATTACTAATTAAAAATCCAAATATCATAAAGGAAATGGATAAATCATTAGATCAAGGTGAAAAAGCTACTTCTCTAATAATACCAGCAAGTGTAAATAAAGATGGAACATTAGCTAAAAACACTAAAGGAGTAACACCTGATGAGTTTAATGTAATAAGAAAATATGTTAAATCTACTATAGAGAACATATGCCAAGATATGCTAGAGGGAGATATTAGCATACACCCATACAAGACAAAAGATAAAAACTCATGTACTTATTGTAGTTTCTCAGGTATATGCCAGTTTGATAGTAGCTTAAAAGATAATAATTATAAAATAATAAATAAAAAGAGCGACGATGAAATATTAGATATGATGAAAGGGGGCGAAAAGTAATGAGTGCTCCTAAATGGACAAACGAACAACAAGCAGTAATAGACCATAGAAATGGTAACTTACTAGTAGCAGCGGCAGCAGGTTCTGGAAAAACAGCAGTACTTGTTGAGCGTATAATACAAATGATAATAGATAAGGAAAATCCTATAGATATAGATAAACTGTTAGTAGTTACTTTTACAAATGCAGCAGCATCAGAAATGAGAGAGAGAATAGGAGATGCAATAGGTAAAGCTTTAGACAAAGATCCAGAAAATAAGCATCTGCAAAGTCAGTTAGTATTACTAAACAAAGCTAGTATAACAACAATACACTCATTCTGTTTAGAGGTAATAAAATCAAATTTCCATAAAATAAACCTAGATCCTAACTTTAGAATAGGAGACACAACAGAATGTAACCTACTAAAACAAGAAGCACTAGAGGAAGTATTTGAACAATTATATGTAGAACAAAACAAAGACTTCTTAGACTTAGTGGAAAGCTATGCAGAAAAAAGAGGAGATAACAATATCCAAGAAATTGTAATGAGTATCTACAACTTTGCAATGGCATCCCCGGATCCAAAGGAATGGTTAGAATTTAGTGCACAGATGTTTAACATAAATGATGACTTTGAGTTTTCAAAAAGTATATGGTCAGATGCAATACTAGATACTGTAAAAATAGAAGTGAGTGGTATGGAAGTAAATATGAGAAAAGCTCTAGAAGAGTTAGAAGGAATAGAAGAGCTAGAAACATATTTAGTTAAATTTAAAAGTGACTATACAAAAGTAAAATTAATACTAGAAGCTTGTGAATCTTCGTGGGAAGAATCCTTTAGTGCTATGTCTTCAGTAAAATTTGAAGACTATAGAAAAGGTGTTAAACGAATTCCAAAAGATTCACCCTCATATATAGAAGAAATAAAGAAAAGAGCAGATGCAGTTAGAAAAGATGCAAAATCATCAATAGAAGGAATGGTAGCCAGCATTTTTAGAAAAGAAAATGAAGAAATAAAAGAAGAATTAAGGCTGTTATATCCAATAGCAAGAGCAGTATCAGAAACGGTAATTAGATTTGAAAAAGCATATGATGAAAAGAAAAGAGAAAAAGGAATAATAGACTTTAACGATATAGAACATTTTGCTTTAAAAATACTTATAACAAAAGACGAAGAAAATAATGATATACCTACAGATATAGCACTTGGATATAGAGAAAAGTTCTATGAAATATTTATAGATGAATACCAAGATAGTAACCTAGTACAAGAAGTACTACTTGGAACCATAGCTAAAATAGTAACTCCGAATAGATTTATGGTTGGAGATGTAAAGCAAAGTATATATAGATTTAGACAAGCTAAGCCTGAGATATTTTTACAAAAATATAGAGATTATGATGAAGAACAAGGTACAAAATATAGAAAAATAATGTTATACAAAAACTTTAGAAGTAGAGAAGAAGTAGTTGACTGTGCAAATTATATATTTGAAAATATAATGAGCAAAAACATAGGTGAAATAGAATACACAGAAAAAGAAAGACTAAACCTTGGTGCAAGTTTTATGGAAAATGAAGATGAAGATGTTATAGTTGGTGGACCATCTGAAATACATCTAATGCAAACTAAACCAAGAATAGTAGAAGAAAATAGTGAGAATAAAGAAGAATCTCAAAATGCTGAGGAAGCTAATGATAGTGAAGAGGAAGAAATAGATAATATCCAACTTGAAGCTAGAATGGTAGGTAAAATAATAAAAGATTTAATGGCTCATAGAGAAGATGGTAAGATTCAGAAAGTCTTTGATAAAAAATTAAATGATTATAGACCAGTGCAATTTAAGGATATAGTTATACTACTTAGAGCAACTTCAGCATGGGCACCAGTGTTTGCAGATGAACTTATGAATATGGATATACCAACATATGCAGATATAGGAGTAGGATATTTTGATACCATAGAAATAAAGACTGTATTATCATTATTAAATGTAATAGATAATCCTATGCAGGATATACCAATGCTAGCAGTACTTCGTTCACCGATATTTGCATTTACACCAGAAGATTTAATAGATATTAGAATAGAAGACGAAGAAAAAAGTTTTTATGAAGCAATAGAAAGAATTAGTAATAATTATATAAGAGAAAAAGAAGAACCTATTAAAGAGGTAAGTCTAGATATGTGTGAATCAGAATTAAGTGAAAACAGTAGTGAAGTAAACTTAGATAAAGAAAAGATCAATTTAGTAAATATAGATCTAGGAAAAAAATGTACTGATTTTTTAAATAAAATAAATCAATACAAAGAAAAATCTTTATATATGAGTACAGATGAGTTCTTATGGTATTTATACACTAAAACAGGATATTACGCATATGTAGGAGCATTACCTGGTGGTTCACAAAGGCAAGCAAACTTAAAAATACTATTTGAAAGAGCTAAACAGTTTGAAGAGACAAGTTTCAAAGGTATATTTAACTTTATAAATTTTGTACAAAAACTTAAAAAGTCTAACACGGATATGGGGAGCGCAAAAACACTTGGAGAAAATGCCAACGTAGTTAGAATAATGAGTATCCACAAAAGTAAAGGATTAGAGTTCCCTGTAGTAATATGTTCAGGAATGGGGAAAAAGTTCAATACTCAAGATTTTAGAAAAAATATTTTATATCACCATAATCTAGGATTTGGACCACAACTAGTAGATTATAATAGAAGAATATCTTATCCAAGTATAGCTAAAGAAGCTTTAAAAAGTAAAATAAACGTAGAAAACTTATCAGAAGAAATGAGAGTTTTATACGTTGCATTTACAAGACCAAAGGAAAAGTTAATAATAACAGGTGCTACTAGAGAATTAGACAAAAAACTCAAATCATGGGCAAGTGGTATAGAAGGTAATGCACCAATATCACAATACAAAGTACTAAAAGGAAAAACTTTCTTAGACTGGATAATGCCATCAGTACTAAAGCACAAAGATTTAGAAACTATTAGAGATGAGATGGAAATAGAATTAGATTCAATAGATAATCATAACTCAAAATGGGAAACTAAGCTTTGGTACAAAGATGAAGTAAGTGTAGAAGTCAAAGAAGACGAAGAAAAAGAAAGTATTGAAGAAATACTAAATAAGATAGATGTTAACAATCCTGACACGGAGTATTATGAAACAATACAAAACAGATTAGGATTTGAATATCCATATGAAGCAGCAGTAACAAAACCAGCAAGTATATCAGTTACAGAAATTAAAAAAATACAAAATACTTATGAAGAAGACTATAGCAAAGAAATGTTTACAAAAGAAGTATCTCTTAAAAAGCCATTATTTTTACAAGAAGTAGAAGCTGTAGAAAAAATAAGTGGAGCTGAAAGAGGTACTATAACCCATTTAGTAATGGAGTTAATAGATACCAATAAAATAAGAACAATTCAAGATATAGAAGAACAGATAAAAGGATTTATTAAAAAGGATATTATTACAGAAAAACAAGCAAGTATAATAAATCCATTTAAAATACACAAATTCTTCAAGTCAGATATAGGGCAAAGAATGCTAAAATCTAGCTTTGTTAAAAAAGAACAAGCTATATATGCTCAGATAAAGATGAAAGATGTATATATAGATGATGAATTAATACAAGGAAGCAATATTACAAAGTACGATGAAGATAGTTTAATGCTTAGAGGTATTATAGACGCGTACTTTGAAGAGGATGATAAAATAGTAATAGTAGATTACAAGACAGATTATGTAACAGAAGAGAATAAGCAGAATGTAGCTAAAAGATATAAGATACAATTAGACTTATACACCGATGCAATACAAAAGCTTACAGGTAAAGAAGTAAAAGAAAGATGCTTATATCTATTTGGTATAGATGAAGGAATAAGTATATAAACTATAAGAATAAAATCTAGTACTAGAGGAATAATGACTATATAAATCTATAAATATAAGGAGATTATATATGAAAAACTCTAATAAAGATGAGAGAATATTAGATATATCTAGTCAAGCACGTATGACAAATACTTCAATAGTAAACATTGAACGAATGGTAGCGGAAACGACAAATTTAAATACTGCTCAAGAGGAGCTAAAAGAGTTAAGCAAGAACAACAAAAAATTAGATAAATAGACAAAAAAATCTATTCTATATAAATTATAGAATAGATTTTTTTTTAATTATGATATAATATTTAGAGAAATACTAAAAATAGGGGACATAAAGTATAAGGGGAGAAATATGAAAAGGGTTAAGGCTAAAAATTTAATCAACATACTAATTTTTTATATGCTAATTCAGATTATTCCAAATAAAATATATGCAGAAGTTAAAACAGATGTATTGTTCATTAGTTCATATAATCCGAATCACATTGTATTTGAAGATCAAGTATCAGGTATAAAAGAGGGTTTAGGAGATAACGTTAACTTTAAGGTGGAATATATGAATGCAAATGAAAATTCTAACGTTGAAAATGAGAAAGCATTTTTTAGGTTATTAAAGCAAAGTTTAAGTATATATGAAAAATTTGATGTTTTAATAGTTGCTGATGATGAAGCCTTAGAATTTTGTCTTAAATATAGAGAAGAACTATTTGAAAATATTCCAATCGTATTCTTAGCTATTGAGGATGAAAGGCTTATAAAAGATGCATTAAATCAGCACTTAGTAACTGGTGTAAGGGAAAAAGAATCAGTTGATGAAAGTATCAACTTAATAAGAACACTACATCCAGACGTAAAAAATATTGTATTTTTAGAACAATATGAAAATGGAAAAATTTTTGGGGAAATTTATGAAGAATCGGTAGAGAAGTATGAAGACATTAATTTTGAAAAAATAATTACTACAAAATTAAGTAAAGATGAATTTAGAAAAGAATTGTCTAAATTAAATAATGAGTATGCAATTATTACATTCTATCCAAATATATTTATAAATAAAGAATGGTTATCTCATATGGATGTTACCAAGACAATAACTCAAAATGCAAATCAGACACCTGTATATGAAATACTTAGTTATGGTGTGGGTAATGGAAGTATTGGAGGAAAAGTTATTAGTCATTTCCAACAGGGAAAAATGGCAGGTCAAATAGCTAAAGATTTAATTAATGGAGCAAATCCAAAGGAGTTATATGTAGGAAATGATTATGCTAATCAATATATATTTGATTATGATATATTAAAAAAGTTTAAAATAAAAATTAAAGACTTACCAAAAGAATCAACTATACTAAATCATCCAAAAGATGAAGTTATAGTAATTAATGGTGTGAAAATAAGAATACTTACGGTACTACTGATATTAACAATTATAATATTTGTTCTTATAGTATATTTATATCAAAGACGAAAATATATTAAAAATATACTAAAGGCAAAACAAGCAGCGGAAGAAATGAATAATTTAAAAGCGCACTTTATATCAAATATAAGTCATGAATTAAAAACTCCAATTACAGTGATAATGTCAGTTATTCAATTGCAAAAAAGTAAAAATAATGAATACGAAAAAAATGATTTTAGTTTTGATATTATTAATAATAATTGTAATAGACTAATAAGATTACTTGATAATATTATTGATTTTGAAAAGTATGAACGAGGTGAATCAGATTTAGATTTAGAAGTTTGCAATATAATTGAATTACTAGAAGATATAGTTCTATCAGTAGAACCATATACAAGAGCTAGAAATTTAGACTTAATTTTTGATACTGACAGAGAAGAAGTTATTACTAAAGTGGATCGTAAAAAGATAGAGAGGATAGTTCTTAATTTACTATCTAATGCAATCAAATACTCAAAAGACAAAGGAAAAGTTATGGTTTCAGTACACACAACCCAAGGAGAAGTCATAATCAATGTAGAGGATAATGGAATAGGAATACAAGAAGAAGATTTAGATAAGATATTTGATAGATTTGTTCAAATTGATAATAGTCTTACTAGAAAAAATGAAGGCAGTGGTATAGGGTTGTCTATTATTAAGGCGTTTGTAAATTTACATAAGGGTGAAATAGAAGTTAAATCTAAAATTAATGAAGGAACAAAATTTATAATAAAGTTACCAATAGAAGAAATAGAAAATACAAATGTAGTGAGGTTAAAATCCAATGAAAAGTCTATTACAAAAATAGAACTTTCAGATATATATTTCTAAAGTAATGCAAAATAGATACAGCATATAAGGCTGTATCTATTTTGCATTACTTTAGAATTTAGTTAAGGTTTAGAGATATACAATTTGTGACATAATTAATATATGTTAATTTAATCAAAGTTGGAGGCTAAACATGAGATTTATTCATACTTCAGATTGGCATTTAGGAAAAAAACTAAATGGATACTCAAGAATAGAAGAACAAAAGAAATTTTGCGATGATTTCGTTGAAAGAGTAAGGGATTTAAATATAGACCTAGTAATAATTGCAGGGGATGTTATTGATTGTAATGATAGCTCACTAGAAGGAAACCATTTATTTTATCAGACCGTATCGAGGATATCAAATGATGGTCAGAGGTGTGTTTTAGTTGTAAGAGGTGACAATGATAGCACTAAACAACTATCGGTAATAAGGGAACTTTCAAAAGATAAAGGTGTAATAGTTGTAGGTAGTTTGATGGATAGAATAGAGCCTAAAAAATATTCAGGATATGAGATTTTAGACTCTAAAGAAGGATATATAAAACTAAATATCAGAGGCAATGAAATAGGAATCATAACATTGCCTTATTGCAACGAGAACGAATTAAATAATTTTATTTCTAGTCACAATAGGGTGTTTGAAAATTATGATTCATACACATCAAAAGTAGGTCAAGTATTTAATATATTAGAAGAAAGTTTCTGTGATAAAGATATAAATATAGCTATTGGACATGTAATAGTTGATGGTGGAGAAGATTATAATTTATCAACTCGACTATTAGATAGCACAAAAATTGTAAAGAAGGATTTACCTAATAAAGCTCAATATGTAGCACTGGGTCATTTTCATAAAATGCAAAAAATATCAGAACGAATAAACGCTTATTACAGTGGATCACCTCTACCATATAGCAAGTATGAAAGAGAAGATAGCAAAGGTGGATATCTAGTGGAAATTAATAATAATAAAACAATAGTAGAAGAATTGTATTTTGATAATTATAAACCGATAGAGTTATTTATATGTAATGAAATAAGTAGAGCACTAGAAATATGTGAAGAAAATAAGCACAGGGATATATGGTCATATTTTGAAATAAAAACATCAAAATCTATATCATCACAAAATATAAAAAAAATGAAAGAAACACTAAAAGATATAGTAGAAATAATGCCTTTAAATAATAGAGATGATTCAAGTCAAGAATGTAATATAGACAAATCAATGGCGGAACTATTTAAGTCTTATTATTATTACAACAATGAGAGTGAAGTTTCAGGAGAATTGATGAATTTATTTTTAGAAATATCAAGTAAAGAAGGTGAAACAAACTATGAAGCCAATTAAATTAGAGTTAAGTGGATTGAATAGTTATAGGGAAAAAACTGAAATAGATTTTGAAAAATTGACTCAAAGAGGTCTGTTTGGAATATTTGGAAATACAGGTAGTGGAAAATCTACTATTCTAGATGCTATGACAATAGCAATGTATGGAGAATTGCCTGAAAAAAATAAAGACTATATAAATTTTGATACAGACAAAGCATTTTTGTCATATGAATTTGAAATAGGAAACGAAAATTTAAAAAGAAGATATAAAATAAATAGAGACTTAGTTAAAAGTGAAAAGGGAATAACGAACTACAAAGCACTATTAACCGAAATATATAATAATGGAAGTGAAAAAATAATATCAGATAAAGCTGAATATGTAGATAGCAAAATAATTGAAATTATGGGTTTAAAAGCAGAAGATTTTACGAAAGCAGTGGTATTACCTCAAGGTAAATTTAATGAATTTTTAAAATTAGAAGGAATAGAAAGAAGAGATATGCTTGAGAGGATGTTTGGTTTAAAAAAGTATGGTTCAAGTTTAATTTCTAAGGTAGAAAAAAGAAAAGAACAAGAAGCAAAAAAGCTAAATCAATTAAACTCAAGTTTAAAACAGTATGAAAATATAAATGAAGGAACATACATAAAGACATTAAAAGATATAGAAAGATTAAAAGAATTCGAAAAAGAAAAAAATAAAGAATTAGAATGGTTGATAAATCTTCATCAAGAACACAAAGAAATATATGAAAAACAAAGCAAGCTAGAAAAATGTAGTGCAAGACTTAAAGAGTTAGATTTGAAAAAAGATGAAATAAAAAATAAAAAAGTAGAATTAGAAAAATCTATAAATGCTAATAAAATCAATCCCCATATAAATATAGTACAAAATCTTGAAAAGAAAATAAATGAAGAAACCTTCAAATTAGAATTTATTCAAAAAAAGCAAGATGTATTAAATAGTGAACTTATAAATACTAAGATGAAATATGAGGAAATTTATAAAATAAAAAATATAGATTTACCTAAATTAAGTGAGACTAAAATAAAGCTAGAAGGAGCAAAAAACTTAGAATTAAATTTACTAACGTTAGATAAAGAAATAAAAAATATAAAAGAAATAAATATATCATTAGAAGAAGAAAAAATTAAAAAAGAAAAAATTAAATTAGATCTTCAATCTCAAAAAGATATAGAGATAAGAACTATAAAAGAATTAGAAAAAGAATGTGAAAAGTTAAAAATAAACTCAGAATTAAGAAATAAGATTTTTAAAGCATATAAATATGAAAAAGAATACAATAAACTTTTAGAAGAAAATAATTTGAAAAGTTCTAAATTAGAAAAGCTTTCAAAGGAATTAGAAGAGTTAAACCTAAAATCTATATACATAAAAAGGGATAAAGATAATAATACAAAAAAACTTAGTGGATTAGTAATAGAAGAAGAAAATATTTTAAGAAAATGTCCATGCACATATGAAGATATATTGAATAAAACAGAGCAAATAATAGGATTAAAAAACAAATTAAATATATCAAAAGAAGTTGAAGATAAAAAATCAACATTACAAAAAGAACTAAATGAAATATCAGAAAATAAATATAGGCTAGAAAGAGAGATTAAGGAAGTAAAAGATAATTTAGAAATAAATCAAAGGAATATATTAGAACTAGAAAAAGAATTAGATAAATTAAAATATTTAAACTTAGCTAAGGAACTTAGATATGAGTTAAAAAATAATAGTCCTTGCCCTGTTTGTGGTTCAAGAACGTATGAAGAAATAATAGCAAATATACATGAAGATGATAGAGTTGGATATGTAAGTAAAAAGTTAGATAAAAAAATATATGAAGACACTAACCTAAAATTAAAACTTGATAATATAACTTCAAAATATGCAATGAATTCATCTTTAGAGATATTAAATGAAAAAGAAATAAAAGAATTAAAATATAAATTTGGGGAAATGAAATATAGTGAAATAAATAATAAATTAAAAGATGAAGATAAAAAATTAGAAATATTAAAAAGTAGTTTGAAAAATTGGGAAATTGAAAAGCAAAATATATTAAAAAAATTAACTAAAACAAAAGAAGAACAGTATACATTAGAAAAAGAAGATGAAAAGTTAAACATACTTGTAACTAATTACAAACAATATATACAAGAAATAAAAGTAGATTTAGAGTTATTAGAGTCAAAATTTAAGGACACAAAAGAAAAATATTTTAACTTAAAGGCTAGTGTTAAAATTTCAAATTTAGGATTAAAAGTTGAGGAAATCAATGAAAATGAAATTCTTTCAGAGCAATTAAATGATAAATATATGATGCATTTAAACAAGAAAGAATGTATTGAAGAAGAGTTAAAAAAATATGAAAATCAGTTGCATGAAATTGAACTACAACTAATAAGAAATAATGAAAGCTTTATAGAAAAACGTAAGCTAAAAGAAGAAAAATACAACGAAGTAATGTCTATAACTAAAGGTGAGTCAGTTACTTTATTATTAGAAAATATAGAAGATAACATAAAAAAAATCATAACTCAAGAAAATGTTATTAAGAAAAAGTTAGAATTTGATAGAGATCAATATGAAAAATACTCTTTTGAAAAATCTAACATTGAAGGTAGACTAAAAATAGTAAAAGAAGAACAAAAAATACAACTAGATATATTAGGCCAACTATTAATAGACAATAAATTTGATAATATGTATGAAGTAAAAAAAGCCTCCATAGAACCTGATTATGCACGTGTGATACATGATGAAATAATGGAGTATGAAGAGGCTGAAAGATTACTAAATCAAAAAATAATAGAATTAAAAGACTCATTAGGAGGAAGAAGAGTTAAAGATGGAACTTTTGGAGAAGTAAAAAATAATATCTATAACTTGAAAGTAGAATTGAATCGTGTATCAAAAGAAATTGGTTCTAATGAAAATATTTTTAACAACATACAGAGTTTATTAAGCACAGCATTACAAGTAAAAGAAGAGTATAAAATATCAGAAAATAAATTAAGATTATTAGAAGAATTAAGCAATAATCTAAAAGAAAATAAGTTTGTAGAGTTTATAGCAAGTGAAAAATTAAAACAAATATCATATGATGCATCACAAAAACTAAAAGATATGACAAAAGGAAAATATAGCTTAGATATAGATTCAAACTTTAGGTTTGTAGTAAAAGACAATTTTAATGAAGGTAAGATACGTAACATAAACACTTTATCAGGTGGAGAAATGTTTTTAACTTCACTAGCTTTAGCAATATCAGCATCTAGTAAAATTCAGCTAAAGGGAAATCATCCATTAGAGTTATTGGTTATAGATGAAGGGTTTGGATACTTAGATAAAGAAACATTAGATACGGTTATTGAATATTTAGAGCATTTATATAATGAAAATCTGAGCATAGGAATTATTAGTCATATAGAAGAACTTAAAAATAGGGTACCTGTAAAACTTTTAGTTGAAGGAAATGATGCTGGATTAAGTTCTAACTTAAGAATAGAATATAGTTAAAATAAAAAAAGTGGCGTCTACAAGGGGGAGATTGTAGACGCCTTAATATATATATACTTATTAGGGGGAGAGATATATAATTTCCGCTCTCATATATAATTATTGGCAGAAAATAAATTTATATACATTTAAATAATAAAAAATAAAAATAAATAAAAAAGAGCCACCTATTAGGGGGGGGGAATAGGTGGCTTAGAATATTTTGGGGGGAAAGAAATTTTTTTTATCCGATCATTAATATTAACAGGAGTTTTGATATTAATTTTTTAAGAGAAACTTTTTATTTGCTTCTCTTAATATAACATATGCATTTTGTGCAGAATGTGACACAAAATAATATAAAAAATAAAAAAAAAATTCTTATTGTAAATATTTGTCTAAATTAATCATAGATTTGAATTGTTCAAAACCAATTTTATCAATATATGTACCTAAACGCTCTTTAGTAGCATTACTTTGATACACTGCGACTATTTCATCAATTAATTCTAATATTTTATCATCAGGTACATTCATAATCAGTTTATCTCCCAATCTAGGAACAGTACCTCCTTTTCCTCCTACAAATACAGTCCAACCTTTAGGAGTACCCATTATTCCGATATCACGAGTATGATTATCAGCACAACTGTTAGGACAACCGCTAACACCCATCTTTAGTTTATTAGGCATATCTTGACCATGATATCTATCATCAAGTTTAAGACCTATATCAACAGAATCTCTAAATCCTTTTTTACAAAATGTAGTACCAGGACAAGTTTTTACACTTCTTACACATAGACCAATAGCTGCACCTGGCTTCATTCCTAAATCATCCCAGGCCTTATCTATATCATCTTCTTTAATTCCTACTATTGCAATACGCTGAGCAGCAGTACATTTTAGAGCAGCAGCATTATACTTATCAGCAATATCAGCTATTTTTCTTAATTGGTCTGGTGTAACTAATCCTGCTGGCAAATGTGGAGCAATAGCGTACGTTTCTTTATCCCTTTGTATGACAGCACCTTTTTCTAATAAATCTTTCATAAAAAACCTCCTTTTTGACTATAACCTTAGTATATGAATTTATTTTTACTTTTATAAATTAAATGATAATTTTTATTAAAATATTATTTATATAGAAATAATATTTTGAGAACATTTATCATATATATCCTATATATGACATAGTCAAAAGTAAATAATTAATAGGGTTATAAGGGAATAATACATATAAGATTCAATAATTATTAACTACTTGTATTGTTTACCAAACCAAAAAAAATATGATATAATGTATATTGACATCAAATATAAAAAATTAGGAGTGTGGTAAAGGTTGGAAGGAACCAGTACGTTGATTCAAATTATTATTTTAGTGATATTACTTTTTGGTTCGGGATTTTTCTCAGCATCAGAAACATCATTAATGTCACTGAGTAAAATTAGAATTAGGCATATGAAAGAAGAAGGAGTGAAGGGCGCTAAACTAGTAGCTTCTTTAATAGAAAATCCCAATAGTTTACTAGGGTCAATATTAGTTGGTAACAACGTTGTAAATATAGCAGCAACATCAATATCAACATCATTATTTATTAATTTATTAGGACCAGAAGGGGTACCTGTAGCAACTTTAGTTATGACAATATTAGTTCTTATATTTGGAGAAATAACTCCAAAGACTATAGCAGCAAATAACTCAGAAAAGGTAGCTATATTAGTATCAAAGCCTATAAAAATAATAATATTTATACTAAGACCTATAGTTTGGGTATTTAATCTAATTACAGGAGTAATTTTTAAATTACTAGGAGTAGATAATAAAAATAACCAACCATATATAACAGAAGAAGAGCTAAAAACTATGGTTAATGTAAGTCATGAAGAAGGAGTACTTGAAATAGAAGAAAGACAAATAATAAATAATGTATTCCAATTTGGTGATATGCAGGCCAAAGAAGCTATGGTTCAAAGGTTAGATATGGTAGCTATAAGCTCTGAAGACACATATGATGAAATAATTGAAATGTTTAAAACTGAAAAACTTAGTAGGATACCAGTATACAATGATTCAATAGACGATATCATAGGTATATTAAATATAAAAGATGTAATATTTTTAAGTGATGAAGACATAGAAAATTTCAAAGTTTGCAACTATTTAAGAGAACCATTTTTCACATACGAATTCAAAAAAATTACCCAATTACTAGAAGAAATGAAAATAGAAAGAAGTCAAATGGCTATAGTAGTAGATGAATACGGAGGAACTGCCGGTCTTATAACTATTGAAGACTTAGTTGAAGTAATTGTTGGAGACATCGATGATGAGTATGATGAAGACGATGATGAAATAATAGTAATTAAAGAAGATGAATATGTTGTAGAAGGTGGCACTAAGATAAGTGATGTAAATGAAATGATTGGTGTTAACCTAGAGTCAGAAGAATTTGACTCTATTGGAGGATTCATAATAGGTCACTTAAGAAGATTACCTGAAGAAAATGAAGTAATACAAGTAGATAATATAAAGTTCTGTATAGAAAGTTTAGATAAAAATAGAATAAAGAAGATAAGAATCTTCACATAAAATATAAAACACTGCTTAGCGGTGTTTTTATTTTACAATTAGTGGTTAGAATATATTTATAGGTGCATATAAAAATGGTATAATTAGGAATAGGATCTTTAGGAGATTTTAAATTTGTGCACATAATATTTATTTAAATCAAAGAAAGAAGGACTTAATATGAAAAAAAATGTAGTAGACAGATTTTTAAAATATGTTACATTTGATACAACAGCAGACCCTAAAAACTCAAACTGTCCATCGACAGAAGGGCAAAGAGTATTTGCAAATTATTTAGTAGAAGAATTAAAATCATTAGGACTTACAGATGCTAATGTTGATGAAAATAGTTATGTAATGGCAACATTAAAAGGGAATGTAGATGGTGTAGATACAATAGGATTTATATCACATTTAGATACAGCACCAGACGTAAGTGGTAAAGATGTTAAACCAAGAATAATAGAAAATTATGATGGAAAAGATATAGTTTTAAATGAAAGCCAAAACATAGTTACAAGTGTTAAGGATTACCCAGAAATAGCTAAATTTAAAGGTGATGACTTAATAGTAACAGATGGAACAACACTACTTGGTGCAGACGACAAAGCAGGGGTAGCTGAAATAATGACTGCAATAGAATATCTAGTAAACCATCCAGAAATAAAGCATGGAGATATAAAAGTAGGATTTACTCCTGATGAAGAAATAGGTAGAGGAGCAAACCTATTCAATGTTGAAAAGTTTGGAGCAAAATATGCATACACAATAGATGGTGGAATTGAAGGAGAGCTTCAATATGAAAACTTTAATGCTGCAGGTGTAACAATAACAATACAAGGTAGAAATGTACATCCAGGAGCATCTAAAAATAAAATGGTAAATGCCCTACATATAGCATCAGAAATATCAGAAATGTTCCCAGCAAGTGAAAGACCTGAAACTACAGAAGGATACGAAGGATTCTATCACTTAAATGATATAAACGGAAACGTTGAAAAAGCTACTATGGTATATATAATAAGAGACCATGATAAAAATAAGTTTGAACAAAGAAAAGCTTATATGCAAGAAACAATAAATAAATTAAATGAAAAATACAATGATAGAATAACTTTAGATATGAAGGATCAATACTTCAATATGAGAGAAAAAGTAGAGCCTGTTAAATTTGTAGTAGATATAGCAGAAGAAGCGATGAAAGAAGTAGGTATAGAACCGCTTATATTACCAATAAGAGGTGGTACAGATGGAGCTAGATTATCATTTATGGGGCTACCATGTCCAAACATATTTACAGGTGGACTAAACTTCCACAGTAAAAATGAATGTATACCAGTAGGCACGATGGAAAAATGTTCTAAATTAATAGTTAAAATAGCAGAAAAATATTCTCAAAAATAAATAATAAATCAACAATAAAAAAGCAATAGTAAAACATCATAGTGTTTTGCTATTGCTTTTATCGTAGAAGTGTACTATTAGTCCTGATTAACTTCTATAACTTCACCTGTATTAATATCTATTAAGTTAAAGTTCATATCAAGTTCATCTTCAGTTTGAACAATATCCATAATAGCGACAGAATGAGTTCCATCCTTAGGAATAGAAGTACTACCAGGATTTAAAACTACTAAATTTTCATCTAAATATAGTTCTTTTATATGAGTATGACCAAGTACAAGAATATCAGCACCCATACTTTTAGCCTTTTTAATAACGTCATCTTTTGACTCAGTATATCCATGAGTCATAACTATTCGAACTTCTCCAAATTGGGTCATTACATAAGGGCTTTGTATAGGATGGTTTATAACCATTTGGTCAACATCTGCATCACAATTACCTCTAGCAATAATAATATTATCTACGTCATTTATTTTTGAAATAAGTCCTTTAGGATTGTATCCTTCAGGAATATCATTTCTAGGACCATGGTATAACACATCGCCACCATGTAAAATAACATCACACTCAGATAATGTATTTAATGCTTTTTCAAAATAAAGTAAACTTCCGTGAGTATCACTCATAACACCTATTTTCATATGTATATCCTCCTATAAAAATTTCTCAGAAACTCTGCTCCAAAACTCATAATTAGACATTCTAAGTAATTTTATTTTTATATCTGATATAAAGATTCTTATCTCTGATATTTTGTTAAATCTATGTTCCACACCATCAACGACAACTAATATAGAATCTTCAAATCTATATTCTGGAGTTATAGTAACTACAGAGTCACTAGACAGTATAATACTAGATGTAAAGCATCTATAAGCATTTGTGTTTATTGGATGAAGTGGAGTAAGTTGCATTAAATTTAAACTTGGATCAACTATGCTACCGCCAGCTGCATAATTATATGCAGTAGAACCTGTAGGAGTAGATAAAATCATTCCATCACCACTAAAATTTTGTATTAATTTATCATTAACTTTTAAATTAAGATGAATAGTTCTAGATTTATCACCTTTTACAACAACTTCATTTATAGCAAACACTTCATGGCAAGTAGTACTATCACAAATACTAGCACCAACAAGTGAAATATCTTGTATTATAAAATCTTCGTTAAGATAAGCTTCAATAAACTTATCTATATTGTCTGGCGAAATTTCTGGGAAAAAACCAAGGTGTCCTGTATTAATTCCAACAACAGGTACTTCTGGAAAATCAAAATCGTGAACAGCCTTTAAAAAAGAACCATCACCACCAATTGATATAACAAGTTCCGTATCTGGATGGAAATCATAGCTTACTTCAAATCCCGCGGATATTAATTTGTTAGTTAATAATTCTCTAGTTTGAAGAGACTTATTTAATTGGTTTGAATTTATAGTTATAATTCTTCTCATTTTTCCACCCCTTTATACTTTGTATTATAGCATAATTTGTATAAACTAATTACAACTTATTTGCATAAACATATATAAGGAATCTTTACTTAAAATCAATATTTTGTATAATGGGGGAAATAAAATGAAAAATATAGAAGAAATGAGTTTTTCTACAAAAGCAATACATGCAGGCCATAAAAAAGATTCAGTATCAGGTGCTTTAGCAACTCCAATATATCAATCATCAACATTTATATTTGATAGTGCAGAGCAAGGAGGAAGAAGATTTGCACAAGAAGAAGAAGGATACATATATACTAGGCTAGGAAATCCAACGCAATCACAATTAGAAGAAAAAGTAGCTATTCTAGAAAATGGAGAAGCAGCAATAGCAGCAGCATCAGGAATGGGAGCTATATCATCAGCATTATGGACAGCGTTAAAAGCTGGAGACCATATATTAGCAGACAAGACTTTGTATGGATGTACATTTGCACTTTTAAACCATGGTCTAACTAGATTTGGAGTAGAAGTCACATTTATAGATGCTTCAGATTTAGAAGAAGTCAAAAACGGTATAAAAGAAAATACTAAAGTTGTGTACTTAGAAACTCCAGCAAATCCAGACTTAAAGTTAGTAGATATAGAAGGAATATCAAACATAGTTCACTCTAAAAATAGTGAGTGTTTAGTTTTTGTAGACAACACATTTGCAACACCATATCTTCAAAAACCATTAGATTTAGGAGCAGATATAGTAGTACACTCTGCAACGAAATATTTAAACGGTCATGGAGACGTAATAGCGGGAATAGTAGTAGGTAAAAAAGAGTTTATAGAGAATGTTAGATTTTTTGGAATAAAAGATATGACAGGAGCAGTAATAAGTCCATTTGATTCTTACCTGATAATAAGAGGTATGAAAACTCTACAAGTAAGAATGGAAAGACATTGCCAAAACGCATTAGAAGTAGCAAAATTCTTAGAAAGTCATGAAAAAGTAGAAAAAATTAGTTATCCAGGATTAGAAAGTTTTCCACAATATGAATTAGCTAAAAAACAAATGAAACTACCAGGAGCGATGATATCATTTGAAGTAAAAGGTGGTATGGAAGCTGGTAAAAAACTATTAAATTCATTACATTTATGTACACTTGCAGTAAGTTTAGGAGACTGTGAGACATTAATTCAACACCCTGCATCAATGACACATTCTTCATACAATAAAGAAGAAAGGCTAGAATCAGGAATTACAGATGGTCTAATACGTTTATCAGTAGGACTAGAAGATGTAGAAGATATAATAGCAGATCTAAAAGAAGGATTAGACAATTTATAAATATTATAAAGAGAGGGGGTAACGAAACGTTACCTCCTCTCTTTATGTACTAATTTTTTTATAAATAAAAAGTACTTGCAAATTATACTGTACTACATATATAATACAGATATAAGCTGTACTACTGAAATAGTACAGTGATACGGAGGTGGATAAATGAATTTTGTAGCAAACGATAGAGAGCCTGTCTATCTTCAAATTGTAAGGTACATAAAACAACTAGTAATAAAAGGTATATTAAAACCAGGCGACCCAGTGCCTTCAAGAAGAGAAATGGCAGTAAACATTAAAGTAAATCCAAATACAGTACAAAAAGCATATAAGGAGATGGAAGATATGGGGTTAATAACTACAGTAAGAACACATCAAAGTACAATAACAACAGATGAGAAGATACTTTCAAATATAAGAACACAACTAATACAAGAATCACTAAAAGTATTTATAGATAATATGAAAGCAATAGATGTAGAAAAAGATGAGGTACTAGAGATTATAAGCGAATCTTATTAGGAGGGGAACTATGATAGAGATAAAAAATGTAAGTAAAAAGTATAGAAAAGTAAAAGCACTTGATGATATATCATTTACTATAGATGAAGGCAAGATAACAGCTATATTAGGGATAAATGGAGTAGGGAAGTCAACGATACTAAAAGCAATTAGTGGCCTAATAAAAATAGACAGCGGAGATATACTTATCGATAATGAAAAATTAACATACAAAACATACAACAAACTGGCATTTGTACCAGATATAGATATACATTTTCCGGAAATGACGATAAAAGAAAGTTTTGAATTTATGAAAGACTTTTATAAAAATTGGAATGAAGAAAAAGCTTATGAAATGTTAGAAATGTTTAGTCTGACAGACGATAGAAGAATATCAAAGCTATCTAAGGGGAATAAGGCTAGGATAAAAATAATACTTGGATTTGCACAGGATGCTAAATACATATTGCTAGATGAACCTTTATCGGGGATAGATATATTCAAGAGAGAAGAGTTTATAGGCTTAATGGCAAAATATCTAAGAGATGATCAAGCCATAGTAATTACAACTCATGAAATATCAGAGATACAAATGATAGTAGACGATGTAGTACTAATAAATAATGGTAAGTTAGTTGAGAAGTTTAACGCAGAAGAGCTTCGTGAAACTGAAGGACTATCAATAATTGATAAGATGAGGGAGGTTTATAAGGGTGAATAATATTTCAAATTTATATAATATAGAATTAAGAAGAATATACAAATGGCTACTAGCATTAGTAGGTTTACTAATATCAGGTAATATTTTTGTAGTAGTTAGCACAATAGTTAATGTTATAAATGAAGTGGTAGCAAAGAAATTAACTAAGTTTAATATAGACTTGCTAAAATCACAAGAAGCTAAAGACATACTAGCTCAATACCAGATTAGTAATATGAAGCAATTTATGAACTTACTATTAGGGCTATGTGTTTTAATTTGTTTAGCTTATGCACTAGTGATATGGTACAGAGATGTATTTGGTAAAAGTAAAACAGGATATACATTGTTTATGTTACCTCAGAATAAAATAAATGTCTACATAGCTAAAGCACTTACAGTTATAACTATGGTATATATAATAATGTTAACTCAAATAGTATTATTTATTATATCATTTGCAGTGATGAAATCATTAGCAGGATTTTCAAGTGTAGAGATGTATTATATATTAAACCCAAGATTTAAAGGATTAACTTTAATTCAACCACATTTTATAGATTTTATAATGATAAATATAATAGGAGTAATACTTGCAGTAGTAGTCATATTCACAGGAGTGATGATACAAAAATCTTTTAACATATATGGAATAATACTTGGAGTCGTATATATAGTAGGCTCAGTATCTATATTTTTTTACTTAGCTCAAGTAGCAAAGTATACCGATGAGTTACTACTTTATCATGTAGTTTATTATATCGCTTTATTTTTAGTGTCAGTAGGGTTATCATACACGCTAATAAATAAAAGAGTCTGCATATAGGGGAGGAGTATATATGAATAAAAAAGCATCTAAAATAGTATTATTTACAACTATGGGATTAATGATAATGTCAGCTATAGTTTTAGGATTTAATATAAAAGAAAACAATGGATTGGAAGATATAAGCGGAAATAAAGACGCACTAAATAATGTAAATATAATTTATCAAAAAAAACAAGGGGCATATAGAACCAAAGAAGTAAAATTATCAAAAGATGAAACTAAAGTAAATGAATTTGCTAAGGCTAGAGATATTCAATTACCATTTACTAATAATTATAAAGATCAAAGAGATTTTTATTCAGAGAGCTATAGTAGAGCAAAATATAACTATGAATATGAAGATACTATAGGGTTCTTAAATACAGAAGTTACATATATAAGTACTGAAAATATTAAAGTTGAATTCTTAGCTAGAGAAAAAAACTTAAAAACAAACAAAGTAAATGAATATAAGATGGAGATAAGTGAAAAAAACTCTAAACAAAAGTATTCGTCATGGAAAGGTATGCCCATAAGATACAATGGAGAGCTATATGCGTTAGTTATTTGGGAAAGTGAAAGTGTGGATTCAGTATATTCAGCTAAGAAAGAATCATCTATAAATATTTATAAGCTAGATTTACAAAATGAAAAAGCAGAGATTATAGACAGTAAAGAATTTAAAACAAAAGACGAATATATACAATTAGGATATCCATCATTTACACATAACAATAAATACTATATAGCTAAAGATACATATAAAATAGAATATGGACAGACTAAAGTAACTAGAAGCTTTATAACATATGATCTAAAAACAAGTAAATTTGACTCAATAGATATGACAAAGGAGATAGTTGCGGGTCAATATTATTCAGTAAATAATATAGAAGGAAATACGGTGAATATTTGCAGCTTTAATGAAAGATTTAAAGAAAGAATTTTAAGTATCTCAACTTTAAACTTAGAAGATTATGAATTTACAAAAGAAAATGAGATATACAATATAGACGTTCCAGAGGAAGGGTACAACTATAGTCTTCGTGATAGTAAAAGTATAGATGGTAAAATATATGCAGTAATCAATGCATTTGAAAGATCAGATTTAGATGAAGCTAGAGAACAATTTGATAAAAATTATGTATATGTAATAGATGAAAAGTCAAAAGAAATTTTGTATATAGGGTTAATTAAAGAAGAATATAATAAGATTGTAAATATAGACATAGTTCTTGATGAAGAAATATAAAATAGCAGAAAATATATAGTTATGTTATGAGGGGTGTTAGTCCTTTGAAAGGGTATTATTACAAAACTAAAAATAAAGACATATTTATAAATTGTATAAAAATAATAAGTGTATTCATTATAGCACAGCTTTTAGGTGTAATATTAGTGTATAAATATTTTAGTGGTAGCTTAATTATGACGTTGATTAGCCTTATATCAATGAACATATTAGCTTACTATGTTACGCTTAAGTAAAACTATACTCTTATTGTAGATATCGGATACAAAGTATTTTGTTATGCTTATTATCCGATATTTATTATGTAATAATCAATAAATTATTTGAGGGAGAAAAAAATGAGAATATCAGCAGTTATACAAATTGCAAAACAATACCTTGTAGTAGGATGTTTAGCAGTAATATTATTCTTAATAGGATATTTTGTTGTATATAGAAGACTACTAAAAGGAACTAAAAAATTAAATTTAAAACAAATAACATTAATAGCGATACTTATAATTTACGCAGGAATAGTACTAGGAGCAACCCTTGGAATTAGAAGTTCAGGGTTTGAAGAGACTAATTTTCACTTGTTTAGTTCATACATAGAAGCATGGAATAGTTTTTCTTTAAGGGAGTGGAGACTTTTAATTTTAAATATATTAATGTTTGTGCCATTAGGGTTCTTATTACCTTTACTTTTTAAAAAATGTGAAAATTGGTATATAACGTATGCTATAGGATTAGCTTCAACACTATTTATAGAAACAGTACAATTTATAAGTAAAAGAGGTATTTTTGAACTTGATGATATATTAAACAATACCATAGGTTGTATGATAGGATATGGTATTGCAATGATTTTTATAATAGTATTTAAAAATAAAAATCAAAAAAATAAAACTATCCTTACGATAGCTTATCAAATACCTATAATAATTACAGTTACAATATTTAGTGTAATATTTATAAATTATTCAAAACAAGAACTAGGTAATCTAAGTATTACTAATAGTTATAAAGT
>JBOFYV010000132.1:0-8676 GCA_051654865.1 Peptostreptococcaceae bacterium
CCTACTTTCACTGGCCAAAACCTTCTATTTCCATTTCTATCCTTTAGGAATGTTTCTTCATTTGTAGTACCAAAAAACACGCACTGCCTTTTAAATTTTTCTACTCTTCTACCATAGGCTACTCTGTATATATCTTCCCTTTTTGATATAAAGTGTTTTACTGCTTCTGTTTCTGCTTTTTTTACGGCTGATAGTTCTGCCATTTCTACTATCCACGCTTCTTGTAATTGCTCATATGCTTCTTTTCCAAGTACTGTATTGATAGAGTCTGTGTACCATTCTTTACCTAGTAAGTTTATTAGATGACTTTTTCCTATTCCTTCTTTACCTACAAACACTGCCATATAGTCAAACTTTACCCCCGGGTCGTGTACTCTAGCTACTGCTGCTATTAGCATTTTTCTAGATACTTCCCTTGTGTAGTCAGTGTCACTAGCTCCTAGATAGTCTATAAATAGATTTTCTACTCTTTTTTTACCATCCCAGGCTATGCTACTTAAGTATTCCTTTATTGGATGGTATGAGTATTTTGATGCTACTACTGTAATTGCATCAAATATCGCTTCTTTGGATTTTATTTTGTATACTCGCTCTAGGTAATGTCTGATGCTGCTATCATCTCTGTCTGTCCATATTTCATTCTTCATTTCTATTTTTCTCCATGGCAAATGTCCTCTTAGGGTTATTTGGTGGGAGAATTCATTTAGTGCTATTTTATTTTTTAGATTTTTATCATTTTCTAATATTATTACAATGTTGTTTATGGTGTTTAGTAATCTACCTTTGTTGTTTACTTCTAGGGTCGTGTACCAATTCATATCTGTATTTGATGATTCACTTTCCTTAGTTTTTATATCTTCTATTTTATTTCTAGTGTCATTTATATTGTTATTTATTATTCCAAATTCTCTTTGTGCTAGTTCTAGGCTTTCTTTACCTAATATCCTTATTACTTCTTTATCCTTTGATATTAGTTCTACCATTCTTTTCATTTTTTCTTCTTCATCAAATTCTTTGAACTTATGATTTTTTACCATATCAAATGCGTTGCATAGTTTTTCACTACATGGATCTGTACTGTGATGTGAGTATGCAAATAGCCCATTTTCATATACTACCATCCCCCCTGCAGTGCTTCCATTTACATAGGTATATCTATCCTTGGTTTCTGTTTGTTTATATTCTTCACTTAGGTAATTTTCTATAGCTTCGTGTATGTCGTAAGCTTTGCAAAATGCTCCTATTATTCCGTCTTTTTCTAATGGATTTTGTTGTTTTTTGTCTAGATGTGACGGTAGTTTATTTACTCTAGATGATACTGGCCATGATGTTTTGTCTGTGTAGTCTTCGTACTGATCTAGGTAATAGTCTACATCCAATCTTTCTGCTTCTATATTTAAAAATCTAAACTCTCCATCCTTTGCAGTGGATGGAAAGTACATCAGTCTAGTTGGGTCATAGGTACTATCATCAAAGTTGTCTATACCCATCATACTTGCTATTTTTCTACCTAGTGCTTGGTACTCTAGGTTATCTACGTTTCTATTTAGTGGTATTACTAGTCTAACTCTTTCTCTATCTTTGTGGTGTTTGTGAGTAGTATATACAACAGATTCAAAGTACTCACACATTTCTAAAAAGTCCATAAATCCCTTTACTCCATGGTCTACGTCTAGTGTTAGTAGATTTCTGTATTTTACTGTGGCTTTAGTTCTTTTTCCATCTATTAGGTAGCCTCCTACAAATCCTCCCACGTCTTTTATATTATCTTGTATTTCTTTAGGTAGGTTTAGATATTCTTCATAGGTTTCATTTGTTCTTGTGGTTTTACTTAACATTGTTACTAATTGTTTAAATTCTATTTGTAGGTTTTCATATGTTTTGTCTTTTCTATTTTTACATACTGCTATATTTATCATGATTAATCCCCCATGTGTTTATTTTACTTTTTATAGTAGCGGCTAATTTGTGTATCTGCCTTTAGGTTTAAGTTTGGTAAGTAGCTTATTGGTGCTTCCATTATTTTATTTATTTCTTCTATGGTTGTGCTCTTCGCTACTTCTAATACTACTTCATCGTGTACGTGCATTATTATTGGGTAGTTGTTGTTTTCTAGGTCTAGCATTTTGGTTACTAGTATGTCTCTAGCTAATGCTTGTACTATGTTCTCTGTTAGTTTGCCTCCATAGGTGTAGTTTTTTTCAAATTGTTTTGTGGTTTGGTTTACACTATAATAGGCTAGTATTTCTTTGTTGTATCTATTATCTATTTCTATACTTGGTTTGAAGTATGCTAGTTTTCTATCTGATGGTAGCTTTATAAACAAGTAGTCTTTGTCGTATATAAACTGTAGTTGGTTATAGTAGAAGTTTCTTTTTTCTTTTACTGCTTTTATACTCATTGCTTCTACATTTCTCCAAAAGTTCACTATATTTAAATTTGTATTTCTAAAGCTTCTAACAAGTTGTAATAGTTCATTTTCACTTATGCCCATTTTATCTGCTCCCATTACCTTTAGTGCATTTACGCCTCCTTGGTAGCCTAGTGCTAGTTCTGCTATTTTTCCTTTTTGTCTAAGTGGGCTATCTTTGGTTATAGTGTCTATATCTACGTTAAACATTTTCGCTGCGCTGGCTTCGTAGATTTTACCATGACTATTAAATACATCTATTCTCCACTTTTCTTTTGCTAGACTTGCTAGTACTCTAGCCTCTATAGCACTAAAGTCTGATATTATTAGTTTTTTATTTTCTCTGGCAATAAATGTTGTTCTTATTAGATTTGATAGTACTTCTTGGATATTTTCATATAGTATTTCTAGTATTTCATAACATTCTTTGGTTGGTTTTTCTTTTAGTATATTTCTAGCCAAATCTAAGTTTTGTATATTGGTTTGAGGTAGGTTTTGTACTTGTACTAATCTACCAGCAAATCGACCTGTTTTATTTGCTCCATAATATCTAAATAGTCCTTTTATAGTGTTGTCTTTTGTTACTGTTCTTTGCATTGCTTCGTATTTTTTTATGGAGGTTTTATTTAGACTTTGGCGAAGTTTTAGAAATTCTATTAGTTTCGTGTCATCTGTAACAGCGATTATTTCTTTTACTACATCTTTTGATAAGCTATCTACTTTTAGGTTGAAGTTATTTAGTAGATAGTTTTTTACTTGGTTTGAGCTTTTTATATTTTCTATATTTGTTGTTGATTTTAGTTTTTGTCTTAGTATTTCTTCGTTGTATATGTTTAGATTTATTGCTTTATTTATTAGTGTTTGATCAACAGTTACTCCTCTATCATTTATTATTTGATCCAGGGTATAGATGCTTTCTTCAAGTGGTGTTGTGTTATAGTTTTCTAGTTTTTTTCTAATGTTTCTCTCTACTATACAGTCTATTTTGCAGTAATTTTTAAACTTTTCCCATTTTTCTATGTCATCCTCTGGTAGATGTTTATTAAAGTATTTTATAAGGTTTTTTCCTTCTTTATCCTTTAGTGTGTGTAGGTTTAATGCCTTTGCTACTCCATCTAGGCTATAAGGAAGCCCTAACCTCATGGATAGGGCTTGTGTGCATCTAAAGCTTTGTGGATGAAGATACGTGTTTAGATATTTAGATAAACATATTCTTTCAAAGTTTGCGTTGAATGCGTATTTTGTTATGGTTTTATTTAGTAAAGCGTCTTTAACTCTACTGGGTAATGATTGATTGTTTATAAGTTCTACCACTTGTACTTCTTCATCATCAAAAGCATACGCTATCATTAATATTTCAAATGATTCATCCTCACAATATGCATATACTCCGCTTTTAGATAAATCAATATTTGATTTTGTTTCTATATCTAATGATAAAATCATGATTATAGCTCCGTTGTGTCTATTACTGTAAAGTCGTCTTCTGGTCTAGAGTTTGTAATTATTACTTCTCCATCAGCCATCTTTTGTACATTATTTAATGAGCATCCTATACCACACATATTGTTATTAAAATATGGGTAGAAGTTAATACTTACTCTTCCATAGCACCCTGGGTATATTTCATTTGGGTTTGTGATACTATTTAGTGAGCCATCTACTACTCCAGGTTTAAACTTGCTGCCTACATTCATGAAGTAGTGATTTTTATATACTTCATTGTCTGGCTTTTCTATATCGCCATCTCTTAGAGGTGTTTTTATGCTATCTGGTATATTATTATATTTTTCAAATAGTTGTATTTTTGATTTATATACTGCTCTGTTTATTTCTTCTAGTGTATGTAAATCTGTTTTTGGTATTAGTATTGTTAGTGAGTATTTTGCTTCTTGCTCCTCATCTAGCTTCACTGGTGTGAATAGATTTGGATAGTTTAGTCTTACTTTCCCTGTTATAACTTTCATATATCTCTCCTTAGTTTTCCCTTTAGTTTATTTGGTTTATTATATCTTTATATAGGTTTTCGTAGTCTTCTTCTTTTATGTCTACAATTTTTTCTGCGTTATATTTTTTTAGTAGTTGTTGTGCTACTAACATTTTTCCATTGTTCATTAGGTAAGACAGGTTTTCTCTTATCTGAGGTAAACTTATGTTCTGTTTTTGAGAATTTATTGATAATTCTATTAAATCTTCTTTATTCCTACTGGGTACTGTGTTTTGTAACTTAGTTTCTTTATTTATTAGTGTGTGTAATGTTTCTATTATTTGATTAAAGTTTGTTATGTCTATGTTTAAATTTATCTTAATCTCCATTACCATTCTCCCCTTTGGTATTTTTTTCTAATACTCTATACTTATATATTACTCTAATTTATAGACTTAAGTCAACGATTTATCAAAAATTTGTTCTATTTTGTTCAATTTATTGTTCTTTTGATTTTATTTTTCGAACCATTTTCGAACACGATAAGATCTAATTAGATTCAGAAATTAAACTAAGCCCCTATATATTCCAATTATATAGGGGCTTAGTTTATCCTTATTATTTATACCTACACTGTAAATAAATCATCTAGCTCTTCCTTCGATAAACTAGATAACGTACTTGCATTGTTCATATCACCACTCATAACATTTCTTATAAGCTCTTTTTTATCTTCTTGCATTTTTATAATTTTTTCTTCTACCGTTCCTTTTGCTATAAGTTTTATTACTTCTACTACATTTTTCTGACCAAATCTATGTGCTCTATCTGTGGCTTGGTCCTCTATAGCTGGATTCCACCACGGATCAAAATGAATAACTAGATCTGCACTAGTAAGGTTTAGCCCAGTTCCCCCTGCTTTTAGAGAGATTAAAAACACCTTAGCATCTTCACTTTCATTAAACTCTTTTACTAAATCTATTCTCTTGGCTGCATTTATAGAGCCATCTAAGTAAGAGTAGTTTACACCCTCTTCTTCTAATCTTTGTCCTAGGTTTTTAAGTACTGATGTAAATTGTGAGAATAATAGTATTTTACGATTTTCTTCTATACTACTTTTTATTATAGCTATACATTCTTCAGTTTTTGCACTTTTTCCTTTATAGTCCTCTATTAGTACTGATGGATCTAGACAAAGTTGTCTAAGTTTTGTTAAGTATGAGAATACTGTAATTTTATCTTCTTTAAATTCTTCATTATTTCTTTTTTCATTTATATCATCTATTAATGCTTTATAGATTTTCTTTTGTTCTTTATCCATTTCTACAAAGTATTTCTTTTCTATTTTGTCAGGCAGTTCTGTTAGTACATCTTTTTTAAGTCTTCTTAATATAAATGGATTTATCATTTTTTTAAGTTCTTTTATGTTTTCTTTTTTACTTCCTACAAACTTATTTTCAAAGGATTTTTGATTAAACAAGTATCCTGGCATTAGATAATCAAATATTGACCATAATTCTACTAAATTATTTTCTATAGGTGTTCCTGTCAGAGCAAATTTTACTGATGCATTAATATTTTTTACGGTTTCTGTATTTTGTGCATTAGGATTTTTTATATTTTGCGCTTCATCTATTATCATATAATCAAAGTACATTTCTTTGTAGTAATCAAAGTCATTTCTTAAAGTAGCATAAGTTGTAAGAATTATATCGTATTCACCTATAGTATTAAAAGCTTCTATTCTTTGGTTTTTGTCTCCATGCATTACTAGTACCTTTAGACTTGGTGCAAAGTTTTCAAATTCGTCCTTCCAGTTGTATATAAGCGATGTAGGAGTTACTACTATACTTTTTTTGTTTTCTTTTGATAATAAAAATGATATAGCTTGTATTGTTTTACCAAGTCCCATCTCATCAGCAAGTATTCCTCCAAACTCGTAGTGGCTTAGGGTGTTAAAAAACTTAAATCCATCTATTTGATAATTTCTAAGAGTAGCATTAAGGTTTTTAGGTATAGTGCTATCTATATTATCTTTTGTTTTTATTTTATTTGCTAAAGTACTTATGTTCGACCTACCTTTGATGAAGTCTAGATTTTCATTGTTTAAGCTTTGGTCTAGGTATATTACTTTACTGTTATGTATTTTTAGTTTTTGATTTGCTAAATCCTTATAGACATCATTTGTTAGGTTGTCCATCATCTTCATAAAGTCATTTAGTTTATCATCTTCTAAATCAAGTATTACATCGTTTTTTAGTTTATGGAATCTTGATTTATTTTTTATTGATTTAAGTATGTTTTTGTATTCTTTTTCTTCTATATTTTCTATTTCAAAGTTTATCTCTAGATATTTTCCTTCAGGTTCATTGTTAACACTTGCATTTATGTTTGTTTTTTCTATTTTGTATTTTAATTTATCAGAGTAATATACTTCTCCTAGTTCCTTTAGGCTCTTCACTTCATCACATAAGAATGTAAATAAATCTTGCTCATTTCCTTTGAAGATATATTTGTTGTTTGTAGTTTCTTCAAAGTTTAATTTTTCTAGAGTTTCTTTTATATGATTTTCTTTTTTGGTGTCTCTTATTATGTAATAATCATTAGCATCATCTTCTGCATAATTTAATTTTAAATCTAAACTTACCTCATCCTTTTTTCTATCTAAATAAAATTCTGTTATTAAATCTTTTTTTATCTTTTTCTCTATTTCTTTATCCAACTCTAATGTAGTACTTATTTCTTCTAATACTGGTATTATTTGTGTTATTACCTTTTTTGCATTTTCCTTTTTGAATTTTATTTTATGTTGTTGTTTTAATACTGGATATAGCTTCATATATTCACTATATTGTTTGTAGGATGGAAGATATAAGTTTCCATTATAAAAGAATACTTCTCCGTATGCATTTAATGGAATTGGCATATTTTCGTCTGTAGTAAGTGTTAATTCTCCATTTGAATCTATTATGTTGAAGTTTATTGGTAAATCTTCTTTTAGTATTTTAGGCTCGTATGTACTATTGTTTATGGTAAATTTTATAGGCTTATTTCCTAGTATAGTTAAAAATCTTTTTAAGGATTTACCTAATACGTTTAGGTATTTTCCATCTACTAGTTCTATTTGTCTTCTGTATTTAGGAACTACTGATATTTGATCATTTATAGATACCATTTCATCTATAAATCCTGCTATTAAGTTGTCCTCGTCTGAAAAATATTGAACTCCTGGATCATAGGTAAAGTCTTTTCCGTATACCACTTCTCTGTTATACACTCTAGCTTCTGTGAATGCTTTAGGGCTTTTGAGTATGTACATTTTCTCTTTTCCTATTTTAAAATCTACTATTGTATAGGGTTGATTTGTTGCTGCGTCAATGTTTACCTCTAGATTTATTTTTTCTTTTTCTTTTCCTATTATCTCTAGTATAATGTCTTCTACTGTAGGTTGATTACTTTCATCGATATCATCTATGTTATGTTGAATTTGATCTGAGTTTAGTGCATTGTAAAGGGATTTTATTTCTATCTCAGCATCAGTATCTTCTATGTTTTCTAAGAACGCTATCATAGTTGCCACTATATGTTTACATATATGTAGTTTGTTTCTTTTTTTGTTGTTATCTTCAAAATCCTTACATTGGCATACTACTTCAATAGGTTGAAGGTTTTGTGGGTTTATTACTATTTTTGTATGGTATTCATTGTAGCTAGAACCGTCCACTACTCCAAATACATTTATACATCCATCTATTAATTCTAAATCTGTATCTAATACATTTCCATCGTTGTAATAGTTTATTCCTCTACTCCATCTGATTGGATTTGTTATTTTCATTATGCTACTTTTTATTTTGTTAATTATCATTTTTCACCTCGTTTGTAAATATGTGTATATTATATCCTAAAATAAGTTAGATTAGTATAGTTTGGGTTGTAAATATAGCCCGTGGAGAGCGGAAATTGCTCATATCATCACAAACATACTCTAATAAATTACCCGCTATACCTTTATCACGATGCTCTTTCTCAACATACAATGCACAAATGTTTGGTGTTAAATCTGTTCTATCATGAAAGTCATTTTCTATAACACCAATACCTCCGATAATCACATCATTTTCAAGTACTACATACCATTGAGGTACACTTCCTTCATATGCTTCAACAGGCACTCCCCATTTAGAATTAAACCACTCTGCTACTTTATATACCATATCGCCATGTTCTCTAATTTTTAAAATTTCCATAAATATTCTCTCTTTCAAATTTATCTATTTTATATCATAATTATGATTTAATTATAATGTATTTTACTATGTTTCTAAACGGTTCTTTT
>JBOFYV010000133.1:0-3522 GCA_051654865.1 Peptostreptococcaceae bacterium
TAATTAAATGTATGTATATTAAATTAAAGTTTAAAAAATTGAGTAGATACAATGTAGAAGTAGAGGGAGAAGAAGTAAAATGAAAATCGCAATAGCAGGGACAGGATACGTTGGATTATCAAATGCTATATTATTAGCACAACATAATGAAGTAGTGGCAGTCGATATAATACAAGCAAAGGTAGATATGATAAATAATAAAAAATCTCCTATAGTGGACAAAGAAATAGAAGAGTACTTAATTACAAAGGAACTAAACTTAGTAGCTACAACAGATGTATTCAAAGCGTATAAGGATGCCGATTATGTAGTAATTTCTACACCAACAGATTATGATTCTGAACAAAATTACTTCAACACTAGAAGCGTAGAAGCAGTAATAGCAAATGTATTATCAATAAATGCAGATGCTACAATGGTTATAAAATCGACAGTACCAGTTGGGTACACAGAAAAAGTTAGAGAAATGTTTGATACAGAAAATATAATATTCTCACCAGAATTTTTAAGAGAAGGAAAAGCTTTATATGATAATCTTCACCCTTCTAGAATAATAGTAGGAGAACAATCAGAAAGAGCAGAAAAATTTGCAAATATGTTATTAGAAGGAGCAATAAAAAAAGATGTTCCAGTGTTATTTACTAATTCAACAGAAGCAGAAGCTGTGAAGTTATTTTCTAATACTTACCTAGCTCTTAGAGTTGCATATTTTAACGAACTAGATACATATGCCGGTGCGACTTGTTGCTAGACAAAGGTAAGCGAGGGTTTACTACAAAACTAGCCTAATAACACAAGTTATTAGAACTGATATTACGAAAGGTAGAATGATAGGGTAACGCCTTGAAATGCCTTCCCAAAGGTACGACTAGCGTCTTGGTAGGTAAATACCAAGGGGTTAGAAGCTCGTTAAAACGACTGAGAACCACCCTAACAGTAAAAATACTGAGGAAATGCGAACCGGAGGCGGTCGAGTGGTGATAGGTCTAGGGTCTAAAAAATATCTATGGTTAGTATGTTTAATAAAAACTGACAAAGTTGGGAATGTACGGGTCTAAAAGGTAAATATTTAGAAATGAATATGACACAAAAGTGTAGTAAGTGTGGATTAGTAAAATTCTGCGTTATGAAACTCCATATAGTGTTACAGGCACTATCAAGCTTACAGGCTCATACCAACGACCTAAGGATATTATGTATAGATAGTAATATTGGAACAAGGAAAGCTTGGAATAGGGAGGCTTTACCGCCTATGAAATATTGATAAGGAAAACTCTACGAGTATAACTTATCTTAATCCAAGTGAGAGTGGTGGCATTAAGCAATGATAAATATTGTAATGATATTTTAGCAATAGCCACTAGACAATTTGTACATTGATAATTAAATACTGAATGATCCAAGGTTCGGGTACGACTAAGAGATACAAAACCGAAGGTATTTTACCGTTAGGAAGTAGTAGACTTGGAGGAAAGCTTGACCTTAGAGAAAAGACAATTACTAAGAAATAATGAATATTACAATATGCAATATACCCTTGATAATATATACCTAAATTCTTGTAATAATCATAAATTTGTTAATCTGATGGATTATATAACTAGTGAAAATAATATTTTACTAGCATATAGAAACATTAAAAATAATAAAGGCTCAAAAACTGTAGGAACTGATAATAAAAATATTGAAAGCCTTAAAAATCTAAGTGAAGATGAATTTATAAATTTAATTCAACGCAAACTTGAAAATTACATCCCTAAAAGTGTTAGAAGGGAAGAAATTCCGAAACAAAATGGTAAACTTAGGCCGCTAGGTATTCCTTGTATTGATGATAGAATAATACAACAATGTATTAAGCAAATATTAGAACCAATATGCGAAGCGAAATTTCACAAACATAGCTATGGATTTAGACCTAATAGAAGTACATCTCATGCAATAGCACGATGTATGTCTTTAATGAATAAGGCGAAACTCCATTATGTAGTGGATATTGATATAAAAGGATTCTTTGATAATGTTAATCATAGTAAACTCAAAAAACAATTATGGGAACTAGGTATTAGAGATAAAAACCTTTTGAAAATAATTGGTAAAATATTAAAATCTGAAATACAAGGAATAGGAACTCCTGTAAAAGGAACACCGCAAGGTGGTATAATTAGTCCGCTACTATCAAATGTAGTTCTAAATGAATTAGACTGGTGGATAAGTTCACAATGGGAGACATTTAAAACTAATAAATCATACAGAGAGAGTAATAGACTCAGAGCTCAAAAAACTACAAGCTTGAAAGAAATGTGGATAGTTAGGTATGCTGATGATTTTAAAATATTTTGTAGAGATTATAAAACAGCTACAAAAATATTTAATGCAGTGAAACAATGGTTAAAAGAGCGCTTAGATTTAGACATTAGTAATGAAAAGTCAAAGATAACAAATTTAAGAAAAAATAATACAGAATTTTTAGGATTTAAATTAAAGGTAAGATTAAAAGGAAAGAAATATGTATGTAACAGTAGAATGACTCAAAAAGCTAAACAAAATACTGTTAATAAGTTGAAGCAACAAATTAAAAATATACAAAAAAGTCAAAGAAATAAAGAAGTATCAAAGCTTAATTCAATGATACTCGGTAGCCATAATTATTACAAATATGCTACGCATATAAATAAAGACTTTTCGGATATAGATTTCTTAGTAAGAAAAACCTTAAGAGCTAGATTAAAGAATATAATAAATAATAAACCTAAATTATCAAAAGCATATATAAGACTTTATGGAAAATATAATGGTAAAAAAATAACTGTTAAAAATACAACTATATTTCCTATTTATGGTTGTAAAACTAGTAATGCAATGTGCTTTAGTCAAGATATTTGTAATTATACATTTGAAGGTAGACAATTTATACATAATAGCCTATGTGATATTGAAGATAAAATACAATATCTATTAAATAATAGACAAGAATTACAGACTACTGAATTTAATGATAATAGAATTTCATTAATGGCAGGACAAAATGGTAAATGCTATATAACAGGCGAAGCCTTAAAAATAGGACTTATGCAATGTAAGCATAGGACTCCAAAAAGTTTAGGTGGTACTGATGAATATAAAAATCTTGTGTGGTTAACAACACAAGCTAGCAAACTTATATACAGTACAGATTTGGGTGCAATAGCTAAGTATCTAAATAAAATGAATTTAGATAAAAAAGGTTTAGATAGAGTTAATTCTTTAAGAAAGTTAGTAGGAAATTCAGTAATTTAATTATTAGAGTGTGAAATTGTTGGAACGCCGTATGAGGCGAAAGTCTCACGTACGGTGTGAAGTGGGGGAAAAGTTGGAGATAACTTCAAAGACTTACCTATCACTATATATTGATAGAGTAGAATATATAATAATAAGGTTAATAAAACTAAATGTAAAAGATAACGAGACTATAAAGCTTGAAGAACTAGCTGATTCTATGTATGTCAGTTTATCTACTGTAAAGAATGATATGAAAACAGTTAA
>JBOFYV010000134.1:0-7345 GCA_051654865.1 Peptostreptococcaceae bacterium
TCATATATTCGCATACTGCTATTACTGCTAATGAGTTGTATACGTTAAACACCCCCGGGGGTGCTATGTGGACTTTGAATTCTTCATCCTTTGTGCTACATATATAGTCTGTGCCTAGTGAGTTTATGTTGTTTGAGTAGTTGATGTTTGTTGCTCTATGTTCTGATGGTTTTTCTATTGAGAATGTTGTGATATTACATGTTGCTTTTTTTATTATTTCATCACTGTACTCATCGTCTATGTTTATGATTCCGTGCTTTGCCATGGTGAATAGTTTTGCTTTGCAGTTTAGGTAGTGTTCAAATGTAGGGTGTTCTTTTGGTCCTATGTGATCTTCTGCCAAGTTTGTGAACACTGCTATGTCAAAGTCTATATCGTTTACTCTATTCATCATGATGCCCCCTGATGATACTTCCATACAGACACATTTTATTCCTTCATCTACCATTTTTCTGATGCTTTTGTGTAATTCGTAGCTTTCTGGTGTTGTGTTTACTGTGTCTTCGTATTTTCCATTATAGAATATTCCGTTAGTCCCAATTACTCCTGTATTTACCCCTGCACTGTTTAGTACTGTGCTTATATAGTTTGTGATTGTTGTTTTTCCTTTTGTTCCTGTTACACCCACTATCGTTATTTCTGATGTAGGGTGTTCAAAGAAGTTTGCTGATGCTTTTGATAATGCTATTCGTGAATCTGCTACGTATAGTATATGTGCATCTTCTGGTAAATGTAGTGTGTCCTCTGCTATAAATACTCTGCTTCCTTTTTCATATGCTTTAGCTGCATACTTGTGTCCGTCTACTGTCTCCCCCTTGATACATACAAACATATCGTTTGGTTTTGAGTATCTTGAGTTGTATGATATTGTGTTTATTTCTATTTCTTTTAATCCCGATTTTCCTATATATTCAAAGTTTATGTTTTTCATTACATCTATTAATCTCATGTTAACTTCTCCCTTTTGATGACTTGCCTGAATATTCAATTAATTTTTCTGCTAACTTTTCCATAGAGTCAATATAAAACTCTTTGTTTAGGTTATTATCTTCTTTCAATATGGATAACTCTGTACACCCTAATATTATACAGTCACAGTGGTTTGATTTTAGGTATTCTACTGCTTTATAAAAATCATCCATATTTGGTTTTTTACCTGCTTTTATTTGATTGTAGATAATATTCATTATTAGATTTTGATTTTCTTCATCTAATATTTCATATTCTAGGTTGTATTCTTTGCATATATTTTGATATATACTTGCTTTTATAGTTCCTTCAGTTGCTAGTATACCTACTTTTTTATAATCTTTGTTTTTAATATATTTAACAGTTTCCTTTGGCATATTTAGCATTTGTACATCTATACTCGATTGTATTTCATCGTAAAAATAGTGAGCCGTGTTGCAGGGCATTGTTATCACACTGCAACCACAAGCTTGTAATTTTTTTGCACTATTTATCAAATCTATCGCTGGATTTTCATCACTTTCTCCATTAATATATGCCGTTCTATCTGGAGTAGTAGCTTTATTCATTATTACCATATCTATATGTTCTTGATCTTTAGTTGCATCTGTCATTCTTACTATCATTTCATAAAAATACACAGTTGCCATAGGGCCTAAGCCCCCTAGTATTCCTACTGTTTTCCCCATATAATCACCACATTATTTGCAATATTTTTTGAACTTTTTCATTTGATTTATGTCGTATATTTTTGTATATGCCCATCTTTTTACGTTTCCTTTTAGGTCATATTTATAATCAAATGAAGAAGTCCATTTATTTTCTTTTACCAACCTTTTAGCTCTTGCTACTAATTTTTCATCTTTTACAAATTTATAAACCACATTCAGAGGTATAACGCTCCAGAAGTATTCATCTTTGCAAATTTTTAAATCCATTTCTTTGTTTAGCACTCTATCATCTACCACTAACTTAGCGATATTATTCTTCGATCCTGTTACGTAGTAATTACTTCTACCTTGACGTAAGTTAATCTCAAACACTTTGTAAGTATTATCTCTCTCATCATACTTAATATCAAAATTTGAAAAACCTGTGTAGTTTATACTTTCCAAGAAGTTCTTAAACTTCATCATCACACCTTCATCATACTCAGTAATAATAGCAGCATGATTACCAATAGCAGTAGGAGTATGTTCTTCTAATAAAACATGACCTAAACACATCATTTTTACCTTACCATTCTTATCACTATAAGCAGTCAGCACCCTCATATTAGAGTCATCACCAGGGATAAAATCTTGAATAATAAGATTATCACTATAATTACTTTTATAAATATCATCAATAACCTGATTAAACTCAGACTCATCATTAGCCACATAAGCCTTTTTCATACCTTCAAAAGGATTCCTCCAATAAGAAATACTATCAGAAGGTTTTATTATTATAGGATATTTAAAATCTAAACTTGGCTTTTCATCACCTTGTGAATAGATATAAGTCTTAGGATAATCCAAACCATACTTCTCACACATCTGATAAAAACATTCCTTAGAAATAAGCTGTTCCTTAAGATTCTTATCTATATAAGGAGTCACATACCTTTGACTTAGCACCGTCCTATTATCAATAATCAGCTCAGCATACTCATCAGTACAACCTACAAGTATCAGTTTTTGATTTATAGAAGCCAACTCATCAGCCAAATTCATTAAAATTTGAACAAACTGTTTTTCATCATTTATACTAGGCTCCACTCTAAAGTCTATTATCTTACTATTCTTAGTAGCACCTAATTCATACCTACCAACAGCAATAGAAGTAACCCCAAACTCCTCATGATAAGCCCTAGCCACATTATAACAATTCAAATCACCACCAACTAAAACTGGTTGTATCTTAACATTTTTCATAAAAAATCACCACTTTCCCCTGTTTTTTAACGTTTTTGAGTATAAAAATGGAGGTGCCAAAAACCACCTCCATTTCTCTATTCTATTTTAAAATTGCGCCAAACAAATTCATCTATTTTAAATCTATAGCAACACTACTCATAATACATACCGTAAGTTATATATCATTAGCGGATAGGTTTATAATACAAGCCGCACCGACTTTGCGATAGCCGGAAGGAAGGCTTGTATTATAAACCTATCCGCGGGCTACATACATCTGACAGTTGTATTATAATCTAGCTATCATTTAATTAGATAATGAGTTCTTAAGCCAATCTTTCCCTTCAACTAGTCTTGCTACCATCATTGAGCACACTGTATTTCCTGTAGAGTTAAGCACAGTAGCAGGAGCATCTATTATAGTACTTATAACAGCTATTATAGGTAACACTTCTGGAGAGAATCCATACACACTTAGTATAAGCATCTCACCCATCATACCACCACCAGGAATAGCTCCCATAACAGCACCAACTAAGAACGAAACTGCAAGTATTCCTATTAAAGCAGATGGACTACTCATATCTCCACCTAATATTCCTATTAAGAAAGTTATCTTTAAAACTCCACCTATTACAGAACCATCCTTGTGTATATTAGCACCTAAAGGTATAACAGTCTCAGCTATATCACTTGGTACACCCATTTTTTTAGAAGCATCTAAGTTTACAGGTATAGAAGCTGCACTTGAACAAGTAGCTAAAGCAGTTACAGTTGGAGGTAAAACATGAGTCCAGAAAGTCTTTACTCCATCTTTTCCAGCTGCTATATATGCATATAATGTAAAACATACGAAGTATAATATTACAGTTAATATTAAGTATAATACGAATACTTTTGCATATCCTGATAATATTTGAGGTCCTAACTCACCTATAACTGATGCAAAATAACATCCAAGTCCTAGTGGAGCTAACTTCATTATCATATCTACTATTTTCATCATTACAGCAGCACCAGCTTCAACAAACTTAGCTATAGGCTTTGCTATTTCACCTGCTGAAGCAGTAGCTATACCAAATAACATAGAGAATATTATTAACTGAAGCATACTACTCTTAGATAATAAATCTTTAAAATCTGTTACAGTAACTGTATTTACTAATTGTTGTAATAAGTTTACCTTTTCACCTGGCTCAACTGCATCTGCACCAGCCATTAAACCAGCAAACATATCTTGATTTAAACCTTCAGTTGGGTTAAATAATAATACCCCAACTATTCCTATTATTCCAGAAAGTACTGCAGTAGCTGCAAATACTAACACTATATTCTTTAATATCTTTCCAAGTCTCTTCATCTCACCCATGTTAGATATGGCTGAAGTTACACTGAAGAATACTAACGGTACTAGTATCATAAATAATAAGTTTAGGAATAAGTCTCCTATTGGCTTGAATACAACCGCTTCAGGTCCCATTGCTACCCCAACTATTCCACCTAGTATTATGGCTCCTAGTAATATAATCGTTGATTTATAATTGTCTATGAATGATTTCATTATGTCCTCCTCTTATAAGCTATTTAAGCATTCATTTGCTATTTCTTTATCATCAAAGTGATGTTTTACTTTTCCTATTATTTGATAATTCTCATGACCTTTACCAGCTATGATTACTACATCATCTTTTTTAGCATTTTTTATAGCAGTTTCTATAGCTTCTTTTCTGTCTATTACTACTTTGTAGTTTTCCTTAGTAGTATCTAATCCATTTAATATATCTTCTATTATTTTATTTGGATCTTCAGTTCTTGGGTTATCAGAAGTTACTATTGCAGTATCAGATAACTTTTGAGCTATAGCACCCATTAAAGGTCTCTTTGTAGTATCTCTATCTCCACCACAACCAAACACAGTGATTATATCACCCTTAGCAAATTCCTTAGCTGTGTTTAATATATTTTCTAAAGCATCAGGAGTATGAGCATAGTCAACTATTACACTTATACCTTTATCATTAGTGATAGTTTCAAATCTACCAGCAACCCCACCAGTATTCTTAAGTCCGTTTATAGCTACTTCCTTAGGTATATTTAACATATAGCATGCTGCTATAACTGCTAAAGTATTGTATACAGTGAATTTACCTGGAACTGGTACAAATATTTCTTCTGTATAAGTAGGAGTAGTTAATGTATAACTTACACCTCTAGCATCCATTTTTATATTAGTAGCTCTAAAATCAGCTTCCTGATCTATAGCATAAGTATAAGCTGGAGTTTTAAGTCCTTTTATATTTTCATATATCTTAGCTCCACCTTCATCATCTATGTTTATGATATTTGCTACAGTTGTTTTGTGGAATAATTTTTCCTTAGCATCTCTATAATCATCTAAATCCTTGTGGAAATCTAAGTGATCTGGAGTTAAGTTTGTAAATAATCCTATTTTGAATTCAGTCTCATCTACTCTATTTAGTACTAAAGCGTGAGAAGAAACTTCCATAGCACAGTAATCACACTTGTTGTTTACCATATCGTTGAAGTATCTTTGTAAGTCAGCACTTTCAGGAGTTGTAGAATTTGATTCTACTTCCTTTTCTCCATCAAACATTTTTATAGTTCCTATTAGACCTACTTTTTTGTTGTTAGCACTTAGTATTTCATTTATGAAAGTTGATATACTAGTTTTTCCGTTAGTTCCTGTAACTCCTATAACTTCCATTTTAGTAGATGGTTTGTTGAAGAAGTTATGAGCAACCTTTGCCATATCTTTTCTAGTGTCTGCTACTTTTATAACTGTATGTCCTTCTAGCTCTACATCATCTTGTACTAAGAACGCTACTGCACCTTGTTCTATTGCTTTAGGTATGAAGTTATGTCCATCTACTGTGAATCCTTTTACACAGATGAATAAAGTTCCTTCTGTAACTTTTCTTGAGTCATATTGTATGTTTGTTATGTCTATATTTAAATCGCCACTTATTTCAAGTACGTTTAATCCGTCTATTATTTGGTTTAATTTCATTTATTTGCCTCCGTATTATTAGAATTTGTTATATTTCTAATATTTTACCTTACCCTATATTATTATACTCTTTTTTTTTACTAAGTACATAGTTAAATGTGCTTGAAAGTTGGCAAAAAGTGCTCTATAATTTTGATATTGTTGTTTATAAAATGAAGGTTGTTATATATGGCCCGCGAAGAGGTGGAAAATATAAGTTTCCCTCCAGGCAGACAAGCTGCAATGTCGGTGAAACTTATATTTTTCCACCTTTTCGCTCATAATATTTACTAGTTTTTGTTTTGTAAACTGGGTTTATCAAAGTTATAGAGCACTTTAAGGCCCCGAAGGGATTGGTAAGACCTAAAACCTAAAAATCTTAATCACCCCCGGGGGTCCTTAAGATTTCGAGTTAATCAAGGTTTTTAGGCGAAGCCTCCCCTGCTAAAGCCGAATTTCAATATAACTTTTATTATACGTAACGGAGCGAGAGCGGTTGTTATATGACCTGCACCGACTTTAAGCGACTGCGTCGGCGATATGAGCAAAGCGAATTTTGCGCTAGCTGGAAGGAAAGGTCATATAACAACCGCTCTCGCGGACCCCGTAAATAAAATCTATATTAAAGAGGTGATTTCGTGAAAAGAGATGATAATAAAGTTGGTTATTTATATGATGATTTTAAGTTTTTCCATATAAGAGATAAAAAAGATATGGAATTCGAATACCATCATCATGATTTTAGCAAAATCGTTATATTAATAGAAGGAAATGTAAACTACTACGTTGAGGGTAAGGGATATCACCTGAAACCATGGGATATTTTATTTGTTAATAAAAACGAGATACACAAGCCCGTTATCGATCCTTCTAAGCATTATGAAAGAATCGTAATTTGGCTTAGTCCTAATTTTATGAATGGTATTAATTCCAATAATAGTAATCTACTACAATGTTTTGAATTAGCCTCTAAAAATAAATACAACTTACTTAGGTTAAATCTAAAATCTATTGATGATGTTAAATCGCTGATTAATCAAATCAAAGCTTGTGATTATAATACTGAGTTTGGTAGCGATGTTTTAAAAAATGCTTTTTTCCTTCAGTTTATGGTTCTTATTAATCGTTTGTTTTTACAAAGTGAAAATAGCGAAAAAAATGATGATGTTATTTATGATGAGACTATTGAAAATTTATTGATTTATATAAATGATAATTTGAATAATGATTTGTCTATTGATAAATTGGCTGATGAGTTTTTTACTAGTAAGTACTATTTAATGAGAAAGTTTAAATCCCAAACCGGAAGTTCTATTCATAATTATATAGTTCAAAAAAGGTTGATTTTAGCTAAGTCACTTATTACTCAGGATTATAATATGAGTGATGTGTGTACTATGTGTGGTTTTAATGATTATTCTAGTTTTGTAAGAGCTTTTAAAAAAACTTACGGAATGTCTCCTAGAAACTA
>JBOFYV010000135.1:0-40303 GCA_051654865.1 Peptostreptococcaceae bacterium
TAACTGGTAACTCTATATTTTCTTCTACATCTAATACTGGGATTAGATTAAAGAACTGAAATATGAATCCTATTTTTCTTCTTCTAAATATAGATAATTCATCGTCGTTGTAATCATATATGCTTTTTTCATCAATAACTACTTTACCTGTAGTTGGTCTATCTAACCCACCTAGTAAATGTAGTAATGTACTTTTTCCCGAACCTGATGCTCCTATTATAGCTACGAATTCACCTTTATTAATTGATAGATTTATATTTTTTAAGGCTTCAACTTTATTTTCGCCTTCGCCATAAGTTTTTGTTAGATTTTCAACTCTTAATATTTCCATAATTTATCTCCTCTATTTCTCTACATTTGCATAGTTTATTTCTATCACTTTTGCATCTAGTAGTTTTTGCTTAGGTTCCTCTTTATCTTTGGCATTTCTTAAATCCTTTTTTCCTTTTGCAAATCTTATTAGACTCATATCTTTTTCATTATCTGTTATTGAGCTATACATTTCATCATCTACTACTATTAATCCACCTTGTTCAGATGGATAATATCCTATCCATGAATAACTTCCATATTCTAATGGCATGTTTTTTCCATTTATCTCTACTTTCATTTCTTTATTTTCATTTCCAAAATATATAACTTTATCTGTATCAATATTCGGTATGCTTTCAAGAACTGATGTTAGTATGCTTCCACTATATGGATCATTTTTAACACGTAATACTTGATCTTTTAGCATATTTTTTGCTGTGCTTTTGCTAATTATTAGTGATTCATACTCATAAGTCAACTCTTTTCCATCTTCATCTACCTCTACATTCCCATTTTCATCTAATACTTTGCCTGAATCTGTTGTAGCTATTTTATATTTATAATCTTTTGTATATTTTGTATTATCTTTATATATTTCTTTTGCCTTGTCTACACTTTCTTTTTCTCCACTTACTATTAATGCATTAAACGGTCTAGGCGGTCCTTGTAAATAATATTTCAGCCCTTGTTGTACTCCTACTACTAACAATCCAGCTGCTAATACTCCTATAATTAACTTACTTGTTTTTTTCATAATCTAAAATCTCCTTTTTTATATTTCTTGTATTATACTTTACTTTATTTGTGTTTTTAAAACCATAACGCAAAACTTACAAAAAAAAAGCAATCTTACTATTTAGTAAGATTACAATAGGGTAGTATTTCATTTATATGTTTACATTTAGCTATTGTGCCAAGTTAATATTGGCACTTTTACTGCTCTAGACTCATCTACTCTTTTTACTGTAGTATTATGAGGTGCAGTTTTTACTATTTGCGGATTTTCTTTACACTCTTTTGCTATTTGTATCATTGTATTTATAAAGTTATTTAAAGTTTCTAGATTTTCTGTTTCAGTTGGCTCTATCATAATTGCTTCATTTATAATTAATGGAAAATATACTGTAGGTGGATGATATCCATAATCTAATAATCGTTTAGCTATATCCATAGTCTTAATTTCACTTTGATCTTTTCTTAATCCTCCTAGTACAAATTCGTGTTTACAAACTCTATCTATTGGTAAATAATAATATTCTTTTAATTTCTCTTTAAGGTAATTAGCATTTAGTACTGCCACTTGACTAGCTTCTTTTAATCCTTCTTTTCCCATGGTAAGTATATATGTGTAGGCTTTTACTAGTACTCCAAAGTTTCCATAGAAGTTTTTAATTTTTCCTATTGAATTTGGCTTATTATAATTTAATATATATTTATCTTCGTGTTTTTCTATAATTGGCACTGGTAAGTATGGTATAAGCTCTTTTTTTACTCCTACAGGACCACTTCCAGGACCTCCTCCTCCATGAGGCGTTGAGAAAGTCTTGTGTAAATTCAAATGAACTACATCAAATCCCATATCTCCAGGTCTTGTTACTCCCATAATTGCGTTCATATTTGCTCCATCATAATATAAAAGCCCTCCTGCATTATGAACTAGATTTGCTATTTCTTTTATGTTTTTTTCAAACAGTCCAAGAGTACTAGGATTTGTTAACATCAGTGCTGCTACTTCTTCATCTAAAGCTTCCTTTAATTTATTGATGTCTACTGCTCCATATTCATCTGATTCTATTTGAACTATCTTAAATCCTGCCATAGCTGCACTTGCTGGATTAGTTCCATGAGATGAGTCTGGTACTATTACTTTAGCTCTATTAAAATCACCTTTATTTTCATGATAAGCTTTTATCATCATAAGTCCTGTAACTTCTCCATGAGAACCAGCAGCAGGTTGCAATGTTACTTCATCCATACCTGTTATTTCTGCTAGTGACTCTGATAGGTTATGCATAAGCTCAAGTGTACCTTGAACTGTGTATATTGGTTGATAGGGATGTATATTTGTAAATAATAGATTATTTGCCATATCTTCATTTATTTTAGGATTATACTTCATAGTACATGATCCTAAAGGATAAAATCCTGTATCCACTCCAAAGTTTTTATTAGATAATAAAGTGTAATGTCTAACTACATCTAATTCACTAACTTCTGGTAATTTTAGTTCTTCTTTTCTTAAATTCTTCTCTCCTATTAAATCTGCTACATTACTGTCTTCTATATCAAGTTTTGAAAGTGAATACGCCTTTCTTTTAGACTTAGATATTTCCATTAATGTTTTATTGTAATCTATCATTTTATATCCCCTCCATAACTTCAATTAACTTATCAATTTCTTGTTTAGTTCTTTTTTCAGTAACACATAGTAATGTTGTATTTTTTAAGTTTTTGTATTCATTTTCTAGTTTATATCCACCAAGAATATTATTATCCAGTAAAGTATTATTTACTGTGTCTATGCTGTACATTGATTCTAATATGAATTCTTTAAAAAACTTTCCTTTAAATAATGGCTTATATTTTCCAGTTTCTATTAATTTGTTATATGCATAGTGTGCTTTTTTTATACATTGACTTGATACTTCTTTTAGACCTTCTTTTCCCATTACAGCCATATATATAGATGCTGTAAGTGCATTTAATGCTTGGTTTGAGCAGATATTTGATGTTGCTTTTTCTCTTCTTATATGCTGTTCCCTTGTTTGAAGAGTTAATACATAAGCTCTATTTCCATTACTATCTACTGTTTGCCCGACTATTCTTCCTGGCATTTTTCTTGTGTATTTTGATTTTGTTGCTAAAAATCCTACATATGGTCCTCCAAAGTTTAGAGTATTACCTAATGACTGAGCTTCCCCAACAACTATATCAGCACCTATTTCACCTGGTGATTTTAGTATTCCTAAAGATATAGGGTCTACACTCATAATAAGAAGTGCTTTGTTCTTATGAACAATCTGTTCTATTTCATCCATCTCTTCTATTATTCCAAAAAAGTTTGGATTTTGAATTAATACACATGCTGTATCTTTATCCACAATTTCTCTTAATTTATTAATATCTGTTATTCCATATTCATTACAGAAATCTACTTCTATTATTTCGCATTTGCTAAACTGCATATATGTTTGAAGTACTTTTCTATATTCAGGATTGATAGTTTTAGATACTATTATATTTTTTCGTTTAGTTTGGCCTACTGCCATCATACATGCTTCTACTGCAGCCGTTGCACCATCGTACATAGATGCATTTGCTATTTCCATCTTAGTAAGTTCTGCTATCATTGATTGAAATTCAAATATTATTTGTAATGTTCCCTGACTAATCTCTGCTTGATATGGTGTGTATGCTGTATAAAACTCACTTCTAGATGTTATATGATTTATAATTGATGGGATATAGTGGTCATATGCACCTGCTCCTAAAAAACAAGTCATCTCTTTTAGACTTTTATTATTACTTGCAAGTTTATCTATACATTGACTTACTTCTAACTCGCTCTTTGCACTTTCTAAATTAAGATTTCTATTTAATCTCAAATCATCTGGTATATCTAAGAATAAATCATCAACTGACCTTAATCCTATACTTTCTAACATTATATTTTTATCTTCAAGTGTTGTTGGTATATATGAGAATTGATTTACTTTATCTTCTTTTTCTATATTTTTAGATTGATTTTTATAAAATGGTGTTTTTATTATTGTTGCTTTTACCCTTTTCTTTCTTATTGCTATTTCTATTTGTGTGTTTAAATTAGAGTATTTAGCATCAATAAGTGCAAGACATATTATTTTATTTAAAGTAGGAGATAAGTATCCTGTTGTTACATATCCTATTACTTCATCATTTACCATTACATCATATCCATATCTAGCTATTGCCTTACCATTTATTTCAAAACCTACTAATTTTCTATTAAGTCCATTTTGTTTCTGATTTTGTAGATATGTTTTGCCGATAAAATTTTCTTTATTTAGTTTTACAAAATAAGAAAGTCCTGCTTCTAATGGGGATATATTCTCACTTATTTCATTTGAATACAGCGGTAGACATGCTTCAAACCTTAGAGTATCTCTTGCACCAAGACCTATAGGCTTTATATTTTCTTTTCCTATTTTTAATAGTTCATCCCATATATTATTTACATATTCATTTTTACAATATATTTCAAATCCATCTTCACCTGTATATCCAGTTCTTGATATTATACATTGTACACCTAAGATATATACATCATCTCTAAAGTTAAAGAATTTTATATCTGATAAATTTATATTAACAACACTTTGAAGTATTACCTCTGCTTTTGGACCCTGAACTGCTAGTTGTGATATTTCACTCGATATGTTTTTTACGTTTATTTTATAATTTGAGCTATTTTGAATTATCCAATTATAATCTTTTTCTATGTTTCCTGCATTTATAACTAGTAAATACTTTTCGTTATTATATTTGTATACTAATAAATCATCTACCACTCCACCATTTTCATAGCACATAAATGTATATATTACTTCATTGTTCCTTATATTTGATATATCATTAGTTATTAAATACTGGATGAAACTTTCACTATCAGTTCCTTCTATCGTTATTTCTCCCATATGAGAAACATCAAATAGTCCTACGTTATTTCTTACATGTTGATGTTCTTTTGTTATACCTTCATATTCAAGAGGCATATCCCAACCACTAAATTCTAAAAACTTAGCTCCCATTTCTTTATGCTTTTCATATAAACTAGTTTTCTTTAATTCTTGTATACATATTGATTCACTCATTTAAATACCTCCACAAATTATATAAAATACTATTTTCAACGTAAAACAGAGGATATACGAGTACAACAAATAAAGTTGCCTGTATATCCCCTGTTTATAGACCTGAAAGTTTCAATAATTTTCATTATTTTGCTCCTTCGGTGACTTATCTTTTTATAAGTCTTTCCAGAGTTCCATCAATTAACGATATCTTTGCCTGAAAGTTTCTTTAAAAATTTGGCTCTTTTTAAATTGCTTCTTCGGCTTCTAAGTTACTTAGATATCTCTCGCTAATCTCACTTGGTAAATATTTGATTTTGATATAATTGTATGCAGTTGTTCTATTAATGTCAACTGTATTTTTTCTTTTTAATAATTAACCTTTTAACAATATATCTAATACATCATATGTGCAATTGGAGTTATTACTAAAATAGATATTATTGTTCTTGTTGTAAATAATATTAATAAATCTTTTAAATTAAGAGGTATCTCTGATTTTAGGATAACAGCTCCTGTTTCTGTCATATATACTAATTGAGATATAGACAGTGCTCCTATTATAAACTTTGTTATTTCTGCTATACCGTCTCCACTTACCATTACTGATGGTATAAACATATCTGTAAATCCAACTATTACTGCCGGTGCTGCTTCTACTGCATTTGGTATTTTAAGTAACTCAAGTAGCATTATTATTGGATATGATATTATTGTAAATACTGGAGTAAACTCTGCTATTGCTAATGATATTGTACCCCAAGCTAATACCAATGGTAATAAACTAAAGTATATATCAACTATATTTTTTAATCCATTCGCAAATATCTTTTTTGTAGATGGTGCTTTTTTAGCTCTATTTATTGCGTTGTCTAAACATTGATTAACCATTGATTTATCTGTAATTGTATTTTCTTTTTCGTATGGTATATTATTATATGTTTCATTGCCAATTTTACACAATGGATATATTCTTGGTAGTATCAAAGCACATACTAATGATGCTGCACATACTGTAAGATAAAATGGGACAAACTTAGTCATAAGGCCTAGTTGGTCTGCTATTACTGTTGAAAATGGTAGTGAAACAAGTGAGAAACATACCACTATTATACAACTTTCTTTCTTAGTATAAAAACCTTGCTTATACTGCGTATTTGTTATCATTATTCCTAATGTAGCATCTCCTAACCACGAAGATATTGTATCAACAGAGGCACGACCTGGTACTAAAAATAATCTTCTCATAAATTTAGATATAATCGTTCCTATAAAATCCATAAGACCAAAGTCTAATACTAACGGAAGTAAAAATCCTGCTATTAAAAATAATGACATTAATCCTGGCATAAGGCCCATAATTACTTCTCCTGTTATATCAGAATTGATAAACGTGGGACCTATATTAAAGTAGATCATTACTACAAATACTGCTGCTACAATTCTAAATAATAGCCAAAATGGTGATACATTTAATAAGTTATTTAAAAATTCATTTTTTATAGTAATAAATTTAGATAATGTAGACAGTACTGCAGATGCCACTATAGTTATTAAGACCATTGTAGGTACATAATCTATTATTGATATTTTCATTAATTCAGACATAAATCCAACACCTATATTTACTGGTGATACACCGTCTATATTAAATATATCACCATATGGAAGTGGTATTATAAACAATATCAGTCCTATTATTGATGGTATAAAGAATTTTAAAAAGTCATAAGTGTTATTTTCTTTAATTGGTTCGTAATTTTGTTCTAGTTTCATATTTCATTCCTCCTAATAGTTATACATATACTTTTTCTGTTTTTATATATTTCTGTTTTACATATTTAGATTGTGTAAGATAAAGTGCATTTGAGTAAAACATTCCAAAGCTCATTATGTTTCCAAGTTTAAAATCAATTGGTGAATCTGTAATATCAATAATTAAATGATCACTACTACTACCTACTATTTCTACCCCTTCATCTAAAGTAACTAAGTCTCTATCATTTACAAAGTCTTGTTTTCCTACTGCTAGTATAGCTCTTTTTCTTATACCTTTATCTGTGTATGTAGGTTTATTTCCAAAAGCATCTAAGAACATTTCTCCGATTGGATAAGATGGTTTTTCTTTTATTTCTATTATCTCTGCTTTTAGAATCATAGTATCTTTGTGCATTTTTTTAAGGTCATACTTCCAATAATCAATTAAATCTCTACCTATTATTAGAGCTTCCCCAATTCTTAAATTGTTAATTCTACTAGGTAATTCTTTGTCTATTACTAATGGCAGCGATGTTGTTGATCCACCTGAAATCATATCTAATTTTCTACCTATAACAGCTTCTATTTCTTGTGCTACTTCACATAAATAATTTAAGTTTTCAATAGATGGTTTTATAGATCCATAACAACTTAAATTAGTTCCTATACCGTATAACACTATATTGTCGAGATTACTTTCTATATATACTGCTGTTTGGATAAGTTCTTCTTTATCAAATATGCCTTCTCTCAAGTCTCCTAAATCCATCATTAATATTATTTTATGTTTCTTATTTTGATTTTTACATTCTAAGTTTAGTCCTATTATTGTTTCTAATTCTGAGTTTAAACTTATTTCAATGTTTTTTACTACACTTTTCATTTCACTTTTCATAGCTGTTCTTATTAACATTGTATCTATATTTTCATTTTCTTCTTTGGCTTGTATTAATTGTTCTATCCTTGAACTAGCTATATACTTACATCCCCCCTCTAGTAGTAGCTTGGTTATGTCAGATTGAGCATTTACCCCTTTTATTACACCTGCTATATTTATGCCCTTACCTTTACATAAATTTACTAAGTAGTTTATATTATCTTCTATCTTGTCTAGATGTATTTCTAATAATGGATATTCACGATTTCCATCCATAATTAATCCCTCCTAAAAAAAATAAATATTATAGTACGCAAAAAAGTCCCTTGATTATAAAAACCAAGAGACGAATATTTATCCGTGGTACCACTCTTTTTGATAATTTCTACATTAATCATTTAAAGTATTGTTACATACAGATAAATATATTTATATATTAAAAAAGTCCCTTGGTTATAAAACCAAGAGACGAATATTATCCGCGTTACCACTCTAATTGATAAGTAAAAACTTATCCACTCTGTCTCTTAAGGCGAGATAGTCCTAATACCCTACTGCTAGTTCAGGTATTCTTCTCCAAAGCTCTATTCAATATAAACTTCATTATTAGGCTCACACCAACCCTAACTCGCTGTAATTTAATTTATATCTACTTTCTTTTTCATAGAATTTGCCTTTTTAATTGTCTGTAAATTCATTATATATTCACAATTTTAAATTGTCAATATTATTCTTCAATATATTATATTATTTATTCGTATCAAGTTTTCTATCTAAAGTGTTTTTGTTTAAATATCCACCTTTAAATTGTGTCAAATCAAATGAGATTATAAATGCATTGGGTTCATACTCTTCTACCATTTTTATTACTTCTTTTTCTCTAACTCTGTGAGTCATTACCTCTAGTCTGTATCTTCTTTCATCATCTCTACCTCTACCCTTAAAAGTTGTTACTCCAAATTTATTTTCTCTAAGGGTTTCTACTAGATCTTCATTGTACTTAGTTAGATTTATTTGTACTACTCTATATCCTATCGCTAATTTATTTTCTAATCTACCACCTAAATATATACCAACTGAATAACCTAATACATATGCTATCATATTATATATATTGGTTAAGTCTGAAAATACAATTCCTAAACTTGCAATATAGATTATCCCTTCAATGAATCCTACTAATGGTGCTTTTTTAGTTTCCCCCTTTACAACCAATACAGTCCTAAGTGATAACACAGGTACATATATTAATTGCAATACAAATATCAAAATAACTTTAACTAACATATACCAATCCCCCCATTTTACTTCACAATAAATTACTTCATTCTAAATAAGGTCTTTATCGATTTAAAACTACCTACAAAAAATATAAATACGCATATTCCTACAAATGCACCAGATGAGTCTATAAACACATCACTCAAACTTCCGCTTCTTCCTGCTACTGATAATTGCCTATATTCATCATAGTATGCGTACATACATGTTAATAGTATAGCTAATGTAGAAGATAAGAATACTTTTTTACTAAATAAGTAGATTACATATGCCATTGCTAATCCTATACATGCATATATTGAAAAATGAGCAAGCTTTCTTACTACATAACTCTTACTACCGTATTGTTTAAGTTTATTGAATACTTTGTCTTTAATACTTATTATTTTTTCATCTTTTAGGGTTACTTTTTCCCTTATTTTTTCAACTATTATCAATGCCTTGTTAGATTGCTTAGTTGATATATCTCCTGTTTGACTTGAAAAATAATACATACCACCAACAAAAACAAAAAGCACTAATACTGCTATAATTTTTTTCATATACTGTACCACTCCACAATTTTATTCTTATAAATTATATCACTTTGTTATTGTATGTACACTAAATTTTTATATAAATAATATTTTCAGTAAAAATACATAACCTATTATGATTTTACTAAAACTAGATTATGCTACTTTAATAATAATTAGAAAGGATATAACACAATATGATTGTTGCTATTTTATCTTTATTAGTTCATCTCCTAAACTTTATAGCTATATTTTATATGATTTTTAAAGAAAAGCGTTCAGCTAATAGTATTATTGCCTGGGCTTTAATATTAACATTATTACCTTATGGTGGATTCATAATATATTTATTAGTAGGAAGAAAAGTAAATAAATCAAAAATATTCGTAATGAAAAAATCTGAAATGGAAGTTTTCAAAAAGTATCAAGACTATTTGCAAGATGATAAAAGTTTTAGCAATCTTGTAGATAATTCTAAACCTGTAGATATCATTAGAGCTATTGAAAGAATTGAGTATTCTCCATATAGGAGCAATAATCAAGTTGAACTTTTTTTTGATGGAGAGGAACTATTCGAAGAATTAATAGAAAGTCTAAAAAAAGCTGAGAAAACTATTAATATCCAATTCTATATTTTTAAAGATGATGAAATTGGGTCTACAATTCTAGAAGTTTTAAAAGAAAAAGCTATGTCTGGAGTAGAAGTTAGACTTTTATATGATTCAGTCGGTAGCCGTTCTTTGAACCTAAAAAAGCTAAAGCCTTTCACTGATGCTGGAATTAAAGTTGGCGAGTTTTTCCCTGCACTTTTAAGGCTTGTAAATATAAATATGAACTTTAGAAATCATAGAAAAATAGTGGTCATAGACAATAATATTGGATTTGTTGGAGGCTTTAATGTTGGAGATGAATATCTAGGAAAAGACCCTAAATTTGGGTATTGGAGAGATACTCATATAAAATGTAAAGGTCCTACAGTCAAAGACTTAAATCTTAGGTTTTTAAGTGACTGGAGATCTGCTACTAAAGAGGATATTGATTTAGGGTGTGTCTTATACAATGTTAATAACCTATCTAAAAAAAATACTAATAGTTCTACTGCTGGAATACAAATTCTATCTAGTGGACCTAATTTAAATAACAGACACGAAATTAAATGGTCATATTTGGTTATGATACAAAAGGCTAAAAAGTATGTATATATACAATCGCCTTACTTAATTATAGACAAAAGTATTGGTGATAGTTTAAGGCTTGCCTCTATATCTGGTGTCGATGTGAGAATAATGATTCCAGGTAAAGGAGACCACCCTTTTGTGTATTGGGCTAATTTATGTTATGCTGGTGAGTTAGTAAATTATGGTGTTAAAATATATCATTATGATAAAAATGCATTCCTTCATTCTAAGACTGTGGTAATAGATGATGAGGTCTGCTCTATTGGAACTGCAAATATGGATACTCGTAGTTTTGAGTTGAATTTTGAAGTAAACTCTTTGATCTATTCTGAAACTGTTGCTAAAAAACAAAGAGAACAATTTGAAAAAGATATTTTGGTCTCAACCTTATTGACAGATAAGGAATATGTTAACAGAAGTAACGTAGTTAAATTAAAAGAAGGATTTTCAAAACTATTTTCAGATTTATTATAGCTATATAAAGTAAAAAGAAAGATGAATACGTCATCTTTCTTTTTACTTTATATAGCTATAAGTTTTTGTGCTAAACACATCCCTACACCAATTATAGTTTCTATATGTAATAAATATTGTACTGAATAGTCAAACAATATAGTAGCATTAGGTGCTATTTCATCATCACCTTCCCATATTGCTACACAGATACTAACTTTAGGAAATACTTTAAATATATATGCACAGTCTCCAAAATTAGTTTTTGTGCCTCCTAGCTTCATTGCATTTTTTTCAAAAAACTTTATATTATTGCCAAAAGTTTCTATAATTCTTTTTATAGTCATTTTGTAAAATGCAGGATAAAATAATGCCCCTCCATTAGGTATTTCTTTTAAGGTTACCCATTTATTTTGTGTTATTACTCTCTCTGTAGAAAATGTAAGATAGTTTAATATAATTATAGAATCATCAATCGTTGGTCTAAAATTATCCTCTTCTCTGTATATTCCATTAGTTTCATAGTCTAACACATAATCTTTATTAATAAATGCTATGATTATGTTTTTGTCTTCACTATTGTACTTAACTTCTAATCGCTTTGATATGTCTATGGCACTTAGTTGTTTTAATTTATTCCATTCTGTATTATATGCAATCTCGTAATTACTCCCCATTGCTCTCCCCCTAACAAACTTAATATGTGCTTTGTCTATAATAAAATTATAACTTGTAACACTATTAAATATCAAATAAATTAATAAAAGGAGCTAATTTTTAAATTAACTCCTTCTTGTAAATGACCTGCTTTAGTTTATAAATTTTTATTGATAGTTTTTATCTATAGCTATATAGAAATTTGCATATGTCAAACTTATATATGGTGAAAGCCATAAATATCCGATTCCAAGAGTTAGTACACATAATAAAGCCCATCCTATAAAGCTTAAATATAGTACAAAAAACTTCCACTTATATCCCTTCATCATTTTAACACTTAACCCCATTGCTTCAAATAGTTTTATTCCTTCTTTATCAACTAGTAAAAAAGGTGTTATTGCTATTGATAAACTAAATATAGTTAATACTATTCCTATTACAAGTATTACTATTATTAGCCCCACTACTGAAGCTGAGAATGATGAGCCTAAAAGTATTGTATAAAACATTGAAGATGCAATAGTAATACCAATTACAAGCCCTACTATACCTCCTATTAGCGACATTAACAATACAAATCCTAGTGATTTTACTAATAGATTATTAGATACAAAAAAGTCTCTTAGTGTTATATCATCATTATTTTTAATAAATTTAAGATAAAAGTTTGGAAATCCTACGACAGCCCATATCTCTATTACTAATGTAAGTATTAAAAATAATAACGATGCTATTTCTGATGTGGAAAAGCTTTGCGTTAATGATAATATAAACACTAATCCTACGTATATTAACGTAAGCAGTACCGGTACTTTCCAATGTCCTTTGAGTTGGTTTTTAGACAGGCTTTTTAATTCAGCTCTATTCAATTTAACTCCTCCTTTATATTTTATATTATATATATATTCAAAGAAGTTGTTTTTGTTAATAATAATACCCCATCGGAAAAACCGACGGGGTATTATTATTATTATATTATTCCTAAAATATTTTTTACTTTAGGTAATTCCTTGAAAAAACTAGAATAAAAATTCTCATCTTCTTTTATTTTTATACGGTAACAATTATCTAATATAATTTTATTAATTTCTTCGATTTCTTTTTCATCTCTCACAAATTTTAATCTAAAAGTAAGTGCTTTTATAAATTTATACCATTCTAAAACAAAAGTCTTATTTTCATCGTAATTTTCTATTCCGATCCACTTGCTTACTTTAACCTCACTTAAATCTTCTTTGGGACAATTTCCTACCTGTAAAAAATACTTAAAATTGTCATTTTGATATACTCTACCTAAAGGAAACAATCTACATATATTTGGTCGGCTAGAGTGTATCGTACATCTGCCTTCCTCATTTAAAAAGCTACATCTTTTATTATTCTCTTGCATCTTTAAATATGGTAGCAAAATCTTATTATTTTCACGCAATTCGATTTTATTTCCTATTAGTTCATCAAATTCTATACCTAAACAATTCACCATTTCATAAACATCAAAAGGAGTTAGCACTACTAAATCCCCAACATCAATACAACAATCATTACATCCATCACAGCCACATGTATCTGCTTTTACTGTATCGTTGATATTATATAATTTTCCGTCTGAAATTTCCTCTAGTCTATTTGTCGTTCTCATACCTTAGTCCTTTCCTATAATACTGAATTCTTTGTTTTTTAAGATTTTAATTAAATCTTTATCTGTTGTTATCTTTTTATCTGTATATATACCAGTTGTACATAAATCTTCTTCTTCATGTACATCACTACCACCTGTAGCTATTAACCCCGGATTATTTATATAAACTTCATTTGTTAAGTCATTATTATTATTATGTCTAGGATTTTGGTTAAATATCTCAATACCGTGTAAGTAGTTGATATCTTCTAGATTACTTCCTCTTTGTCTGTGAGGATGTGCTTGTATTATAATAGCTTTGTCTTTGAATTTATTATAGAACTCTTTTAGTCCCATTTCTATCATCCATTCATTTTCTAAGAAATCTTCTTTTTCAAATCCGTATACTAAGAAGTCATTAGTATCATTATTAAAGCTAATTTCCATACCTAGCCCTATATAAAAATCCTTACCTTTACAATATTCTATGGCTCTATCATAGCTATAAAAGAATTCTTTAGTTTTGGATTTCCAATCTTCTCTCTTAGTCTTTCTATAATATCCCTTTCTCATATGATCTGTAAGGACTAATCCTGAATATCCTTCTTGTATATACTTATCTATTATATCTTCTACACTAAGACGACCACAAGGACTAATTTCTTTTGTATGTATATGTAAATCATATTTAAATTTCATAGATATACTCCTTATTATATATTTTACAAATACTATGTTAAAACAAAGTTATCATAATGTAAAGTTTTCTGTATTTTGTTACTAATATGAAAATAAGCCCTCTTAGTTTAAGAAGGCTTATTTTTTACTATTCTATTTCTTCTATTCTAAATACCTTTTTAGGAATAATTTCTTGAGCTAATTGATTTGATTTATATATATTCTCTAAGTTTTTTAGGTAGTCTTTTAAGTATGCATGTTGTATTTTTAAGCACTCTAGTTGATAATTATTCTTTGCTACTTTCATATGATTTTTAGTTAAATCCATCGCCTTTTTAATATTTATTATCTGCGTTTCTATATGTGCTCTATTCATATATCCCTCCTAAAAAGAACTTTATTACTATATATAGTTTATTCTATCTTGTACTATGCTATATTTTATTTTTTTAACAAGAAAAGGCTACCCCTTAACCATAAACTGTCAGGGGGTAGCCTATATATTTATATCTATCCTAATATTTTTATTTCTATATTTCTTCTACCAAAGTTCTTTGTTTCTTCAGCACTGTTCATGAATATATCTATTTTGTTTCCTTTTATAGCTCCACCACAGTCTTCTGCTATAAATACCTTATCAAACATAGGTATATAAACCTTAGTTCCATATGGTATAACAGATGGGTCTACTGCTATTGTTCCCCATTTTGGTACAGTTCCTGTAGCTGTTATTGAGTGACCTGAATAAGCACTAGCATTAACAGTTATAGTACTCCCTGCTAAGTTTGCAGATGTATTCTCTTCTTTAACTGGCTCTTTTGCTGGTTTATTTGATTCACTTGATTGTGTGTTATTTGATGATGCACTTGCTACTTCTGATTTAGCTTGTACTGTTCTTTGAGCTTCTTCTTCTTTTGCCTTTGCTTTTGCCTTTGCTTCTTCTTCAGCCTTTATTCTAGCTTCCTCTTCTAATTTAGCTTCTTCTGATGCTGTTAATACATAATCTGAGTGTGCAAAACCTATTTTTTCTTTTTTATCTTCAGTAGTTTCTTCTTCTGAAGCTTCTTTTTCTATTACTTTAACTTCATACCACATGTCAGTAGTTTCTTCTTCTTTATTTTCTACTTCTACTACACCTAGTATTTCTAGCTCTATATTTCTTTTTAATTTTTCTAATTTATTATCTTCTGCTATTAATGGCTCTTTTCTTAAGTTTAATTCATCTACATTAACTTTAGCAGTTTCATTAGATATAAACTCATTATTTATCCAACCTTCTACTTCATCTGAAAGTTGTATCTTGCTCCATTCGCCTTTTGTTTCTAATATAGTAACAACAGCATTTTCTTTTAAAGCTCCTACTACTTCCGCTTCTTTAGATGCTTCTTTTCTTATGTTTAATACGCTTGTTGTAACTATTTTTCTTTCAGTTGTTTCTATCTTTGATTCTTTTTTTACTTCTTCTTTCTTATCTACGTTTAATTCTATTTTATTATTAGTTTTAACCATTTCTTTGTTTACATCTTCATTTAATGCATATATAGTATGTGCTGATACAAACACACTTCCTACCGTTAATCCTATCGCTAATGTTTTATTCATCTTATTTTTCAAACTCATAACATCCCTCCAATTTATCTAATAAGTTTTGTTTTTCTCTTAAAGCTATATATTTAAAACTTCGTTCTAGTTTTACATTTCTTTTTTATATTTGTTTTAGTAATTGTTACTAATTTTGTTACCATTTCTTAACCTTTGTTACTATTTTGTAACTTTTGTTGTTATAACTATAGTAATTCAATTTTTGTTATTTGTAAACACTTTTGACTCAAAAAGTTACAAAGTAGTAACAATTGTATACTTTTTATAGCCGTACCCCCCTTGAAATTTCAATATCTCTTCTGATATTGAAAAAATGATAATTTTTTTTAACATCTACAAATAAAAACTCCATTTATAATAAATAGTTACAACTATCTATCATAAATGGAGTAATATAATGCAGGCTAATTATTTACTTTCTTCTATTATTGTAACACTATAAGCATTAGCTTGAACTGGATATGATCTAGATTCAGCACCTGTGAATTTAACTTCTACCATTTGATTTTTATTTATATCAGATAATTTAAGCAAATTGTCTGAGTTTCCTTTTTGAATTAAAGTATTCTTACTTATTATAACATCTGCTATATCATATCTAGCCACCGGCTGTAAATCGAGTGTACTTATTCCATCTTTGGCATTTGGGTCTACTTTAGTTTCTACCGTTATTATTATATTCTCACCATCATTTCTTAAGTTTGTTATTATTCCCATTGCATCAAGTTGTTCTGGTGTAACCTCAACTGAAGGCTTTCTTAGGTCTATACAACCTCCACCTATGCTTGGATCGTATTCATTATTTGATGAACTATTATCTGCAAATACTAATATACCACTTATTGAAATTACTCCTATTGTTATTAATGCACTTATTTTATTTTTCATAAACTTACCTCCAATTAACATTTTTGTGTATCAATTACTTTCATATATAAATACAACTATAGATTTAATATTGTTGCAAAAAATAAAAAGAAGATGTAAATTTACATCTTCTTTTTATTTTTTTATTGTTACTTATTATTTTTATAGATCTGAGAATTCTATTTTAGCCCTATTCTTATCACTGAAATGTTTGTCAAAGACTTCAATATTTTCGTTACTTTCAAGTACAACATCTGGTAGCGTCATAATAAACTCACTACCTTCCCCTAACTTACTCTTTACTACTATATTGCCACCATGTAAGTCTACTAGTGATTTCACCAAGTAAAGGCCTATCCCACTACCTTCTCTTTCATTCTTTAATTTATTTTGTACTTGTTCAAATCTTTCAAATATAGTTTCTAGTTTTTCCGGTGGAATTCCTACTCCGGTGTCCTTTATAGTAATTTTTATATCGTTACTACACTCTACAGTTACTTCGATCTTACCATTTGGTTTATTAAACTTTATAGCATTCGATACTAAGTTCAAAATTATCCGTTCCATATTATCGGGATCAAAAGCTATTATTTTTTCTTCTACATTTGTATCAAATATTAATTTTAAGTTATTACTATTTACAAATGATACTATCGTTGTACATATATCTTCTATACAACTTACTATGTCTGCATTTTTTGCATTGTAACTAAAGCATCCTGCATTTAACCTTGTAGTATCGATTAAGTTATTAACTAGCCTTAATAGACGCCTTCCATTTTGACCGATTATATTTAGATATTTATCTAAAAACTCTTTGTTTTCATTATCTAAGTTGTCCATCTTCAAACATATAAGTTGCAATGCACTAAGTATTAAATTGATAGGAGTTCTTAATTCATGAGATATATTTGCAAAAAAATCCATCTTAACTTCATCTATCTCTAGTTGCATTTTTTTCATATCTGTAATATCACTTATTATGCCTATTTTCTTGACTAATTCACCTTTATCATTAAATACAGGTACAAATCTATTCCACACCCATATATCCTCTTGACCTTTTTTCTTAACTCTTATCGTACATGTATCTTGCTTATCATAACTATAAGGTTTAGGTTCACTTTCAAACTCTACCTCATCCCAATTATCATACCATTTATTAATATCTTCATATAAATCTTCTGGTGAAAACTTATATATTTTTTCAAATGCTGAGTTTATATATAACGCTTTCTTATCGTCTCTTATTAAAATAATATCATTAATATTGTTTGCTATATCTAAAAACTGTTGTTCAGTTTCTCTAAGTTTTTCATTTAATTTTACTTTTTCTGTAATATCTATAGCCATGCCAAATACCCCTAGTACCGTAGTCTCATCTTGGTCTACATATGGCCATTTAAATACTTCAAAATGCCCCTTTCTTACTTTAGGTTTATCCTCATACATAAGAAATTTATTATTCTTAATCATATCATCTTCAAGTTCACGAATTTTATCAGCATTTTCTTTTGTTGTAAAATGATAGTTGGTTTTTCCTATTATTTCTTCCCTTGTAGTTCCTAAAAAATCTAAATACTTTTGATTTACATCTAAGAATTTTCCATCTTTATCTTTCATCCATATTGAAAAAGGTGCATTTTTTAGTGCAGGAGATAGTTTCATTTTTTTAGTATTAATTTTATCTAACCTAAAGTGAAATTCATTATTTCCACCATAATATCCATCTATTTTATAATAATTATTATCATTTCCTAATTTTTTTTCAACAGTATGCTTTTTATTTACTTTCACTTTATTTAAAAAATCAGTCCATTTTTTTATATCTTCTATAGCTACTCTATAGTCTGTTAATATATTTACCTCATAAGCCCTATTATAATGTATTGTTTTAATAGATGTATAATTACCTAACTCATCTTCTAGTATTTTTATATGTAAGTATGCAATTGGACTTTCTTCGATCATATCTTTATATATATTGAACCCCATCTTAATCCTCCATAAAACCTTTTCCATAAACTAATGTGTTAATTTATTTTAAAATACCATTTTATTATATCATTTATTTCAAATTATAATAATGTATTTTTTGTATTATACATTATTTTTACTCTTTTCTACTATAGATATATTACTTACATATATCTACTTATAAAAGAATCCCTTAAGGCTAATAGATTATATTATCTATTAGCCTTAAGGGACTTATAATTTATAATAATTTAACTAAATCTTCTAATTCTTCAGATAAAGTTTTTGCAAGTTCAAAGTCAGTATCTATTAAAGCTCGTGCTATTTTCATTTCAACTGCTTTTTTCTTTTCTTCTATTTCTAAATAGTTTTTATCAAAATGCTTAGCATAAATCATTCTTCTAAACTTTTTCATATTAACTTTTCTAATAGTCTTATCCTCTATTAATAAAACATAATCCATACAATTACTTATAAACTGATAATCATGAGATATCATTAGTATAGCACCCTTGTAATCAGCTATAGCTTCCTCAAGTGCTATTTGAGAATAAGTATCTAAATGGCTAGTTGGTTCATCAAGTAATAACATATTAGCTTTACTAGATGATACCTTAGCTAATTGAAGAATATTTTTTTCTCCTCCAGATAAAGAATCTATTGTTTGTTTAATATAATCTGAGCCAAAGCCATATTTTGAAATATATGACCTTATTTCTCCATAAGTTTCAAATCCAGCATCATAAAACTCTTGAAGTATCGTATTAGACTCGTTTAATACTTCTCCTTGCACTTGTGATAAATAAGCCATTTCAATATCATTGTTTATTTCTATCGCATTATGATTATTTTTAAATATTGATTTTAATAACGTTGTTTTTCCAACACCATTTGTACCAACTATCGCTACTTTATCATTAGACTTAATTTCAAAATTAACATTTTCTAAAAGTATTTCATCAAATGATATACAGAAATCTTCAACTTTCATAGCCATCGTTTCTTCTATTTCATTGGAAGTATTTAATCTAATGTAAGGCTTTTTTATATCTACAAACGGAGCTTTTATTCTACGAGCTTCTAATCTTTCTTGTATCTTAACTCTAGCTTTTAATGCTCTACCGTTAGAAGCTTCTGCATTATATGTTGCTCTTTCTCTTAACTTTTCTATTCTTATCTCATTTTTAGCTATTTCCTCATCATCAGCCTTAGCTAATTCTTGTAACTCTATTTTAGTTTGAAGTAATGATAAATTGTAATCAACATATCTTCCATTAAATTCTTGAATCTCTGTATTCTCAAGATGTATAATCTTGTCAAAACAATGATTAAGTAGATATCTATTATGAGTAATAACTAGTATTGTTTTTTTATGAGAGTTTATTAGATTTTTAAGTGCATTTAAATTTTCAAAATCTAAGAATACATCTGGCTCATCCATAATCATTAAATCTTTGTTATTAAGCATTTCCTTAATTACTTGAACTAGTTTGAATTCTCCACCACTAAGCTGAGATATCATTCTATCTTTGTGCTTGTTTAGGTTTGCTAGGTTTAATTTCCTATTTATATTACTTTCATAATCATCACCATCGATTGCATCAAATGCATCTAAAGCTTCTTGGTACTGCTCTAGTAAGGTCTCTATGTCTGATGATGTTTCCATTTCAGTACATATAGACGCGATTTTTTGTTCTAGTTTAATGAATTCTTCTGCTATATATTCAAAAACTGTAGTTTCTTTTGTTTTGTTTCTTTGTGAGAACTGGCTTACATAACCAATTTTACAGTTTGGATCCATTTCTAACTTACCATCAAATAGGTATCTTTCTGGGTCCATTATTATATCTATTAATGTACTTTTTCCGCTACCACTTGCACCTATAAATGCACAGTGTTGACCTTCTTCTATTGTAAATGAAATATTGTTATATAGATCTTTTTTCGGGAATGAGTAAGACAATTTATCAACTTTTATCATATTAATACCTCTCTTTACCATTATAAAAAATTCGCTTCGTTCATAATGTAATAATAGTTTCTTTATACGTAAAAAGAGCTTATTGGATATAAGCCCTTCGATATAAAACGACATTCTTTTTAATTCACTGTTGATAGCATATCACTTTTTAAGATTAATTTCAATCTTTTTATGTTAATAGGATTTTTTTATATTGTTTAAAACTTTCTCACTTTCATATACGCTTACTACAAATCTTCTAATTATCTTAGCCTTCTCTACTATAATGATTTTTTATTATAATGGCTCTATGATATCGTTATATGTTATCTTCATCAGATATTGACGTTCCCTCTAGTGCGCCAGATATTAATGATTTAATATCTAATCCAACAGCTCCTTCTAATCCTTTTATTATCTTATCTGTAGTAGTCATAATATCGCCTACCATCTTAGCCCCATTACCTTCACCATACATAGTTATGCTATCTACATTAGCAAGTGGCGCTGCTGCATTTTTAACTATCTCTGGTAACTTTTCAACTACCATTTCTATTACCGCAGCCTGTTGCATCTTATTCATAGCATCGGCTTTCTTGTCTAAACCTTCAGCCTCTGCTAGTAGTTTTGCCCTTATAGCTTCTGCCTCAGCCTTACCTACTGCACTGATACCATCTGCTTTCTTTTGCTCTGCTATTAACTCAGCTTCTGCTTTTTCTTTTAATATTTCATATGCTTTTTTAGCTTTATATTGCTCTACATCAGCTTCTTTTTGTTTTTCATAAGCCTCTGCATCTGCTTCTTGCATTCTTTTGTACTTATCAGCTTCTGCTTGTTTTTTGATTTCTGCTTCAAGTACTCTTTCTTTTACCAAAGCTTCTTTTTCCCTTATAGCTATTGCTTTTTCTTGTTTTTCAATATCAGCATCTGCTCTAGTAGTTTCTAACCTTTTTCTTTGAATTTCTTCTGTTATCTTATATACTGCATCTGCTTCGGCTTTTTTCTCATCCTCTTTTATTTTTAACTCTGATTGTTTTAGTGCTAATTCATTATTTCTAATAGCTATATCTTGTTCTGCAGTTACCCTAGCATCATTAGCTTCTTTGTCAGCTTTTGACTTAGCCTGTGCTATTTCTTTTTCAGAATTCGCCCTAGCGATTTCTGCATTTTTTTGTATAGTTACTATGTTATCTATACCTAGGTTTTCTATTACCTTATTATCATCTATAAAGTTTTGAACATTAAAACTTATTAATTCTAACCCCATAGCATTTAAGTCTGGTTCTGCATTTTCTTTTACCGCTTCAGCAAACTTTTTTCTATCCTTTACCATATCTTCTAGTTTCATTGTTCCAACTATTTCTCTAACGTTACCTTCTAGTACTTCTCTAGCTACACTTGCTATGTAGTTAGTATCTTTACCTAAGAAGTTTTGAGCAGACAGCTTTATTAATTCATCGTTGCTACCTACTTTTACGTTTACATTAGAATCTACTCTTACATTTATATAATCTGCTGTTGGTACTGTACTCGCAGTTTTTACGTCTATTTGTATTAGTTGTAGTGTAAGTTCATCTTTTCTTTCTAGAAATGGTACTTTTATAGTAGCTCTTCCTATTACTACTCTTGGTCCTTTTTTAAGTCCTGATATTATAAATGCTTTGTCAGTTGGGGCTTTTACATATCCACCTGCTAATAAAACTATACATATTACACCTATTACTACTGGTATTATAATAGAACTTTCTAAAAACATAATATAACTCCCTCCTTTTTATATCATAGCTTTTTAGTATCCTTTAGTTAAGTCTATGTTAAATGTGAGGTATAAATAACATAAGCACAAAAAAAGACACAACATAAGTTGTGTCTTCAACGAACATATATATTATAATATAGTTACGTTTTCTGCTTGAGGACCTCTAGCACCTTTAACTATATTAAAGCTTACTTTTTGACCTTCTTCTAAGTTCTTGTATCCGTCGCTTTGTATAGCTGAGAAGTGTACGAAAACATCGTCTCCACCTTCTACTGATATAAATCCAAATCCTTTTTCACTATTAAACCATTTTACTATTCCGTTATTCATTGTTTAACTCCCTTTTAACCTGTATCAAGTCTACCTTGATTTACTTATTTGTATTTCTACATTTATTATTATAACACATATTAAGAATAATATACGTTTTTGAAAAAATATTTATTTTTGTATATATGAACTAATCCCATATTTATTAAAATAATCAACTAATGAACTACCATCTATAAGAGTAATATTGCTATCTAGTGCAAATTTTTGGCACTGAGTACTAAAGTTACTTGTAGAGATAAATATACCTTTCATAGCATCAGAATTTCTAAGTACAGACTCAAACTCCCTAAGTTTTGGTATATCTATATTATTTTTATACCTTTTTACTTGACCTATTACCTTTCCCCCCATTATAGCATCATTATTATACAACCAACAATCTATTCCACCATCATTAGTTTTATTTGTTTCTATAACTTCATATCCCATATTTCTAAATAATGTACCCACTAAACTTTCAAGTACAAATGGATCTACTTCTAATAAATTTATACTATCATCATTTATAACTGATTTATTTATATAATCACATTTAGCTATTGGTATTATTTCTTTAAAACACATATTTGAATTTATATCTACCCTTCCTTGCATAGCATCTTTGATACATTTAAACTTGTCTATTCTCTTGATATCAATATTATTAAATTCATTCTTATCAATCATAGCTGATACTATATACGGGCTTATGTCTTGTCCAGTAGCTAAATCTACATCGTATATATATCCATTGAATACAACTGTATCTATGTTATCGTACATATCATACTTAAATACACTACCTATGCTATTAAGTACTATTGAAAATATCACTTCATTATATAGATTATTTCTTTCCTTTTCATTCATAGGTATTGTTTTTATTTCATCTTTTATTTTTTTATATTCATATCTTCTCACCACCGGAGTTATTTCTTTGTTTGGTAATAAGTAGTCTATTACTAATTTTTTAGATTTTTGGCAATACCCTATTTTTATACATTTTCTAAAATTAAAAGGATATTCTATTTGGCTAAGTATTTCTTCTTTATAGTTACTTATAATATTTACATCTCTATTTTTGTATAGTTCTTTTTTTGTATTTATAGCTTCATTTATTTCAAATTGGTGCTTTTTAGTTAATGCTTCTATCTGACTTATTCTATTATTTTCATTTATATTGTACTGTTCATACTGCCTATTATAAAGTTCTTTGGTTTCTTGTACGTATAGGTTGTATTTTTCTTTTGGAGTTTTTAATATTTTTTCTATTATATTGGATTTTCTTATTTTTAGTTCATTTGGTTTTGTATATGGTACTAGTAAACCTTTTGGTAAACTCAATTCTTTTAGATCCTTTTTTATAAATTCTTCTATTGTTATTTCTTTGCAGTTGCTATTTATTGTGTTTTGTAGTTGCTTTATGTGGATGTCTATGTTATCTGTTAGTATGGCCGCTTCTTTGTATTTATTATTTATGTATTCTTCCTTTTGTTGCTTTTCTAATTGTTTACTGTTTTTATTTTGTTCTTTTATTAATTGTTTTGTTACTTGCTTTGTGAAGTTTGTTATACTCTTTTTAGCCATGTCTAAAGCTCCTTCTATAAGTTGTTATACTTACATTATTTACATAAGTTACATATTTTATAAATTGCTTTTATAAACTATATTTTACATAATCATTTACTATTTTGAGAAATATAGTATAAAAACAATTTTAAGGAGTTAATTATGTTCAAAGAGATTATGATAGTTGCAATAGGTATAATAGTAGGTGAGCTTCTACTTGATGTTATACGTTTTATGATAGATAAGATTAAAAGTTTATACAAATAAAAGGTGTCTTTAGACACCTTTTCTCTTGGGTAATTCAGTTAGCCTTTATAATATATTTTACATGCGTACCTTTAATTATTGACCTTTTTATAAATGCTATACTTAAATTCAATTTTATTTTAGTGGCAGCCTCCACTATTCATCATGCTTTTCATTCTTTTTGCTTCTTCTTCTGTTAAATTAAATTTATCTATACAGTATTGTAACATTTCTTCTCTTGTATAGTCTTTTAAGTCTTTAGAGCTTAATTCTTGATCTGATACTGCTTGTGTATTATTTTCTGAACTTATTACCTTAAATATAGGCTCTGCTTCTATTTTATCTTCATTTGCAAATGAAGTTATACTAAATCCTCCTATTACTATGGCACCTAATGCTAGTGTACTTATCATTATTTTTTTCATAATTTATCTTCCTTTCTTTTATCATACCTATTTATGTTCACCATTAATATTTGACTAGATTATAATCATAAATTATGAATATCTTATGAAGTTATACTTTTATTTCTATTCTAGGTAAAGATATTATAAACTCACTACCTTTATCAACCTCGCTATTTACCTCTATTGTTCCTTTATGTAGGTCAATTATAGATTTAACAATGGTTAAGCCAACCCCTATACCACCTGTTTCTTTATTTCTAGACTCATCTACTCTATAAAATCTCTCAAATATATAGTTTAAACTTTCGTTAGGAATTCCCATTCCATTGTCTTTTATATGGATCTTTACATTATTACCTTCCTTGTATGTTCTTATATATATTTCTCCATCATCATTCGTATACCTTATAGCATTAGATAGTAAATTAACTATCACTTGAGATATTTTTTCCTTATCTAAGTAGGTATTTATACTTTCTAAATCAAATTTTATATCTATATTTTTTTCTAATGCTTTACTTTGATTGTTGTATACTATGTTTTTGATTAAACTTTCAACATTTGCATTAGTTAAATTTAACTTGCTTTTTTCACTATCAAACTTAGCCAAATTCTGTAATTGTCCTACTAGGTTTACAAGTCTTGTAACTTCTTCATTTACACTGATTAGCCTTTTAGTATCAGCTTCCCATATACCATCTATCATTGCTTCTATGTGGGTCTGTACACTTGTTAGCGGTGTTCTAAGTTCATGTGATATATCTGTTGTTAGTCTCTTTCTTAATCTCTCTTGTTCTTCTAATTTTGCTGCTAAATTATTTATAGAGTTAATAAGAATATCAATTTCAGCTATATTACTATCATAATCTATCCTATTATCGTATCCACCTTCGCCAATTAAATTTGCCATATTAGAAACTACCTCTATTGGTTTAGATATATTATTCGCAATTAATATTGCTACAATTATAGTTATTAATGTCATTAAAATCCCTATTGCTGTAATTACCTTATTTATTTCTTTTAAGAATTCCACATCATTATCCATGTAATAAAGTGATCCAAATGAACCAATTCTTATATTTCCAATAGTCTCATTATTTAAATTTTCTATTTCAAAAGTTCGCTCTGTATAGCTACTTTTATTACCATTCATTATATTGTTCATATTATTTTGTATACTTGCCATCATCATATGACAGGTATCTTCACTGTAGTTCATAGCCCCCCATACTAGATTATTATTTTTATCATATACATCAATAAAGATACCTTTATTTATTGAATCTTTACCGATTTGTTCTATACTATATAGATTCCAATCTCCATTACTATATTCAAGTTTTATTGAGTCTACTATATTAGATACTTCTTTGTCATAATTTCTAATAATATATTTTTCAAACGTTTTCTCAAAAACAGTATTTATAGATATAGCTATAGACAGTATAACTATAATTATTAAAGATACTAAAGATAGAATTAGTTTTCCATTAAGATTTATTTTTTTTATTTTATAAGCCAAATTTATAACCTACACCATATACAGTTTGAATAATTTTAGCTTTCTTTGTATCTAACTCTATCTTGCTTCTAAGGTTTTTTATGTGGGCATCTATAATTCTATCTATCTTCTCATAATGTTCGTCTATAGTTAATTCTAAAAGTTGTTCTCTATCAAATACTCGACTTGGATTTTTAGCAAATAATAATAATATTTTATATTCTGTATTAGTAAGTGTAACTAATTCACCTCTAACTTTTACTTCGTGTGAGTTCATATCTATTTCAAGTTCATCTAAAAATGTTAATAATTTTTTATTATTTCCACCCATTTTTCTAAATACAGCCTTAACTCTTAAAACCAATTCTTTAACATTAAAGGGTTTGCAAACATAGTCATCACACCCTAAATTAAATCCTTCTATTCTATCAGTATCTTCTGTTTTTGCAGTTAACATAATTATATGAACCATTGAAGTTTCTCTTATTTTTTTACAAATTTCCTCGCCACTTATATCTGGTAACATTCTATCTAATATTATTAAGTCAAAATCATTATTATAAAAACTTTCAAGGGCCTCACTTCCATTTTGTGCTACTATGCAGTTATATCCTTCTTTATCTAAGTAAGCTTTTATTACTTGATTAATCTTTACTTCATCCTCTACTATCAATATATTAAACATGTATAATTCTCCTTTTCTTATGCACTTTACCTTATCTAAATATATCACACAAATGTAAAGATTTTATGAATTTAACCTATATGCTATATTTTTTATTTTAGTATTTATCTTCATATCTTTTTCATAATTTAAAGCTATAATTTAACAAAATAAATTTAATGAGGTGATATCTTTGAATCAGATTACTAAATCATTTGATGTTTATGGTATGCACTGTAAATCATGTGAAGCTAATATTGAATATGAATTAAACTCTTTAAAAGGAGTTTTTAGTGTTAAAGCTAGCTATACTCAATCAAATGTTATAATTATTTATGAAGATGAGTATTTAAATGAAAATGAAATTAAAAAAGCTATAAAAAAAGCAGGCTACTCAACAAGTAAAAATTCTCTTAGTCAATTGTTTGGATTAGGATTAGTGGTAGCTATAATGTTATTTCTAAGTAACAATTCCTTGTTTGGATTTGATACAAATTCACTACTTTCAAATGCATCACTTTTTATGCTATTTGTAGTTGGTTTGTTATCATCTCTTCACTGTGTTGGTATGTGTGGCGGAATAATGCTTACACAAACATTAGATAAAGATAATTTATTAAATGGTAGAAAGTCATCTTTTAATACTGCACTTAAGTACAATCTAGGTAGAGTAATTTCTTATACTTTACTCGGGGGAATAATCGCATCTATAGGTTCTGTATTTTCAGTATCTATGAAAATACAAGGTTTTATACAACTTATCGCAGCCCTATTTATGATAATAGCAGGGATTAATATGTTTGGATTGAAGTTATTTAAAAATATTAATATCAACATTCCATTGCTGAAAAAAAACTGTGAAAAAAGTAATAAAAGTCCTTTTATCGTAGGGCTTTTAAATGGATTTATGCCTTGTGGCCCACTCCAAACTATGCAGCTTTATGCTCTAGGAACTGGCAGTTTTGTAATGGGTGCATTATCAATGTTTTCTTTTTCTATGGGTACAGTCCCGTTAATGATAGGCTTTGGGTATGTTTCATCTAAATTAAGTAAAACATTAAGTAATAATATATTTAAGTATAGTGGAGTATTTATAATATTACTAGGTCTCGCTATGGGACAAAGAGGTCTAGCTCTAACAGGAACTAATATCGCTTTATTAAGTAGTTCACCTCAATCTTTAAGTGAATTTGCTCCTGTTGTAGATGGGTACCAAGAAATCACTATTATAGCTAATAGATATGGATATACACCATCAGACAGTCTCATAAAAAGTGATATACCTATAAAACTTACTATAAAAGCCGAAGAATTAACTTCTTGTAATAATGCTATATACTTCCCTCAATTTGATCAATATGTGGATTTAAGCCAAGGCGATATAGTTGCCGAGATAAATCCGAATGGACAAGATATATCATTTACTTGTTGGATGGGAATGATTAGAGGTAGTATCCAGGTTTCAAAATAGAAGACAGCTACTTTAGACCTAATGTATCTTAGCTCTAAAGTAGCTGTCTTTTTTTCGTATTAATTTATAAATACTAAACTTTTTATAAATTAATACAAACCTTTATTTACAATTACTAAACTTTTTATAAACTATTAAAAACTCTCGTTTAATTCTATAGTTCTCTACCTTATAATTTCAACATCTTACTATAATTAACTTTTTTTGATTTTTTTGCAAATTAATATTGATTTTTAATTTACATATAAGTACAATATATTTTATGAGTTTAATAAAACTAAATTTCAATAATATATATATTAATCTTTTTTAAACACCTAAGTTTTATTAAAAAATCAATTAATGTGGGGGAGATGAATAATGAAAAAAAGATTTACAAAAGGTTTTATAGCAGCTTTTTTATTACTAAACTTAACAGGATGTTCAAGCACTAATACCTCTATTCAAAACGAGGCTGATGCTATTTTTACAAATGGAATTATATATACAATGGGTGAAGATGAAAAAGCTGAATCTGTTGCAGTTAAAGATGGTAAAATTTTAGCCGTTGGAAATAACACTATCACTGAAGAATATAAGGGGAATAATACAGAAATCGTTGATTTAAATAGTCAAACTATGGTTCCTGGATTTATTGATAGTCATGCTCATGCTGCAAATACGGTTGAAGTATTGTTTGGTGCTGACTTAAGTGTAGGTGAAAATTTTGATGATTATATAAATATAATGAGTGAATACTACAAAGAAAATAAATCTGAGGAGGCTATATATGGTGCTGGTTGGATAAATCCTTATATCATGGATATAAAAAATCCAAAAGAAACTTTAGATAAGATAACTACTGAAAAGCCATTAATTTTAATTGCAGAGGATAGACATACACTATGGCTAAATTCTAAAGCACTAGAAATAGCTAATGTAACTAAGGATACAAAAGATCCAGAAGGCGGAACTATTGGACGTCTTGAAAATGGTGAACCTAATGGTATTCTTTATGAATCAGCTATGGGAGATGCTTTATCTAAACTACCATCATTTTCTAAAGAACAAATCCAAGAAGGTATAAAAGAATACGACAAGATGGCTTTAGAGCGTGGTGTTACGCAAATAACACACGTTTTAATGTATCAACAACCTGAAATTACTAAAGCTATTTTAGACTTAGAAAAAAAAGGTGAATTAAATGTGGATCATTACTTATCTTATACAATTTTCCCAAATGAAGGTGTAGATAAAATTCCACAAATTTTAGAAATGAAAGAATCTCTAAAAGGCAACAAAGTTAAATTTAATTCTGCTAAAGTATTTGATGATGGTGTATTAGAAGGAGAAACAGCTTATTTATTAGATGATTATACAAATAAACCTGGCTATAGGGGTTATTCTGTATGGAATAAAGATAAGTACTTCGAAACTATAAAAGAACTAGATAAACTAGGTATACAAATCCATGCACATGTTATCGGTGATGCCGCTATTAAAAATACATTAGATGCAATGGAAATAGCTAAAAAAGAAAATAACTCTTCTAGTCTTAGACATAAATTAACTCACGTTCAATTAATAAGAGACGAAGATATAGATAGAATGAAAGAGTTAGATATAATGGCTGTACTTCAACCTGTTTGGGCATATAAAGAAGATGGATTCTACGATCAAGCAGTTGAACTTGTTGGAAGAGAAAGAGCTGATAGTCAATATCCTTTAAATTCTCTAATTGAAAAAGGCATTGTAGTAAGTTCTTCAAGTGATTTTCCAGTTACTGTTGAATGGTCACCTCTTGAGGGGATGGAAGTCGGTGTTACTAGAAATGCTATAGGCGCTTTAGACAAAGATTATATCCTTAATGGTAAGGAGGCAACTTCTATAGATAATATGTTAAAAAGTTATACTATAAATGGTGCTTACTCTAACTTTTCTGAAGATATAACTGGTTCTATTGAAGAAGGCAAGGAAGCTGATTTAGTTATTTTAGACAAAGATATATTTAGTATTGAGCCAAATGAAATAGCTAAGACTAAGGTATTAAGTACTTATGCTGATGGCAAAAAGGCTTATTCTTCTAGATAGATGATGTTACCTAGTATACTAACAAAATCATATAATTCAAAAATCCTATAGAGTAGACGCTTTGATCCTCTACTCTATAGGATTTTTCTTATTTAAAATATAACAATTATTGTTTAGTAATTATCCATTAACTCTCATATTATCAGCATATTGAGGTGTCCCAAGTCCGTATCCACCTGCAACTTCCATTATATTACCTGTTATATATGATGAATCATCACTTGCAAAGAATGCAACTGCATTTGCCATATCCTCAGGCTTACCCATTCTATTTAGAGGTATATGGGCTAAGAATGAATCTATAAATTCTTTTGGCATATTATCTATTGCTGCATCTGTTGCAGTCAGTCCTGGTAATACAGCATTACATCTGATATTGTTTCTTGCATATTGCATAGCTATTTGTTGAGTTATATTATTTACCCCAGCTTTTGATACTCCATACCCTATTCTACTTACATCTGGTATAGTTCCACCTATTGAAGATATGTTTACTATACTTCCTCCACCATTTTTTATCATATGTGGTACTACAAGCTTCGATATAGAATATACACTTCCTATATTCGCTTTAAGTAAATCAAAGAAAGCTTCTTCACTACCATTTACTAAGTCTAAATCAACTTCTGGTCTACCTGTTCCAAAGTTATTTACTAATACATCTACCCTTCCTTCATTAGCTATAACTTCTTCTACCATAGTTTTGTAACTTTCTTCTTTATACGCATCAAAGAATACTGGCTTCATTGTTAATCCTTCTTTAGCATATCCATCACAGATTTCTTGAGTTACATCTAATCTTCTAACTCCCATATATACTATAGCACCTTCTTTTGCTAATTTTATAGCAGATGCTAACCCTATACCTCTAGTTGCCGATGTAACTAAAGCTACTTTATTATTTAATCTTTTCATTTTTCCCCTCCTAAGTTGTATCTTATTTATGTTAATCTCAAGTCGTTTTTTGTCTTTTATTGTTGATTTATTGTACAATAATAGGCTTATATTGTCAATAAATATAAGCCCTTTGATTTATAGTTATACAGTTTTTAATCTTCTAGTTCATCTTTGCTTAAAAAGCATCCATTATCCCATACAAATCCACAATTACTACTTTTAATTTCATCTTTCTTTTCCCCTGAGTTTACTGTTATTTTTACTTTTGATTTTGAGTTAATTATTAATTCTAATTCCTCATTTGCTTCTATTGTTATAGTATTTGCCATATGAGAACGCCCCTTTCAATCCCTTATCTATAGTTATAATTATCTACTTATTTATATAGTAGCACATGAGTTATTGTAATCCAATTAATCGTTGTTATTTTTTTATCATTTCATCAAATTAACATTTTACGGATAAGATAAATAAAGACATTACTATTACTAATATAGAATAATATAAAAGAACAGCTATATCTTTATTATAACGTATTTATGTAATTTAGTCGGGTGATATATTGACAGTTTTGCAATAAAGTTATAATATCAATAGGATATAATTTTTATATTTGGATATTCATAAAATTTAAATAAAGGATGATAAAAAATGACAGAACAAAATTTAAACTTGATTGATGAAGTTAAAAGAAGAAGAACTTTTGCAATCATTTCCCATCCCGATGCAGGAAAAACTACATTAACTGAAAAGTTTCTATTATATGGTGGAGCTATCCGTGAAGCCGGATCAGTAAAATCAAGAAGATCTCAAAAACATGCAGTATCTGACTGGATGGAAATCGAAAAACAAAGAGGTATCTCTGTTGCATCAAGTGTTCTTCAATTTGAATATAACAACTTTTGCATAAATATTCTTGATACTCCAGGGCATCAAGATTTCAGTGAAGATACTTATAGAACTCTAATGGCTGCTGACAGTGCCGTAATGGTTATCGACTCTGCTAAAGGGGTTGAAGATCAAACAAAGAAACTATTCCAAGTTTGTAAAATGAGAGGAATTCCAATATTCACATTCATTAACAAAATGGACCGTCAAGGAAAAGATCCATTTGAATTAATGGAAGATATTGAAAATGTCTTAGGTATTCGTTCTTGTCCAGTAAACTGGCCAATAGGTTCTGGTAAAGAATTCAAAGGGGTATTTAACCGTCATAAAAATCAAGTTGAAGTATTTGATGATGGTAACCATGGACAATCTATTGCAAATTGTATAACTGGAGACCCATCTGATGAAAAGTTCAATGATTTATTAGGTAGTGCTCTTCATGAAAAACTACTAGAAGATATAGAACTTTTAGATATTGCTGGTGATAATTTTGATTTAGATTCAATATTAAATGGTGAGTTAACACCTGTATTCTTCGGAAGTGCCCTTACTAACTTTGGTGTAGAACCATTTTTAGAGTCATTCTTAGAGATAACATCATCACCAAGTCCTCGTAGCAGTAACTTAGGTGATATTGATCCTACGTCTGACAACTTCTCAGGATTTATATTTAAAATTCAAGCTAATATGGATAAAAATCACAGAGATAGAATTGCATTCCTTAGAATTTGCTCTGGTAAATTTGAAAAAGGTATGACAGTAAATCATGTACAAAGAAACAAAAAGATTAAGCTATCTCAACCGCAACAGTTCGTAGCACAAGACCGTGTTATAATAGATACTGCATATCCTGGAGATATAATAGGTATACACGATCCAGGTATATTTAATATTGGTGATACATTAAGTGAGAAACAATCAAAGTTAGAATATACTGGTATACCACAATTTGCTCCTGAGCACTTTGCAAGAATTTCAACTAAGAATGCTCTTAAGAGAAAGCAGTTCGTAAAAGGACTTACTCAGTTATCAGAAGAAGGTGCTATACAGGTATTCAACCAACCTAACTTTGGTATGGAAGAGCTTATTGTAGGTGTTGTTGGTGTTTTACAGTTTGAAGTTTTAGAATATCGTCTAAAGCAAGAGTATGGTGTTGATATAATAATGAACCCATTATCTTACTCTCATGTACGTTGGGTTGAAAATGATTTATCTAAATTTGGTAGACTTTCAATGCCTATGGATACATTACTAGTTGAAGATAAAGATAGAAACCCTGTAGTATTATTTACAAACGAATGGACTATTAGAACTTTTGCTGAAAGAAATGAAGGTATAGTTTTAAAAGAAACTTCTATATAATATATATCAAAGCCCTAAGTCAGTTTTTACGACTTAGGGCTTTAAATTAATGTTTAGCTTCTCTATATATTATACTTCCAAAGAAACCTATCCCCATATGATCCATTTCAGGCGCCTCTTTATTATAAGTAAGATATACGCCATCTATCCATTTACCTGTATACTCTTTTTGTAGGAAGTTTTCTAACAGTCCATATGCGGTGATTGATGCACCTGTTGAACCTTGAAAAGTGTTGTACCAGCTATTATTTATACCATCATCTTTTAAATTTATATATGCTATATTATTTTCTATCTTTAACACTTCAATTACTCTATTTTCAAATAGTTCCTTTGATATTTCATTAGATATTATTTTTAGTTTTTCTATTATACTTTTATTTTTATCAACTTCTATAGACGATAATATTAGTCCGTTATAGTCAGAGTCTTGATAATATATATCAAACTTCTCTATATTAATGTTTTGCTTTGAAGAGTTATCATTAGATTTTATTTTGTCTATATTATTATGTATAGCTATGCTTGAAGCAATTATAATTAATAATGTAATTAAAATTATTATTACAATTTTAATGTTATCTTTTAATTTATTCAATACTACATCCCTCCATTTATATGTGCTTATCCTCATAATAACTTATGCTTAACACATTGTTAAAATGATTAAAAAAGAGTGGATGTAGTTATTCCTATTTTTAGAGAAGTTTATGATTCTAACTCTCTAACAAGTTTAATATTACTTTAGCACTGTCCAGAGCTCCATATTCTAAAGCTATTTTTTCTGATAAATTCTTTGCATTTTTTACGACATTCTTACTTAGAGCATAACTTATACCTTCTGCAAGTTTATTAGCATTAAGGTCTTTTTTATAAATAGGTTTAGATCCAACACCTAAGTCAAAAGACCTATGCGCCCAAGCAAACTGATCATTTGAAAATGGTATAATAACACTTGGTACTCCTGCCCTAAATCCCGCCGCTGTAGTTCCTGCTCCACCATGATGACAAACTACAGATACTTTTTCAAATAACCATGTATGAGGTATACTTCCTACTGAAATCATATTATTCGGTAAATTATCTATTTCTCCCATACCCGATATAATCCCACGCTTGCCACATTTTGCAATAGCCTCTATAATAATTTTAACTATCTCATCTTTCTCGTCATTATCAAACATACTACCAAAACCTATATACACAGGTTTGTCCTCATTGTTTAAAAAGTCCTCTAATTCCTTAGAAGGTTTATATTCATTATTTTCCTCTACAAACCAGTATCCACTTTGATGAATATTTTCATTCCAATCCTTTGGTCTAGTAAATACATAATTACTACATGAAACTATTGCTGGGTGTAATTTTGATACTTTTTCATAAGGACTTTTAAAATTAACTGGCTTTCTTCTAAAACGTTCCTTCCAATGCACCTTAACTGTATTACTAGATGCTAACCAAAGCATACTCTGTATCATCCTATAACTTATTTTCTTATTCATATTTGTAGGTCTAGATTTCCCATACATTACTAGAGACAAATACTCATCTGTTTTATGCATAGGAAATGGTGTAGCAAGTACTGATGGTATATTCATTTCCTGCGCTGCAAAATATCCTATGGTACACCCTGGGTGATATACGATTATATCGCTTCCTTCTAAGGATCTGTAAGTTTGCTTTGCTATTTGAATACCATATTTTTTCATTTTATTAAAAGTTAAAAACATTTTAAGCGGATTATCTGCAGAACCTGCTTCTTTTAACATTTTAGGGTCTACTCCTAAGGCTTCATAGTCTACTTCTATTGGATTATAGTCAATTCCATAACTTTTTACAAAATCTTCAAATTGTGAAAACCCCGCTATTCTTACACCTTTTCCTAGTTTTTTTATTTGTTGAGCCAGAGCTATATAAGGTTGAAAATCCCCCCTTGAGCCTGAACATATTATTGTAATCATATTTAAAACCACTCCTCTTGTAATATCAAACAACCTGTTGTATATTAATATTGTAAAAAACTTTATAATCATCATCAACCGACAATGTTAAAGCTAATGTCGGATTTATAGAGGTGTAAAATGAAAAGCAATAAAAATATCATTCCTAAAACTAAACAAGATTTAATAGATGCCTTTTGGCATTTTTACTGTGAAAAAAGAATAGAAAAAATAACTATAAAAGAAATTACTATTAAGGCTGGTTACAACCGTAGTACGTTTTATGAGTATTTTACTGATATTTATGATGTACTTGAGCAAATAGAGAATTCACTGGTTCCCAATTTAGATGAATTGCCACCCATTTCTATCCTAAATAAAAACAATGAAATTCCATTAAATCTGTTTTTTAAACTATATGAAGAAAATGAAAAATATTATTCGATTTTACTTGGAGACAATGGTGATCCTGCTTTTGCAAGTAAATTAAAAAACTCTATTAAACCCTTGCTTAAGGAAGCTTTAGTTGCACAAGTAAAACTGAGTGAGTTGGAATTTGATTTTGTTTTAGAGTACATACTATCATCTATGATTGGTATTATGAGCTATTGGTTTAAAAAAGATAAGACATTACCTGCTGATAGATTAATTTTTATTCTGAAAGATATTATGGAAAATGGTATACATGGTATTTTCCATAAATAAATCTACATTTGAATTTCAAACTATACTTAAATACCCATATGTCGGTAATCACGACCTATGGGTATTTAAGTATATTATGTATTGAGCTTTATGGGTATTTAAAGTGTTTTTTATCTACTAGGTATTAATTCAGTATTACATTCACCTTATAAATTTTCATATTTTTAATATATTTTACCTTGTCGCATATATACATCCTTTATATATTCTGAGTGTAAGTAATCTTTTCTAAGTATATACTCACTTCGCTTTTGTATGGATTTAGTCCTAATACATTTACTACATCAGAAAAAACCACCTTCTCTTCTCTATATGTGAATACTGTTAAATCCTTTAACAACTGCGTATTTATTAACGGTATTTATAACTTAGCTATGATAAAATTCATCTATTCTGGTACAAATCATACCTTTATTTAATATCATAATATATAGCCCAAAACTTCATGGAGGTGACTTGTATGAACGAAATAGTAAAAGTTGCTGACCTTTGTCAAAACTTTTATTCCAAAGAGGGAGAGCTAGAAGTACTAAAAGACATAAACTTCTTACTACATCCAGGAGAAATACTAACCCTTTTAGGACCATCAGGTTCAGGAAAATCAACAATACTAAACATCCTAACAAAATTAATAAAACCAACTAGTGGTGAAGTAAATATAAACGGAAACATCGGCTATATGTTTCAAAGAGACCACCTACTAGAATGGCGTAACATTATGGACAATATCACAATCGGCCTAGAAATTCAAAAAAACAAAGATCCCAAAGCTATAGATCGTGTAGAGACTTTGCTTAAAACTTACGGACTATGGGAATTTAGAAATATGTACCCAAAAGAACTATCAGGAGGTATGAGACAAAGAGTTGCATTAATTCGTACACTTGCTGTTAATCCTGATGTCCTTTTACTTGATGAGCCTTTCTCTGCTCTTGATTATCAAACAAGGCTTCTTGTAAGTGATGATGTGTACAGAATAATTAAAAACGAAGGCAAATCTGCGATCCTTGTTACTCACGATATATCTGAAGCTATAGCAATGTCTGACACAGTTGTAGTTTTATCAAAACGTCCTGCTACCGTAAAAAACATCCATACTATAGAACTTAGAGAAAACCAAGACTTAACTCCTCTACAAACACGTAAAGTCCCACAATTCCAAAACTACTTTGACATCTTATGGAAGGAGTTGGATTCAAATGAGAATAAATAAAGAATCTAATGGATACCTTGAGTACATTAGAAACATAAAAATAGAAAAAAGAAAAATCTTTGCTTACCAAATTTTAATACTAGTAGGATTCTTAGCTCTATGGGAACTACTTGCAAACATTGGTGTAATACAGACATTCCTGTTTAGTAAACCTAGTGACATAACTAAACTATTCATCCAATACCTACAAAACGGTGAACTTCTAAAACACGTATGGGTATCCTGCTATGAAACTATAGCAGGTCTAGTAATAGGTACTACACTTGGTATACTAATTGCCATTGCCCTTTGGTGGTCTGAAAGACTCTCTAGAATATTAGATCCGTTCTTGGTGGTATTAAACGCGCTTCCTAAAACAGCTCTTGCTCCTATTATAATTGTATGGGCCGGGGCTGGTGTTAGAGGTATTATAGTTACTGCAGTTATCATATCAATTGTTGTAACTATACTTTCTGCCTATAATTATTTTGTGAATGTAGATGAGGAAAAAATAAAAATGCTTAGAAGTTTTGGTGCTACTAAATCTCAGATTCTTTTTAAGTTAATAATTCCATCAAATATTGGTAATTTAATAAATATTACTAAAATAAATATTGGTATGTCTTGGGTTGGGGTTATTGTTGCTGAGTTTATCGTTTCTAGATATGGTCTTGGATATTTGATAGTTTATGGAGGTCAGGTATTTAAGCTAGACTTAGTAATGATGGGTACTTTTGTACTTGCATTTTGTGCTTGGATTATGTATGAGGTTTTAAATATTGCAGAGAAATTTTATAATAATAGAAAAAGAGGCTAATTTATAGCCTCTTTTATCTTATCCCCTATTTCTTCTTCAAACTGCTTCATATACAAAGAATGATAATATCCTTTTTTACTTAACAACTCCTTATGGGTTCCATTTTCAATTATCTTTCCATCCTTTACCACCAATATAACATCTGCCTTTTTAATAGTAGACAACCTGTGAGCCACTAAAAACGAAGTTCTATCTTCAAGTAAGTGAGATATAGCATTTTGGATAATCTGCTCCGTCTCAGTATCAATTGATGAAGTCGCCTCATCTAATACAAATATCCTCGGATTTTTAAGTACTGCCCTAGCAAAAGATATTAACTGCTTTTCACCAGTTGATAAATTTCCTCCACACTCTCCTACTTGACTATCATATCCATTTTCCATATTCATAATTATATGATGTGCTGACACTACCTTCGCCGCTTGTTCTACGTCTTCATCAGTAGCCTTTAAGTTTCCATATCGAATATTATCTCTTACCGTTCCTGAAAACAAATGAGGGTTTTGTAATACATACCCTATATTATTGTGTAGCCATAGTTGAGATCTTTTTCTATAATCTTTACCATCTATTAGGACTTTGCCCTTAGTTGGTTCAAAAAATCTACATGCTAAGTTTACTAAAGTACTTTTTCCTGCTCCTGTTTCTCCTACTAATGCTACAGTAGTACCTCGTGGTATTTTAAAATTAAAGTCTTCGTATATATACTCATCTCCATCTGGATATTTAAAATATACATCTTTAAATTCTATTTCACCCTTTAATTCTTCCCAGTTTTCTTTTTTAGGAGTAAAGTTATCTCCATATATTTCTATTACTTTTTTACTATCCACTATTTCTGGTGTTTCTTCTAACAAATCAAATACTCTTTCTATGTTTGCTTGGGTAGATATAAATTCTGATATGTTTCTAGCTAGTTGCTGAATTGGTTCAAATATGCTTATTGAGTATGATATAAAGGCTGATAGTGTACCTATTGCCATTAATTCTTCTTTTACTAGATTTCCCCCGCTTGCAAGTACAAAGGCTACTGCTAATGAACTAAAAAACAGTATAATTGGTATGTATATAGCATTTAGTTTTGTAGCTCTTATACTGGTGTTATACATTTTATCTGTAATTTTAGAGAATTCATCAAAGTTTTTTTCTTCAATTACAAGTGTTTTTGATGTTATACATCCTGTTATACCTTCGTTGTATGCTCCTGTTATTTTAGAGTTTATACTTCTTATTTCTCTATTTACGTTTAATATTTTATTTTGAAAGTATACTGTAAGTATTGCTATAAATGGTACTATAGATATTACGTAGAGTGCTAGCTTTACGTTTAGTGTAAACATTGCTATAAATACTCCACCTACATAGGTTACAGCCCACAGTATATCTACTAGTCCCCAGGCTAACATTGCTCCTATTTTGTTGGTATCACTCATTACTCTAGCTATTATATACCCTACTGGTGTGGTATTGTAAAAGGAAAATGATAATTTTTGTAAATGCATAAATGTAGCTCTTTTTAGGTCTTTTCCTATATTTAAATCTATATACATTGAAAACCTTGTAAAAACTATTACTAATATTGATTGTAAGGCTATTGCTATTATATATATAATTGCAAATTTTCCGATACTATTTGTGTTCATTGTTACTATAAAGTTATCTATTGCATACTTTTGAAAAAGTGGTAATGATATATCTACACAAGCTACTAAAAGGTTTGCACATATTGCACATATTAAATATGCTTTATATTTTTTTAAATATGGAAATAGTTTTGACCATATTTTTATAGAAAAGCTTTTATTATAGTTTTCTTCATTATGCATTATTTTCACCTCCTAGCTCTTCTATACTAGATTGCATTTCATATATTTTTTTGTATACTCCATTTGTATTTAGTAATTTTTCATGGTTTCCTTCTTCTATTATTTCACC
>JBOFYV010000136.1:0-26754 GCA_051654865.1 Peptostreptococcaceae bacterium
AATATATTATATTTACGTGGTTATAATAAGTATAGAAAAGAAATGTTTATACCCAAAGTTTGTATAACTCTGCAAAAATATGATATGATATACTTCGATAAAAAATTACAAATTATAATCAATGGAGGAAATACGACAATGGAACAATTACCAAACTGCCCAAAGTGTAATTCAGAATATACTTACGAAGATGGAAGCCTTCTTGTTTGTCCAGAATGTGCTCATGAATGGAGTTTAGCTGGAGAAAAAGAAAAGGAAGAAGCTAACGTAATAAAAGACGTTAATGGAAATATATTAAACGATGGTGATGCTGTAACAGTAGTAAAAGATCTTAAAGTTAAAGGAAGTTCATCATCTATAAAAATAGGTACTAAGGTAAAAAGTATAAGATTAGTACCAGATGCTGCAGATGGACATGATATAGAGTGTAAAATAGATGGTTTTGGAGCTATGAAATTAAAGTCAAGTGTAGTTAAAAAAGCATAATATATTTTAGAGTAAACGAACTAAGAGCTAGATTATTATCTAGCTTTTTTTGATTTAATAATTTTAATTTGATATAATTAGTAATACATAAATTAAAAAAGCAACTAAATTTAAATAAGTAAAAAAATAATATGACTAAAAATAAAATAGAGAATTCAGAAAATTTCTTTTGAAAGTTATGATTTGAAGGTAAATACTAAATTAAATAAAAAAAAATAAAAATAATAAAAAAAGGTATTGACCGTTACGTAACGTAATCTTATAGAATTAAATTAAGCAATAGCTTTGGGGGAATGAATATGAATGAAAAACGTTTTTACACCACTGGTGAAATTGCTAAGATGGCAGGGGTAACTATAAGGACCATTAGGTATTATGATAGTAAGGGGATACTTAAGCCATCGCATCGTAATAGTTCAGGTCATAGGCTATACACAGAAAAGGATTTTATAAAATTAAAGAAAATATTAGCACTTAAGTATTTAGGATTATCTTTAGATGAGGTTATGAATACAGAGATAAATGATTTTAAGAAGGATGATATAGTAAAGTCATTAAAATTACAAAAAAACATTTTGAAAAACAAAATAAATCATATGAAAACAGTACTAAGTGCTATAGAAACAGCAGAATTCAGTATTGAAAATGAAGATGATTTAGATTGGAATAAAACTGTAGATATAATCAAAATTTTAGAAGATGAAAAAGAATTACTGCAACAGTATGTAGATTTATCTAATTTAAATGCTAGTGTAAAACTACAAGATCAATTCAGTTCAAATGAGTATGGATGGTATAAGTGGACTTTCAGTAAATTGAAACTAGAAAAAGAATATAAAATATTAGAAATTGGGTGTGGTAATGGGGCATTATGGTCTAAAAATATAGATTTTTTATATGATGATTTGGATATAACCCTAACAGAAGTTTGTGAAGATATGATAAATGATGCGAAGAAGAATTTAAAACATCATAAAGAAAAATTTAACTTCCAAATAGCAGACCCAAATAATATTCCATTTGAAGATGAAAGTTTTGATATAGTAATAGCAAATCACATATTGTTTTATATGAAAGATTTGGACACGGTACTATCTGAAATAAAAAGAGTTCTTAAAAAAGGTGGTCATTTCTATTGTTCAACTATTGATAGTAGCAATATGAAAGAATTAGAAGAACTAATGCTAGGTTTTAGCAGTCATATTAAAATTTCAGAAGAGAAACTTTCTAAAAAATTTGGATTACAAAATGGAGAAGGTATATTAGAAAATTATTTTACTAAAGTAGATAAACATTTATATGAAGATAAACTTATAGTCAATGATACTGAAGGAATACTGGAATATATCTATTCTATACCAGGGAATATACTAGAGGTAGTAGAAACAAAAAAGAAAGAATTTGAAAACTACGTTGATAAAAACATACAACAAAATGGGTCGATTTTAATAACAAGTAGAAGTGGTCTATTTGAAAGTATGAAACTATAATAAAAAAAGTAATGTAATTTTATAATTAGTTATTTTATAAATTTATACAATTTTATTTAATATTCGTATAATTAAAATAATAATGTTAAAATAAAAACGAAAAAGGTTGTCTTATTAATATTTATCATTAAAAATAAAAACGAAAATTTTTATTAAAATAAACAATTTTTTATTTTAATATATGGAAAACGTTTATTTAAAATAAAAAAGTATAAATTTTTTAAAAATATATTTATTTAATTAGAAAAGTGATTTACAATTCAATTGCTAATAAGTTAACAAATAAACTTATTACTACACAAAATAATACAACAAGATGGAGAGGGAATAGTTATGGGAATAAGAGTAACAAGTGAAATCAAGCCACTAAAAAAAGTTCTACTTCATAGACCAGGTTCAGAAATAGAAAATTTAACACCTGAGTACTTAGAGAGATTATTATTTGATGATATTCCATTCTTAGAGGTAGCTCAACAAGAGCATGATGTATTCGCTGAAGTATTAAGACAAAATGGGGTAGAAGTTGTATACTTACACGAATTAGCAGCAGAAGTAATGGGGGACTTAGAAATAAAAGAAAAGTTTTTAAATGAATTTATAAAAGAAGCTGGAGTAGTAAGTCCAGAATTACATAAAAATGTTTATGATTTTTTAATGAAAATAGAAGATAATGAAGAGTTAATAAGAAAAACTATGGCTGGTATAAATAAAAATGAATTACCAGAATTAACAAGCAAAAGCTTATCTGATCTAGCAGAAGACGATTATCCATTTGTGGCAGATCCGATGCCAAACTTATACTTTACAAGAGATCCATTTGCAAGTATAGGAAATGGAGTAAGTTTAAATAAAATGTACTCTGTAACAAGAAACAGGGAAACTATATATGCTGACTACATATTCAACTACCATCCAGATTTTAAAAATCAAGTTGAAAGATTCTATGATAGAGATTTTGAATACCATATAGAAGGCGGAGACATATTAAACTTAACAGAAAAATGTTTAGCAATAGGTATATCTCAAAGAACTCAAGCACCTGCTATAGAGCATATAGCTAAGCAAATATTCTTCAACAGTGGTAACAAAGAAATAGAAACAATATTAGCATTCAATATACCAAACAACAGAGCTATGATGCACTTAGATACAGTGTTCACTCAAATAGATGTTGATAAATTCACTATACATCCAGGTATACAAGGTCCACTTCAAGTATTTGAAGTAACTAAAGGAGATGTAGAAGGAGAATTAAAGATAGAAGAAATAAATGCTAAATTAGAAGAAGTATTAGCTAAACACCTTGGAGTTGAAAAAGTTACATTAATCCAATGTGGTGGTGGAGATAGAGTTATAGCTGATAGAGAACAATGGAATGATGGTTCAAATACATTATGTATAAAACCAGGAGAAGTAGTTGTTTATTCTAGAAACTATGTAACTAATAAATTATTACAAGACAATGGTATAGTGACACATATAATTCCATCAAGTGAATTATCAAGAGGTCGTGGGGGCCCAAGATGTATGTCAATGCCTTTAATTAGAGAAGCGTAAGAATGATAATAAAGCTTCTCTAGATAATTAAATTTATAATATTTAAAGAAGTTTTTAAATAAATTTTTAAATAGAGTTTTTAAGAGTAAATTAAAAATAAATTTATATAACTAGGGGGAATTTACAATGGCAGTTAATTTAAGAGGGCGTTCATTTTTAAAATTATTAGATTTTACAACAGAGGAAATAAGATATTTATTAGACTTATCTAAAAACTTAAAAGACTTAAAAAGAGCTGGTGTAGTAAATAAGACATTAGAAGGTAAAAATGTAGCTATACTATTTGAAAAAGACTCTACTAGAACAAGATGTGCATTTGAAGTTGGAGCTATGGATTTAGGTATGGGAGTTACTTACTTAGGACCAACAGGATCTCAAATGGGTAAAAAAGAATCTATAGCAGATACTGCTAGAGTTTTAGGAAGAATGTATGATGGTATAGAATATAGAGGATTTTCTCAAGAAATAGTTGAAGAATTAGCTAAGTATGCTGGAGTACCTGTATGGAATGGATTAACAGATGAATTCCATCCAACTCAAATGATAGCAGACTTATTAACAATAGAAGAAAAGTTAGGAAGACTAAAAGGTGTAAACTTTGTTTATATGGGAGATGCTAGAAATAATATGGGTAACTCTTTAATGGTTGCTTGTGCTAAGATGGGGTTAAACTTTACAGCTTGTGCTCCAAAAGAATTATTCCCAGCAGAAGCGTTAGTTGCTACTTGTAAAGAAATAGCTAATGAAAATAGATGTACTATAACATTAACTGAAGATGTTATGGAAGGAACTAAGAATGCTGACGTTATATATACTGATGTTTGGGTATCTATGGGAGAGCCAGATGAAGTTTGGGAAGCTAGAATAAAGCAATTAATGCCATTCCAAGTTAACAAAGCTATTATGGATAATGCTCATCCAGAAGCAATATTTATGCACTGTTTACCAGCATTCCATGATTTAAAAACTAAGGTAGGTGCTGAGATGGGTGAAAAATTCGGCATAACTGCTATGGAAGTTACTGATGAAGTATTTGAATCTAAGAAATCTGTGGTATTTGATGAAGCAGAAAATAGAATGCATACTATAAAAGCAATAATGGCAGCAACTATAGGTCAATAAGATAAAATAGAATAACCTAAGTTTGATACTACTCTTTAGAAATAAAAAGTAGTATCAAACTAAAAAATTAAGTAGCCTTCAATTTGTTTAGAGATATATAATGGGGGTTATATTTGTCTAGATTATTGTACTACTAGGTATATAGGAATACCTATAGTAGTAGAAATTTGAAGATACGTGGATAGAAGTTTATTAATTAGGGGGCCAGGTTATGAAAAGATTAGTTATAGCTTTAGGGGGAAATGCACTAGGAAATAATGCAAAAGAACAGTTAGAATTAGTTAAACATACAGCAAAAACAATAGTAGATCTTTGTGAAGAAGGATACAATGTTATAGTAGGTCATGGTAATGGTCCACAAGTAGGTATGATAAATCTAGCAATGGATTTCGCAGCAAACAATGGTGCAAATACTCCTAGTATGCCATTTGCAGAATGTGGATCAATGAGTCAAGGGTATATAGGATATCACTTACAACAATCAATAAAGAATGAGTTAAAAGCAAGAAAAATAAATAAAAATGTTGCTACAGTTGTAACTCAAGTTGTAGTTAATGAAAATGATGAAGCATTTAAGAATTTAACTAAACCTGTAGGCATGTTCTATACAAAAGAAGAAGCAATTAAAATATCTGAAGAAAAAGGATACACTTTTGTAGAAGATGCAGGAAGAGGATACAGAAGAGTGGTCGCTTCTCCACAACCACAAAAAATAGTTGAATTAGATACAGTTAAAGACTTAGTTGATAATGGAACTATAGTAATAACTGTTGGAGGTGGAGGTATACCTGTAATAGAAAAAGAAGATGGTAGATTACAAGGTGTAGCTGCAGTAATAGATAAAGATAAGTCAAGTGCTAGGTTAGCAAAAGACCTTGATGCTGAAATGTTAGTTATACTAACTGCTGTTGATAGAGTTTGTATAAACTTCAACAAACCAAATCAGGAAGAATTAGCATCAATAAATTTAGAGGAAGCTGCAAAATTTATTGAGGAAGGGCATTTTGCTAAAGGTTCTATGCTACCTAAAGTAGAAGCTTGTGTAGATTTCGTTGAAAATTCTACAAATGGAAAAGCTTTAATAACTTCTCTAGAAAAAGCTAAAGATGCATTATATGGTGAAACGGGTACTATAATATTCAAAGTAAATGAAACATGTGAAGCATAGCTAAAACAATGTACAAAGACTAAAGGAAATGTTATTCTATATCTAGAATAATATTTCCTTTAATTACCATAAAGGAGTAATCTATTTTATATTCTAAATAGACAAAACAAAAGGGGGATTAATAAAATGGCAAGTAACTCAATGTCTAAGGGGAAAAAGTCTAGAAGCAAGAAAGCTTTTAAATTCCCATCAGCTTATACGGTACTATTAGCGATAATGATATCTATAGCACTAATAACTCAAATTGTGCCAGGGGTAAAAAAGGCTCAATTAGCAGATGTTGTAATGGCACCAGTTACAGGTATGATAGGAGTAAGAGATAATGAATTAAATGATGCAATTTCTGCATCAATGGATGCTGGAGGAATAAATGCAGCACTAGATACTATAAATAATGCAGAAGGACCGATAATGAGTGTTTGGAATAGCGGATCACTTAAAGGGGCAATAGATGTTGCATTATTCGTGCTTATAATAGGTGGTTTCTTAGGGGTTGTAACAGAAACGGGAGCTTTAGATGCAGGTGTTGGAGGTCTTGTTAAGAAGCTAAAAGGAAAAGAGTTAATGTTGATACCAGTTTTAATGATAATATTCTCATTAGGTGGTAGTTCATACGGAATGGCTGAAGAAACTTTAGCATTCTATGCATTAATAACTGCTACTATGATGGCGGCAGGGTTTGACCCAATAGTAGCAGTAGGGACAGTATTACTAGGAGCAGGATGTGGAGTTTTAGGTTCAACAGTTAACCCATTTGCTATAGGTGCAGCAATATCTGCAGCTGGAGCAGTTGGGGTTAAAATAAATCAAGGTGCAACAATAGCTATTGGTGTTATGTTGTGGGTAGTAACGCTAGGAATATCTATAGCATATGTGTTAAAATATGCTAAAAAAGTTAGAGCTGATAAAACCAAAACAATATTATCTAAAGATGAACTAAAAGCAGCAAATGATACATTTAGTCAAGTTAGTGGAGAAGTATTAGAATTAAATGGAAAGAGAAAGATGGTTTTAGGACTTTTTGTATTCTCTTTCGTAGTGATGATATTAGGTGTTATTCCATGGAATGACTTTGGGGTAACTATATTTGACAACACTACATCTTGGTTAAATGGAACTCCATTAGGAGCTTGGTGGTTCCCAGAATTAACAGTATGGTTCTTCTTAATGGCAGTTATAATAGGATTAGTATACAGAATGCCAGAACAAAAAATAGTAAAATCATTTATATCAGGATCAGCAGATATGGTAGGGGTAGCTCTTGTAATTGGTATATCAAGGGGTATATCATTTATGATGGCAAACTCAGGTTTAGATTTATACATATTAGATAAAGCTGCAGGAGTATTAAGTGGTGTATCAGGAATGTTATTTGCTAATATGGCTTATGTAATATATATGGCGTTATCATTCTTAATACCATCAACATCAGGATTAGCATCAGTGTCTATGCCGATATTTGCACCATTAGCTCAGAAGTTAAATATAGCACCAGAGATAATAGTAGGAGCATTCTCAGCAGGTTCAGGAATAGTAAACTTAGTAACACCTACATCAGGAGTTGTTATGGGAGGTCTTGCTATAGCTAAGGTTGATTATAGTACGTGGGTTAAATTTGCCACAAAACTATTAGTTATGATATTTATAGCTACGGTAGTTATATTATCAGTTGTTCCAATGTTCTTAGGAATGTAATTTAAATAAAAATTATATAAACCATAAGACTTATATTAGTCTTATGGTTTTGTTTTAAATATAAGAAAGGAAATTACAATGGGTATAGTTCAATTTTTAAGTTGTTTATATTTTATTATTACCATAGTATTAATGTTTAAGAGAAATTCCATAGGGAATGCATATATTGGATATGGAGTATTGACGTTCTTATTTGTAATGGGATATTCAAGTATACCTACAATACCAGCAAATATGGAAAATATAGCAATATTTATAGTGTTCTCTTTATTAATAACTTTATTTGGTTTGACTTTTGGAATTATAATGACACTTTTTAAGAAAAGTAATAAAGTATCTAGAATTGCAGCAGTCACTTCATCAACGTTATTAATAGTGTTGTTATTTAATATAAAAGGATTTTTAACGTATATGTATATACCAGTACTATTATATATGTTGCAAGACTATACCAATAAAATTATGAATAATACAAATAGTTAACAACAGAAAAGTTTTATATTTAAAAAGTAAAAAAAGGTCTTTATACATTATAAATAATGTAAAAAAGACCTTTTTTTTAGTATATAAAAATTTGCTTCGCAAAAAGTATCTATATAAATAAATATAGTATGGGAAGTGAGATAATGAAAACAGTAGTTGTTATTGGTGCTGGTATTGGAGGCTTGTGTACGGCAATAAGATTGTTAAATAAAGGTTATAAAGTTACTATTTTAGAAAAAGAAAATACTATAGGTGGAAAATGTAATATAAAGAATATAGGTAAGTTTAAATTTGATTTAACAGCATCTATATTAATGACACCTAATATATATACTGATATTTTTAAAGAATGTAATAAAAATTATAGAGACTATTTTACTATGAAAAAATTAGAGACCTTATATAAAGTAAATTATTGTGATGGAACAAATTTAAGTTTTTATAATGACTTAGGAAAAACTTCAAACACATTAGAAAAACTTCAAAAAGGATTATCTATAGAATATATAGAATTTCTAGCATACTCCTTAAAAAAGTATTTAATTGGGAAGGAGTATTTTCTAGATAAACCAATGACTGAATTGAGTGAGATCCTAAACTTAAAGTCTATAAAAAATTTAATAAAAATGAATCCATTTTCAACAACGTCAAGCTATATAGCAAATATAATTAGTAACAAAAAACTAAGAGAGTATTTAATATTTCAGTCAATGTATATAGGAGTAAATCCATATACAAACTCCAATATATATACTTTGATTCCTGCAATATCTCAAGTATATGGATTATGGTATATAGAAGGTGGTTTTTATCAATATATAAGGGCGCTTGAACAGTTAGTATATGATTTAGGAGGAAATATAAAAACTAATACGAAGGTAGAAGAAATAATAATTCATAGGAAAAGAGCTAAGGGAATAAAAACTAACAAAGGAAATTATAACTCTGATATTGTAATATGTAACGCAGATTTTCCTTACTCAACGCATCAATTAATTAAATATAAGTCAAAAAAGAGAATAAAAGAAATAAATGATAAAGAATATTCATGTTCTGTATTTATGATATACTTAGGACTAAATAAAAAATATAAAGAGCTTGAGGTTCATAATATTTATATTAATAAAGAGTTTGAAGATAGTATGCAAGCAGCGTTTAAAAGCAAGTTACCTAAATATCCATCTGTATATATGTATTGCCCAAGCAAAATAGACGAGTCATTATGCCCAAAGGGAAAAGAAACTTTAAATATTATGGTTAGAGTTCCTAACTTATATTATAAAGATATAAAATGGAGTAAAAAGTTTGTAAAGTATTTTAGAAATATAATAATAAATGAGATAAAACAGATAAAAGGACTAGAAGATATAGAAGATAATATAATATATGAATCGTATTTAACTCCAATAGATTTAAAAAATAAATTTAATTCATACTATGGAACTGCATTTGGATTAAGTCATAAGTTAGATCAAACAGTTTACTTTAGACCCCACATCAAAGATAAAAAAATAAAAAATTTATATTTTATAGGTTCATCAACTCATCCTGGAAATGGTGTATCTGTAATTATAGAGGGAAGTAAAACTTTAACAAATTTAATTCAAAAATAGTTTGATTGATATTGTACTGAGGCAAAACTTAAAAGGATTGTGCCTCAGTACAATAAGTTATTTTATTTTATCTTTGTCCCATATAAATAATTTATCAGAATTATTTAGAGCTCCAAAAATATTATTTTTAACTCCAGGCATTTGAGAATTTAATAAAGTAATAAGTTCTTTTGTATCCTGTCTTTTTGTGTGTCCGTTAGCTGGGCAAGGATTTTGTATAACTGGATAATCAAAATCTTTAACAGCTTTTTTTGTCATATATTCTTCTATATATATCATAGGTCTTATAATAGTTAGGTCTTGCTTGTCCATATAAGTTTTAGGTGAAAAGCAATTTACTCTTCCTTCATAAAACATAGACATTAAAAATGTTTCTATTGCATCATCTTTGTGATGACCTAAAGCTACCTTATTACATCCTAATTTCTTCGCATTATCGTTCAATGCGCCTCTTCTTAAATTTGCACATAAAGAACAAGGATTTTTTTCTTTTCTTATATCAAATACAATTTCTTTTATGTTTGTTTGTATTTCATAAAAAGGAACATCTAGTTCTTCGCAGAACTTATATAAAGGTGAGTTATCAACGCCACCTGGATTTAGAGTTATAGCTATTAACTCAAACTTTTGAGGAGAGAATGTTTGATAGTTTTTTAGAATATGTAGTAATGTTAAACTATCTTTACCTCCAGAAAGCCCAACTGCAATTTTATCATTATCTTGTATCATATTAAAATCTTGTATAGCTTGACGAGCTTTACTAAGAAGTTTTTGCATATGCATATTAATATCCTCCTGTAAATTTATATAATGAAAATATCACAATATTATAACAAACATATCTAGCTAATGTATACAACTTAAAGAATTTTAAGGCATATGTTAGTGTATATTAAATAATATTATAGTATATATATTTATAAAAATAGGATAATATATACCATTTTTGAAGTATAATATTAATTATACTAATATATTAAAAATATTAAGAATATTAAAGAATAATGGAGGCGGGAATAGTGCAAAAAGTAGAGAGTTTTAAATTAGATCACACAAAAGTAAAAGCACCATATGTAAGAAAATGTTGTGTTTTAGATGGAACAAAAGGGGATAAAGTTTCTAAATTTGATTTGAGATTTTTACAACCAAATGCAGAAACATTTGGAACAGCTGCAATGCATGGGCTAGAACATTTATTAGCTACGTACTTAAGGGAGACATTAGATAATATAATAGATTTATCTCCTATGGGATGTAGAACAGGTTTTTATCTAATAGTATGGGGAGATGTAGAACCTAAAGAAATAAAAGAAGGATTAGAAAAAGCTTTAAAGATGGTAATAGAATCAACTGAAATACCAGCGGCAACAGCTGTAGAATGTGGAAATTATAAGGATTTATCTTTATTTGGGGCTAAAGAATATGCAAAAGAAGCCTTAGAAAAAGGATTCTCATTAAACATATATGGTGAATAGATAGAATGAGAAATGAACTTAAAAACTTAATTAAGATAAATAAATCAGAAGTCCTAAGATATTTAGAGTATAAAGGACAAATGATTAGTAGTGATTTAGACAATACTATTAATAAATGTATACAAATAACTAAAGAAAAAATAAACCCTCGATATATTTTGAGGGTTTATCCTATATTTAGAAATAAAGAAGAATGCGATAGTGAAATAAAAATAAATGGAACAAATGTCATTCTAAGAAGTAAAGATATACATAACCTGTTAAAAGATTGTGATAGTTGTGCAGTAATTGCAAGTACTTTGGGTATAGAAATTGAAAAAGAAATTAGAAAGTATTCTTATTCAGAGCTTACGAAAAGTATAATAATTGATGCATGTGCCACAACCGCAATAGAAGAAATATGTGATATTGTACAGGAGAATTTAAAAGAAGAATTATCCAAACAAGAAAAATATATTACATATAGGTATAGTCCTGGATATGGAGATTTACCAATAAGCGTCAATGAAGATATTATAAGAATGTTAAATGCATCAAAGGAAATCGGATTAACTATAACTGAAAAAGGAATAATGTTACCTAGGAAATCTGTAATAGCTATAATTGGAATATCAAAAAACAAAACACATAAATCAAAAAAATCTTGTTCTAATTGCTTAAATAAGGACAATTGTAAATATAAAAAGGGGGATGATACCTGTGAATATAAGGGAATATATTAAACAGAATATATTAGTTTTTGATGGAGCTATGGGCACAATGCTTCAACAAAAAGGACTAAAAATAGGAGAGAATCCAGAGGTTTTTGGATTTGAAAATCCAGAAAAATTAATGGAAATACATAAAGCATATTTAGAAGCTGGTTCAAATGTAATAACAACGAATACCTTTGGAGCAAATGAGCTTAAGTTAGATAAAATTGGATACTCAGTAGAAAAAATCGTTGATAATGCTATATCTGTTGCCAAATTAGCAATAGAAAAAGTAAACAATTCAAAGCCTAAATTTGTAGCTTTAGATATAGGTCCTATTGGAGAGATGTTAGAGCCAATGGGAACTTTAAGCTTTGACAGCGCTTATGAAATATTCAAAAGACAGGTTATACAAGGTAAAAAATCAGGAGCTGATATCATAATAATCGAAACTATGATGGATTTATATGAAGCTAAAGCGGCAGTATTAGCGGCAAAAGAGAACAGTGATCTACCTATATTTTGTACAATGACTTTTGATGAAAATGGTAGGAGTTTTACAGGGTGTATGCCAGAAAGTATGGTTGCTACTATAGAAGGGTTAGGTGTAGATGCAATAGGAGTAAATTGTTCATTAGGACCAAAGCAATTATTACCGATAGTAGAAAAGATAGCATCAATGGCAAGTGTTCCGGTAATCGTACAAGCTAATGCAGGATTACCGGATATGATAGAAGGTCAAGCGATTTATAATGTAGATGCAAAAGAGTTTTTTGATGGTGTTAAAAACTTTATACAAGTTGGAGCATCTATAATAGGTGGTTGTTGTGGAACAAATCCTAGCTTTATAAAGGAAATCACAGATAACTTATCAAGTCTTAAAAAGGTAAATATAGAAAATACGAATAAATGCTTAGTGTGCTCTCCATCAAAAGTTGTAGAAATAAAATCGCCAACTGTAGTAGGAGAAAGGTTAAACCCTACAGGTAGAGAACCATTAAAACAAGCTTTGAAAAATGAAAATCTAGAATATATAATTAATTTAGCATTGGAGCAAATAAAAGGTGGAGCGGATATATTAAATGTAAATGTAGGTTTACCAGATATAGATGAAGAAAAAATGATTCCTAAAGTAATAAAAGAGATACAATCTATAATTGATACTCCTCTTCAAGTTGATTCATCTAATATAAAGGCATTAGAGCAAGGATTAAGATATTATAATGGAAAAACAATACTTAATTCAGTGAATGGTAAAGAAGAATCACTAGAAAATATATTACCAATAGCTAAAAAATATGGAGCGTGTATAGTAGGTCTTACTTTAGATGAATCGGGTATTCCGAAAACAGCAGAAGGTAGATTTGAAATAGCTAAAAAGATAGTAGATAGAGCTGTATCATATGGAATAAAAAAATCTGATATATTTATAGATTGTTTATCACTTACAGTATCAGCTCAACAAGAAGAAGCAACAGCAACGATAGAGTGTATAAAAATGGTAAAAGAAAAGCTAGGAGTAAAAACAATATTAGGAGTATCTAATATTTCTTTTGGCTTACCAAATAGAGAAGCTTTAAATAGTACATTTTTAACTTTAGCATTAGGGAGTGGGCTAGACTTACCTATTATAAATCCTAATGAAGAAAGTATGATGAATGCTATAAATGCTTTTAAAGTGTTAAACAATATTGATAAAGGATGTATTAGATATATAGAGCAATATAGTGACTATAAAAAACATAACAATAAAAACGTAACCTTAGATAAGAATTTAAGCTTAGACCAAATCGTATCGAGAGGGCTAAAGGATGAAGCTGAAGCTATAACATTAGAATTACTTAAACAGCATAATGAAAATTATGTACTAGATAAAATACTAATACCAGCACTAGATGAAGTTGGAAAAAAGTATGACGGAGGGGAAGTATTTTTACCACAATTGATACAATCTGCTGAAACAGTAAAAGCATCATTGAATACAATAAAAAAACACTTAGAATTATCTAATAGTAACGCAGTATCAAAAGGCAAGATAATAGTAGCAACAGTAAAAGGAGATATACATGACATAGGAAAAAACATAGTAAAAATAATGTTAGAAAACTATGGGTATGAAGTTATTGACTTAGGCAAAGATGTTCCTATTGAGGATGTAGTAAATTATGCAAAAGAAAAGCAAATAAAGCTAATTGGCCTTAGTGCATTAATGACAACTACAGTTAGTAGTATGAAAGAAACAATAGAGGCGATTAGATTAGAAGGAATAGAAGCAAAGATATTTGTAGGTGGAGCAGTGCTTACAGAAGAATATGCAATGATGATAGGAGCAGACTATTATTCAAAGGATGCTAAATCAGCAGTTGAAATTGCGAAGTTAAATTTTTAATAAGAAGTATACAAAAAAATAGGGAATTTCCCTATTTTTTTGTATAAGAAACTACATTGATTCAAAAAATATAGCTAAAATAGATTTGTTACAAACTAGTGTATTAGGCAATAAAAATAAACTTTACTTAATTAAGTGTTAATATAAAAATAAAGTAATTTATAACGATATATTATATAAAATAGCTTATAAATAACTGTAAAAATATGTATAAAATATATTAAAGCAAAAATATCTAGAAAAAACCAATAGTAATGTGATAAAATAGGAAGGTGATTCTTAGGAAGGGTGGACAACAATGATGGAAAATAGACAGCCTTATGCATTAGTTTTCGGAGTATCTGTTTTTGATATATGTGGTTTTACAGATAGAAACTATAGATCTAATGACTCTAATCCTGGAAAAGTTAAAACTTCTTTTGGAGGAGTTTGTAGAAATATAGCTGAATGTATGGCAAGAGTAGGTGTTAGTACTAGATTTATTTCTATTCTAGGAGATGATGAAGCTGGACTTAGAATGATGGAACATTCTAAAGTTATGGACTATGATATGAGCGATTCTTTAATGGTTAAAGGTGGAAGTACACCTACATATATGGCTATTTTAGATGAGCAAGGAGAAATGGTATCAGCTGTAGTAGATATGAAAATAATAGATGAATTTACTACAGAATTTATAGATTCTAAAGCAGAAATAATAAAAAATTCTGAGTATATGGTACTAGATTCAGATAGGCCAGATATAGTAGAATATATAATAAAGACATTTAGTGAAGATACGAAATTTATACTAGATCCTGTTTCTGCAGCTAAAGCAAAACTTGTAAAACATTTGATAAAGTATTTCCATACAATAAAGCCAAATAGATATGAGGCAGAAATAATGTGTGGATTTAAAATACACAATGATGAAGATTTAAGAAAAGCAGGTAAATACTTCAAAGACCTAGGTATAGAAAATGTATTTATAACACTAGATGAAGATGGTATATACTACAACAATGGAAAAGAAGAAGGTAAATTAAAAGCTAAAGAAGTTAAAGTAGTTAATGTTACTGGAGCAGGAGACTCATTTGTTGCAGGTATAACTAGTGGATATATGAATGATATAAATATAGTAGATACTGTAAAATATGCAATATCTATGTCAACAATAACAATTTCAACGGAAGAAACTATACATCCAGATATGTGTAATGAATTAGTTAAAGAATATATGGATAAAATAGATTGGATTCATACAAATTATAAATAATTTCGTTATAGATTAACCTACAAAAGGTTAATTAATATAAAAATAATTTATCGTCAACAACAAAAAAAGGACCGAAAAAGTTAATAACTTTTATCGGTTCTTTTTTTTATAGAAAATATATTAACTAAAATGCCCAATTTCCGTCTTTAAATATTTGTACTTCTTCACCACTATATGTAGTACCTACAATATTCATATCATTTGAACCTATCATAAAGTCAACGTGAGTTAAGCTATCATTTACACCATACTTGTCCATCTCATCATCTTTGATTTCATCTCCGTTTTTTATGCAAGTTTTATAAGCCGAGCCAATAGCAAAGTGACAAGATGCATTTTCATCAAATAATGTATTAAAGAATACTATATTTGTATCAGATATTGGTGATTTAAAAGGAACTAAAGCTACTTCACCTAAGTAATGAGAACCTTCATCTGTATCAATAAGTTTACCTAATGTTTCATAGCCTTTCTCAGCTGTATACTCTACGATTTTTCCATCTTTAAATGTTAAAGAGAAATTATCAATAACATTACCACCATATACAAGAGGTTTTGTGCTATATACTATACCATCAACCTTAAACTTGTGAGGCATAGAGAAAATTTCCTCAGTTGGAATATTTGCATTAAAGTTTACACCAGTTGGATCATATGAAGCACCACTTGCCCATATATGTCCCTCTGGTAAATCCATAGTTAAATCGGTTTTGCTAGATTTAAACGTTAATGTTTTAAAATTGCTTTTATTTAAGAAATCAGTTCTTTCTTTTAGATTTGAGTTATGTTTATTCCAAGACTCAACAGGATTTTCTGTATCTACTCTCGTGCATTTAAATATAGCATCCCATAGCTTAGATACTGCTTCTTCGCTAGATATATTAGGGAATACTTTTTTAGCCCATGCTTCAGTAGGTATAGAAACTATACTCCACTTACATTTATCAGATAGAGTATAAGATCTCCACTCTTTTAAAGCAGCAGCAGAAGCTTTTTGGAAATTAGCTACTCTTTGAGGGTCAACATCTTTTAATAAATCAGGGTTTTGTGCATAAACAGTTAAAAAAGCTCCTCCTTCCTTAGCTATATCTACATATTGATCAGATGTCCATTTAGGGAATTCATTAAATGTTTCTTCTGGAGCTTTTAAGTATTTTATTAAAGTACACTCCTCATCAGACCATTCTATATGTACGTTCTTAGCACCGGCTTCGTAAGCATGTGATACAACTTTTCTAATAAAAGGAGCACATTCTATAGGTGATCTAACTAAAAGCGTTTGACCAGGTTGTATATTAACTCCTACTTTTACTGCTAGTTTAGCATATTCGTCTAGATTTCTTTCAAAATTCATATAGTTACCTCCTAAAAATAAAATGATACTAATTATATTTTAGTACATACTAGTATTAAAAATACTAAAAAAATAAAAAAAATGGATATTATTTACATAAAAATAATTTAAGAGATATTAAGAGATAGTTTGATTGTATAAATTGTTTAGTATTTATGAGAATGATACTAAAACTAAACAATAAAAATAATAAAAAATGTTGAAAAATAGAGTATTTTATCATAAAAAGTATACAAAAATACAAAAAAGAATTTATAATATATATATAGACAGAATGTATTAACTAGGAGGAAGTAAATGGAGCTATATGATGCCATTTTTTATAGAAAATCAACAAGAAATTACTCTAATAAAAAAGTAATAGGACAACTAATGAATGAAGTAAAAGAGATTTGTTCTGAAATAGCAGACTCAAATGGAGATTTAAATATTAAAGCAAATGTAGTTGAAAGAGGACACTTAATTCATTTTTCAATGGGGAAAAAATTTAAAATAAAAGCACCACATTATATAATAGTAACCTGCAAAAAAGGGGAAGATTATTTACAAAAGGTTGGATTTGCAATAGAGGAAATAGTATTGCATTTAACTACACTAGGTTTAGCAACGTGTTGGTTAGAATGTGATTTAAAAACAGAAGATGTTATAGAGTTTACTAGAGAAGAAGAATATGAATATACAAGAAAGAATGATACTGATGAGGAACAGCAAGAAGATGAGGAAGAAGTAGAAAAAGAAGAACCGGTTATTTTAATTGCATTTGGATATCCGGAAGAATCAGAAGTACTATTTAGAGATGAAGAAAAACAATTAGATAGAAAAAGTATAAAACATATTTGTAAAAAATCAGACAAAAAATATGAATTTATAATTGAAGCAATTAGGTTATCTCCTTCATTTAAAAACTATCAACCATGGGTATTATATAAGAGTACAGATGGATTTAATTTATATGAAGAAAAACAAAAGAAAAATAACGTAAATATGAGTAAAATAAGTATGGGAGTTGCACTTAAACACTTAGATTTAGCATGCAAAAAATATGGACTATCAGTAAGTTATGAAAAACAAAAATGTAAGAAGAAAATAGGCAAAGAATATTACACTAGTGCTATTATTAAATAATATTTAAAATGAAATGTAAAATTTAAATAAAATATTAAAGAATCATTGAAAGAAATATTGACAAGATAAGGAAAAAATGTAATAATTGTAACAAAGATAAAGCTTTAATATATTCCAGAGAGAATAGAAAGTATTTATTAAGATTAAATTATAATAAAATAAAACTCCTTGAAAGTAGTCCCGAGAGGCTAAAAAGGTTAAATATAAAATGTATTAATTAAATTTGTATTTATAACCTCTAGCCGTATAGACTAGAGGTTTTTTATATATAAAAAATAAATTAAAAAGAAAATAATAAAGTCTTTTAAACTAGTCCAGAGAGGCTGGGAAAGATATCTAATACATAGATAAAATCCTTATACCTCCGTTGGTGTAAGGATTTTTTTTAGCAACGTACTCAGTCGTTGGCGATATGAGCGAAGCTAAATTTTAGGGCTTTATTAAAGAAGGAGAGAGTAAGATGATAAACGGTAAAGATAAATTAATAGTTGCAATTGATACTAACGAATTTGATAAAGCTAAGGAATTAATAGACAGATTAGAAGATAGCGTAGATATATTTAAAGTAGGATTAGAACAATATGTTGCTACTAGGGGAAAAACAGTAGACTACTTAAATGAAAAAGGTAAGAAAATATTCTTAGATCTTAAGTTCCACGATATACCAAACACTATGCAAAGTGCAGTAAGAGCAGCAGTAAGAGATAAGGTTTGGTTAATGACAATACACGTATCTGATATGGAAGGTATGAGACAATGTGCTTTAGCTGCTAAAGAAGAAGCAGAAAAGTTAAACATACCAAAACCAATAATAGTTGGAGTTACAGTTTTAACATCATTAAGCAACAAAGATTTAGAAGATATAGGATGTAATATGACAACTGAAGAATTAGCTATAAAAAGAGCAAAGTTAGCTAAGGAATCAGGAATAGATGGAATAGTTTGTTCAGCTCAAGAAGTTGATAAAATAGTAGAAGCATGTGGTACAGATTTTGTGACAGTATGTCCAGGTATAAGACCATCAACTGCAGAAGTAGGAGATCAAAAAAGGGTTGTTACTCCAGCTGATGCAATAAACAAAGGTGCTCACTACTTAGTAGTTGGAAGACCTATAACTAAAGCAGAAGATCCAAGACAATCAGCAATAAATATCGTAACTGAAATAGAAAATGCTTAGGAGGTAGGATATATGAAGGGGAAATTAATATTACAAGACGGAACAGTATTCGAAGGTAAAGCTTTTGGATATTTACAAGATAGCGTAGGAGAAGTTGTATTCAATACTTCAATGACAGGATATGGAGAAGTTTTAACAGATCCTTCTTACTACGGACAAATAGTAACAATGACTTATCCGTTAATAGGAAATTATGGAATAAATTTAGAGGACGTTGAGTCTAGAGGAGTACATGTAAAAGGATTTATAGTAAGAGAAAAAAGTGATACACCTAGCAACTTTAGATGTGAAATGGATGTAGATACATACTTAAAGCAAAACAAAGTTATAGGACTTGAAGGAATAGATACAAGAGCCTTAACTAAAATACTAAGAAACAACGGTACTATGAAAGGTATAATAACTTTAGAAAATGCTTCATTAGAAGATGTTCAAGCTAAGCTAGATGCTTTTTCAAACACTACTGCAGTAAAAACTGTAACTAGAAAAGAAGTTGAGCATATAGCTGGAGAAGGAACTAAAGTAGCTGTTATGGACTTTGGAGTTAAGCAAAACATATTAAGATCATTTGCCCAGAGGAACTGTGACATAACAGTATTCCCTGCAACAACAAAGCCAGAAGAAATATTAGCGATAAATCCTGATTTAATATTCTTATCAAATGGACCTGGAGATCCAGAAGATTTAGAAGATGTTATAGAAAACATAAAAGAATTAGTAGGAAAGAAACCTATAGTTGGGATATGCTTAGGACACCAATTATTAGCTTTAACATTAGGTGGTCAAACAAGTAAATTAAAGTTTGGACACAGAGGTGGAAACCATCCTGTTAAAGATTTAGAAGAAAATAAAGTATTTATAACATCTCAAAACCATGGATACTATGTATCTGAAATGCCAGAAAACATGGTAGTTACACATGTAAACTTAAATGACAATACAGTGGAAGGTATGAGACATATGCAGTTACCAATATACAGCGTTCAGTACCATCCAGAAGCTTGTCCAGGACCAAAAGACAACGATTATATATTCGATAAGTTTTTAGAGTTAGTTTAATAAAAAATCGTTTAGAAATTAGATAAGGAGAAAAAATTATGCCTAAAATAGAGAGTATAAAAAAGACATTAGTATTAGGTTCAGGACCTATAATCATAGGGCAAGCAGCAGAGTTTGACTACTCTGGAACACAAGCTTGTCAAGCTTTAAAAGAAGAGGGAATAGAAGTTGTATTAATAAATAGTAACCCAGCTACAATAATGACGGATAAAGAAGTAGCGGATAAAATATATATAGAACCATTAACAATAGAATTTATAGAAAAAATAATAGAAAAAGAAAGACCAGACAGTATATTAGCAGGAATGGGTGGTCAAACAGCACTTAACCTTGCTATAGAACTTCAAGAAGCTGGAATACTAGATAAGTACGATGTAAAAGTTTTAGGAACTTCAGTAGAGTCTATAAAAAAAGGTGAAGATAGAGATTTATTCAGAGAAGTAATGAGAGAAATAAATCAACCTGTAATAGTTAGTGATATAGTAACTAGCTTAGAAGCTGGTTTAGAATTTGCTAACCAAATAGGATACCCGGTAGTTGTAAGACCTGCATATACACTTGGAGGAACAGGAGGAGGTATAGCTGAAACTGTAGAAGAGTTAACAGAAATACTTACTCAAGGATTACAATTAAGTCCAGTTAGCCAAGTATTACTTGAAAAAAGTATAAAAGGTTGGAAAGAAATCGAGTACGAAGTAGTAAGAGATGGTAACGGTAACTGTATAACTGTATGTAATATGGAAAATATAGATCCAGTTGGAGTACATACAGGAGATAGTATAGTTGTAGCACCAAGTCAAACTTTAAGCGACAAAGAATATCAAATGCTTAGAAAAGCATCAATTGATATAATAAACGCAATAGAAGTTCAAGGTGGATGTAACGTACAGATAGCGCTACACCCAACTAGCTTAGAATATGCAATAATAGAAATAAACCCTAGAGTTTCTAGATCATCAGCATTAGCATCAAAAGCTACTGGTTACCCAATAGCTAAAGTTGGAGCAAAAATAGCTTTAGGATATACATTAGATGAAATAGAAAATGCAGTTACAAAGAAAACTTATGCATGTTTCGAACCTACATTAGACTATGTAGTAGTAAAAATACCAAAGTGGCCATTTGATAAGTTCAAGCAAGCTAACAGAAAGCTAGGAACAAAAATGATGGCAACTGGGGAAATAATGAGTATAGGAAGCAACTTTGAATCGGCAATGCTAAAAGGTATAAGATCTCTAGAAATAGGAAAATACTCATTAGTTCATGCTCCATCAGAAGAAAAGAGCATAGAAGCATTAAAAGCAAGTGTTGTAGTTCCAGATGATGAGAGATTATTCGACTTAGCTGAAATGATAAGAAGAGGCTATAAGATAGAGATGATAGAACAAATCACTGGTGTAGATAAGTGGTTTATAAATAAATTCAAGTGGATAGTAGAGCAAGAAGAAAAGTTAAAGGGAATGAAAATAGATGAGATACACAAAGATTATCTATTAGAATTAAAGAAAAAAGGATTCTCTGATAAAGGTATAGCTGACTTAATGAAGATAAGTCCAGAAAGATTATGTGAATTAAGAAGATTATACAACATACAACCTGCATACAAAATGGTTGATACTTGTGGAGGAGAGTTTGATGCATTATCTCCATACTACTATTCAACATATGAGCAATATGATGAAGTAGAAGTATCTGATAGAAAGAAAGTAGTAGTATTAGGTTCTGGACCAATAAGAATAGGTCAAGGTATAGAGTTCGACTACTGTTCAGTACACTGTGTAAAATCGTTAAGAAACATGGGAATAGAAACTATAATAGTTAACAACAACCCAGAAACAGTAAGTACAGACTTCGATACATCTGATAAATTATACTTCGAACCATTAACAGAGGAAGAAGTATTAAACATAATAGAAAAAGAAAATCCAGATGGTGTAATACTACAATTTGGTGGTCAAACAGCTATAAAGCTTGCTAAATTCTTACACGAAAAGAATATAAAAATATTAGGAACAGATTTCACTGATATAGATGCAGCAGAAGATAGAGAAAAGTTTGAAGAATTATTAGAGAAATTAGATATAAACAGACCAAAAGGAAAAGCTATATGGTCAGTTGAAGAAGGTATAGAAGAAGCTAATAAATTAGGTTATCCAGTATTAGTTAGACCATCTTACGTACTTGGTGGTCAAGGTATGGAAATAACTTATGATCAAACTAAATTAGCTACTTACTTAGAAAGTGCCTTCCAAAGAGATAAGAAAAACCCAGTACTTATAGATAAGTACTTAACAGGTAGAGAAATAGAAGTAGACGCTATATGTGATGGTAAAGATATATTAATACCAGGTATAATGGAACACTTAGAAAGAGCCGGAGTTCACTCTGGAGACAGTATAACAATGTACCCAAGCCAAAACATAAGTGATGAAATAAAAGCTAAGATAGTAGATTACACTAAGAAAATAGCTATAGAACTAAACGTACTTGGAATGGTTAACATACAGTTTATAGAATTCCAAAATGAATTATACATAATAGAGGTTAACCCAAGAGCAAGTAGAACAGTTCCATATATAAGTAAGGTAAGTAATGTACCTATAGTAGATTTAGCTACTAGATGTATGTTAGGAGCTGAGTTAAAAGACTTAGGATATGGTACAGGAGTATACAAAGAGCCTAAGTTAGTATCTGTTAAGGTGCCAGTATTCTCAATGTCTAAGTTAGCTAGAGTTGATGTAAGTCTAGGACCTGAAATGAAATCTACAGGAGAAGTACTAGGTGTAGGTGAAAACTTAGAAGAAGCATTATACAAAGGATTTATAGCGGCAGGTAAAGAAATGTCTGATCAAAGAGGTGTAGTACTTGCAACTATAAACAACTATGATAAAGATGAATTTATGGAAATAGCAAAAGATATGAAGGAATTAGGATATACTTTCGTAGCTACAGAAGGAACGGCTAAAGTGTTAGCTGAGAACGGAATAGAAGCAGCTATAGTTAACAGAGTGGAAGAAGCTAGACCTAATATATTAGATGCTATAAGAAATAAAGAAGTTGATATAGTAATAAATACTCCTACTAAAGGAAATGACTCTACAAGAGATGGATTCAAGATAAGAAGAACTGCTACGGAGTTCTCTACTGAGGTAATGACATCACTTGATACATTAAGAGCTTTAGTGGATGTTAAGAAGAAGCAAATAGTTAACAAAGAGTTAAATGTGTATGATATAGCACAAGAAGAAGCTGCTGTTACTAACTAAAAGATAATGTAGATAAATGATTAAAGAGGGTTGGATTCACAATATAGTGAATTTAACCCTCTTTTTGTTTGGTTTTATTATGTATTCTACTTTGGTAGAAGAGGTAGGTATTATATGTATATAGATATAGGTGTTAAATAAGGGAGTAAGAAATGGTAGAGGTATAGTGGAAGATAAGATGGGAATAGTGGTCAATATGTTTTTGATGTTGAAGAATATACAATTACTTATGTAGAAAATATGAAAAACAAATTACATAGGGGGATATTAAGATGAAAAAGAACAAAACGATAGCTTATATGTTAGCGGCAACATTATTAGTAGGGGGGACTTTCTTAGGAACAAAGGCACTATTTGAAGATAAGGTAGATGTAGCTGGAGAATTAGCAATATCTACGGGAGTTGTAGACATATAAATAGTTAATGATACTAATTGGATATTAGACCGTAATGGCAATGAATTTGCATATGGAACAAGTGTTAATGGTGAAACTGGATATGAAACGGATGGAGATGTTGATTCAAGTTTTTCAAATAATTTTGCAAATAATATAAAACCAGGAGATAAATTAACTAAAAAGATAACTATTAAAAATGTAGGTACATTGATAGCTAATGTAGACTTAACAAAAAATAATCAAATAGACCTAGGTATTTTAAACGGATTTTTAAGATTAGAAGAAACATTAGAAGAAGGTAAAGACACAGATAAAATCACTATGAATCCAGGAGAAGTAAAAACAGTTATATTAACAATATCAGCTGATGGTAAAGGATTACACAATGCAGAAGATTCTTATAATAAAGATAGCATAGAAGAAGCAACTATAAATTTAACAGGTGCATGGAACCTTAATGCAACTCAAAAAACAAGTGCAGATGAAGAATAATTGTACAAAAATATAGAGATTTAAAAAATATAAAAGCGCTCTTAAAAAGAGTGCTTTTATTAGAAGTAGGTGATTATTATAAAACTAAGTAAAAAAATAATTCAAATGCTTACTATAACATCTATAATATCACTATTTCCAATAAGCTCATTTGCTAATTCAGATATAACAATAGACCAATCATTTACATATGAAGACGGACTGTGGAAGCCAGGAAGAGTAGAGTCTAAAAATTTCTATATAAATAACAACAAAAAAAATGACATAAGTATAGACAGATTATATATGAGTCTAAAATCATCAGAATATTGGAAAACAGGTGAAGCATTAGATATTAATAGTAATAAATTTAAAGAATTTACTAAATACAGTACAGTTACATTAAAACATAGTAATGATGTATTGTTTGAAGATAAATTTGAAAATCTTTTATCAGAAGAAGGAATAAAATTATTAAAAAATATAGATATAAAGTCAAATAATAAAGAATTATTAAATATGACTATAGATATGGATTTAGATATGAATAATGATGCACAGGCACTTAATAATGTATTTACTATAGGTGTTGCATATAAAATGGATGAAACTACGAAGCCACCCGTAAAACCAGAAGACCCAACAGGGCCAACTAAACCTACAAATCCCGATACTGGAGGTGTAACAGATAAGTTGCCTCAAACAGGGGGAATTGTAAATAGTGCTAGTTTGGTAGCACTTGGAGTTGTTGCAATAGGTACAGGAGTTGTGTTGAGTAAAAAATCTGAACAAGGAGATAAACACAATGAGTAGATTAAAAGAAAGAAAAAGAAGAAATATAATAAAAGCTATTTCTTGTTGTTTAACTCTTGCTTTATCAATAGGTTTAGCCCAATGTTTAGGTACTTATGCTTTATTTACAGATACTGAGGATGTAGCGAGTGAGTTAGCAATAAGCACTGGTGATGTTGATGTAGAGATTAATGAAAAAAAATTAAATTATACAGATGTGCAACCAAGCTCAGAACTTAAACATAAATTTAAGATAAGTAACTATGGAACACTAAATCAGAACATAAGTCTTGATTTAGTAGCACCAACAGAAGATATATCTAATAAAATATATAACTATATAGATTCATATAAAATTGAATTTGGTGTACTTTTAGAACAGATACAACCAGTCAATAGATTGCAAGAAGTAGGTCAAAATGTTGTTACTATAGAGAACCTAAAGGGATTAAAACAAGGATTAAAAACACATGATGGGAAATTATTCATACTAAAACCAGGCCAAACTATAACTTGTAATGTAACCATAAAGATGAAACCAATGACACAAGAAGAACAAGCTAAATTAAGTGGTAAAGCATTAGATATGAAATTAAAGGTAGAAGCAACACAATTAAGTGAAAAGAGTATATTAGGTAAAGGTTTCTATGATATAGAAGTGCAATCAAATATGTTAACAATAGGTGAAGCTAATATCATATCGTGGGGTAATGGAATGAAATATGCAGGTAATGGAAGTACAAATGATTTTATAGAAATTGCATTTAATAAGGTATATCCTGACGTTAAAGAGAAAAATAGAATAAAAATTATAGAAACTAAAGGTCAATTTAGAAAAGATATAGCTATAGTAGAACGTGACAATGGAAATACATTTACTATAAAGTTAAACCAAGCTACAAATCCAGGTAAATTTAGTACTGAATTTAATGGAACAGATGTGATTGTACTACAATTTAATTATGAAAATGGTAAATATATAAAGGTACATTTTGATTTTAGACAAAATCCGAATGCATTAGGAAATCAAAAAGTAGAGGCGAAATATACTATATTAGACACTGGTAAAGTAGAAAGTAACCAAGATATAATAATTCCATTTGATCAAGAGATAGTAGAGCCACCAAAGGAAGAAACCGAAGTACAAAGTGAACCAGAGATAGCAGATCCACCAAAAGAAGAAATAGAAGAACCAATTGAATCAGAGATAGTGGAACCACCAAAGGAAGAAGTAGAAGTACCAAGTGAGCCAGAGGTGACGGAACCACCAAAGCAAGAAATAATAGAAATAGCAAAACAACCAGAATTAACAGAGCCATCAACGGAAATTCAAGAAATACAAGAATAATAATCAAAGAGTGGTATCTACTATAGATACCACTTTTAAATAAAGAATACAGGCGAAATAAATTTCTTATTTTAAGGAGGAGCAAAATGGAAACTGAAAAAGAAGAAAAAAAGAAAATTAACATATCAAAAATATTAAATATAGTACTACCTGCATTATTAATAATACTAGTATTAAACCTAATAACAACAAAATCAGATAAACTATTTGAAATAATAGGATACAGAAGTTATACAGTACTATCAGGAAGTATGGAACCAAAATTTTATCCAGGGGATATGGTAATAACAAAACACAAAAACAAAACAGATATCAAACTAAACGACATAGTAACATATA
>JBOFYV010000137.1:0-27181 GCA_051654865.1 Peptostreptococcaceae bacterium
GTTTTATATCCGATTCATATTTTAATTATGGACAATTTAGAAAAAAATATTCAAAAAATAAAAAATCATTTTTATTAAGTTTCTAAAGAGTATTAGTTTAATGATATAATTATTTTTATAATATAAACAATAAGCTAACATCAGAGGTAAATTTATGAAGATTGATGAATTGATAAATAATAACTATGAAAAATTAACACCAAATGATCAACAAATATTTAAGTATATACTAAATAATAGGGAAGAATGCAAGGATATGACATCACAGCAATTAGCAGATGCATGTCATATATCTAGGACAACTTTACTTAGATTTTGCAGAAAGCTAGAATTAAGTTCTTTTGCAGAGCTTAAATATCTACTAAAAAAACTAGATTCGGAAAATGATAAAAATTTAAGTATTGATATAGAAGATGCATGTAATAATTATCACAGTATAATAGAAGAAATAAAAAATCGTAAATATGAAGAAGCTTGTTCATTAATTTATAGAGCTAACACAATATATATATACGGTACGGGAAATGCACAAAAAGCAGAAGCAGAAGAGTTTAAAAGGATATTTTTATCAGCTGGAAAGTGTGTAATTGATTTATTTGACTTAGGTGAAGTACAACTTATGCAAAATAAATTTACACAGGATGATTTATTTGTAATAATTTCTCTATCAGGAGAAACAGCGGAAGGTATAAATATATTGAAATCTATACTAAATACAAAGATTAATACAATATCTATAACTCGCTTTGAAAACAATACAATTGCAAGAATGTGTGAAAATAATCTTTATGTATCAACTAAAAAGCTACAAGGGTTTCAAAATATATGTTATGAGCTAACTGCTGCATTTTATGTATTATTAGATATCCTTTTTGTAAATTATCTAGAATATGTAAGGGGGATTACGTATGGCAATTGAAGAATTAATTAATAAAAATTATACCAAGCTAAATGAAAATGATAAGCATATATGTAAATATATCATAAATAATAAATCAACTTGTTATAAATTATCGATTGAAGAGTTTGCAAATAGATGTAATGTGTCTACTACAACTTTATTTAGATTTTCAAAGAAGATTTCTCTACAGGGATTTAGTGAACTAAGGGCAAAACTACGACTAGAAAATGAATCTAATAATAAAGAAAAAATAGACTTTTTATCAACCGTAACTGAAAGTTATCATAAAATGGTTGAAAATATTAAAAACCGAGATTGCACAGAGATATTTGAAAAAATTTATAATGCAAAAAGAATTGTGGTATTTGGAAGTGGATATGCCCAAGCTAGAGTAGCTAGCGAATTTAAACGAATATTCTTACCAACTGAAAAAATTATCTATAATATGCATGGGACTGATATGGTAGAATCTATAGGAAGATTTGTGGATGAAGATGACTTAGTAATTATTATCTCTCTTTCGGGAGAATCAGAAGGTGTGATTAATTTAGCTAAAAATTTAAGGTTAAATAATGTGCCTACTTTATCTATAACTAGGATGATAAATAATACATTGGCAAGCCTTTGCAAAGAAAATCTGTATATAAGTTCTGTGCAATTACCTAAAGAGTATATATTGAATTATGAAATATCAACTCCATATTTCATATTAATAGAAATTTTATTTTTAAAATATGAAAAATATTTAAGTGAATTATGATGTACATATTTTCTAAATATGAAAAAAAGTTCAGAGTAAGTACATATTTTTTTAAAAAGGCAATCCTGTTGATTGCCTTTTTTTTGTATGTTATGATTTCTTTAGATTAAGGATAAGGAGTATAAAAATGAGCCAAATAATATTCTTTGATATTGATGGAACTCTCAGAGATGAAGCTTATGGGATTCCCAAAACAGCTAAAGTGGCTATAGATTCATGTAAAAAAAATGGTTCTTATATCTGTTTATGTACAGGACGATCAGTAGGAACAATTCCTGAGGATGTATTTGATTTAAATGTAGATGGAGTAATTGCTGGAGGAGGATCATATATAGCGTTTCAAGATAAAGTTTTGAAAAATGATTTTTTTTCAAGTAATAAAATAGAAGAAGTTAAGCAATATCTAGAAGATGAGCTAGAAGAAGTTGCATTTACATTTGAAACGAAGGAAAATGTTTTTATGAATAAGGAAGGTTTGAAAATACTTAACCATCTTAATGAAGAAAAATTTAAGTATTTAAGTGATGAGGAAAAGAATGTTGTTGAGAATAATCAAAAAATAATTTATGAAGACAATATAAATAAATTTGACAGTTCAATTCATCAAGTAAACAAAATTTGTTTATGGTCACGAGATAATGTATTTAAAAATATAGAAAGTATAATTTCAAGTGAAAATATGCAGATATGCCAAAGTTTTAATTTTGATAATCGTAATTATTACGAAATAATTCAGAATGGTTGCAATAAGGGAGAGGCGATACTTGAATTATGTGATAATTTAAGTATTCCTATAAATAAAACAATAGCTTTTGGAGACGGCATAAATGATATAGATATGTTAAAAACTGTAGGATTAGCTATAGGTGTAGAAAATGGTAATGAAGAAATTTTTAAATATGTGGATTCTATTTGTGAGGAACCTATGAAAGATGGTATTTATTTAGAACTAAAAAGAAGAAATATTATATAGAGGAGAATTGAAGAATGACTAGACAATGGTGGCAGAAAGAAGTAGTTTATCAAATTTATCCGAAAAGTTTTTATGATAGCAATAATGATGGTGTAGGTGATATAAAAGGAATAACTGAAAAATTAGACTATCTAAAGGATTTAGGTATAACGATGCTTTGGATATGTCCAATATACAAATCACCTATGGATGATAATGGTTATGATATATCAGACTATTTCAATTTAGCTGAAGAATTTGGAACAATGGAAGATTTAGAGGAGCTAATAGAGAAAGCAAAAGAAAAAGGAATCAAAATAATCTTAGATTTAGTTATAAATCATACCTCGGATGAGCATAAATGGTTTGAAGAAGCTATAAATAATCCAGATAGTAAATTTCATAATTACTATATATTCAAAGAAGGTAAAGAGATACCGAATAATTGGAGGTCTGTATTTGGAGGAAGTGTATGGGAGAAAGTTGAAGGAAGAGATGAATATTACTTCCATGCATTTGGTAAAAAACAGCCGGACTTAAATTGGGAAAATGAAGAAGTTAGAAAAGTCTTATATGATATGGTTAACTACTGGCTAGAAAAAGGTATTGCTGGATTTAGGATAGATGCAATTACATTTATAAAAAAAGATTTAACATATAAAAGCTTAGACGCTGATGGTGTAGATGGCTTAGTAAAATGTACAAAAACATCTAGAAATCAGCCAGGGATAGAAAAGTTTTTACATGAGCTAAAACAAGAAACTTTTGATAAGTATAATTGTGTTACTGTAGCTGAAGCACCTGGAGTATCTTATGATGAATTAGATGATTTTATAGGTGAAGATGGATACTTCTCTATGATATTTGATTTTAAATATGCAGATTTAGATGTTGCATCTGGAAGTGAATGGTTTAAAAGAACAAAATGGACTATAAAGGATTTAAGGGATAAAATTATGGCAAGTCAGATTGCTATTCAAAAGCATGGATGGGGAGCTAACTTTATCGAGAATCATGATCAACCAAGAGCAACAACAAAGTATCTAAAAGATAAAGAACATAATAAAGATGCAGTAAAAATGCTTGGTGCAATGTATTTCTTCTTAAGAGGAACTCCATTTATTTATCAAGGTCAAGAGCTTGGAATGACAAACTTTAAAAGAAATTCTATAGATGAGTTTAATGATATATCAAGTATTGACCAATATTATAGATCAATAGAGGAAGGGTTTACTAAAGAGGAAGCGTTAAATATTATAAATCTTAGAAGTCGTGATAATTCTAGAATACCATTTCATTGGGATTCTTCTGACTATGGTGGTTTCTCTAAAACAAATCCATGGCTAAAAATGATAGATAATTATAAAGATATAAATGTAAATTCACAAGTGGGGGATGATGATAGTATCTATTCATTCTACAAAAATATGATAGATTTTAGGCAAAATAGTATTTATTCAGAATGTCTGATATATGGAGAAATAAATCCTATAACTACACTTAATGATGAAGTTATAGCTTATACTAGGAATATAAAAGATGAAAAAATATACTGTTTATTTAATTTTAGTTCAGAAACAGTAACAGAGAAAATTGAACTAAAGGATAAAAAAATTATATTCAACAACTTAAATGAAGTAGAGTTTGATGAAAATAAAATTGTTCTAAAGCCAAATCAAGCACTATTAATAACAATATAAAAATAGTTGAAAGGGGAGTAAAAATGAGTAATAAAAATTTAGATACTGCGAAACAAATCCTAGATTTAGTGGGAAGGGATAATATTATTTCTGCCACTCATTGTGCGACAAGATTACGTATTATAGTAAAAGATCATTCAATTATTAATAATGAGGAAGTAGAAAAAATTGATCAAGTAAAAGGGGTATTTTATAACTCTGGTCAATACCAAATAATTTTAGGAACAGGTACAGTTAATAAAGTGTATTTGGAGCTTACAAATTTGGGCCTAAAGACCATTTCTAAAAAAGAACAAGATGAAGTTATAAAAGATAAACAAGTTGGAATAAAAAAATTAATGAGGATTTTATCTGATATATTTGTGCCGATAATTCCTATAATAGCGGCAACTGGTCTTTTTCTAGGACTTAAGGGAGTTGTATTTAATGATTCGGTACTTGGGTTATTTGGAGCATCTAGTGCAGGAATACCAGAATCAATCAAAGCATTAGTATCAGTGCTTACAGATACAGCATTTGCATTTTTACCATCTGTAATTTGTTGGTCAGCGTTTAATGTTTTTGGAGGTACTCCTGTTATAGGGATAATTATAGGTTTAATGTTAGTATCACCAATATTGCCAAATGCATATGCTGTTGCAGATCCAAATAGTGGAGTAGAAGCTCTAAAAATATTTGGTATACCAATAGTTGGATGTCAAGGTAGTGTAATTACAGCTATTATTGCAGGTTTCTTAGGTGCTAACCTTGAAAAGAAATTGAGAAAAATAATGCCGAATATTTTAGACTTTATATTTACTCCATTCCTTGTAATGCTAATAATGTTAGTAGTAATATTCCTTGGTGTTGGTCCTGTAATGCACAATATAGAGCTTGGAATGGTAGGAATGATAGAAAAATTAATTCAGTTGCCTTTTGGAATTGGAGGATTTGCAATTGGGGTTATTTATCCATTATCAGTATTAACAGGATTGCATCATACATTTGTAATGATAGAGACTTCATTACTTGCAAATACAGGATTTAATCCACTTATTACACTATGTGCAATGTATGGATTTGCGAATGTAGGAGTTTGTTTGGCTTTTGCTGCAAAATCTAAAAAAGAAAATATAAGAGCTACAAGTATTGGAGCTATGTTATCTCAATTATTTGGAATCAGTGAACCAGTATTATTTGGGATATTAATAAGATATAAGTTTAAGCCACTATATGTAACATTAGTAAGTTCGGGAATAGGAGCAGCGTTGTTATCAATATTTAATATACAATCTAATTCATATGGTTTAGCAGTTGTGCCATCTTACTTAATGTATATTTATGAAGGTCGTCAATTATTATTCTATACATTGATATCATTAGGAACTGTAGCATTATCATTTATACTAGCTTGTATATTTGCAGTGCCGAAAGAAATTAGTAAGGAAAATGAAAAATTAAAATCAATGTAAGATATTGAGGTGAAAAATGCAAGCTACTAACAAAATGTACTTAAATAAATATAGAACTATAGATTCTGCTAAAGAAAATGAACTAGAAGGTATTAGAGAGAAAGTTATAGAAGATAAAGAATACAGACCAAGTTATCATATATATCCTAAAACAGGACTTTTAAATGACCCTAATGGACTTGTATTTGATGGAGAAAAATATCATATATTCTATCAATGGTATCCTTTTGATAGCATACATGGTATGAAGCATTGGCAACATTTAACAACGAAAGACTTCTTGAAATTTAAGGAAGAGAAAACAATAGTACCGAAAGAAACATTTGAGACGCATGGATGCTATTCTGGTGGAGGAGTAGTCATAGGGGATAGTATATATTGTTTTTACACTGGAAATACAAGACAAAATGAAGATTACAAAAGGGTAAGTTATCAAAATATAGCTGTAATAGACAAAAATACATCAGAAATATCATCTAAGTATTGTATAGCTACAACTCCAAATGGATTTACAGAACAGTTTAGAGATCCTAAACCATGGATACAAAACGAAGAGATAAAGTTTATATGCGCAGCACAACGAAAAAATGAAACTGGAACCGCTGCTATTTTTACTTATGATGATAAAAATAAAACTTCAAAATATATAGGAGAATTAGAAGTAGAAAATGTAAATAATGAAGATGTATTTATGTGGGAATGTCCAGACTTATTTTCAATAGATAATAATGACGTATTTTTATGGTGTCCTCAGGGAATTAAACCTATAAATAATAGGTTTCAGAATATATATAGCTCTACATACGCTATTGGAACATTAAAAGGAAATAAGTTTAATACACATAATTGGGATGAAATTGATAGAGGATTTGATTTTTATGCGCCACAGACTATTATGCATACATCAAATGACGAAATAATATTAATAGGATGGATAGGTTTACCTGGATCAGAGTATCCAGCAGATACAAATAAATGGCAAGGGGCGTTGTCTTTACCGAGGGTATTAAGTGTAGTTAATCATAAATTATACCAAAAACCACATAGGAATATATATAAATTAATTGATGAATCTAAAAAAGAAATGCTCACATCAGGCTTAACGGAGATTAAAAATACTATTGTAAGATCATATTTAAAAGCAGATATAGAAAATAAAGAATTTGAAATTAATTTATTTACAAGAGATGATTCGAAATTATCACTTATATATAAAAAGGGATGCTTTATATTAGACAGATCAAATACTTTACAGACTAAATTTATGAAACAGTATGGTGACTATAGAAGAATAGAAATAAATCAATTAGATAATATAGAGATATTTATAGATAATTCAATTATTGAGATATATATAAACAATGGTGAATATGTTCTTACATCTAGATTTTTTATTGAGAATAAAAATAAACTAGTGGAGATACAGGGAGATATAAATTTAATTATGTATGAGATGAAAGGAATAAAATTATGGGAAGAGTAATATGTCCTGGAGAATTATTAATAGATTTTGTATGCGTAGATATAGATAGTAAACTTTCAGAATCTGTTAATTTTATAAAAAAGTCTGGTGGTGCACCTGCTAATGTAGCAGCAGCGATAGCTAAACTAGGCGCAAATGCAGAATTTGTTGGTAAAGTAGGAAGAGACCAATTTGGTGATTTTTTAATCAGTGAAATGTTAAAATATAATGTAGGAATGGAGCATTGTCTTAGAGATGAGTCTAATACAACATTAGCATTTGTGTCGTTGGATTCACAAGGCGAAAGAGACTTTAATTTTGTAAGAGGGGCAGATGAAAAATTAAAAGTATCAGACATAGATTTTAATATATTTGATGATGCACAAATTATTCACTTAGGAAGTGCAACAGCATTATTAGGTGGAGAATTATATACATCATACAAAGAAATAATAAAGTATGGAAAAAATTTAGATAAATTAATTTCTTTTGATCCTAATTTTAGGGAAAGTTTATTTGGAGATAAAGTTGATGAATTTGTAGAGAGAAGCATAGAAACTATAAAAGATATAGATTTAATAAAAGTATCAATGGAAGAAGCTAAGATAATAACTAAACTTGAGGATACTGATGAAATTTTAGGCAAACTTCATCAATATGGTGCAAAAACTATTTTAATGACACTAGGCAAGCAAGGTACAGTTTTATCTATAAATGGAGTACGCAGCGATATTGAATCGATAAAAGTAAATATGATTGATTCTACTGGAGCTGGAGATGCATTTATAGGAAGTGTACTAGCGAGTTTATCTAAAGAAAAAAGTGCTAGAGACGCATCTACAGATGTAGAACTAATGAAACATATAGTGAAAATAGCCAATATAGTAGGAGCTAAAACGACAGAAAATTATGGTGCTATTGAATCTATTCCAAGACTTGAAGATTTAGAAAATATATAAATGTAAAGAAACTACAGTTGGGGGGACTGTAGTTTCTTGTCTATCTGGGGAGAGATAGTTTTTATATCCGATTCATATTTTAATTATAGACAAAACTGAAAGTTTTATACAAAATAATAAAAAAATAAATAAAGTATTATAAAATTTATATTTTTATAATATTTTAGAGATAAAAGGTTTTATAAAAACATACTAAATATTTAAGATTAGATTTGAGTATTACGAGGGGGATTGTATGAAGATTGAAAGCAGTGGTATTGTTGAAGGGATTATACAAGATAAATATGGAAAAAGAGGAAATGTTGATAGATTTGGTATACCGACCTATTCATTACCTATAAAGATAGAAGGTCCACCTGCTGGGACGAAGTCTTATGCACTTTTTCTAGAGGATAAAGATGCGATACCTGTAAGTGGTGGTTTTGCATGGATACATTGGTCTGCAGCAAATATTATGAGTGATGAATTATTAGAAAATGCAAGTAGAAACAGTAATGATTTTGTTCAAGGTTTAAACAGTTGGATAAGTATACAGGGGGGAATAGTTCCAAAGAAGTATGCTTGTTACTATGGAGGTATGGCACCACCAGATAAGCCTCATATTTATGATTTAACAGTATATGCTTTAGATACTATACTAGATTTGAATAATGGATTTTATCCAAATGAAATGTTTAGACAAATGTATGGACATATACTAGAAAGTGCTACCATTAGAGGGATTTATAATAACTAAATATAAATAAAGTGCAACTACAAAAACAAATGAAAAAAGCTACAGTTTGGGGGAACTGTAGCTTTTACTCTATCTGGGGAGAGATAGTTTTTATATCCGATTCATATTTTAATTATGGACAACTTAGAAAAAAGTATTCAAAAAAAATAAAAAAAATTATGAAACATTAGAATTTAATAGAATAATATAAATTATATGTTAGCATCATAGGGGGGATAGGCTTGAAGAGAATAAATAATATAATAAAGAAATTTTGGGGAGTAAGTGATATAGGTTTCTCATTTATGAGTGCAGTTGATACTGCTTTTTTTGTAGTGTTTCTTACTGATATATCTAAACTACCATTAGGTATAGTAGCAACGTTATTAACAATAACAGGGATAGTAGATATTGCTACATCTTTATTATCAGGAATAATAGTGGACAAAGTTAATCTAAAAAAAGGTAAATACAGACCTTGGTTAATATACTGTCCACCAATTGTTATAGTTTCATTTGTATTAATGTTTAGCAGAATTGGTTCAGACTTTACAGCAGCATTAATTTGTGGGGTTGGATATATAATAAGCCATAGTGTATGGAATATTGCTTGGGCTGCGAATAGGACTTTAGTAACTGTATTAACTGATGATGGAGAAGAACGTGCTTTTTTATCAGCTAGAGTATCAGCAGGATCAAGTGCAGGTAGAATGATTGCAGGATATTTGGTTCCTACACTGAGTGTATTTTTTATTGGTATTTTTTCTAATTCTAAAGATGGTGTAATTGGTTATACAATGACTGCACTAGTAGCAGCAATTTTATATGCAATATTTTATGGAGTGCATTATTTTATTACAAAGGGATATGATGAAGTAAATTATAAAAATAAGAGTGAAAATAATGCAACAAAAAATAATCCTTCGGTTAAAGATATACTAACGACTGTAATATCAAATAAACAACTATTACTAATAATTATATATGATATTTGTAAGTTAATACCATTCTATATGATAGCAGCATCAGTAGCATATTATTGTAAAGTTGTACTAGGGGATGCAGCTAGTGTTGCTCTCTTATTAGTACCTTTCAATTTTGGTACATTTATAGGCTGTATGATTTCAAATTCTTCTGTTAGAAAATTTGGTAGTAAAAACACAAATATTATCGGTATTATTGGATTTATGATATGCCATGGAATAGGATACTTTATTCCTGTAAGCAAGATTGGAATTATGATAGTTTTAGGAATAGGACAAATATTCTTTGGTATGGCACATGGAAATACAACTAATCTATATTCTATGTGTGGAGCATACAGTGAATACAAAACAGGTAAAAGTATAAAGGGGATGGTTATGGCTTTATGTAATACATCAATAAAGGTGTGTTTAGTAGTGAGAGGTCTGGTTATAACGGCAGTTCTAGGATTTATTAATTATAATCCGGATGCAGCTATTACAAATGTTACGATACAAGGAATAAAAAATATGTTTTTTTTAGTTCCAATATGTTTTCTTATAATATCCTTGATACCACTTATTTGGTTTAAGATAAAAGACAAAGATATTGAAATAATGGAAAGTAAAATTAATTAAAAATATTTAAAGCACATTGATGAAATAGTCAATGTGTATTTTTTACGTATTTAACTGTTTTTGTTAAAATAATAAAGATATATTAAAAATGATAAAACCTTTTATAAATTTAACTCGTTATATAAGTGAAAGGAGAGTGAGAGCTTGGCACAGACAGATGAAAGCCTAATTAAAGAAATACAAAAAGGAAATGAAAGTGCAATGGAAATACTAGTTAAAAGGCATTATGACCTTGTACATAGCTACATATATAGAACAACCAATGATTACAACCTATCTTATGATATAACACAAGATGTGTTTATAAAAATGATGAAAAATATAGATAAATACAACGTAGATACAGGGAAGTTTAAAAGCTGGTTGTTAAAAATAGCAATAAATACAACAAAAGATTATTTTAAAAGCAAAACCTACACACAACGAAGTGAGAGTTGTGATATAGAAAATCATCAGATAGAAGATAAGTCAAATGTAATAGATATAGTTTCTAAAAAAGAAGAAGCAATAAAAATAAAGCAAGCTGTAGAAAAACTACCAAATCTACAAAGGGAGGCAATACTTTTAAAATACTACAATGATTTAAAAATAACAGAAATAAGCAATATAACTGGGGATAATGAAAACACTATAAAGTCAAGGCTATTTAATGGTATTAAAAATCTTAAGAAACTACTTGGAGGTGAAAAAATTGAATCAGAAGCTAAATATTCACAGTCTAAGGTGTAAAAGTATAGAAGATGAAGACTTTGAAACATTACTAGAAGAAGATTTAATAGATATAGAAAACTTCTTAGATAGCTATGTAGTGAACAAAGTCGATGAGGAAAAAATAGACTCAACGATTGAAATATTAAAACAACATATGCCAAATCAAGAAGTGATGGTAGTTAAAGAATCAAATTCATTATTTAATACAATAAGAGAAAATATAAACCTAGTTAAAATTCAGGTTGGTATGATGAATAAGTTGTATTTTATAGCATCATTAGTATTAGTACTTATAGGAACAATATCAACTATTCAATTAAATTTAAGTATATACCTAAGTGCATCAATAATAGCCCCAATGCCAATTTTACTTGGAATATTTGAAATAATAAAAGGTAGAGAAGAAAATGTGTGGGAGCTAGAGCTTAGCTATAAATATTCTTTGAGAGAAATTATTTTATCAAGATTAATAATTATAAATCTAGTTTCTATAGTAACAAGCATTGCTCTAAGTTTTACTTTAAATAGTGCATACTCAAGCATTAACTTACTAAATATGATTAGTATATGGCTAATTCCAATATTCATAATGGGATCAATATCTTTAATTATCACATCTTTATACAGAAGTATAAATAGTATTGCATTGTGTATATCAATATGGATTTTGGGAGTAATGGGCATTAGTATGTATGAAAATATAGGAGACATAACAAGTATAAATACATTTATTGTTTTAGGGCTATCATCACTAATATTAGTAATATCAATGAAATTTTTTTATAAAAAGAGTATTAGCAGTATAGATTATAAAATATTGGATTTTTAGGGGGAAGTTATGGAACTTATTATAAAAAATATAAGTAAAAAATTTAAAGACAAGGTAGCTGTAGGCAATTTTAGTGTGACCTTAGATAGTGGAGTATATGGACTGCTTGGTCCAAATGGATCAGGTAAGACAACTCTTATGAGAATACTTGCAGATGTGTCAGAACCAAGCAGTGGAGAAATATTAGTAAACGGAGATAGTAAGAATAAGCTAGGAGCAGACTATAGAGATTTAATAGGATATGTACCTCAACATATAGGATTTTATAAAAATTTTACTGCAGAGAAGTTTTTATATTATGTGTGTGCATTAAAAGGAATAGATAAAAGTATTGAAAGAAGTAAAGTTGATGAATTATTAAAATTCGTGAACTTAGAAAAAGATAGAAAAAGAAAAATAGGTAAGTTTTCAGGTGGTATGAAACAAAGATTAGGAATTGCACAAGCGTTACTAAATGACCCGAAGATACTTATATTAGACGAGCCAACAGCAGGACTTGATCCAAATGAGAGAATACGATTTAAAAATTTAGTATCAAAACTATCTAAAGATAAAATAATTATATTTTCAACACACATAGTTTCAGATATAGAGTTTATAGCAAATGAAATACTTGTTATGAAGGATGGGAAATTAGTTGAAAAGTCATCATTAGAGGATATTTTAGATTCGGTAAGAGGTAAAGTATATACATTAAATATAAGTGAAATAGATTTAGAAGATATTCAAAGTGAATTTAAAATTTCTAGTATGGTAAGGAGCAACAATGGAATTTCTGTAAGAGTAGTTGGAGATAATAATTTAAGTGTAAAAGCGTTTGAATATGTAGAAGAAACGCCAAATTTAGAAGATGTATTTTTATATTATTTTAATGAAAAAGTAAGTATTTAGGGGGATAATAAAATGATAGATTTAATTAAATTTGAGTTATACAAAATATTTTCTAAAAAATCAGTTTGTATAGCGTTGCTATTGACAATGTTATTTGCTACTTTTAATGCTTTTGGTGAAAGTATAAATATGAAACTTAAAGGATTAGATAGTCTTGATGATGTGTATAGTGTAATGAAAGATTATGAAGGTAAAGCAATAACACCAGAAGGCATAGCTAAAGCGGAAGAGACTATAGAAAATTTAAGTAAAAAAGAAGACAAGGGTGAAAAACTTACTAAAGAAGAAATAGTATATAGATATTATTTATATGAGGGAATAGTTCCTAATCCAATGTATATCATAAATAATCAATATTACACAATAGAAGAAATGAAAAGTGAAATAAATAAATTAGAAAAAGAAGATAAAATAGATACATATGAATATAAAAATATTAAGTTTGTATATGATAAAGTAAAAAATGTAGAAGAAGCAAAATACTATTTTAAAGCTGGCTGGTTAGGAACTACTGATTTTAATGTTATAGCAACTTTAATAACAACATTAATAGCAGTGGGATTAGCTACAATATTTAGTGATGAATATCAAAGTAATGGTGCGCAAATAGTACTAAGCTGTAGACGAGGAAAGGATAAATTAGTTTTATCTAAGATAATATCAGGACTAATATACACAGCTATAGTATTCATTATAATAAATACTATATATATGTTTGGAGCTTTAAAATTTGATTTTGTAGGATGGGATAAACCATTAGAGTTATTTAAATATTATAGAACTACACCTTTTGATATGAGAGTTATTGATTATTATATTGTGGGACTAGGGACTAGTTTTATAGGTGCTATGTTATTTTCATTGGTAACTATGTTGATGTCTTTAATAGTGAAGAACAATATGATATCGCTATTATTTAGTTTGGGTATGTATTATGTACCAGCATTTATCGGCGGATTTATTCCTATAGATTCTATAGGTAGAATTTTTAGAGAAATAAATGTAGCAGAAGCAGTAAGAATCGTAGGGATGTTTAGAGATACAAGTACGTACAATATTTTTGGAACACCGGTATTGTATTCAACAGTATTGATAACTTTAGTAATTATATCTATTCCAGTTGTAACATATCTAATAAAATATATTGGTAAAAAACAAGTTATATAAATAATTAAAAAATTTTAGCTGAAAATCACTCTTATTAACAGTAAGAGTGATTTTAATTTTAACAAATAATAGAGAAAATCAGTGATTATAAAAATAAATGTGAAATAATATTTCTTTTTAATAAAAAAATATTGAAATGAAATTTTATGTATGTTATTATAAAAACATAAAGAAAACGTATTCAAAAAGATTTCAGGAGGAATAACAATGGATAGATTAAATTTAGGAAGCTTAACTACAGAAAGTAGAAATCAAAATACATTAGACATAGATAGAGTATCAACAATAGAAATGGTAAAGAAAATAAACAATGAAGATAAAAAAGTAGCAGAAGCAATAGAAAAAGAGCTACCTCATATAGCAAAAGCAATAGATGGAATAGTTTTACGAATGAAAAAAGGTGGAAGACTAATTTATATAGGTGCAGGAACTTCAGGAAGACTTGGAATATTAGATGCATCAGAATGTCCTCCAACTTACGGAGTATCAGAAGAGTTAGTTCAAGGGATAATTGCTGGTGGTAAAGAGGCTATATTTAGAGCTAAAGAAGGTGCTGAAGATTCTAAAGAATTAGCAATAGAAGATTTAAAATCAAAAGATTTAAATGAAAATGATACAGTAGTGGGTATCGCTGCATCAGGAAGAACACCATATGTTATAGGTGGTTTAGAGTATGCTAATAAAATAGGAGCATTAACAGTTTCTGTAACTTGTAATGCAAATTCAAGTGTAGCTAAAGAAGCTAAAATCGCAATATCACCAGTAGTTGGTCCAGAAGTTGTAACAGGTTCAACAAGGTTAAAATCAGGAACAGCTCAAAAGTTAGTTTTAAATATGTTATCAACAGGAACTATGATAAAACTTGGTAAGGTTTATGGAAACTTAATGGTAGATGTTCAATCAACAAATGAAAAGTTAGTTGAAAGGGCTAAGAAAATAGTCTCTGAAGCAACTGGTGTAGATACAGAAGAAGCAGCTAAGTACTTAAAAGAAACAGACTCAGATGTTAAATTAGCAATTTTTATGATTTTATCAAATCTAAATAAAGATGATGCAAAAGAAAAGTTAGAGAAACATAATGGATATATAGCAAATGCATTAAGTGATGTAAACTAATATTAAGTAGGGGGAACAAAAATGTCAGATAAGCAAATTGCACAAGGGCTAATAGAATTAGTTGGAGGAAAAGAAAATATAATATCTGCACAAAACTGTATGACTCGTTGCAGATTAGAAATTAAAGAGTATTCAAAAGTAAAAATAGATGAGCTAAAAAAATCAGAAGCAGTACTAGGAGTAGTCCAAGCAGAAGGACAACTTCAAGTTATATATGGGCCAGGTAAAGTAAATAAAGTAACTACTGAAGTTAAATCTTTATTAGGAAATAATATAGCTTTAGGGGATGATGCAGTAAAAGCAACGAAGGAAAAACTAAAAGCTAAAAATGATACAAAAGTAAAGAACTTCTTGAAAAAATTAGGTTCAATATTTATACCATTAATACCATTATTTGTTTCTTGCGGTCTAGTACTTGCAGTAAACAACATAGCTGGTGTGTATTTTGGAGATACATACAAATTAACAACAGCAGCACAAATTATTGGTCTGATAGGAAATGGAGTATTTGCAATACTGCCTATATTAGTTGGGGTAAATGCAGCTAAAGAATTTGGTTCTCAAATGCCAATGATGGGTGGAGTTTTAGGTGGAATATTATCATCACAAGCACTTTCTGGAATTGTTTTATTTGGTAAAGAATTAACTCCAGGTAGAGGTGGAATAATTTCGGTTATATTAGTTGTATTACTTGCTTGTTTTATAGAAAAATCGCTTAGAAAAGTTGTACCAGATGTACTAGACTTATTTATAACACCGCTTTTAACATTAACTATATCAGTATTAGTAGCGTTACTTATACTTCAACCAGTAGGTGGATTTATATCTGATTCAATAGGAGTAGTGGTAGCACAAACTGTAGCATCTGATAACATAATAGTATCTGTAATATCGGGAACAATATCAGGAGCACTTTTCTTACCATTAGTTATGACTGGGATGCATCAAGCATTAACGCCAATACATGCAGATTTAATAGCTAATGTAGGGTATACTGTATTACTTCCGATACTTGCAACTGCAGGTATGGCACAAGTTGGAGCAACAATAGCTGTTTACAAAAAAACAAAAAATGAAAGATTAAAGAAAACTGCTAAAAATGGATTAGTACCAGGTTTCTTAGGGATAGGAGAACCTTTAATATATGGGGTAACATTACCTTTAGGAAAACCTTTCATAGCTGCTTGTTTAGGAGCGGGTGTAGGTGGAGCTGTAATGGCATTCTTCAAAGTTGGAGCAGTAGCAATGGGAGTATCTGGATTACCTCTTGCACTATTGATAGCTGATGGAAAAATGTTAGTATTTTTAGTAGGGGTTTTAGCATCTTATGTTGCAGGATACTTATTCACAGAGTTAATAGGATTTGACGATCCAACAGAGTAAAGGATAAGAATTATAGGCTATCTTAAATAATTTTGAGGTAGTCTTTTTACATATCAAAAATTTATAAAAAACGATTAATAATATTATGGAGGATAATAAGATGAGTTTTGGATTTTCAGTATATTTTGGTTTAGATAATACAAAGGAAGAAAATATAAAGTTATTAAAAGATGCACATAAATTAGGATTTAGTAGAATATTTACATCTCTTCATATACCAGAAGCAAATTATGATGTATTAAAAATAGAGGTAATGGAGTTTTTTGAATTAGCAAAAGAGTACAATATGGATATAATAAGTGATATATCACCGAATACATTCAAATTTTTAGATTTAGAAAATATGGATTTAAAAGGTTTAAAAAATATGGGTGTAAAAACAATAAGAATAGATTTTGGATATACTGAAGAAGAAATATCAATAATGACCAAAAATGAACATGGGATAAAAGTACAACTAAATGCATCAACAATAACAAAGGAGTTTTTTGAAAAGCTAGATAAGTTCTCACCAAATTATGAAAATGTAGATGCATTACACAATTTTTACCCTAGAATTGGAACAGGTATTTCAGAAGAATGTATGACAAGAAAAAATGACATACTTAAAGAACGAGGTATTAAAGTATGCGCTTTTGTACAATCGAATAATAGAAAAAGAAGCCCAATGAAAGATGGATTACCTACATTAGAAGACCATAGAAATATAGATGTAAAAATGGCTGCTAATCATTTATTTGCAATAGGCAATGACTGTGTATTTATAGGGGACTCTTTACCAAGCGAGCAGGAATTAGTAGGGTTATCATCATTAGACAAAGATTGCGTAGAACTTAGAATCGAGTTAAAAACAAATGATAATATATGCATAAAACTGTTAGAATCAAAATATTCATCAAGAACTGATTCAGCAAGAGATGCAATAAGAGCTAGTGAAAGTAGACTTATCTTGGAAAATAACAAAATAAAAAGTCATAATACCGTAGCTAAAAAGTATGGTGATATAACTATTGATAATGAAGGGTATTTAAGGTATATGGGAGAACTTCAAATATTATTAACAGACCAACAAAATGATATTAGAACAAATGTAGTAGCATCTGTTTTACAAGAAGACTTTTATCTATTAAAATATATAATTGAAGGTAAAAAATTTTGCTTTAATAAAATTTAATCATAATTGATTATAGATTGTTTGGGAAGTGATAGAATGAACACATTAGAGTATATAAAACAAAATTATAGAGATTTTACAGATAGAGAAAAGCTAATAGCAGAGTATTTTCTTTCAAATGAAGAAAGTATAATAAATATGTCTGCAAAAGAAATAGGAGAACTAACTAGTACATCTGCTGCTACAGTTGTAAGATTTTCTAAAAAGCTAGGCTTTTCGAGTTTAAATGAAATGAAGTTAGGTTTAACTATAAGTTCAAATGAACAGGATAAAAGCGGGAGTTTTAAATATTTAGATAAAGAATTAAAGACTAGAGATGTTATTTATGGGGTAAAAGACTCTATAGATAATGTTATGGATAAAACTGTTAAATTAGTTAATGAAGAAGATTTAGAAAAAGCAATTGAATTATTATTAAATGCTAAAAATATATACATTTATAGTGTAGGTGTATCAGGATTAGTGGGTCTTGATTTTTATTATAAACTGAGTAGGATAAATAAAAGATGCATAATACATTCTGATACTCATCTTCAAATAACATCATCAGTATTAATGGAAAAAGGAGATATAGCAGTTGCAATATCTTATTCAGGTAGTACAAATGAAGTTATAAAATGCATTGAAAATGCTAAAAAAAATAATATACCAGTAATATCTATAACTAAGGCAAGTATTAATAATGAACTAGAAAAGTTGTCAGATATAACTCTAAAGGTTCCTTTTGTTGAAAAATCATTAAGAGAAGGGGCTATGAGTTCAAGAATATCTCAGTTAGCAATAATAGATATGCTATTTATAGGAATGGCAAAAAATAATCTTGAAGAAGTAGAACAAAAGCTTATACTAACCAGAAATGCAGTAAAGGAACTTAAAATGTAGTAATAAAAATAATTTAAATTGTAGTATATTATTAATAATACTATCTATTTATTCAAGTATGTGTTACAATAGATATTGTAGTAATACGAATAAAACGGAAAACCTATAAAGGTTTTGATAGGAGAAATTAAATGACTAACGGAATAGTAAAATGGTTCAACAGTGAAAAAGGTTTTGGATTTATATCAGTAGAAGGTGGAAATGATGTTTTCGCACATTTCTCAGCTATACAATGTGATGGATACAAGACATTAGAAGAAGGTCAAAAAGTAAGCTTTAATATAGTTGAAGGTGCTAGAGGTCCTCAAGCAGAAAACATAACTATATTATAATAATATATATTGTTTCGGAAAGATCCTTAAATGGGTCTTTTTTTATATTATTAAGCTTCGATTCTTAAATAAAATATAATAAGACTGGAGAACGTAGGTATGTATAAAATTGGAGAATTTATTGTTTATGGCAATGAAGGTGTATGTGAAGTAGAAAATATAAGTGAAATTAATATTCCGGGAACTAATAAAACTAATAACTACTATACACTAAAACCCCTGCATGGAAATGGAACGGTATTTATACCTGTAAACACAAATATATTTATGAGAACAATTGTAACGCCTGAAGAAATACAAGAAATAATTAAAGATATTCCTTTGATTGATGAAAGTGAATATAATTTAAAAAATGCAAGAGTATTACAGGAACATTATAAAAAATTATTGAATACTCATAACTGTATAGATACACTGACGGTAATGATAAGTCTTAATAACAAAAAAGCTGAGCTATTAAAAAATAGTAAAAAGCTTGGTCAAATAGAAGAAAAGTTTTTTAGAATATCTAAAGAATTAATTGAAAACGAATTCTCAATTGTTTTAGATATGTCTAAAGAAGACGTGGAAATATATATTAAAGATAACATACTAGCAAATTATGCATAAAAACTAGATAACGGATAAATTAAGCAAAGGCACTTGTATATAAACAAGTGCCTTTATTTTATAAAAATATATGTGGTTAAAGAAGGAAAGCAAGGGATGATATAGAAGTAGTATCTCAAGAAATAATATATAAAAGGGGCAATTTGGCTATGAAAAAGGAAAGGATTAATAAAGTACTTCTAATTACTAGTGGAATAATATTATCCATAATTGGAATCAACGGATTTTTAACACCAGCTAATTTATTAAGCAATGGTTTAGCAGGAATTGCAGTTCTTATTGAATCTATGTTTAATATAAACAAAGGTTTATTTATTTTACTAATTAACATACCGATATTTCTATATTCTAGAAAGTATGTAGCAAAAGAGTTTTTTTACAGCAGTTTGATAAATATGGTTATTTATTCTCTAGGATTAGGATTTGCAACTAAAGTAGCAAGTTACATAAATATAAATGATATTATGATACAGTCAATATTTGGAGGAGCTTTCGTAGGAGTAGGTTTAGGTCTTATATTTAAAGCAAATTCTTCATTAGGCGGTATGGATATAGTTACAGCTATATTAAAAATTAAATATGATATTCCTATAGGAACTACATTTTTAATTATAAATACATTTATAGTGTGTGCAGGAGGTATGCTATTTGGTTCCAGACTAGCAATGTACACTATAATTTCAATGTATGTAACATCGATAACTCTAGAAGCGGCAAAAGATATTTTTAATAAACAAAAAGCTATTTTGCTTATATCTGATAAAAATGAAGAAATAGCCAAATCTATTATGCAAAATTTACATAGAGGTGTAACTTTTCTAGAGGCTGAAGGCGCGTATACAAATAACAAAAAGAAATTAATATACTGTATAGTATCTACTAATCAAGTAATAAAAGTAAAAGAATTAGTATATGAAAAAGATAAAAATGCATTCATATCTATAAATAATGTAGATGAGGTTAGAGGTGGAGGGTTTAAAACTAAAGCCTTATAAATCTACATAATATAAAAACTAGCTCTTATAAATATTAAGAGTTAGTTTTTATATTATGGATTAAATCGAGTAATTGTATTTATGAGAAAAACTATTTCTTCTGGAGATTCTTTTAAATCATTTTCTAGCCATGTTTTCACAATAGCTAAAACTCCACCTACATTGTATTTTATAAAATAATCTAGGAACATATTATTAGCGCCTAAATTGCCAATTAGCACATTTATTTCGGCTTTACTTGCAACTGCAAGAATACGATCCATAATATTAGAATCAGCTTGTCTACAGAAAAGTATTTTGCATAATTCTTTATTTTCTTTAATTAATTCTAGTGCTTTAAGTAATAAAACATCCTTGTAATTTTCAACTGGAGTATCTTCTATATAGAGTAAAATCTGATTAAACAATTCATTTTCCATTGAATTTAGCAAATCATAGGCATCTTTATAATGAGTATAAAAAGTTCCTCTATTAATATTTGCATTTTTACAGATATCGGTAACTGTTATCTGATGAATTTTTTTATCTTGAAGTAGATCAATCAAACTGTCCTTAATAATTTGCTTTGTATATAAAATTCTTCTGTTTCCTTTAATTCCTGCCATATAATCCATCCTTTATTTTAACAATTATGATGTTTATGTTATTAAATGGACAAAAACACTAAAAATGTATATTTAATAACAAAGTGAAAACATATGATTATTGTAACTAGTTTATAATTTATTTATACTAGGATTATAGCATTAACTAAACAAAGTGTCTATTTAATGACAGTGAGTATAAATAAGTATATAAGGATAGGAGAGATATAGATGTCTTATATAAAAATAGTAAATGGATATAAAAGATATAAAGTGGGAGAAAATACTATAGTAGCAAATAATGGAATTAACTTTGGAATAGAAAAAGGAGAATTTGTTATTATCTTAGGACCAAGTGGTGCAGGTAAAACTACTGTGCTAAACATACTTGGAGGAATGGATACTTGCGATGAAGGAAAAGTAATTATAGATGATGTAGATATAGCAAAATTTAATAATAAACAACTTACTAATTATAGAAGATACGACGTGGGATTTGTATTTCAGTTTTATAATTTGGTTCAAAACCTAACTGCAAAGGAAAATGTAGAACTAGCTACTCAAATTTCAAAGGATGCGCTAGATGTTGATGAAACTCTTGAACTAGTAGGTCTTGGTCATAGAAAAGATAACTTCCCATCTCAATTATCAGGAGGGGAACAACAAAGGGTATCTATAGCAAGGGCAATAGCTAAAAATCCTAAATTACTATTATGTGATGAACCAACAGGGGCACTAGATTACAAGACAGGTAAACAAATACTAAAAACCTTACAAGATACCTGTAAAAACACAGGTACAACAGTAATAGTTATAACTCATAACTCAGCACTAGCACCAATAGCTAACAGAGTAATAAGTATTAGAGATGCAAAAGTAAAAAGTATAGTGGTAAATGAAAATCCTACCTCAGTTGAAGATATAGAGTGGTAAGAGGATAAAATATGAAAAATAGAGCATACGAAAAATCAATAACAAGAGAGATATTATCTTCAAAAGCAAGGTTTATATCTATACTAGCAATAATATTTCTAGGAGTGGCGTTTTACTCAGGTATAAAATCTAGTGGACCTGATTTAAAAAATTCTATAAATGAATTTTTTAATGAACAAAACTTAATGGATAGTAAGATAATTTCGAGTATAGGCCTAAGTGAAAATGATCTAAAGCTAGTAGAAAATAATGATAAAATAAAAGATTACTATGCTACTCGTAGCGTAGATGTAAATATGACAAACACAAACAATGTTGTCAAATTTATGGAATACGATAAAAATAACAAGCAAGATATAAATAAATTAACCGTTATAAAGGGGAGATTACCGCAAAAAAGTGGTGAGATAGCTTTAGATGAAACGGCATTAAAGGAAAATAAAAATTTAAAAATAGGTGATACCTATACTATAGAGTCAGATGAAGATTTAGATAATTACTTTAATAAAGAAAACTTCAAGATAGTTGGTTTTGTACAAAGTCCTATGTATATAGATAATATGTCTAGAGGAGTTACTAATGTTGGTAAGGGTAGTATAGACTACTTTGCAGTGATAGATAGTTCTGATATGGCAATGGATGTGTACACTGAAATATACGTGAGATTTAAAAATGTAGAAAGTGTTGGTGGTTATAGTGAAGAGTACAAATATAAAATGGAAAAAAATAAAAAGTACCTAGAAGATTTGTACTCACCGAGAGTTATAGAAAGAATAGAAGAGATAAAGTTTGAAGCACAAAAAGAATTTGATAAAGCTTATAAAGAAATCGAAGACGGAGAAAAACAGATTAATGATGCACAAAAAGAAATAGATAATGGCAAGAAGAAACTTATAGATGGAAAAAAACAATACCAACAAGGTGTAAAAGAGTTTGAGCAAGGAATTAAAGATGGTGAAAATCAATTAATTGAAGCCCAAAAGTCATTGGGTAAAGGTCAAATAGAACTAGATAAAAGGAAAGAAGTACTTTTAAAAGGTGAAAACCAACTTAATTTAGCAAATAAAGAGTTAGATAATGCTAAAAATGAGTTTTTAAATCAAGGAATTGATCCTGTAAAAGATACAATAGAGTATCAAAACCAAATAAATGCGTTAAACACATTAATTGCAACCTATAATTCACTTTCAAATGAGATCAAAGAAATAGTAAATAGCCTTGGAGATAATGAAGCAATTTCAAATGAAAAAATTCAATATTGGAAAACTATTATATCCAATCAAAGTGTAGGACTAAGTGGATTAAGTGATTTGGTAAACAATTTAGAACAAAATCCATCAAATATGTCTTTAGCATTAAATATATCAAATGAAATAGACAAAGCTAATAAAAATTTAATATCTAATAAAGTTAGCCTTGAAACTTTAGTAGATGGAATAACTAAGTATCAGCAAGGTATAAAGGCATATGAATCAGAAGCAAGTAAGCTAAATGATGGAAAGCAACAACTTATAAAAGCACAGGAACAATTAGATTTAGGGAAACAACAACTTATAAAAGGAAAGAAAGATCTAGAAGAAGGCAAAAATAATGGTCAGTTAAATTTAGATAAAGCTAAAAAAGAGCTCAAAGAAGCTGAACAAAAGATTATAGATGGCGAAAAAGAAATAAATGAAAATAAACAAAACTTAATAGATGGAAGACAAGAAATAGAAACAGAAAAAGAAAAATTGAAGGATTTAGATGATAGTAAGTATTATTTCTTTGATAGAAATGACAATCCTGGATACTCAACGTACAAAGGATCAATAGATAGCTTAGACAAAATAGCTTCAGTATTCCCAGTGTTCTTCTTCTTAGTAGCAGCATTAATATGCTTAACAACTATGACTAGAATGGTAGAAGAAAACAGAATAGAAATAGGAACATTAAAAGCACTAGGGTATACTGATTTAGAAGTATCTAGAAAGTTTATAGTATACGCAGCATTAGCTAGTATAGCTGGATGTGTGCTAGGTATTATAGTAGGAAGTACCGTACTTCCACTTATAATCAATATAGCGTATTCATCTACATTCACTTTACCAAGTGTTGAGATAAGTTTTTATCCAGCATATATAGTTCAGTCTTTAGTAGCTTCAATACTTTGTACAGTTGGAGCAGCAATGTTTGTACTAAGAGAAGAATTAAGAGAAAAACCATCAAACTTAATGAGAGCTAAAGCGCCTAAAATTGGTAAAAAGATATTACTAGAGAGAATTACACCGCTATGGAGTAGACTAAACTTTAATCAAAAAGTTACCTGTAGAAACCTATTTAGATATAAGCAAAGAATGTTAATGACAATCCTTGGTATATCAGGATGTATGGCGATGCTAGTAGCAGGAATATCGCTCTCGCAATCTAACTCATCATATTTAGATATTCAATTTGATAAATTGATGAATTACGATGCTATAGTAGTATTTAATGATAAGTATACAGCAAAACAAGATAGACAATATGAAGACAGTTTAAAGAATCTAAAAGGATATGATAGTAGCTTAAATATATATCAAGATAGCGTAACGTTTAGCAAAGAAAATATGAGTAAACAAACAGCTACTATGTATGTACCTCAAGATAATGAAGAATTAAATAAATATGTTCTATTAAACGATAGAGTAAGCAAAGAAAAATACACATTATCAGATAATGGAGCAATTATAAATGAAAAACTTGCAAAACTTTTAGGAGTATCTGTTGGAGAAAATATAATTTTATATGACTCTAATAATAATCAACATAAAGTAAATGTCGCTAATATAATAGAAAATTATACTGGACACAACATATATATATCATCAAAATACTACCAAAAAGTATTTAAAACTGAACCAATATACAACGCACAATTATTAAAATTTAACTCTAAAGCAACTGATGAAAATATAGTGTCAGAGCAGCTAATGAAAAATGAAAAAGTAGTAAATGTTACACTTACTTCAAAGATAAGAAGTATGAGTGAAGCTGCTGACTTAGGTCTAGTTATGATAGTTATAATAATTGCATCGGGAAGTTTAGCATTTGTTGTGTTATACAACTTAATCAATATAAATGTATCAGAGCGTATTAGAGAAATATCTACTATAAAAGTACTAGGTTTCTATGATAATGAAGTTGATATGTATATATTTAGAGAGAATATAATACTAACGATACTTGGAATACTTACAGGATCATTTATGGGTAAAATCCTATATGTATTCTTAGTAAGTACAGCTGAAATGGATAATATGATGATGATACCTACAGTAAATATAAGTAGTTATATAATTTCTGGTGTGATTACAATGATATTTGCTATATTAGTTATGATAATGATGCATGTAAAGTTAAAGAATATAAATATGATAGATGCACTAAAATCTGTAGAATAAAGAATACAATCAATAAAAGGCTAGCGCTAATCAATGCGTATAGCCTTTTTTACGTGTGAATAAAAAAATGATGCATAAAACTGAATATTGTAAAAATTTGGAATAAATGATAAAATAAAAAGTACTTTAGACATTATACAAGGGGGAAAATATTATGATGAAAAATAACAAAAAGATAGTAGCATTATTAGCAGCAGGGATTATCACGGCACCAACTATATTAAATACAACAGTATTTGCACAAGAAGTAGTAAATACCATTTCTAAAGAAGAGCAAAAAATGATTAATAAAATCGAAAAAAGAATAAGCAAAGAAGAAATAATACACGATATGAATAATTTAGTAATAGGAGATAATGCGAGAGTTGCTGGATTTAAAGGGGAAGAAGAAGCTGCTAAATATTTAGCTAGTGAATTTGAGAAGTTAGGATTAGAAGCAGATATAGAAGATTTTGATATAGATAAGCCATTGTCAGTAGGAAATGGATATTTAAATATTGATGGAGAATCACTTTTCATAAAGACTTTCAACGGAGGTTCTAAAATAAGTGAAGACTTTAAAGGTGAAGTTGTATATGCTGGATTTGGAACTCAGAAAGAAATAGAGGAATTAGGTGATATAGAAGGTAAAATTCTTTTAATGGAAAGAGGAGAGGTAAGCTCAGCTGATAAAGCAGCAAATGCATCAAATGCAGGCGCAGTTGGAGCATTAATATTCAACAACTCAACAGGAGCAATGACAGGATCTTTAGGAGACAACCCACCTAATATGCCTATAATAGGAATGAGCAAAGAAAATGCAACAAAGATAATTGATAAGTTAGAAAGAGGAGAGACTGTAGAGTTAACAAAAGATAACTTTGATATAGATATAGAGTATCAAAAGAATGGAGAATCATACAACGTAATAGGAACATTAAAAGCAGCTAAAAATTCTAAAAAGGCTAAAACTATAGTTTTAGGAGCTCACTTTGATAGTGTATCATCTCCAGGAGCCAGTGATAATGCATCAGGAACAGCTGTTATAGTAGAAGTAGCAAGATTATTATCTAAGCCAGATATAAGAAAAAACCTTAACTATAATATTGAATTTGTAGCATTTGGTGGAGAAGAATTAGGACTTTTAGGCTCTAAAGAATATGTAAAAGAATTAAAAGAAGATAATAAAGTTAAAGATATAGAGGCAATGATAAACCTAGATATGGTAGGGGTAGGAGATTACGTAAATGTATTTAACTTAAAGAATGATTTATCTAGTGGATTTAGTGAATTAGCAGCAAAACATATAAAAGCAGGAAATGGTGTGTATGGAGGTAGTTATACAAATATGAGTTCTAGTGACCATGCTCCGTTTGAAGAAGCTGGAATAAAATCATCATTAGTTCAAACAGCTCCAGACCCAAATTACCACACTGAAAATGACACGATGGAGCACATAGATGAAAATAATCTATTTAATGTGGCAACAGTAGTAGCTAGAATGATAATAGATATGCAAGATAGCAAATATTAATAAAAAAAATATTAAACATAATAAAAATAAAAAATAAGAAAATTCAGAAAAATAATTGACTTTAAAAATAAAACTTCATATAATCTATACTAACAACAAAATAATAAAAGCAATGACGGAGACAAAAATACTTAAGTAATTA
>JBOFYV010000138.1:0-25932 GCA_051654865.1 Peptostreptococcaceae bacterium
TTTTATTCATAGATAGAATACTTTTTCCACATACCTTCTAGTTCATCAAAGTACTCTTTAATATCTTCTTTTTCCTTCATACCAACGGCTACTATTAATGCATTAACTACACTAAATGCAGGAACTAAAGAGTCAACAAATGAGGCCATATTGCTTTTTACTAATAATATATTGTCTGCAACTGATGCTACTGGTGCAAACATACTATCAGTTAATGCTATTACATGTGCTCCTTTTTCTTTTGCGCAATTAACTACTTGATAAGCTTTTTTAGAGTATCTTGGGAAACTTATTGCTATTAATACATCATCTTCACTTATTCTTACTGTTTGTTCAAAAGCATCTCCCATATCTGTTCTTATTATATGAACATTATCAAGTATTATATCTAAGTAGAAACCTAGGTACTGAGCTATAGTAAATGAGCTTCTCATTCCTAATATATATATTTTTCTAGCCTTTAGTAATTTTGTTGATGCTTCTTCAAAAGCTTTTTCATCTATTGATTCAAGTGTATCTTTTATATTGACTATATCCCCTTTTAATACTTTTTTAAGTATAGCAGAGTCATCACCATATTCCTTTGCCATTTCAACTCTTTGCACTGTTGTTAGTTTATTTTTTATAAGCTCTTGTAGTGCATCTTGTAGTTTAGGATATCCTGAGTATCCTAAAGCATTTGCAAATCTAACAACTGTAGATTCACTTACTCCTACAGTTTCCCCTAATTTGCAAGCTGTCATAAAAGCAACCTTATCATAGTTTTTAAGTATATATTGGGCTATAAGCTTTTGTCCTTTACTAAATCTAGGATATTGAGCCTGTATATTTGATATTAGCTGTTTACCGTCTTTTAAATCCATTGTTTCTTCCATTGGTCTCTCCTTTTATATTGTTAAAAATCCCCTAAGCTTCTGTCTTATTTGTTGGTATATATTTAAAGAAGCTTGTAATATTTCAAATTTTCTGTATATTACTTTCAGAATTTAATCTTCTCTAATATTATATCATTTTTTTCTTTTTGTTCTATATTTTCTTTAAATATTTTATAATAATATTATATTAAATATAATTATATTAGTTTTTTACATTTTATTCCTTTTTTATTAAAGTTTAAATTTAATTTTATTTTCAAATGTATTTTTATCAAATTATCTGAATTTTGATTCAAAATCTATTATTAACTATTCGGTTGTCTAATCATACAATATTGAGTTAAACTTTCATAGTTTTGTTTTTTTACAACTTCAAAACCTAACTTTTCATAAATCTTTACATTCATAGGATTTTGGGTTTCTAGTGTGGTAGGTAAATTTTCTTTATCTGCCTTTTTAAATACCTCTTTTATAATTGATTTAGCTAATCCTTTATTTCTATGTTTTTCATCTACTACAATTAAATCTATATGAATAAATTTACCATCTATAAATTCATCTATCCAAGCTGATGAATTATTATATATAGCTTTTACAAATAGTATAAATTCTTTTAACGATATATACTTCATCATAGTCGTTAGATTTAATGAATAAAGTACTAAATCTTTAATTTGTTTGAATTTGTCTACATCACTATCTGTATAAAATATATATCCTATTGCCTCTATATTTTTAGATGGTGCAACTATTGTACCTACAGGATACATATTTATATAACTATAGAAAAACTTCTCTAATGCCTTTATCCTTGTTTTATCATTTGGCAATATGTGAGTGTACAATGTATCACTATAAAATTCTTTTGCTAGTATTTTAGATATTTCTTTTCTTGATATATTTAGTTCTTTTTCTGAATATAAGATAGTTCCAGCTCCCTTAAATTATTGTTTATTAATATATTTGTCCATTAGGAACAAAAATAGACATAATTTTTAATTATGTCTATTCTAATATATTATACGTATTCCTTCTTTTTTTCAATAAGAACTAATTGAGGTGGATTATTTACTTGATTTATAAATCCACACTCTAATACATTAAACTTACTTTGATCTAATTTTTTAACAAATTCATATACACTATTTTTCTCATCCATGCCACCTTCATGTCCTGTATATATTGCTATACTAATAACACCATGTGGCTTTAGTAATTTTAAGCTACATTCTATAGCCTGTATAGTAGTATCTGGTTTTGTTATTACTTGATGTTTTGCTCTAGGTAAGTATCCTAAATTAAATAAAACACATGAAACTTTTTCATTCACATAAATATCCATATTCTCATGTCCATCAAGTATTAAATTAACCCTATCTAATAAATCTTCTTTTTCTAGTCTTTTTTTAGTAGACTTTACAGCTTCTTCTTGCACATCGAATGCATAAACTACTCCATCTTTGCCTACTTTTTCTGCTAGATATTTTGTATCATATCCATTTCCCATAGTAGCATCTACTACAGTATCACCTTCACTTATAATCTGTTCTATAAATAACTTATTTATATCAGTAACCTTTGTAAGATATTTTGCTTTTATCATTTTTCACCTCTAATTAATACTTTTTAGATATTCTACTTCTTCTTTTGTTAAGTGTCTGTACTTACCTACTTCAGTATCTTTTAATGTGATGTCCCCCATTGCTACTCTTCTCAGTCTAAGTACAGGGTGGTTTATAGCTCTACACATCTTTCTTACTTGTCTATTTCTTCCTTCGTGTATTTTTATTTGACATATTGAGTAGTTCTTTTCTTCTTCTTGTTTTACTACTTTTATCTTAGCTGGTGCTGTCTTGTAATCTTCTATATATAGACCTTCTTTGAAGTTATTTAATTCGTCTTCTGTAGGTATACCTTTTACTATTGCCATATAAGTCTTATCAACTTCATGCTTTGGATGAGTTAATTTGTATGTTAAATCTCCATCGTTTGTAAGTATAAGTAATCCACTTGTTTCATAATCTAGCCTTCCTATTGGATATACTCTTTCTTTTATATCAGATACTAAATCTAGTACACTTGGTCTATCAAACTGATCTTTAACTGTTGTTATGTATCCTTCTGGCTTGTTTAGTACTATATACACAGGTTCTTCATTAAGCCCTATTCTTTCTCCATCTATTTCAACTATATCGTTGTTTTCATCCACATTAAATGATAGTTCTTCTACTATTTTTCCATTTACTGTTACTCTTTTATCTAGTATTATTTCTTCTGCTTTTCTTCTTGATGCTATACCACATGATGCAATATATTTATTAATTCTCATTAGTTCACCTTCTCTTTGAAATTTTCACATCTTATACTATAATACAGATTTATAAAAAACAAAACCCTTATCTATAATCTTATATATTTTCTATATTTGCATATTATATGTATGATGGAAATTTTTATATTATCTAGGAGGCTCTATGTTATCAAAACAAAGCATAAAATACTTTATTTTCGCAGTATTTATAGGTGTATTAATATATAAGTTAATAGATGCTCCTAGTCAGCTTATCATAGGTATAGGAGATTTAGTGTCATTTTTAAGCCCTTTTTTAATTGGTATATTATTAACATTACTTTTAGATCCTTTAGTAATGTTTTTTGAAAATAAACTAAAACTAAAAAGACTAATAAATATATTTATATCTTATATGTTAATATTATTGATATTTATGATTGGTTTTAAAATTTTTATTCCCATAATAGTCGACACTCTAAATACTATAATAACTCAAATGCAAAGTTACATAGATTTAATAGATAAGCTACTTGGTAGGTTTATAGAAGAAGGAGATTTACCAAAGGAAATTATTCCCCATATTCAAAATACTTTAAACTCTATACTTACACAACTAATAAATTTATTTTCTAAATCATCATCTGATGTTTTAGTATATATACTTAGTATAACTTCTGTAGTTTTTGATGTTATAATGGGTGTGATATTATCTATTTATATTTTGTTTGATAAAGAAAGAATAAGCTATGAGTTTAAAAGATTTCTCTATGCTTTATTTGATAAAACAAAGGCAGATAGCATAATTCAGCTAGCAAAAATGTCTCATAATATTTTTTATCATTATTTAATAGGACAAATTATAGTATCTCTTGTGGTAGGTGTTATTTCATATTTATCCTTTAAGTTTATTATAAAGATTGATAGTTCCTTATTTTTATCTTTTATAATATTTTTAACTAATATGATTCCTTATTTTGGACCATTTATAGGTGCTATATTACCTATACTTATGACTTTAGTTTATAGCCCTATTAAAGCCCTTTGGGTAGCTTTATTTATAATTTTACTTCAACAAATAGATGGTAACTTTATATCACCTAAAATTATGGGGGATCAAATGGGACTTAGCCCTATATGGATAATATCTTCAATTTTAATTGGAGGTTCACTCTTTGGATTTATTGGTGTGTTTTTATCTGTTCCTACAGCAGCTGTTATAAAGGCATATATTAATAAGTTCATTGAGAAAAGACTTAGTATAAAAAAATCACGCTAATATAAAGGAGCTATTGTAATGATTTTAATCATCATAATAGCTCCCTTATTTAAATTTATTTACTTTTAACTTTCTTGACTTGGCGTTACTTGATTATTTGTTGGTTGTTCAGTATTAGCTGGTGGTGAAACTACTGGTGGTGGAATTACCTCTGGCTTTGGTGTACTTTGACCTTCTCCACCTGTATTTGAACCATTTGTATTATTTCCGTTGTTTTCATTATCTTCTTTTTTATCTTCTTCCTCTTTTTTCTCTTCTTCTTTTTTATTCTGTTCTGCTTTTAGTTTTGATTCTTCACTTAAAGCATCTTTTTGTACTCTATAAGAATCATTACTAGAAGTATTTTTAGCATTTGATTTTCTTTCTGCTTGAGCTTTTTCATATTCTTCTTGTAGTTTTTCTAGTTCTTTTTTCTTAGTTGATGCTTCAGATTTTATAGCTGAAGAACCGTTTTTTATTTTTTCTATTGCCTCAAGTTCTTTAATTGCTTTTTTATAGTTTTGTTGTTCTTCATAGTCTTTTGCATTTAACATCCTAGTTGCTTGTATGTACATAGATCTAGCATGTTCATCAGCTGCATCAATTTCTAATGCTTCTGATAGAAGTTCCTTGGCTTGAGTATATTCATATTTTTCTAACGCTACTTGACCTTCATCAACTAAATTTCTTTCATTTTCAGATGAACACCCACTTAATCCTATCATTAATATAGCTATAGCTAAAATTATCTTTATTTTCATAAAATCTCTCCTTCCTCTTCACTATAAATTTTATCACATTTATGTCTTTATTGCAGAAAAATCTCTATTTTTCTGCAATAAACTTCCAATTTAAACATATTATACTCTTTATAAACATTATCTATTTTGATATAATATTCCCTTTAATCGCAAAAAAATAAGATACTCAACAAAATGAGTATCTTATTTTTATTTTTTATATTTTTTCTATTTAGCTAATTCTATTTCTATTTCAGCTTCTAATTCTAGACTAATCATATCTTCATAACTTTGTCTTTTACAGATTATCTTAGACTCTCCTTCTCTCACACTAACAACTGCTGGCTTTGGTATTTTGTTATAATTTGAAGCCATTGAATATCCATATGCACCTGTTGAAGTTGTAACTAAAACATCTCCACTTTTTATATCCATTATATTAGTATCCGTAATTAGTATATCTCCACTTTCACAACATTTACCAGCTACAGTTACTTGATTTACTTTATCAAATCCTATTTTGTTTACTATAGCACATTCATATCCAGCTTGATATAAAGAAGGTCTTATATTGTCGGTCATTCCTCCATCTACACTTACATAGGTTCTAACATCCTTTATATCCTTTATTGAACCTACAGTATATAATGTACTACCTGCATTTGCTACTATAGATCTCCCCGGTTCTATAACTAGTATTGGCAAATCTATACCTATATTTTTACACGTTTCATCTGCTCTTTGAATTATTGATTTACAAAACTCTTTTATATCTTTAGGTTGATCTTTTTTAGTATAATATACACCTATTCCTCCCCCTAAATCCACTTCACTTATTTCTATATTGTATTTTTCTTTTATTTCCTTAACTAAATTCATCATTATATCTACTTCGTCTAAGAAGGGTTCTATATCAAATATTTGTGATCCTATATGTGCATGTATTCCAACTAAATTAATTTGGCTATATTTTTTTAATTCTTCTATAGCATTGTATAAATCTCCATTAACCAACGCAAATCCAAATTTAGAATCTATTTGCCCCGTTTTGATGTAATCATGAGTATGAGCTTCTATTCCAGGTGTTATTCTAAAATATATATCTTGAGTTTTATCTTCTTCTTTACAAATAGCTTCAATTAAGTCTAACTCATAAAAATTATCTACTACAAATCTACCTACACCTAAGTCTATTCCCATTCTTATCTCATCTATTGTTTTATTGTTTCCATGAAATAAAATCTTTTCCATTGGGAAATTTGATTTATGTGCAGTATACAATTCCCCACCTGATACTACATCTAAATATAATCCTTCTTCATCTATTAATTTACACATATGAATTGGTAAAAAAGCCTTACCTGCATATGCGACTCTATTTCCATTTTCTCTTACTTTAAAATTATCTATATACTCTCTACAGTTATCTCTTACTAACTCTTCATCAAATACATATAAAGGAGTCGAATATTTTTCACTTAGTTCTAAGCAACTAATTCCTCCTATATACAAATTATTATCTTTTATTGCCATACTCCCATGTAGTTTCATATTGTTCCTCCTAATATTATAAGTTAAATGCTTTTGCTACTTCATTTATTGCTAAGTTTTTGTCATCTGAGTTTATAGCACATGTAATTCTTATTTCTGATGTTGTAATTAATTTAATGGCTATATTATTTTCATTGAATATATTGAATACTTTAGATGCAACTCCATGAGTATTTTTCATTCCTAATCCTACTAAAGAGAATTTAGTAATATTCTCATCAATTACTATATTTTCTTCATTTGCATATGTTGTAGCTATTGACTTACATTCTTTTATATCTTCTTTTGGTGCTGTAAATGATACACTAATTTTATTTCCAACAGGTGCAGTCTGGCTTATCATATCTATACTTATACCACCCATTGCTATATCTTCAAATAGACTAGCTATTTTATTATTTTCAAAGTCCTTTATAGTTATTGATATATCATCATCACTTGTTGCAAGTCCTGTAATTACTCTTCCTTCTAATTTCATATCGTTACCTCCCCTTATATAAGTACCTTTAATATCTGAACATGATAGTCCTACATATATCTCTACTCCATATTTTTGAGCTAGTTCTATACTTCTAGAATGCATTACTTGCGCTCCTAGGCTTGCTAGTTCTAGCATTTCTTCATATTCTATTTCATTTAGTTTTCTGGCTTGTGTATATTTTCTTGGATCTGTTGAGTATATTCCATCTACATCTGTGTAGATTTCACATTTACCATTTAACTTTACAGCTAATGCAACTGCAGAAGTATCAGAACCACCTCTTCCTAGTGTTGTAATATCACCATCATCATTTACACCTTGAAAACCTGTTACTATAACTACCTTGCCTTCGTCTAAACTTTTTTCAATTCTATTTACATCAATATCATCGATTTGTGATTTACCATGAGTTCCACTTGTTGATATGTCTAATTGATATGCACTATAACTTACAGATTCACATCCTCTCGCATTTAAAGCCATTGATAGTAACGATGCTGATATCATTTCTCCTGTAGACATTAATACATCTAGTTCCCTCTTGTCTGGCGATTCTGTTATGTTATTTGCTAGTTTTATATAATCATCTGTGGTATCTCCCATAGCTGATACTACAACTACAATTTTAGGATTGATTTCTTTTCTTTCAATAATCTTTTGTGCAATTAGTTTTATTTTCTCTGTTGTACTAACAGAGCTTCCCCCATACTTTTGAACTATAACACTCATATTCATCCCCCTTAAGTTTTTATATACAAAAAGATGCCCAAAGGTATACTTTGGACATCTGTACATTCAAAGTAAACCTTGTAGCTCAACACTTATAAAATAAGTGACAGCTTTGTATATCTTATACACAAAGCCAGAAAGTTTATCTACCAATAAACTTTCTTCGGCCATAATTCCTTTCATCAATAGTCATTGCCCGTCAGCTCTTATTGAATACTAATAATTACAGCGCCTCTACCCTAGGCTTAATAAATTATATTAATATAGTTTTATCATACTTTTTTTAATTTTTCAACTATTTTAATTATTTAATATATTTTATGAAAAATATACATACAATTAAATTTTATTTTAAAATTTTTATTATATGTATAATAAAAAGCTTAGGATAAATTCCTAAGCCCTTGATTATTACTTCTTATCTTCCTCTAGCACTCCTAGTTTTTTAGCTACAATCTTAGTTGTACTAGCTTGAACCACAAGAGTTATTATAATTGTCATAAAAACTGCTGATGATATAATTTCATAGTTTTTTACTTTTGTAGATACGATTATACCTGATAAAGCAGCAGGTATAACCCCTGTCTCTCTTACCCACATCATAAATAACTTTTCATTTTTACTCCAGTTTGCTCTTTTATCAAATGATGTACATAGCAGTACAACAATTGGTCTTGCTATAAACATAAGTACTAAAACTACTACTATAGATGGAAGTCCATACTTAATTAGTGAATTTACATCTAAGTGTGTTCCTAGAACTATAAATATTGCCATTCTTGCAATAGTTGATAAATTTTCTCTAAAACAAACCCCTGCATGATAATCTTCATCTCTTACCCAAAGACCAAATTTCTTTTTATTACCTGCCACAAGACCTGCAATAAATACTGCCATATATCCACTTCCGCCTAGTCTTTCAGATATTTCATAAGCGAATATTACAATTATCGTTGATACTATAGGAGCATATTCATGGAATATTCCTATTCTTCTATCAGAAGTCAATGCTACTGCTATTAAGGCAATTACAGTTCCTACGATTACTCCTATAAGTATCATAAATACTAATTCTAGACTAGTCTTTAATGGGCCTACTTTTTCTGTTAAAGTAATTCCTGTTAAAATTGATGAAAATAGTATAGCTCCAAAGGCATCATTAAATGCAGACTCACTTATAACTGTTTGCTTTAACTTATTTTTTATAGGTACTGTTCTAAATACCGGTATTAATGCTGCTGGATCAGTTGAAGCAATAGTTGCTCCAAGTAGTAAACTACCACCTATTCCTAATCCAAGTGCATAGTGAGCTGCAATTGAAACTAGTATTGCACTAATAAACACTCCTACTGATGCTAAAAGTCCAACAGTTATTTTAACTTCATTTAATACTTTTAATTTAACTTCTCTACCACCTTCATAAAGAATAAATGCAGATCCAAAAGTTAATATTATTTCATTTATTAATGGAAATGCATCAATATTTACTAGGTTAAAAAAGGCTGGCCCAAATAAAACTCCCAAAACTAAATATATTACAACATCGGGTATTTTTATTTTTTCTCCTATCCATCCTCCTATAATTCCAAGAACCGCAATTAATGCAAGTATTAATACCAATTCATTTGCACTAATAGTTGCAGTATTCATTTCTCCCATTCGGTCACCTTCTTCTTATGATTATACTATTTTGCTATTATTATAATTTACACTTTTCACAAAAATTAATAGTAAAATATTGATAATTCAACAAAAAAATATCCTAATATGATGAATGTTAGTTACCATCATATAGGATATTTTTAATATTTTATACGCTTTTATTGTTTATGTTCTTACGGTATATTATTGCTAGTATTAATAATATAACTGTTGATAATACAAGTAGCATTATTTTGTTTAAATCTATTTTAGTATCTACTTTATTACCTTGTTTTATAATGTCTACACTTTTAGCATGTATATCCATATCTCCTCCATGCTCTTTACAAGCTCTATTAAATATACCTTTTACTTCTATTGTATCTCCTATTTTATTAAATCCACCATAATTAGCTACATTTTTAGCATCAGATGTACTCATATAAATACCTATAGCATTCGTAGTATCATTGATATTTATCCAAGTATATTCACCTCTGTCTAAAGCTTCTCCTATTGCTTCTCCAGTGATTGAAATATTATTTTTATCAAAGTCTTTTCCATTTTCAATTAAGTCATTTATACTATATTCTTCGCCTCTAATATTTGTAGTAAATATTGTAGTAAAAAGTATTGCTACAACTACTATTAACCTCTTAATTTTTTTGTACATAATTTTTTCACTCCCCCAATTGCAAAACCTAGTAGTGCAAATACAGATAAAAACTCTAATCTACCTAAATACATAGCAATTATATAGTATACTTTTAAAGTTGTAGGCATTGAAACTGATGTTATACCTATAGATAAACCTACATTTCCTGTTACTGATGCAGATTCAAAAGCTGCGTCTATTAATGGGTATCCATAGTAACTAGCTATTAGTACTCCACCTAAGAATAAAAGCATATAACATATTATTATTAATGCACTAGATTTTACTACATCACTATCTAATACATGTTCTTTTATGTGATGAAACTTATATACTTTAACTCTTTTTTCTGTTGTTAAAGATTTTTTTATATCTGCAATAAATCCTTTAAATACTATTCCAACTCTAAGTGCTTTAAATCCACCCGCTGTAGAACATGCACATCCACCAACTAGCATAGCAATAGTCATTCCTATTAATGCTAATTCACCCCATTCAAGAGCAAATTGTCTTGCGTATACTGACATAAATCCTGTTGTACTATGAGCTGATAATAGCATATATACGCCTTTTCTAAATATGGATACAGAATCTGGATATACATTTAGTTTTGTTAGCCCGATTACTATTATTAAAGTCGTTATTAATATAGAAATAAAATATGTTTGCATCTCAATATTTCTATAAATTTCTTTTTTATTTCCTTTCCATACTGCATAATGGAACCCAAAGTTTAATGAACCTATAAAAAAGAATATTATTGTACTTACTTCATATGATAAGCTATGATAATATAACATATTTTGGCTCATTGGTGAAAATCCACCTGTACTCCATGCTGCTGCAAATATACAGAATCCATGATATAAAGATCTCATTGGACTAAGTCCTATTAACATTCCATTTATCCAAAATACAAATGTTCCTATTGCTAAGTAAATTAAACTAATATACCATATCATTCTTGTTGTTTGTCTAACATTTGGTAAAAGTTCAATGTCTTTTCCTTCTCCTACATACATCTTGTAAGCGCCTTGCATCTTATTAGAGAAGAAAGTAATTGCAAGTACTACCATACCTTGCCCCCCAACAAATGTAAGTATATGTCTCCAAATATTTAAACTCACGCTAATATGGTCTAAGTCTTGTAAAAGGAATACGCCTGTTGTAGTAAATCCACTCATTACATCAAAACATGCATCTAGTAGGGATATCATATGCCCACTAAAGTAGTATGGTAGAGCACATAGTACCATAAGTACTATCCATGATAGTGCCGCTATAATCAAGCCATGCTTCCATTGTACATAGATATTTTCTTTTTTAGTACTTCCAAACCATTTAAGTGCTATTCCTAATATTAGGGATATATTTATACTGATAATAAAATCAACTAATGGTTCAAACTCTTTTAAAAATAATGCAACTATAATAGGAATTATCATAAGTAGTGCCGTACCATTTATTATATATCCTGTATAGTAACTTATTATTTTAAAATCATTTATATTTCGTCTTGCCTGTTTCATAATAACTCTCCCCTTTTGACACTTAAATGATCATAGTAATTATAAATAATATACACATTATCTCACCTATATATAAAACTTCTCTTACTATTCCAAAGAAAATATCCTTTAGATTAAACATACTTATTCCTCCAATTATTTTGAATTAATGTTTAAATAACACTTTTTCTAATGGTGTTTTACTATTATTGCTTATCATATTATTGTTGTCTGTTACTATTACTACCTTATCATTAGCTTCTATAAAAGTATCTCCATTCGGATATATTACTTTATCTCCTCTAAATATAGATGTTAAAACTGTATTCTCTGGTATTTTTAAATCTCTAACATATTTATTGCACCAAGATATTTTTTTATCTATTTGAATTTCAACGAGTAGCATTTGACCTCTTTCAAATGCCTGTATTATTCTTATTTGATCTGATTCACATTCCCAATCTATAAGGTTTGTTATTACTTGTGTACTACAAACTGTATTATCTACACCTAAAGTTTTGAATAGTGTTTGATTTTTAGGGTTATTTACTCTAGCAATAGTATGTTGTATATTAAAGTTATTTTTTACTACCTGGCATATTACTAGATTTTCTTCATCCTTACCTGTTACTGCTGCTACTACATCTGTTATATCTATATCAGCATCTTTTAATACCTCAATATCTGTTCCATCACCATTTATTACATCAACATCCATTTGTTGAGCTATTTTATTACATAAATCAATATCTTTTTCTATAACTGTTACATCATGTTTTCTTTGTTTAAGTGTTTTTGCTAGATAAAATCCAACTTTACCTCCACCAATTACTACTACTTTCATTTTATCCCCCTACAATTTTGACTTTATTTCTTCTATTCCAAGTTTTATTGGGTTTATATATTCAAGGTTCAACGATTTATATATATGTTCTTTGCTTAAATCTGATACTTTTGCTATAACTTTTTTAACTTTAAATATATCTCTTGCTACTTGAGAGGCTGTAATATTTATACTATCATTAGCCGTAAGTGCTAAGAATACATCAGCCTGTTCTATTCCAGCTTCTTTTAGTACATCAATATCGTATTCTACCCCTAATATTCTAGTAGCATTTAATCCACTTCCTAATGATTCAAGTTTGTTATTATCTCTATCTATAATTACAAGGTCATGACCCTCATCTAAAAATTCCTTCGCCATAGAAGAACCTATCCTTCCACATCCAGCTATAACAATATACATTAAATGTCCCCCCTATTTACCTATATTTCCAAAGTCTATATATTCTAATGAGCATATATTTTTATATTCACAAACTCTTTGCAAGTTATTCATAGATGAGGATGAGCCCGGCTCCAATTCAATAGATGCTCTATAATGTTTTCTTGCCAAATTAAAATCACCTAGTAACTCATAGTAAATACCTAATAAATTATGAATTTGTGAAAGGTCCTCATCTTCATCATAGGATGAATGTATAAATTCTAGCGCCAGGTCAAAGTCTAATTTTTTTAAACTTTCAGCCGCTTTATAAATATTATTTATCATGCTACAATCTCCACTTCTTTGATTTAATTTATATAATTATTCTATTATAATCCATATAATTATTCTGTTAAGATATCTATATCAGTATAAAGATTCTATAAAGATTGCATAAAGATTGTATAAAGATTTAATTATTACTCATCTATCATTCTATAACCTACTCCTATTTCAGTTAAAATATAGACTGGTTGCGTTGGATCTTTTTCTATTTTTCGTCTTATACTAGCCATAAATACTCTAAGTGATTGTGTTTCATTGTCTAGATTACTCCCCCAAATTTCATTAATAATAAAACTATGTGTAAGTACTTTGCCTGCATGTTTTGCCATTAACGTTAGTATTTTATACTCTATAGGTGTAAGGTGCACTTCTTCTTCTTCTATATATACTTTTCTTTTTTCTATATTTATTTCTAAATCCTTTATTTTAAACAAAGTAGTTTCACTATTTTTCTTTCCTTCTCTTGCTATATTTCTAAGAGCTACTCTAATTCTAGCCAATAATTCAGAAGCTCCAAATGGCTTTGTTAAATAATCATCTGCTCCTTTATCTAAAGCTTCTACTTTATCTCTTTCATGCTCTCTAGCTGATACTACTATTATCTTAGAGTTTACTACTTCTTTTAGCGTTTCTATTACTTGTATTCCATCTATGTCTGGAAGTCCTAAATCTAATATAATTACATCTGGGCACATAGATAATGCCATAGATATTCCTGTTTTTCCGTACTTAGTTTCTTCACATCTATAATCCTGTGCCTCTAGTGATATTTTTATAAATTTAGATATAGATTTATCATCTTCTATTATTAATATTAATGGCTTTAATTCCATTGTTAATCCCCCTTAGTGTTTGGTATATAAAATTCAAAAGTTGCTCCACCCTTATTGTTGTTATAAGCTATTATTTCTCCATTATGAGCATTAACTATTGATTTACATATAGATAATCCTAGACCGATACCTCTAGTTTCAAGATTTTTACCTTCAGTTTTTGTATAAAACCTATCAAATATATACTTTAAATCCTCTGTTGGTATCCCATTTCCATCATCAGATACTCTAAATACAACATTCTCATTAATTGCTTCTACTTCTATTAATATATTTGAATCTTTTTTTGTATATCTAATTGCATTATCGATTAAGTTAACTAATACTTGTTTTATTAATAATGGGTCTACTTTAACGATTATTATTTCATCTGGAATTTTTACTTTTATGCTCTTATTTTGTTGGAAATGCTTTGCAACTTTTACGGCTTCAAATACTATTTCCTCTGCGATTTCTATACTCTTTTTTATTTCAAATCTACCTTCATCTAGCTTTGTTAAACTTAATATATTTTCTACTGAACGAGTTAACCAATTGGAATCTTCACATATATTTTGAAGTAACTCTTTTTTTTGTTTATCCTCAATTTTGTCATAGTTTTCTAGTATTGTTGATGTAGAACCTAATATACTAGCTAGAGGCGTTCTAAGATCATGAGATATTGATCTAAGTAAATTGCCTCTAGTTCTTTCAATATTAGCTTTAAGTATATTGTTTTTGTTAGCCTCATATAGTTCTTCTTTTTCTATGGCTAAAGCAACTTGTGCAAACATCGATTTTATTGTTATTCTCTCACTATCTAAAATTGGTGTTGTTGTATAATCTAGTATACATACTACCCCTAAGATATTTTTCTTACCTAGTATAGGATAGTAATATAAATTTGTTTCACCATCTATATATTCAATATATTTATTGGGTTTGTTTTCTTCAAAGTACATTTTTATTTGGTTTTGATCTAAAATATTTTTAGTTTTTTTATCATAATAATCTTGATTTATATACTCGTATTCGATAGTTTCTGTTAATGTACTCTTTATTTGTATATATACGCTTCTATTTAACATCTGTCCTAAACTTTCAGCACAACACTTTATTATCTCTTCTTTGCTCTTTGATTTTAGAAGCCTTTTATTGTTTTCATATAATACTCTAAGTTTTTGTTCTTTTATCTGCGACATTTCAGCTTCCTTTTTTGTTTTAGATGTAGCAGTACTTGTAAGTATTGAGGCTATAAGCATAGTCATAAAGGTTATAAAATAATCTTGGTCATTTACGTGAAGAGTAAAGTATGGCTGTGTAAAGAAGAAATTAAAGCAAATAACCCCCATTACAGACCCTAGTATTCCATAGGTATATCCTTCTGTAAATCTAGATACAAACATTACCCCCACAGTAAAAACAAGTATTATATTTGATTCTTTAAATCCTAATCTCCCAAAAACTATCGCTATAATTAGTGATATAAATATTATCCATAGTGTTGTTAATATATTCCTTATATTTCCCATAACTCTCCCTCTATAAATATTTTTAATTAATTATACGTTTATAAAGTATCTCTGTCTATAATTTGTTAATATTTGGATTTATTTAAAGCTAATAATTATGTACATAAAAAAATAAACCTATAAAATAGGTTTAAATATGTCTAAATAACTTATTTAAATTCATATCTATAAATGCTATATCTAAATCTAATCTTTGACTTATTAGATTTTCTTTATTATTATCCCCACTAATAATTAACACTTTAGGTACTTCAAAGAATGGTATTGTAGATTTTTTTATTTTGTATTCCATATTTTCATATTTTGCTACATTAAACTCATCTTCAACTTGTATATCCACTAAAATTTGTTTAACATCATCATAGCTATCTATATATTCTACAAACAAATCATATGTTTCATTATCTACTTTCACATTTCTATAAAATCTTCTTAATTCATATCCCCCAAGCTCTATTTTAATAGCTAAATCTGAGCCTATTACAACTTTAACTAAATCTTTTCCTTTATACTGTTGGCTTCCATTTAAATAATATACGTATGAGTTGTCCCTATATCCTGAGTAATTAATGTTTACAGGATATTTTCTTAGGGTATATTCATTACACATTTTTCTTAAAGTTTTTTTAAATGGCTTTCTTCCATATTTTTTTCTGCCTCCAAAAACTTTGCCAACTTGACTCTCTGTCATACATCTAACTCTGCTTATTAATATTAATATGTCTTTTTCTATTCCCATCATTTTGTCTATTCACCTCTGAGTTATTTTATTATGTCTTGTTATAATAGTAATATATTAATTTAGGAATAGAAAATTTCCACATTTTGTACATTTTTTTATAGCCATATATAAAAAAAGCTATGACTTTGCTTTATGCAAGGTCATAGCTTTTTAATTATTATTCAGTAGTTGGTTGTTCTGTTGGTTGTTCTGTTGGTTGTTCCGCTTCTTGTGGTTTAGAATTAGTAGGTATATTATTGATATTTAAATTATCAAATTCAATTATATCTACTACGCCTTTTTCACCCTTTTGATATGATACTTTTACTTTATCTCCAGCTACTGTTAGTGGTAATTCTGTAGATACTTTTGAAGTAGAGTTAAATATTAATCCATCCTTAGTATCTAGTGTTAGATAATAGAATGTATTTCCTCCACTTACATCTTGACTAATTCTTGAAATTACACCTTCTACAATTTCTGTATTAGAATCATTTTCAAGCTTTATAGTATTACCTTTTGAAGATAATGCTTCTCTATAGCTTCTTAAAGCCTCTTCTTTAGTTTCTCCTAGACCTAATACACTAAAATCTTCAACTGATACAAACGCCACCATTTTAACAAGTCCTGCTTTATCCTTTAATGACGAAACATATGTAGGTTTTCCTAATATATTGTACATTACTGGGAATGTAGCTTGGTAATTCTTTTCTTGTACTTTACCTTCAGCTGATGTCATTGCTGCTGTTTCTGTTGCTCCTGGCTGCTTATATAGTTTAGCTTCTTTAGTTCTAGTGTCTACTAACATAAATCCTATTGTAGATTCATCTGAACCTGCTGAAGTTATACCTGTGTACCAGTATGATTTTCCATCACTTCCATATACTAAAGAAGTTCCTTCAGTTGAAACTAATACTCCTTCTTCAGATATTACAGAGTTTAAGAATCCTTTTATGTATAGTCCCCAATCATTTATTTGGTTTACTACTATACTTTCAGGTTGTATTCTATCTATCCATTTTGGAGCATCTTTTATAGAGTATCTATTCGTTTCTCCTGTTTGTGCATCTACTGTAGCTACTCCTACAACATTAGCGCCGTTATATCCTATTTTATGGTCATATAAACTTATTACCCAGTATGGTCTTCCTTCATCATTTATTTCTAATGAAAACTCAGTCATACCTACATTTACAAGTCCATTTACATAAGCATGTCTATGAAGGTCTTGAAGTAAATATGCTTCTGGTTGATAAACTATTTTTATAGGTTTACCGTCTATATCTTGAACTAGTCTAACATCTTGAGGATTGCTTGCAGATACCATTACATAACCTGAAGTACCCTCTCTATTTGTTGCCCATTTTATTATATCTCTATGTACAAGTGGTGCTACCCAGTATAATTCTCCATCTACACTTTGTATATGGAATTTACCAAGTTTTGCTACACTTCCAAGTGCTGGGTCTTCTCCTAATTTCTTGTCCCCTAACTTCATTGCCATATCTTCGTCAACTAAACGAATTTCATTTACACTTACTGGACTTACATCCTCAGTAAATTGGCTTTCTTTTACTTCTCCTATTAAATTTCTATATGCTTTTGAATGTAATATTGGAGATGAAGATACAAATGGAGCTGCTATACTATAAATTATTAATACTATAGCTATTGAAAAATTATATTTGGCTATTTTAGATGTTTTTTCTCCTCTATCCAACATCATATCTAGTACTCCTGCTATACCAAAGAATATTATTAGCATAGATATACCAGATAAGAAATCTAATCTTAATACAGGTAGTTTAACAAATGAATATATTGCTATTAGAATAGCTGATATACCATATGTTTTTAAATATTTTAACATATTGTACTCCTTTCAATTTAAAATGGTTATTATTACTATTATAACTATAATTTACAAAAAAATAAACACCTCGTATTAATTTACGAGGTATTTTTCTATGCTTCTACCATTTCATTGAAATAATTATTCTCTTCTAGTCCATATTTAGATAAAAGTCCTTCATATTCTAGAGTTAATTCATCTTTGTTATAAAAATCATTTGGTCTAACTACATGAGATGGCTTTTCTATAATGTTGATGTCACTCTTTGAAAGCATGTCTGCCACAAAGTTAGAACAAACATATTTATAATCCTTTTGTCTAGGTTTATTTATCGATAATCTAACAAGTCCTTTTATATCGTAGTCATATTCATTTCTATTGTTACTTACTTTTTTTATGTTTTCATTTAGCTTTTCATATTGTGCGTTAGTAACTTCTAAGGAATAAACCCTGCACATTGTATTTTTTCTAATTGCGTATAAGCCTTCATTTATATTTTCTTCAACAAATCCTGCAAATATTGGAGTCTTAGGATTTAGTCTTCCGAAAGAGTACATAGGCCTTAAATCATCATTCAAAGCTATCGATACATGAGCATATGGGGTATTACTTATATTTCTTATTAAATAAGATAGAACAGTACCTGTGTAAGTAGTTATTATATATATCTTTTTTATATAAATCCCCCCTTAGTTACATATTTTATTATAATTTCAACTACAGAATTATAACACGAATGCTTTACTTTTTCAATTTTTTATTTCTATTATCTTAATAATATCAGTTTTTATTGTCCTATCATATGTCTGTTTATATATCATCTCAAAGCTTTGCAATTACTTATGCTTGCTAACTTCTTTTAGTGTATTAATTTATCAATAATGGTACATATTTAATATAAGAGTATTATTTAAATTTTATTGATAAAAATAATTACATCTTTATTTTTTTCCAAAATTGCATTAAAATTAATAGTATCTATTATAGCATCCAAATGCTATATTTAAAATTTGTTTAAGTGAGAGGTAATTTTATATGTCGAATGAAACTAATTCATCTAACTTTATAAAAAATATAATTATAAATGATTTAGAAACAGGAAAACATGATGGTATAATAACTCGTTTTCCACCTGAGCCAAACGGCTACTTACATATCGGTCATGCTAAAAGTATCTGCCTAAACTTCGGTCTTGCTAAGGAGTTTAATGGTAAGGTAAATTTAAGATTTGATGATACTAACCCTGTTAAGGAAGATGTAGAGTACGTAAACTCTATAAAAGAAGATGTTGAGTGGTTAGGATTTAACTGGAATGATCTATTCTTTGCTTCAGATTATTTTGATGAAATGTACAATAGAGCTGTCTTATTAATAAAAAAGGGGCTAGCTTATGTATGTGAATTAACACCTGAAGAAATGAGAGAATATCGTGGTACTTTAACTGAACCAGGTAAAGAAAGTCCATACAGAAATAGATCTGTAGAAGAAAACTTAGAACTATTCGAAAAAATGAAAAACGGAGAATTTAAGGACGGAGAAAAAGTTCTAAGAGCTAAAATAGATATGGCTTCTCCTAACATAAACTTTAGAGATCCAATTATCTATAGAATAGCACATGCATCTCACCATAATACTGGTGATAAGTGGTGTATATACCCAATGTATGCTTTTGCTCACCCTATAGAAGATGCTATAGAAGGAATAACTCACTCTATATGTACTTTAGAATTCGAAGACCAAAGACCATTATACGATTGGTTTGTTAAAGAATGTGAAATGGAAGCTGTTCCAAGACAAATAGAGTTTGCTAGACTTAACCTTACAAATACTGTAATGAGTAAGAGAAAATTAAAGCAACTTGTTGATGAAGGTGTAACTGATGGATGGGATGATCCTCGTATGCCTACTATATCAGGATTTAGAAGAAGAGGATATACTTCAGAAGCTATACGTAACTTCTGCCAAGAAATAGGTGTATCTAAAGCTGATTCTAAAGTTGATAGTCAAATGTTAGACTTCTTCGTAAGAGAAGACTTACAAGCAAAAGCACCACTTGCTATGGGTGTTGTTAAGCCTTTAAAATTAGTTATAACTAACTATCCAGAAGGTCAAAGCGAAATGTTAGAAATAGAAAACAATGCTAAGGATGAAACTAAAGGTTCAAGATTAGTTCCATTCTCTAGAGAATTATACATTGAGCAAGATGACTTTATGGAAGAACCTGTAAAGAAATACTTCAGACTATTCCCTGGTAACGAAGTTCGTTTAAAAGGTGCATACTTTGTTAAATGTACAGATGTTATAAAGGATGAAAACGGAAATGTAGTTGAAGTTCATTGTACTTATGACCCAGAAACTAAGAGTGGTTCTGGATTTACAGGACGTAAAGTTAAAGCTACTATTCACTGGGTAGAAGCAAACACTGCTCTTCCAGTAGAGTTTAGATTATATGAGCCATTAATATTAGATGATGCACCTGAAAACGAAGGAAAGCACTTCTTAGAGCAAATAAACCCTAACTCTATGGAAATATTACAAGGCTATGCTGAGCCAACTCAATTAAAAGATGCTAAGTCATTAGATAAGTTCCAATTTGTTAGAAATGGATTCTTCTCTGTAGATAGCAAATATACTACAGCTGATAAATTAGTATTAAATAGAGTTGTACCATTAAAGAGCTCTTTCAAACCTGGAAAGTAATTAACTAAAAAGGGATAACATATGTTATCCCTTTTATTATTTTTCTATTTTTTCTAATCCAAGTATTTCTATCTCTTCCTTTATACATTCTATATAAAGAGGAAAATCAGGGCCTTTTTCTCCATCAATATCAGTTACAAGTTCATCATTACACTCTATAGTTACTTTTTGTGTTGTAAAGTATAATATCTCATCCTCATTAATATGTTCTAAATGTTCACCCTTTAATACATTTATAAGTACAGGTATAGACTTTGGTATAGGCATTGCCTTGAATATAATAACATCTAAATATCCATCATCTATCTGTGATTTGTATGCTAAGTTTAGATTACCTGCTGTTTTTCCATTAAAAACTAACATTAAATACATATCACCATTATAATAAACTTCATTAGAAGTTACTTTAATGTTGAACTTTCTTAAATGTACTGCTTCTTCTATTCCTTTTATGTAATATGATATCCTTCCCATATAGTTTTTAAAATCAGGATTAATCTTTTGAGAAACATCTGTAAACATTCCTGCACTTGCTACATTTATAAAATACTTATCATTGATTTTACCAATATCTATCTTCTTAGGCTTTGAATTTATTATATTAGTTATCGCCTCTTTTATGTTAGAAGGAAGCTTAAGTGCACTTGCAAAATCATTAGCTGTTCCATACGGTAGTATTCCTATTGGAATTTTAACGTTAAATTCCATCATAGCATTTAGTACCATATCTATAGTTCCATCTCCACCAGAAATTAATAAATGGTCATATGTATTATCTATTCCCATTAAAGCTTTACCTATATGCTCTTCTTTACAAAGCCTATAGGGAACCACTACATAGTTATTTTCTTGATAAATTTTTATAATATTGTCTAAATTATTTACAATACTTTTTTCTCCTGAATTTGGATTGTATATAAGCCTTACTTTTTTCATTTTGCCTCCTAACTCAGATGCTATATATTTTATTTTTTTAATATCCCAAAGTTTCATTTAAGAATATAACATGCATTCTATTATCTATTCTTTGTCTCTTTATAACAGTATATTCACAACATATTCTATTTGGGCTAGAACAATCCATACATTCACCTGTAGTGTAACAAGGTACATTATTAATTCCTAATCTTCTTGTATTTGCAGGAGCACATATAGATTTATTTCTCTGAATTGCTTCATCTATATTTTTTACTATTTTGTTAACTCCAGCTACTACTATTACCTTATCTGGACCATAAAGCATTGCTGCTACTCTGTTACCTCTTCCATCTACATTATATAATTCTCCATTTTCAGTTATAGCATTTGTACTTGTAAAATAAGCATCTGCACTAAATGATTTTATATATATTTCTTCTATTTGTTCTGGTGTAAGGTTTTCTTCATATCTATCTAAAAAGTTGTATTTTTCAGTTCTTAATAAATCTATAACTCCTGTTTCAAATAAAGTCATAGACCCTCCACAACCAACTACGGAACCTTCTTTTACTATACTTTCTATTTTTTCTAATAACTCTTCTTTATTTTTAACTAGGTAAGAATGTATATTATTTTTTTCTAGTGCTTTCATAGTTTTTTCTAACTTTTTTTCATTTACCCATTCTACATTTTTGTCCATTTATGTTCCTCCCCCATATAGTTAATAATCACCTTATAATTGTACCATAAATCTATTATTTTTTTGTACTTAGTAATTTATCTAAGTATGTCGACTTTAATTGTTCATTTGCTAAAGCTCTCTTTGTTGGTTCTAATTTTAGTATACTAGATAGTATAGCCCCCATTGCTCTATGACTTTGAAGTGCATTGTTATCAAATATAAGATTTGATAATTGACCTTTTTCAATTGCCATTAACACAGATCTATGCACTGAGCTAGATGGTGTTATTATTTTTTCTTTTCTTTTTAATAACTTTATACTATTTTTATAACAACTTCTAACACAAACACCACATCCTAAACATCTTTCTTTGTCTATTATAGTAGTAGTTTTGTCCTTGTCTTTAACTTGGCTTATAGCATCTATTGGACATACTTTTACACATTTACCACAGTTAACACATGTATCATAATTTATATCCGGTATAAAACTAGTAGTTTGAACTGGATGTAAATTCCCAAACTTTTTAGCTGCTACTAATGCCTCGCAGCAACATCCACAACAATTACATATAAAGTTTACCCCACTTCTTACATTCTCTCCACACTGAACTAAGTTATGTTCATAAGCCTCATGTAAAAGTTCCTTACATTCTGATGCATCTATTCTTCTTGCAAAGTCATTATTTATTAGTGAATTTGCAGTTCCATTAAAAGTCATACAAATATCCATAGGTGCATCGCAAGCTTTACCTACATGCTGCATTCTATGCCTACAATAACACATACTAACACCTATATGTTTTGCTTCATCTATTATATGAGTTGCCCTTTCATAGTCTAATATAGTTACTTCATTGTCATTTGATAAAACTTCTTCTTGTACATATATTCTACCTAGCTTTGTTTCTGCAGAGTAAAATAAATCCTTTATGAAATCTTCTTCAACGCTTATATACTGGTAATAAAGTTCTGCTAATAGCTTTTGATCTATGTCATTTCTAGTTCTCATCATAGCAAATTCAAAAAATCCTGCCATTGGAGGCGGTAATATATACTGCTTTCCTTCTTCATCTCCTATATCAAGTATTAATGCTTTTTTTGCTAATCCATCTAAAATTTTATATGCTTCACTTTCACTCACACTCCAAATTTTAGCTGCAGTCTTTACTTTAAAGGCTTTTATTGGTAATTGTGCTACTAATTCAGCTTCTTTTTCTGTAAACAGTACACTTAATATTTGATATAAGGTTTTCGATGGAGGAACACCTTGAGGAAATTTATTTAATCTTTCTTCTAGGCTTTTGTACGCTTGTTTTACATTTATATGAGACATAGTCATCCCCCTCTTATAATATATTTATTTTAATTTATATCCATTTATTTCTTTTTTTAGTATAAGTTTTTGCTATTTTATAATATTTTATATAAAGCAAAAGGACACTAGCATCTGCTAGTGTCCTTTTATTTTATTGATTATATATATTTTTTTGAGGATAATAGATTATTTACTCTCTATTACAGTTTTTGTTGTATCTATATCTTTCGCCACACATCTTTGGCTGTTGATTCTCTCGTTAACTAGTATGAAATTTAATATTCCTTTTACTGCATTTGTTATTTTATCTAATATTATCATCTTCAATTCTCCCTTAATACGTCTCTTGTTTTTCTATAAGTATATTGTATACAATATACTGCATATAGTCAATATTTTTTGTATAAGTTTATTTTTTATCAATTTTGTATGTAATATATAAGTAAAATAAGTTAAAAGTATGTTACATTTATAACTTTTTTATAGATAGAGTACTATAATGAACTAAGTTCATAAAAATATATAATCTATTATCTTCACTTATAATTAAGCTAAATGAAGATAACTTTTCCTAAGGAAGTGATATATTGCCTAAGATTTTAGAAAATGTAAAAGACAACATACTTAACACCGCTAGGGATATGATTTTAGTTGAAGGTCTTAATAGTATTAGTATGAGAGAGCTTGCTTTAAGGTGTAATATAAGCACTGGCACTATATATAATTACTTTGATTCAAAGCAAGATCTAGTTATATCAATTGCTTGGAAAGAATGGTACTCTGCTCTTAATAGAATGGACTATTCTAATAATACTGACCTTGATTATATGGAAAAACTAAAAATCATATTCCTTGAAATAAAAAGTTTTTTGAACATTGTTCATAATATGCAATACGGTGAATTTTTCGATACAATTGGTATAGAAAAACTAATGAAAATAACAAAAAACAAAAAAGACTTACACGATGTCCTATCAAATAAAGTTTTTGATGCATTATCAGAATCTGACATACCTACAAAAGACCCATTAGTTTGTGGAATTATTATAAAACTTTATTGTTCATATGCTTTATCTAGTGATATAGGATTTGAAGAATTAAAACCGTACATTGAAAAATTAATACATTAATCTTAAAGGAGGTATCTTTATGGATACTAAGTTAACAAAAAATAATAAAGAACCTAAACTTGCAATAATTCTTGTTCTTTATCTCCTTGGAATATTTATGGGTGCTATAGATACAGGAATTGTATCTCCTGCAAGAACAATTATCCAAAATAGTTTAGGTGTGAATGAGACTACTGGTATTTGGATGATTACTATTTACACACTAACTTATGCTTCTGTAATCCCTATTTCAGGAAAGTTAGCAGATAAACTTGGAAGAAAATATGTTTATATAGTTAGTATTTTCTTATTTGGTCTTGGTTCATTAATATGTGGATTATCATCTTTATTCTCTAGTTTCCCAATGCTACTTTTTGGTCGTGTAATTCAAGCTATCGGTGGCGGTGGTATAATGCCTATTGCTACAGCTGAGTTTGGTACTACATTCCCTAAAGAAAAAAGAGGTATGGCACTTGGATTAGTTGGAGCAGTTTATGGTATTGCAAATATACTTGGTTCAACTATAGGTAGTGGTATATTAGACATATTTGGAACAGAAAACTGGAAATATTTGTTCTTTGTAAATCTTCCAATTTGTGTAGTAATAATAATTGGTGGATTAGTATTTATAAAAAATAATAAAGCTGAAAAAACTGAAAAAATAGATAAATTAGGAACATTATTCTTAATTGCAATGATAGTTTGTTTACTGTATGGGCTTATGAATATAGACTTCTTTGATTTTAAATCTTCTATACAAGATATATCAGTGTATCCATATCTACTAGCATTTATATGTATACTACCTTTATTTATTTTAGTAGAGCGTAAAGTATCTGACCCTATATTAAAAATTGACTACTTTACTAAACCAAGAATATTAATAGTTCTAATACTATCTTTAATAGTTGGTATTGGTATGATGGGAATGGTTTTCGTTCCTCAATTTGCAGAAAATGCTCTTAAAATAAAAGCTGGTTCTGGTGGATATTTTGTAGCTTTACTTGG
>JBOFYV010000139.1:0-3312 GCA_051654865.1 Peptostreptococcaceae bacterium
ATGATACCTTTTCTATGTTTAAGAATCTCCATTCTTTAAGTCCGTACTTAAGAGGGTTGGCGTGTACTATATCTGCTAAGTAACTTCCCAACCAACCACATGCTGAACCTCTTCCAGGAGATAAGTAAGAGTGTTTCCATACTGAATCAATAACATCCGTCATTACATTTAAATATGAGCTGAATCTTTGACCAACCTTTTCAGACATAGTCCATAAAGTTTTAAACTCTATATTTATTCTCGACAAAACTTCTTCACTGCATTCTAGTTTTTTATTTACTAAGCCTTCTTCTATCATACTAAGATGATATGTATCTTGATCATATTTTGAATTTGCAAACTTTTCTATATATTCGTAATCTCCATAGCAGTCTTTAAATATTCCTTTTATATTATGCTTAGGTATTCTCATTTGAGGTATTTTCTGCTCTCTACGAATATCATACATTTCTACCTTATTATATATATCTCTAGTATTCTCGATTGCTAAGTCTATTTCTTCCTTAGACATAGATTCACCTGAATGATAATATATATCTTTCATTGTTTGCATATATGAATAAGTGTAGAAACTATCTCTCTCATTCTCTGACTTATCTGAATTAGCATTTATAAAAGCTGAATGTATTTTTGCATCTTCTTTTTTTAAGTAATGCGCATCCATTCCTAGAATATATTTAAGTCCATATGCTTTTGCTATTTTAATTGCAAATTTATTATATAGTATTTGATCTTCATCAAGTGATGGAGCCAACTCCACATAAAAATCATCTTTACCAAATATTTCTATGCACCAAGTTATAAACTTATGTATTTCTAACTTAATGTTATTATCTGTAAAATTGCTTGCTATATATCTTGCAGCTAATTGTCCTAACTGTCCTCCCATACAAGCTGAAGTTGCAATTAGATTTCCTTTTTCTCCTTTTAGTATATTCTCTAACTGAGTTTTTTCTAATGGAACTATCTCTACTCCTTTTGTATAATGATTTTCCCAAGCTTTAGATGATAATTCCCTTATTCTTTCCCACCCTTTTTCATTCTTAGCTATTAGTATGAAGTGATGATATTTACCTCCATTTTCCTTTAGATGGTTTATATCATCTACAAGGTATATTTCATTCCCCAGTGCCAATTTAAAAGGTGTGTCAGAGTATTTCTTATAGTAGTGCTTGATTGCTCTTACTGCACCTGACACTGTCTCGTGGTCGGTCATAGCCATACCACAGTATCCTAACTCATAGGCTCTATCCATTGCATCTTCTATTTTAACTATACTGTCTCTCATTCTTAGATTGGAATATTCTGTATGTGTATGTGTAGAAAATATACCACTACATGTCTCAGCTACATCTTCTACATTAGATTCAATTATTTCACTCATATTATCTCCCTCACTTTCTTCCTTATATATCCATATTAACACAAAAAACACCCTTTTTCAAGAGTGTTTATTATTAATTATCTATTTACTTTATAAATTTATTGCTTCTTGCAATATTTATAGCTGCATTATGATCTGCATTTAATTCAAACTCACATTTAGTACACTTAAAATATGCTTGACCTTTTTGCTCTTTAGGACGATTTTCCTTATCTACATTTCCACATCTACTACAAGTTTGAGATGTGTATGCAGGGTTTATATATTTTACTACAATTCCTTCTCTTTCCGATTTGTACTTTATCATATTTTGCAATTCATAATAGCCCCATGAACCAAGTGTTTTCGCCTCAAAACCTTGGCCATCTATTTTTTCTAAGTGTATTGTTCCTACCTTATGTTTCTTGGCAAAATCAACTATTCTTTTACTTAGTTGATGATTATATGTTTTTACAAAATTTCTTTCTTTATCTTTTAAGTTATCTAATGCTTTAAGTTTATCTTTTCTCCCTTTTCCACCTTTTGCATTTTTTAACTGTTGTTGAACTCTCGACCTTCTAGCCCTAAATTGTTCTCTAAATTTAATCAGTTCTAATTCATTTCCTATTCCTTCTCTTTTATAGGTGTCATCTGATAAACAAATATAAGCGGGGTATTTTATACCAACATCCACTCCTAAAACTCTTCCTTCTATAAATTCTTCTTCGATTTGCTTTTCTGGGATATCTATTGTTAGATTTAATATCAGATTGTTTTTATTGTCAAATTCAAAGCTAGACTGTCCTAATTTATATTCATTGTTTACGATTTTGTTTAGTGTGTGCATTAATTCCAGATTATTCTTCCCTCTTCCTAGTACAGCTTTAAACTCAATTTTATTAACCCATTTTATAAGTATTTCATTGTCATTATCGTAATAGAATTTTAAGTTTCTTCCTCTTGTCATAAGTGGGAAAGTTCTTTTATAGTTTGTAAATGTTCTCTCGCCTTTTGCTAAACCATTCTTTAAAGATGTTGAAAAGTCTTTTTTAACTTTTTGTGTCACACTTGATAAAGTATCTATACCTTTACCATATTCAGCTATATTGAATAATTCATTACTATTCTTTAGTGTTTTTTGCTTATTTTTAAACACTTCAGACTTTATATCTCTTCCGCTTTCTAAGTATGCACTAGTTAATATTCCCATTCCAACATTAAGTGCTTGATACTGTGCATACTGACTATCTCTTATGAATTTGTATTTTTCTTTTCTTTCTTCTTCATTTCCTATGATTGTTAGTTTCAATTTTCTTACTGTTATCATTTTTTTAATTCCCCCATAAATAGTTTCTAGTGATTTAGTGAGTGTGCATTTATGTATTTGGTTAACACCTTACATTTTTATTAATGCACCTCACCCTTTGGACGGTAAATCGCCCACATAGTTAATATAAAACCCTTCTTGTCTGTAACAATTACTATTGATCCAAACCATTTACATATCACATAGTTAATATAAAACAATCATCTTTTCTCAATTCTTTTACAACTGTTTCATCATTTACATATCACATAGTTAATATAAAACCCCAATCTAGATATGTTGATTCAACTAGCTTTCATTGTATGTTTTATATTATATTTGCAATGTGATTGAAGTAGTGTTTTAACATTTAAAACAAAAGCATTATCAATCCTAGTATTTCCAACGACTTCGATTATATTTCTATAAAAATCGTTCACTGCAAAACTATATAATTTATCGAGTGCATATTTAGATATTTGGTCTGTACCTTATCTATTTTATAATATACCTCAACCTTCGGATGGTAAATCACCCGTATGTGTTTTGTTTCTTTCTATATTTATATATTACTATTTATTTCAAAATATGTCAACAATTTATTTAAATATTTTTCATTTTATTGTATATTTTATTTTTTATA
>JBOFYV010000140.1:0-2688 GCA_051654865.1 Peptostreptococcaceae bacterium
TGATGAGCACTCTAGTAGAATGCAAGTTGCTGATGTTGCTGTTGGTAAAATGCAATCAGACTACGAAGGACTTAGAAAAGTAATAATAGACGAGAATATAAGTGTAAATTTACAGAATCAGATTAATAAAACTAATTCGGAATTGGAACATAGTGCGAAACAACTAAAAGAACATATACAAAACCATCCCTCTGGTGAAGACAACCAAAGCATACAAAGTTTTTATCGCTCAAGTAAAAATGGTAAAAAAATTGTTATGCTTGGTGATAGCACAGTAATTAGTGGCGGTAAAATAAGTGAAAGAATTTCTCTATATCAAGGAGTTGGACAATGGCTTTATAATTGCTCTGTTGTTAATAGTGGTGTTGCTGGAAAAACTCTTAGTGGTTGGGTTAAAAATGAAATGCAAGGTGTAATATCAAGTAGCTCAGATGTTGATATGTATGTATTTTGTTTAGGTATAAATGACTTAATGAATTTAGGCAGAACGGAAGAACAGATAAGAAATGACTTTAAAACTGCAATAGATGGATTGCTTGATGGCACAAATGCTTATATATTACTTCGACTGCCTTATATTTCAAATAGTAAAAGAGAATGGCAAAAAATACTTAGGAATATATATATGTCTTATATTGGATATAGTGCTAGAGTTGATGTAATTGATATACCTTCATTAGTTGCACAAGAAAGTAACAAAAGTATACTTCTTGCAGATGATGTTCACCTTGTAACTGATGGGTATTACATGGTTGCAGATGAATTAGTAGCTAGAATATGCAACAAAAACACTATAATAGATAATATGAAAAGACAAATGTTATTTAGGGGTATAATAACTAAAATTAATTCAAATATATTAGAAGTGACATCATCTTATAATAAAATTAATACATACAATTCACCACTAGTTTATATAAATAATACACCTTATGACGTAAAAAGAATAACTAGTACAGACGAAACAAAGTGTGAAATTCAATTATGTGAAAACTACAATGGAAATGTTGGTATAGTTACAATGTTCGAGAATAGTTTTACAGAAACAATGTCTACTAGTAATCCTAATGATTGGTATAATCTTTATAATCTAACTGATTCATTTAAGGGCAGATTATGGTTGGCTTTTAAAATACCCGATGAAATAAAAAAGAATACTGGAACTTATAATATTAAAGTTAAAGTTTCTGCAATGGGTATAGTTGGAGATGGAGCAAAGATAAGAGTTACTCCGATATTAAGGAATACATCAATTAGTGATAGTAACGGTCAAGTTTTCGGTACTAATATGATTTGTTCTCCGTTCGATTTAAACGAAAATAGTTTAAACGATTACTATTTCAATGTTAGTGTTAATTCTAATAATTACTCTTACTTAGTTGTATGCGTTGATTCAATAAGTGTAGCTAATTTTTCAACTGTAAGAATAGGTAATGTTAATATATTTATTGACAATATCAAAGTTAATAATAGTATGTCTGTTGTTGATAGCGGAACTCCTTCGCCAAAACTTTGTACCAACCCTATTGTAATGACACACGACAGTACAATAAAATTGTTAATGAAATTAGGGCTTATTGATTCTAATATGTATAATGTTATTGGTGAAAACAAATATGTTTCTGCAAATACTCCCGTTGAGAGTGTATCATTAAATACGCCATCACACTCGCTAATGATTAATGAAACGTTTCAATTAATAGCTACTGTATTACCTGCTACTGCTACTAATAAAAATGTAACTTGGTCTAGTAGTAATACCAATATTGCTACTGTTAGTGCAAATGGTTTGGTTACTGCCAAATCTATTGGCAGTGTTACAATAACAGCTACTACACAAGATGGAAATAAAACTTCTACTTGTAATATAACTGTAAGCGAAGAAGATGAAGTCATTCCACCGTCGGATGAATATAGTTTAGTATTAGAACTTGATGCAACAGGTAAAACTGGCAGTGCTACTGTATGGGAAGATTTAACTACACTTAATGGGGATATGATATTATCTAACTTTACAAACGATACGACAAATGGTTGGAATAATGATGCACTTTATTTTTCTGAAACTAAAGGCAAAGGTACTATGCCTATTGGCGAAAGTATTTATACTGATTTAGTTGAAAATGGCTATAAGCTTGAATTTGAAGTGTACCCTGACGAACACTCTCTTGCCAATGTAGTACTTGTTAATATGTGTGGAAATGGATATCAATCTTTGCTTAATGTAACTAGTGTGGCTGGTAAAAAAATTAGGGTAGAAACAAATGGCGGAGCAGTTTCGCAAAGTTGTGATTTGTCTAGTTACAATGATTACGTTAAGGTGTTGATTATTGTAGAAAAACCATCAAATAAAGTTACAATATATATCAATGATAATAAAATAATTGAAAAGACTGCTACTCCATTATCATTTGGGGCGGATAGAAACTTGAAAATATGTGGCGATAGTTCTTATAGGTCTATATTTAAAATAAGAAAATTTAAAGCATATAAGACAATCTAAAGTAATTCGCATTTGACGAAGTATACCGAACCAAATAAAGAACGATATAATAAATATTTCTTCCATAAAATACTAGTTAATTTTATAGTCAATTTTTCACTTTTTATGATAGAATATAGTTTATAAAGTATTCTATGGGGGAAATATTCAATGAAAGATAATCAAGAATTTAAACACGATTTACT
>JBOFYV010000141.1:0-63438 GCA_051654865.1 Peptostreptococcaceae bacterium
TCAAACTCTCAAATAAAAGTTGTCCATCGCTCAGCTAATCATTATCTGAATATCTGGCTTGGTTGTTTGTGTTTAATTCTTAATAAGAATTATGTTATATAAATTAACCTACTGTTTAATTTTCAAAGTTCATTTAAGCGATTATATTATCGCACTGTTTTTTCCAACTCATTCAGTTTAACAAAGTTTTTTTTATTTGTCAACTTTTTTCTTAAGTTATTTTCTTAAGCTTCTTTTAAGTTGTTTGCCCTTTTCTTAAGGACAAGTATTACTATACCACCTTAGCTATATGTCGTCAACATTTTTTTGTTATTTTTTGTATCTTTTTGTAGATAATTGTATTTTTGTAAATAACTCATTTGATGGAATACTATATTTATAATGTGTAACAATATATATAAATTACATTTCTTATAAAGGAGATGATTTTATGACTAGCTTTAATGAGTTAAAAAATTTATATGAGGATGGATATAGATGTATATATCACGACCAATCAAACAGTAACCATACTGTTTATTTAAAAAACTTTGATAGTGAGCATTCTCAAGTCGTTGAAATCGAAGATGAAAATGAGTTTTCTCAATTTCAAGATTATATGAATGGTTTAAAGATGTCTTAATTATAAAAATAAAAATAAGGAGTGAATAACACTCCTTATTTTGTTACAATTATTTTTTTTATTAATTGTAATAACTCTTCTCTTTCTGAGTCGAGTTTAACTTTTTTATTTTTATATTCTTCAAAGTTAACAATTTTAGTCCTAGATTTTTTCATCAAATCACTTCCTACTAAAAGAATTCGCTTCATTTGATAAACATAATAATGAATTGTTTCTGTCCCCTATACTATTTCTATACTATATATCTAATTCCCTTTTATTTAATTTTCCCTTTAATCCAATCTTTTGCTACATCTAATTGTTTTTCTTGATCTTTTTCTTCTATAGTTGGTTTTATCCCTTTTCCGTTTATATAATCACCATTAGGAGTAAAATATTGAGCAGTAGTTAATTTATAACCAGTTCCATCTTTTAATGATCTAACACTTTGAACTAGCCCTTTACCAAATGTAGTAGTTCCTACAGATATTCCTTCTTCATTATCTATAATAGCTCCTGTTAATATCTCTGATGCAGAAGCACTACCTTCATTAGTCAACACCGCCATTGGTAATCCTAATTTATCTTTATCTGATTTTAGATATTCTGTATTACCTTTATTGTCTTTAGTATATACTATAGTTCCTTCACCTATTAAATCATCCGCTATATCTTTACATATATTTAATAAACCACCTGGGTTGTCTCTTAAATCTATAACCAAGCCTTTTATTTGCTTTTCTTTTAATCTATTCATTGCACTTTCAAATTCTTTGTATGTATGTTCACTAAACGAAGTTATTTTTATGTACCCTATATTATCATCTAATACTTCTTCTTTTACTGTTTTAGATACTATTTCATCTCTTTTGACTTTTAAATCCAGTAATTGTTCTCCCCTTTTTATTGTTAAGTCTACATCTGTACCTTTTTTACCTTTTATAAGACTTATCGCTTCATCTGAATTTTTAGCAGATACAGCCTTACCATCAACTTTCAGTATTTTATCTCCGGCTTTAATACCTGCTTTTTCTGCTGGAGACCCTTCTATCGGAGCTATTATTGTTATAAGGTCGTCCTCCGATTGAGGGCTTAAATATACTCCAATTCCTACAAAAGATCCACTTGTTTGTTCTTTTAGTCTTTCAAACTCATCTACTGTATAATACTGAGAATACGGATCATCCAATCCTGAGAACATTCCTTTTATAGCTCCATCAACTAGTTTTTCATCTAATGGTTTTTGATAAAAATCTTCTTTAACTGCTCCCTCTAAAGCCATCATTTTATTGTACTTTTTGTAACCTTCATACATATCTTTTGAAACTACTACTCTATTGCCTATAGCTATTTGGAAAGTAGAAGTAAATAACGCTGTAACTATTACCAAGATGACTCCATAGACAATAGCTTTTTTCTTTGACATCATATGCTGCATCTCCTTTTTATAATCTATTGTATATTATATGACTAGCTATTCTTTTTATTACCAAATTCCTTTTGTGTTGATTTAAAGTCATTACTTATACTAAAATTTATATTAGATAGTTTATACCATATTATACCATAACAAAAGGGGTAGATTAAAAATGAAAAAAGAATTTAGGAAAAACGTAATAAATAATAGAAAGAATCAATCTTCAAAATTCATCTCTCAAAATTCTTCAATTATTACTGATAAACTTTTATCTATGGATTGTGTTAAAAAAGCTAAAACTATTATGCTCTATCTAGATTTTAATAATGAAGTTCAAACTACCGAACTTGTAAATAAGCTTCTATGTCTCAATAAGATAGTAGCATCACCTATAACAATAATGGATACAAGAGAACTTATACCTTCTAAGATCACAAATCTGAAAGATGGAATAAGTATAGGAGCCTACGGAATAAGAGAACCTAAAAAAGAATACTCTCCTGAAATTAATATTGAAGATATAGATATTGTTATAGTTCCTGCTGTCGCTTATGATGAAGATTGCTATAGATTAGGATATGGTGGCGGATTCTATGATAGATTCCTTCAAAAACTTAGAGACGATGCAATCACAATAGGCATTGCCTTCGATCTACAAGTTTTCAACTCCGTACCTAAAGAAAATCACGACGCTCAACTGGATTACATAGTTACTGAAACTAGATTGCTGACTCCATCTAAGTAATACTTAAATAAAAGTATTCTTAGCTTTAAACACTAAGAATACTTTTAAAATTATTTTATTTCTATGTCTTTTTTATTATCACCTTTCTTTGTATCTTCTTTATCGATTTTTTTCTTTGTATCATCATCTTTTTCTTTATCCTCTTTATCTAGCATTCTATATTTTTCAAGTTTTTCATTAACTGCCTTATCTATATCTTGTACCGTTTTTCCAGTAAGTATTTCTAGGCCTTCTTCTATACTTGATATTGCATATATATTAAACTGTCCTTCCTTTACAGCTTGAACAACTTCATCTTTAAGCAATAAATTTTTAACATTTTGTATAGGCATTAATATACCTTGATTACCTGTAAATCCTTTTATTTTGCATACATCAAAGAATCCTTCTATTTTTTGATTTATTCCACCTATAGGTTGTATTTCTCCTTTTTGACTTACAGAACCAGTTACTGCTATATGTTGTTTTATCGGTATCTCTGCAATACTAGATATAATTGCATATAACTCTGTACTAGATGCACTATCACCATCTACCCCATTGTAGTTTTGTTCAAACGTTATAGATGTTGTAATAGATAATGGTTTTTCTTTTCCATACCTAGCACCTAAGTATCCACTTAAAATTAAAACGCCTTTGTCATGTATGCTACCACTTTGCTTAATTTCTCTCTCTATATTTATTACTCCACTTCTTCCTTTATAAGTAGATGCTGTGATTTTAGATGGCTTACCAAAAGAATATTCTCCTGTACCCATTACTGCTAATCCATTTATTTGACCAACCTTTTCACCTTCTATATCTATTAGCAATGTTCCATCTTTAAACATCTCATTTAACTTTTCTTCATATTTATTACTTCTATATATTTTTTGGTCTATAGCCTTTTGAACATCTTCTTTCGTTACATATTGATTCTTATCATCACTAACAGCATCAGCTTCATATACTAATTCCACAATTTTATTTAGTCTAGCTGTAAGCTTATCTTTACTATCACTCATTCTAGTACTATATTCAATTATTTTTTCTACTGCAGACTTTTCAAAATGTTTTAGATTTTCTTGATTACATTTATTCGCTATTAATTGCACTGTTTTAGCTATATTCTCTTTGCTTTTATCCATTTCAATATCAAAATCTGCCATTATCTTAAATAAATTTCTAAAATCTTCTTCATATGCATAAAGCATACTATAGAAGTATCCATCCCCAACTAGTATTACTTTTATATCTAAATCTATAGGGTCTGGCTTTAATGTAGATGTTACTAAATATCCATACTGCTTATTTAATGATTCTATTGATATTTTACCTGTTTTTAATGTTCTTTTCAGGCAGTCCCAAGAAAATGCATTGGTTAATAAATCTTTTACGTTTATTATTAGATACCCACCATTAGCTTTATGTAAAGATCCTGGTTTTATTTCCATAAAACTAGTTGTCATAGCTCCTATTTCATTCTTGTATTCTATTGACCCTGTAAGATTGTAATAAGTAGGATTACTTTCCATTATAATATTACATTCTTCACATTCACTGTTATCTATAAATAGATTCACTTTGTATTTATTGAATATTTTATCATCATTTTTAGGAGACATTATACCTAACATAGCCATAGGATTTTGTTTGTGGTCATCTTCATCTACCTTAAACTTAGATATATTATTTACTATGTCATTGCATAAATCATTTATATACTTTTCAACTTTTTCATCTTTTCCATATTTATTTAATAAGTATTGGCCATAGAAACCAACTAAGCTTCTTCCTACATTTCTATCTAGCTCTTCATTTTTATTCTTATAATTTTCTTCACATAGTTTTATTCTATCTATGTAGTCCTTGCTATCTTGATTTAACTTCAATCCGTCTTCTCTTAGTTTTTTAACTTCTATTGCTGTTAAAGAACCTAACTCATCTTCTTTCATAAGAGTTCCATCTTCTTTTACAGGAACACTCATTAATCCTCTTTCTGTTACTTGGAACTTAAACCCTCTTGGTTTAGAAAACTCATTTAGTTCTTCTATTATTTTTTGAATATTATTTTCTAACTCAGTCATTAACAATCTACTATGGTATTCGTACTCTTTTGTATTAAATATCTTTGGTATTTCAAATTTCAATTTATCTATAATGTCTTCGATATCTTTTTTGAATATTTTACCTTCGCCCACTTTAAATGATAAAGCTGTGGGTTCATTAGCGTTTTTGAAATTATTTACATATATCCAGTCTTTTAAATTTTCATTTCTTTTGCCATATTTTTTTATTAAAGTATATGTGTAAGTGGTTCTTCCAGTCCCACTTGATCCAGCTACATAAATGTTATAGCCTTTTTGTTTCATCTTAAGACCAAATTCTATAGCCTCTACAGCTCTATTTTGACCTATAATTTCTTTTACAGGTGTTATTTCTTCTGTAGTATTAAAATTTACTCCATCTAAAGATAGTTTACACTTTAAATCTTCTATATTTACTTTATATTTATCTATATTCAACATTAATTCACCTCGGGGTATTATTTTACTTTCTATTTTTCCCTATTCTATGGAAAAAAATTAGTAAAACAAAATAAAAATCCTATAATAACAATAAATTTGTTTTACAGGATTCTTATTTTTACTATATGTAAACTAGATAAGTGAATCGAATTTCTATTTTTCTTCTATTGTTGTACTAAGTTCTATTCTATCTGGCAATTCTACTAAATTTGTTTCTACTACTATGTACGGGTATGACTTTTCCTTATCTTTATATGTAGCTTTAACTTTCATTACACTTTTATCTTCTTCTTTAACTATATCAATTTTATCCATTTCTATACCATACTCATTATTATTACCTCTAGTCACTATTACATATATTTTATTGTCTAGTTTAACAGCTAAAGCTCTTTCTTCATTAACGTATTTGTCCATCATATCTAATATTTTATCTGGTATAGCCTCCCTCTGAACCATTGTATAGTCTACAGGTTTAGATTTTTCATTCATCATATTTGGTATAAATATAAACCCACCTATTATAAGTGCTAGTACTATTACACCATATATAACTCCTTTGATATTAAATTTTATTTTCACACAATCACCTCCATCTAATTTATATATATGAAACTTATACAAACCTTAGAAGAATAATTGTTAGGATATTTTTTTTAATACTATACATACTAATTTATAGAAATAAATTTGGAGGTAAAATATGAAAATACAATACGTTCAAGGTAAACCTATCTTTACAGCTATTAACAAAGAAAAAAGGCAATTTAATTATCTTGATTCAGATATAGAAACTGATGTATGTATAATAGGTGGAGGAGTTACAGGTTGTATTGCAGGATATTATTTTTCAAAAAATAAAATTCCTACTACAATAATTGAACAAAAAAGAATTGCTCATTTGAGTACCAGTGTCACTACATCTTTATTACAATATGAACTAGATGATAATCTAAATGAGTTAACAGAACATACCACTTTAGAAAAAGCTATTAAATCTTATACGCTTGGTTTAAAAGCATTAGATGAACTAGATAATTTTATAAATCTCTACGGAAACGAGTGCCTTTATGAAAAGAAAGATACTCTTCTTTATACGGCTAAAGATAACGAAATAAAGGCTATCAAGAATGAATTTGACTTAAGATTGCAAAATGGATTCAACGTGGAGTACATAGATAAAAATACCTCTCCTTTTAGCTTTAATCTAAAGGCCGGGGTAATCGCTAAAGATGGTGGTGCTCAATTAGACCCATTTAAGTTTACTCATCAGTTAATAAAAACATCAGAAACTTTTGGACTTAAAGCATTTGAAAATACAAAGGCAATAAAAGTAGACTATTGTACTGATGGTGCAGAAATAACAACTGAATTCGGATACAAAATAAAATGTAAAAAAGTAATAGTAGCTACAGGATACAATACAAACTTGTTTACAAAAAGAAATTTTGCAACTATGACAACTACATTTAATGTGGCAACAAAGCCGGTAAGTAATTTCGATGGTTGGGACAATAAAATATTAATCAGAGATAATGAAGATCCCTATAATTATCTTCGTACTACTCCTGACAACAGATTAATAATCGGTGGAGAAGATATTAGTTTTTTACCTGGCATTTTCGATAAAGATATGGCTAATATAAAATATGACATCTTAGAAAATAGACTAAAGTCTATGTTTTCTTATATAAATAATATTAGAGTTGATTATAGGTATTGTGGAGCCTTTGCATCCACTCCTGATAACTTAGGATTTATAGGTCCTGATCCAAATCATCCTAATCTTTGGTATTGTTTAGGATATGGAGCTAACGGTATATTATTTGCTATATTAGGCGGACTTTGGTTATCTAATTTGTATCTTGGAAATAAAGATAAAGATATGGATTTATTTAAGGTGGATCGATTTGATAAATAACTATTTATAAATAAAAAGATATAGATTCAATAAGAATCTATATCTTTTTATTATTATTTTTTAGTTATTGCTTCTTTTGTAGCCTTAACTATATCATCCGCTGTTAAGCCGAATTTTTTCAATAATTCTGCAGGTGTTCCAGATTCTCCAAACACATCTTTAACCCCTACTTTTTTAACCACTACAGGGCATTCTTCACTTACAACTTCACTTACTGCAGAACCTAAACCACCTATAACGCTATGCTCTTCAGCTGTTATTATAGCTTTAGTTTCTTTAGCAGCTTTTATTATTAATTCTCTATCTATAGGTTTTATAGTAGACATATTTATAACTCTAACATCTAAACCTTCTGATTTTAAAGTTTCTGCTGCTTGTATCGCTTCGTATACCATTATTCCACAAGCTATTATTGTAGCATCATTACCGCCTCTAACAACTGCACCTTTTCCTATTTCAAACTTGTAGTTTTCATCAAATATCGTTGGTACAGCACTTCTTCCTAAACGAACATACATAGGACCATAAACCCTAGCTGCTTCTAATATCATTTGTTCAGCTTCTATACCATCTGCAGGTACTAAAACTGTCATATTAGGTACAGCTCTCATTATAGCCATATCTTCTATACTTTCATGAGATGCACCATCTTCTCCTACTGTAATTCCAGCGTGAGTTGCACATATTTTAACATTTAGTTTTGGATATGCTACTGAGTTTCTTATTATTTCAAATGCTCTACCTGTAGCAAACATAGCAAAACTACTTGCAAAAGGTATTTTACCAGCTGTAGCTAAACCACAAGCTGCCCCTATTAAGTTTTGCTCTGCTATACCCATATTGAAGAATCTATTTGGGTAAGCCTTGTAGAAATCATTTGTTTTAGTAGACTTAGATAAGTCAGCATCTAATACTACGACTTTTTCATTTGTTTGTCCTAACTTTACTAATGCTTTTCCGTAAGCATCTCTAGTTGCTATATTACTCATTATCTACACCCCCTAGTTCTACTAAAGCTTTTTCTAAATCGTTGTCTGACGGAGCAGTTCCATGCCATCCAGCTTCATTTTCCATAAATGATACACCTTTACCTTTTATAGTTTTAGCAACTATCATTGTAGGTTTTCCTACAGTTTCTTTTGCCATATCTAAAGCTGCAAATATTTGATCAAAATCATGACCATCTATTTCTATTACATTCCATCCAAAAGCTTTAAATTTATCTACTATTGGTCCTATGTTCATTACAGTTTCAGTTGCACCATCTATTTGAAGACCGTTATAGTCTAAAAATGCAACCATATTATCAAGCTTATAGTGAGCAGCACTCATTGCAGCTTCCCAAACTATACCTTCTTGAACTTCTCCATCTCCAAGTACAGTGTATACTCTCCATGGTGCATTATCTAATTTAGATGCCATTGCCATTCCACATGCAACAGAGAACCCTTGTCCTAAAGATCCCGTTGACATTTCAACTCCTGGAGTTCCTTTCATATCTGGATGACCTTGTAACATTCTTCCGATTTTTCTTAATCCTTTTAATTCTTCTCTATCAAAATAACCTTTTTGAGCTAATGTTGCATATAATACTGGTGCAGCATGCCCTTTTGATAAAACAAATCTATCTCTATCTTCCATTTTACAATTATTAGGATCTATATTCATTTCATCGAAATAAAGAGCTGTTAATATTTCAACTGCTGATAATGACCCTCCTGGATGTCCAGATTTAGAACCATGTATCATAGAGACTATATCTTTTCTTATAGCGCGTGTAATCTCATTTAATCCTTTATGGTCTCTCATGTAATTACCTCCTGTGTTTGTAAAGTAAAGTTACTATTATGTAGTGTACTTATTTTTTATCACATATTATTATATCACTTTTATCTATATTTTTACCCTATTTTTTAATTAAAACATATAAAATATGTTATTTATAACATATTTTACCCATTTATGTTATACTTTTTCTTAATTTTAACATTAAATACATATAATTGATAGTATTTATAGCATACTTTTTTCATTTTTAAGACCATTTGTATCTCATTAAGTAATTTTAATTCAAATAAAATTTAAAATCACACCACTATGTTTTAGAAACGTTTTCCAAGCGCACATATTTTATGTAAAAAAAAATTATTGATATTAAGATATCAATAATTTTTAAATTGTGAATAACCCTAAACTTATCTGCAAACTGTTATCCACCTTTACCATCATATTCTTATCTAGACAACCAATTTTTTCTCTTAGCCTTTTTTTATCTATTGTTCTTATTTGCTCTAAGAGAATAACTGAATCTTTATTAAGCCCATATTCATTAGCACTAATCTCTATATGAGTAGGTAGCTTAGCCTTATTAATTTGAGATGTTATAGCCGCAACTATCACAGTTGGACTGTACTTATTACCTATGTCATTTTGTATTATCAAAACCGGTCTAACTCCACCTTGTTCTGATCCTACAACAGGACTTAAATCAGCATAGTACAAATCCCCTCGCTTTATATCCAAGTTAATACTCACCTTGGGCGATCTTCCCTTCAGCACTATCAGTGGAAGATACCTCATTTGTCATACCTAGTTCAGCTAATGATAGGTTAATTTGACCCATTTCTTTATAACCCTTTATCATAGATTCTTTAACATCTATTTTTTTCTTCTGAGTTATATAGAATTGAAAAGCAGCTTTTGCAAAGTCTTCTCTATTGCTATTCTCCATCTGCACGATATGATCAACTTCAGATATTAGAGAATCCGGTAAAGTAAAAACTATTTTTTCCTTACTTTTATTGTGCACAAAATCGCCTCCCGGGGTATACTATCATTTTCTATTTTACCAAATAACTATCTACTTGTAAAATTGCATCTTTTTCCATATAGACACGGTCGACCCTACGCGACACCATACATAAAACTTCATAATTAATAGTCTCTAAATCATTTGCTATTTCTTCAACCTGTTTTCCGCCGTCACCAAATATTATTACCTCATCGCCAACTTTTATGTCTATATTTTTATCAACTTTTACCATGCACTGATCCATACAAATTCTACCTATAACATCAAAGGCCTTACCCTTAATGTATACCGCTGGTTTTTTTTGCATTCTTGTAAATCCATCTGCGTATCCAATAGGTATTGTTACTATTTTCTCAGTACTCTCTGTTCTGTACTTCAGTCCATAACTTATTCCAACACCAGTTTCAACATCTTTAATGTGGGATATACTAGTTTTTAATGTCATAGCTGGTTTTAGTGAAAGATTTTCTTTTTTTACTTCTTCTGAAGGATAGTGACCATATAGTATTATACCGCATCTGACCATATTAAACCTTAGATCTAAACAATCCATAGTTGCTGCACTATTTGACACATGTTTTATAGGTATATTTATACCCTTATCTTCTAATCTTTCCACAACAAATTTAAATCTATCTGTTTGAGTATTAGTAAATGTTTTATCCTCTTCATCTGCTACAGCAAAATGAGTATAGATACCTTCTATATTTACATATTCTAAGTCATAAATCTTAGAAATAGCCTCAACAGTAGATTCATCGGGGTGAAACCCTATTCTCGTCATTCCTGTATCTATTTTAATATGAACAAAAGCACTTTGTTTTATACGTTGGGCAATGGCATTAATTTTTTTTGCCATATCTAATGAAAAAACAGTTAAGATTATATTATTCCTTATTGCTATCTCTAGCCCCTCTTCGGGTATAAATCCTAAACATAATATAGGAAGTTTTATATTATTTTCTTTTAATTCTATTGCTTCTTCTAACCTTGCAACTGCTAAATAGTCTACTTTTTCTAATTCTAGAATCTTTGCTACTTCTACTGCTCCATGTCCGTATGCATTAGCTTTAACCACTCCACAAATTTTGGTATCTTCATTTAATATTTTTTTTATATTTCTCAAATTATATTTTATATTGTCTAGATTTATCTCTGCCCATGTAGGAGCTGTAATTCTATACTTCATTTGTTTTATACCCCCTTACTTCTTCCACTCAAAGTCCTTATAATTAACTGTGAATTTAGGCTGTCCTTTAAAGTCTAGTATTTCCATTTTTTCTGGATTTTTTGTATCTACATTTACATAAAGTACTTGTTTACTAAAATACTCATTATCTCCTGGTATTTGAGTTTCAAGAACTAAACTATTGTTGGTAATTTTTATTGATACTTCTTCATTTTGAAGATAGTTCTTGATAAAGTCTCCTATAAACATATACTGCTCATTTTTGCCTACGTTAGGCAACTCTAAAATATCATCAATGTCTGGGTTTTTTACTAGTATTTTTTCATCTTTATACTCCATAACTTTTCCTTTTAAATGTTCTGGAGATATCACTTCTAACTTATAATAATTAGGCTTATTATAAGTATGAATAAATATATAATTGTGTGCACTTTTATTTCCTACTGCTTCTACCTCCGCTTTGCAAGTGTATGAAGTCATAGTAGATATTTTCTTTTGAAAGTTTTCATATACTTCTTCTTTTGTGGACTCTCTTCTTTGACATCCTATAGCTATGCCAATAGTTAAACAAGTTAATATTAATACTACAGTCCACTTTTTTTTCACACAAATCCCCCTATTTTATTTTTTATTCATTATACATAGCTCTAATTATATCGTATCTGCATATGATTCCTTTTAATTTATTTTCTCCATCTACTACAGGTACTCTATTTATAGATTTTTTTATCATAATATTAGCTATGTCGTCAAACTTATCATCTTCATGAACCTTAACTATATCTTTAGACATTAAATCTTCAACTTTATATGCTGCTATTTTTTTCATATCTTCTTCTATGTGTTTTACGTCGTCTAAAAATATTAATCCTTGTAAGAAATTTATAACCCTTGGTGCATCTATGTACTTTTCTTTTTTCATAATATCTGTTTCTGATATTATTCCTACCACCTTATTTTCTTCATTAACTACGGGTAATCCTCCTATCTTTTCTTTTATTAACATCTTTGCTACATTAGCTATACTATCATCCTGTTTAGCTACAATTACTTCTGTAGTCATTATGTCTTTTGCTGTTTTATTTTTCATTTTCTCACTCCTTAATTATAGTTATAGCATTAGCTATTGCATATTCCTTACAATGAGATATTGATACTTTTATATCTATAACATTATATTCTATGCACATTTTACTTAAATTATTATACGTTTTGACGATAGGCTTTCCTAATTCATTTCTTGTTACTTCTATATCTTTAAAGTTAAATTTTCGAATACCTGTACCTATAGCCTTACTTATTGCTTCTTTTGCTGCAAAATTTCCAGCTATACTTTCGCACCTAAATCCACTTGACTCAAAATATTTTATTTCATTGTCTGTAAACATCTTGTTTAAAAATCTAGGATTCTTTTCTATTGCTTCTTTTATTCTACTTATCTCAATCATATCTATCCCAATATCATACATATCAATTTTACCTCCAAAAGCAATTATACTAATAGCTTATTAATATTTATAGAATTTAAAATCCAATTAATTTTAAGTTCACTCACTATAAAGTATATTATTTCTATTATGTATTTTAAAGTACCACAAGACCTAAATTTTCTATATATAGTGTTATTATACCCAAAAAAAGAACTAGACTTTCGTCTAGTTCTTCTATATATTAACTTTACTTATTTTATCCACTCTGCAGATTCAGTAACTATAACAGTTTTTTCTTTATCTACATTCATGAAACCTCCAGATATTTTAGCATCTTGGAATTTTCCATCTTTCTTTATACGTAAAGTTCCAGTCGCAAGTCCTGTAACTAAAGGTCTATGGTTCTTTAATATACCTCTATCCCCTTCAGTAGTTCTTACTATTATCATTTCAGCTTCTCCTTGATAGAAGAATTCGTCTGGAGTAACTATTTCTAATGCAAATTCACTTGCCATTATTATCTACTCTCCTTTGCTTTCGCAACTGCCTCTTCTACACTTCCTACATATAAGAACGCTGATTCAGGTAAGCTATCATGCTTTCCTTCTAATATTTCTTTGAAACTTCTTATAGTTTCTTTTAATGGTACATATTTACCAGGGAATCCTGTAAATTGTTCTCCAACGAAGAATGGCTGAGATAAGAATCTTTGTATCTTTCTAGCACGGTTAACTATTAGTTTATCTTCGTCAGATAATTCGTCCATACCAAGTATAGCTATTATATCTTGAAGTTCATTGTATCTTTGTAATATAGTTTGAACCCCTCTAGCTACTTCATAGTGCTCTTTACCAACTATGTTAGGGTCAAGAACTCTAGAACTAGATTCTAACGGGTCAACTGCAGGGAATATCCCTAGTGACGCTATTTGTCTAGATAAAACTGTCTTAGCATCTAAGTGAGAGAATGTTGTAGCTGGCGCCGGGTCAGTTAAGTCATCGGCAGGAACGTAAACAGCTTGAACAGATGTTATCGAACCATTCTTAGTAGATGTTATTCTCTCTTGTAATTTACCCATCTCTGTAGCAAGTGTTGGTTGGTATCCAACTGCTGATGGTGTACGTCCAAGTAATGCTGAAACCTCAGATCCTGCTTGAGTAAATCTGAATATGTTATCAACGAATAAAAGAACGTCTTGGTTTTCTTGATCTCTAAAGTGCTCTGCCATTGTAAGTCCTGTTAGCGCAACTCTCATTCTCGCTCCAGGTGGCTCATTCATTTGTCCGAATACTAGAGCAGTTTTCTTTATAACTCCAGAATCAGTCATTTCATGGTAAAGGTCATTACCTTCTCTTGTTCTCTCTCCAACACCTGCGAATACTGATATACCACCGTGTTGAGTAGCTATATTGTTTATAAGCTCTTGTATAAGAACTGTTTTACCAACACCAGCTCCTCCGAACAGACCTATCTTACCACCTTTTAAGTAAGGTGCAAGTAAGTCAACTACCTTTATACCAGTTTCTAGTATTTCAGCAGTTGGTTGTAACTCTTCAAAAGTTGGAGCTGGTCTATGTATTGGTGCTGTTGGAGCACTTTTTGGAGTTTCTTTACCATCAACTGCTTCACCTAATACATTAAATATTCTTCCTAATGTTGCATCTCCAACAGGAACACTTATAGGAGCTCCAGTGTCAACAACATCCATCCCTCTAACAAGTCCATCAGTAGAACTCATTGATATACATCTAACAGTATCATCGCCAACGTGTTGAGCAACTTCTGCTACTATCTCTTCATCTCCATGCTTTATTACTAATGCATTTAATAGATTAGGTAAGCTTTTTTCAGCATCAAACTTAACATCTAATACTGGTCCTATAACCTGAACTATTTTACCTATGTTTGCCATGTCCTAACCTCCTTAATTATTTAGCCGATGCTGCAGCTCCTCCGACTATCTCAGATATCTCTTGAGTAACTGCTGCCTGTCTTGCTCTATTGTAACTTAATTCTAGTTTTCCTATCATTTCATTTGCATTATCTGTAGCCGATTCCATTGCTGTTCTTCTTGCAGCTTGTTCAGATGCAAATGACTCAGCTATAGCCCCATATACACTTCCTGATACATACTTAGGTAATACATATCCAAGTACAGCATCTGCTGAAGGTAAATATTGAACTGCAGATTTCGCTTTTTTAACTTCTTTGTTTCCTTGATTTTCTATTGTAACTGGTAATAATTTAACTAATGTTGGCTCTTGAGTTAATGCAGATATAAATTTTGTATAAACAAGATTTACTTCATCAACTTCTCCTCTTTTATAAGCTTCCATTGCAGCTTGTGCTACTCTGTTTGCGTCTTCATAAGAAGCTTGCTCAACAGTTTCTATAGAATCTATTACATCATAACCTCTTTTAGAGAAAGACTCTCTTGCTTTCTTACCTATAGGGATTACTTTTCCAGTTCCTAATTTATTGTGTGCAGCTACAGCTTTTAGAATATTAGAGTTATAACCTCCAGCTAATCCTCTATCTCCAGCTATCACTATATAACATACGTTTTTAACGTCTCTTTCTTTCATAAATACATTCTTACTGTTACTTGTATTTCCAGCTATATCCTGTACAGTTGAGTATAAAGTATTGAAGTAAGGTTTTGTACTTTGAGCTCTTTCCTTAGCTTTTCTAAATTTTGAAGATGAAACTAATTCCATCGCTTTAGTTATTTGTCTAGTACTCTCAACACTCTTAATACGAGTTTTGATTTCCTTCATTCCAGCTCCTGCCAATTGGGTTACCTCCTTTTTTAAAAAGGATTACGCTTCTATAACAAATTTTTTCTTAAATTCATTTATAGCGTTAGTTAATTCTTGAGTGAAATCTCCAGCTTCAAGAATCTTCTTTCCTATTTCTGGATAATTCATATTAACAAATTCATATAATTCTTTTTCGAATCTAGCTATGTTATTAACAGGTATATCTGCTAATAAATCATTTGTAACTGCATGTATTATCATAACTTGATTTTCAACTTTTATTGGTTGTTGTTCACCTTGCTTAAGTACTTCAACTATTCTTTCCCCTTGAGCAAGTCTCTTTTTCGTATCTTCATCTAAGTCAGATCCGAACTGAGCGAATGCAGCAAGTTCTTTGTATTGAGAGTAAAGAAGCTTTAATGGTCCAGCAACTTTCTTCATTGATTTTATTTGAGCTGATCCTCCAACTCTTGATACTGATATACCAGGATCAACTGCAGGTCTTATACCTGAGTAGAATAATTCTGGTGTTAAGTATATTTGTCCATCAGTTATAGATATAACATTTGTTGGTATATATGCAGAAACGTCACCAGCTTGAGTTTCTATTATAGGTAATGCAGTTATTGATCCTGCTCCTAATTCATCAGATAACTTTGCTGCTCTTTCTAATAATCTTGAGTGTAAGTAGAATACATCCCCAGGATAAGCTTCACGACCTGGTGGTCTCTTAAGTAATAATGACATCTCTCTGTATGCAACGGCATGCTTAGTTAAATCATCATATACTATAAGAACGTGTTTTCCGTTAAACATGAACTCTTCACCCATTGAAACTCCAGCATATGGTGCTAAGAATTGAAGTGGTGCAGATTCAGAAGCTGTAGCAGATACTACTATTGTGTAATCCATTGCTCCATGCTTTTCAAATGTATTAACTAATTGAGCTACTGTAGAACGCTTTTGTCCTATAGCAACATATATACATATAACATCTTTACCTTTTTGGTTAAGTATTGTATCTACACATATAGATGTTTTACCTGTTTGTCTATCACCTATAACAAGCTCTCTTTGCCCTTTACCTACTGGTATCATGGCATCTATAGCTTTTATACCTGTTTCAAGAGGTTGATGAACAGATTTTCTATCCATTATTCCTGTAGCTTTAGACTCAACTGGTCTTCTCTTATCTGTATTTATAGGTCCTTTTCCATCTATTGGTTGACCTAATGCATTTACAACTCTTCCTAATAAGGCATCTCCAACAGGAACAGAAACTATGTTTCCAGTTCTCTTAACGATATCGCCTTCTTTTATACCTTGGTCATCACCAAGCATAACTGCCCCAACCATGTCTTCTTCAAGGTTAAGAGCCATTCCGTATACTTTACCAGGGAATTCTAAAAGTTCTCCAGCCATAGCATTTTCTAATCCATAAACGCTCGCTATACCATCTCCAACTTTTAAAACACTACCTGTGTCAGTTAACTCAACTTTATTTTCATAATTTTTTATTTGCTCTTTTATTATAGCACTGATTTCTTCAGGTCTTAATTTCATGGATTCACCGCCATTCTAAGATATTACTTGAGATAATGATTCTTTCATCTTCGCTAAACGAGTCTTGATTGTTCCATCTATCTCTTCGTTTCCAAGCCTTACTAGAACTCCTCCTAGTACAGACTCATCAACCTTATTTTCTAAAGTAACATTTTTATTGTATTTACTTGAAAGCTTAGCTTCAAGTGTTTTTAATTCATCTTTGCTCATAGCTATTGCTGTTATTGCAATACCTTCTATGATATTGTTCTTTTCATTTAATAGAGTCTTATAAGATTTTAATACCGCTTCTATAGCAGACATCCTATCTTTATCTATCATTATCTTTAGGAAATTAGTTAAGTTTTGGCTTAATTCTTTTCCTAATACTTTTTCTACTAAATCTCTTTTTTCTCCCTTTCCTACAAGTGGAGATTTTAAAACATTAAAGAAATCTTTATTTGATTCCAATATATCTACTACTGCATTTAATTCTTCATATAATTTAGTAGTTGAATTAGTTTCTTCTCCTACTTGAAATAGGGCTTCAGCGTATCTTTCTGCAACAACACTTATCATTTAGCTTCGCCTACCTCTTTTATAAAGTTATTTATTAACTCTTCATGCTTAGACTTGTCTATATCTTTTTCAATAACTTTAGATGCAGCTAATAATGCTATGTTTGAAATATCAGATTGTATTTCATTCATAACCTTTTGTCTTTCTTGTTCTACATCCTTGCTAGCTTTTTCTTTTATAGATTGAGCTTCTTGCTTTGCAGTAGATATTATTTCTGTTTCTTTTTGCTCTGCTCTTAAAGTAGCTTGCTTTATTATTTCTTGTCCTTCAGCCTTAGCAGTACTTACTTTTTCTTCGTATTCCTTTTTAAGATTTATACCTTCTGTTTTAGCTTTTTCACCTTCTGCTAAGTTAGCTTTGATGTCATTTTCTCTTGCTTCAATCACCGTCATAACAGGTTTGAAAAGAAGCTTCTTTAATAACCAAAACACTAAGAAAGTATTTATTAGCTGGAACACTAATTCATATGATATGCCTATAAGTGGCTTTAATTCCATTGTGTATCCTCCTTTCTACCAATCACAATTCATAATTAGGAGATGGATTAACCATCTCCTATTCATAAATTTTCACACTAATATTTTAATTACATTCCTATCATTTTTAAGAATGGGTTAGCGAATAGAAGGATTATAGCTATAACTAATCCATATATACCTGTAGATTCTGCAACTGCAGCCCCAAGTAACATCGTTTGAGTTATATCTCCTTTTGCTTCTGGTTGATTCCCAACTGCTTCCGCTGCTTTACCTGCTGCGAATCCTTGTCCTATACCTGCTCCTATACCTGTCATTACTGCAAGACCTGCTCCTATAGCTGATCCAGCTGCTAATATTGCTGCTTCCATGATTGTTTCCTCCTTCAAATTTAAAAGATATTTTTTAATTTAAAATTATAATTTTTACTCGGCTGCATTTCCTACGAAAACCATCGTTAACATTATGAATATGAACGATTGTAATAGCCCAGCGAATAAATCAAAGTATAAATGTAATGGTACCGGTATTATTAATTGACCAACTGGTATTGATCCTATACCTGGTATAAATGATGACACCCATCCTAAGAATTGGTAGAATAATGCCATTATAACCGCTCCACCTAATATGTTCCCGAATGGACGGAAACTTAAAGAGATAGGCTTAGCTAACTCCCCTATAATGTTAAGTGGTAGTAAAAACGGAATAGGTTCCATTAAACCTTTAAAGTATCCAATTCCATTGAATTTAACTCCTGTGAAGTAAATCATAAAGAATGTTATCAATGCCCATGCTAATGTTGTATCTAAGTCAGTAGTAGGAGATCTAAATCCTAATAATCCTATTAGATTCGAACATGCGAAGAATAAAAATAAACTTCCTATGTATGGTACTATATTTGGCATTCTTTTAACTAACTTACTGCCCATAGTATCATTTACCATCTTATAAAGACCACCTATAGCAAACTCTAAGAACACTTGTCTTTTAGTTGTCGGTACTTTCTTTAAGTCTCTAGTTAAGAAGTAAGATATTAAGGCTAAGGCAGCTATTATTATCCAGCTGACTATAACAGTCTCACTTATTCTGAAATTTCCAAAAATGGCAATCCATCTGGCTTGACTCATACTTACGCCTCCTTTCTTTTTAGTTTGTCTATTAATAGTTTTCTTGCTAATATAACAAACTTAGGGCTAACAAGTCCAATAGCAACACCAATTATACTTAAATGGTCTGCTGTTGCAGAAACGAATAAAACTACACCTACAATAATCATCCTTATTACATATCTACTAGAGAAATATATTTGAGCTTTATTTTGTGGCATAGTTACTGACTTTTCTACTGATATAGCTAGTAATTTAAAGTTTAATATAGCTATTATTGTTCCAAATAGTAAACCTAAAATCATAGGTTTATTAAAATTAGAAGTAATCAATAATATTGCTAAAACTATTATGTCAAAAGCTATAATTCCTTTTGTGACGTTATTTATTTCATCTTGTAGTTTTACATTCATGAAATCACTTCCTTTTCATATACACTTTCAATGTGCTATAAACACCCATAAATCCTCCACCGATTCCTAATAGAAGAAATACTAAAAAGAATATCGGTCCCGAATTTAATTTGGTATCTATAATCTTCCCTAAGAAAGAAAGTCCAAGTATAGGTATTAACATTATTAATCCTAATTGACTAAGTAGAGATAGCGTATTTGCTATTTCCATATACATTTTTCTTTTACTCATAAATAGTATATCCTCACTACAATGATATAATTTATCTTATTTTCTAATAATTACTTTATTATAAATTATAACTTATTTTTTCCTATACTTTATGTGATTTGTTTTATCATAAAATATATTCTATCACTTTTTGTAAGATTTTTAAATATTTTTTGCATTTTTTTTGATTCATTTTATTCACTTTCAATTATTTTTTCAATTTAATTCAACTTTTTCAATATTTCATACATTATATATATTCACTTTTATTACTCTTTCTCTATTATATACTCTCTAATTTTAGACCTGCTTCTTTTAACCTTTGTACCGACACATCTTCCGGATATTCACCTTTATATATTATCCTCGTTATATCTGCATTTATACACATTTTAGCGCATAAAACATATGCTCTTGTCGTCATATATAATGTGGAGTTTTTAATTTTTTAGGAGATTCATTATATCACGTTGTTAATATTTATTTATCCTTAACTTTCATAGCCCCTACTTATATCCTAGTATATGTATAACGTTTTTTAACTATATCTGATATTTACCATCCCATAATGGCCTCATCATATTATTCCCTTTCTCTTTTCTAAATATATTATTAATTATACACTTATATTTAGAGATTAATGGTAGTTTTTTCTTGAAATTTTTTTATTCAATTTTTCTTTTTTTGAATAATTAAACTTATCAGAATTTTTTTTTAGTTACAAAAAAGGACCTATACTTTAATATAGGCCCTCATATATTTTTATAAAATTATTTAGTACCAAATAATCTATCTCCTGCATCTCCTAATCCTGGAACTATATATCCATGATCATTTAACTTTTCATCTATAGAAGCTACATATATATCAACATCAGGATGATACTTTTGTACTTCTGCTATACCTTCTGGAGCAGCAACTAAGTTTACTAACTTTATAGAATTAGCTCCTCTTTTCTTTAATACATCGATAGCAGCAACTGCTGAACCACCAGTAGCAAGCATTGGGTCAACAACTATCATTTCTCTTTCTTCTATATCTTGTGGTAACTTACAGTAATATTCTACTGGTTGTAAAGTTTCTGGGTCTCTGTATAAACCAACATGTCCAACTTTAGCAGCAGGTATTAAGTTTACTAATCCATCTACCATTCCAAGTCCAGCTCTTAATATAGGTATTATCCCTAATTTTTTACCAGATAATATTTTTGATGGCGCTGTAACTACAGGTGTTTCTACTTGTACTTCTTCTAATGGTAAGTCTCTTGTTATTTCAAACCCCATTAACATAGTTATTTCTGTTAAAAGTTCTCTAAAATCCTTAGAACCTGTGTTTTTATCTCTCATTAAAGTTAACTTATGTTGTATTAATGGATGATCTGTTACTATTACTTTACTCATTTTTAATTGCCTCCTACTTGCTATGCTTTTTTTCTATTTCTTTTATCATATCAACTCTTTTAGAGTGTCTATCGCCTTCAAACTCTGTACTTATCCAAGCTTCAACTATTTCTAAAGCTAAACCTCTACCTAAAACTCTTTCACCTAAAGATAGCATATTCGCATCATTGTGAGCTTTAGACATTTTTGCAGAAAATACATCTGATACTACTGCGCATCTAATCCCCGGAACCTTATTTGCTGCTAAAGATATACCTATACCTGTTCCACAACATAATATTCCATAGTCAACTTCTTTAGATGCTACTGCATTTGCAACCGCTTCTCCATAAACAGGATAATCAACTGAATCAGAAGAATTTTTAGTACCAAAATCTACACATTCAATTCCTTTTGATTCTAGATATTGAATAATATCAGTTTTTAAATTATACCCGCCATGATCACAACCTAATCCTATTTTCATATGTACAATGCCTCCGATATATTTTTTAAACAAATCGTTTTTTTAATAATCCTTATTGATATTATATTACATTTATCTACATTTTTATATACTTAGTTGTTCACTTTTATAATTTTATATCCAGCAGATTTTAAAAGCCTATTCATTATAGCTTGACCCACACCAATATTCGGGAATTCTTCCGAGTATACTATGTTGACTTTCCTCTTATCCATCTCTCTTAAAACATCAAATAACTTACTTCCAACTTCTTCTAAATCCTTACCTAAAGAAACAACTTCTCCTCTATACTTAGTTTTGTTTTGATCTAAGCACATTACTCCTGTTTTTATGCCATTACTTTCGTTTTTATCTACTAAATCATTAATTTTATCTATAACATCATTAATATTACCTGAAACAATATAAACTTCTGCATCTGGTGAATAGTGTGTATATTTCATACCAGGTGCCTTGGCTTTTATATTATCTTCTTTTCTAGCTAAAGAAGGATCTATAGAAACTTTTCCTACTACTTTCTCTAAATCTTCTTTAGTTATACTACCCGGCCTTAATATCATAGGTATATCTCCTGTCATATCTAAAACAGTAGACTCAAGCCCAAAACTACTATCTCCACCTAAAACTATACCACTTACTCTTCCATTCATTTCTTCATATACATGTTCTGCTTTTGTAGGAGAAGGTCTTCCTGATATATTTGCTGAAGGAGCTGCTACAGGTACACCCGATTGCTTTATTATTTCTCTAGCAATTGGATGAGATGGCATTCTTACAGCTACCGTTTCAAGCCCTCCACTAGTTGTATATGGAACTCTATCTTTTTTGTTTAATATTATCGTTATAGGACCTGGCCAAAACTCATCCATTACCATTTCAGCTTTTTCATTTATATCTTGAGCTAACTCATTAATGTCTTCTTTTTTATAAATATGTACTATCAAAGGATTATCACTCGGTCTACCTTTTGCCTTATATATCTTTTTTACAGCTTCTTCATCTAGTGCATTTGCCCCTAAACCATAGACTGTTTCTGTCGGAAATATAACAGTTTCTCCATTAGCTAATAACTTTGCTTGTTTTTTTAATTCATCTTTATCTATTCTATTTATGTCTATTTTACTTATTAAAGTTCTCATCTTTTGTATACCTTCTTTCACTTTTGACTTAAATCAAATATACAATAATTGTTCCAACTAAAAATCCAATTATACAAAATATACTTCTTGATTTTGGAAATATCTCTTCTAATACTACATACATCATTGTTCCAGCAGCTATTGCTAAAAACACTCCTATTAAAGAGTGAAAATTACTACCAAAATAAGCACCTAAAAAACTGCCTAACCCCATAGGTAATCCAGCTATAATAGTAAATAATATTATTTTGGTAGTTTTCATTTTCGTACCAACTAAACTCAAAGCCATAGCTAAACCTTCTGGTATGTTGTGTATACCTATAACTATTGCTAAAGTAATACCCAGTGCCTCAGTAGACATAAATGATGAACCTATAGCTAGCCCTTCTGGTAAATTATGTAGCATTATACTTATAAATATAAGATATCCTGTTTTCATACTTTCTGATACATCTAGTTTTGTTTTTATGTACATTGTAATGAGTACCCCTAAGAAAACAAATAATACTGTATAAGGTACTCCCATTTCATTCATAGATTCTTTCATTAAGTCAAATACAACCACAGCTAGCATTATGCCACCTGATAACCCCATAAAGAAATCTATGTATCTTTCTACATTCTTTTTGAAAAGCGCAGATATGACTCCCCCCATACCTGTACCTATAACACCTGCTAACAAACCAATTAGCGTAATTTCTAATATCATATACCCCTCCTTGTACTATATATAATATTATACACATACTTATACAATAACATTACACTTTGGTACTATATCAAGGCTCTAATTTAATTTTGCAAAAAAAATCCCTAAATTAATAGGGATTTATATTGCTGACATTTTCTCAGTTTGATCTACAGTAATTAGAGCATCTAGCATTTCATCTATATCTCCGTCTAAGAATGAATCTAACTTGTATAATGTTAAGTTTATTCTATGGTCACTTACTCTACCTTGAGGGAAGTTGTAAGTTCTTATTCTCTCAGATCTATCTCCTGTACCAACCTGACTCTTTCTCTCAGCTGCTATATCTTTATTTTGTTCAGCTATAGCTTTATCATTAAGTCTAGCTACTAATATTTTAAGAGCTTGTTCTTTATTTTTTAATTGTGATTTACCATCTTGGCAAGATACTACTTCTCCTGTTGGTATATGCGTTATTCTTACCGCAGAGTCAGTAGTATTAACACTTTGTCCACCATTTCCTGAAGAACGGAACACATCTATTCTTAAATCATTTTGGTTTATGTTTACTTCTACTACATCTATTTCAGGTAATACTGCAACTGTTGCTGTTGAAGTATGTATTCTTCCTCCTGATTCAGTAGATGGTATTCTTTGAACTCTATGAACTCCCGATTCATACTTAAGTCTAGAGTATGCACCTTTACCTTTTATTAAGAATGATACTTCTTTATATCCACCAACACCAGTATCACTAGCACTTAGTAATTCCATTTTCCATCTAGATCTCTCAGCATACCTAGAGTACATTCTAAATAAGTCCCCAGCGAATAAAGCAGCTTCATCTCCACCTGCTCCACCTCTGATTTCAACTATAACGTTCTTCTCATCATTAGGGTCCTTTGGTAATAATAATATTTTAAGTTCTGCTTCTAATGGATCTACTTGATCTTCCATTTCAGATAATTCCATTTTAGCTAACTCTCTTAATTCCTCATCAGATTCTTCTTGTAAGATTTCTTTTGATTCTTTTATGCTGTTTAATACGTTTGTATATTCTCTATACTTCATTACTATTGGTTCTAAGTCCGAATGTTCTTTCATATACTTTTGCCAAGTTTTTTGATCATTTATTATGTCTGGATCACTTATTTTTTCCGTTAAGTCTTGGTATTTATCTTCTAATACTTCTAACTTTTTTAGCATAATTTTCACCTCGTTTATTGTAGAATATCAATTTTTTCATTATATCATAGTTTGAAGCCTATAACAACTCTATCAATACCCTGTATGTCCTTCTTTGTGTATATTTTTGAATATCCATTAGTCTCCATAATTTTAGAAACATCTATAGCTTGATCATGACCAACTTCATAGGCTAATATACCATCTTCTTTTAAATACAAATCACTTTGTTCTGTTATATCTCTATAAAAGTCTAGTCCATCCTCTCCACCTTCTAGAGCATTATATGGCTCATAGTCTTTTACTTGAGTATGAAGTTCACTCATATCCCTTTTAGGTATATATGGAGGATTTGATACTATAACATCAAATTTTATATTTTTATCTTTTATAGAACTAAATAAATCTGATTTAATAAACTTTATTTTATCATCAACCCCATTAGCCACAGCATTTTTATATCCTACTTCTAACGGAATATCACTTATATCAAAAGATGTTACGTGAGCATTTTTTATATATTTAGCCAAACTTACAGTTATAGCTCCTGACCCTGTACCTATATCAAGTATACTTACTTCATCTTTAGATTTACAAAGCTCTATTATTTCTTCTACTAAAACTTCTGTATCTGGTCTAGGTATTAGAACACCTTCTTTGACATAGAAGTCAAGTCCCATAAATTCTCTATTTCCTACTATATAGGCTATCGGCCTTCCATTTAATCTATCTTTCATTAAACGCTTAAAGCTTTCTAACTGTTCTTCTGTTAGTTCTTTATTTATATTCATGTGTATGTATATTCTATCAACATCACCAAGTGATTTTTGTAGCATAATTTCTACATCTAACCTTGGTGTATCACTCATATCTTCTAGTTGTTTAGAATATTCTACTAGTATGTCTTTTATAGTCATAACTTCTCCTTTATTTTTCATCAACTACAGCTTTTAATGCCGCTAAAGCTACTTCTAATTGTCCATCATCAGGTTCTTTTGTAGTTAAATGTTGCAACATCATTCCTGGATATGCGACAATCTTAGTAATTTTATTGTTATATTTCCCAAGAAATCTTATTATTTCGTAAGATATACCAGCTACTATAGGTATACATATAATCCTCATTACAATTCTAACAACAGGGTTAGGCCATCCAAAGAATGAAAACAATACTATAGAAGTAAACATAACAATAAATAAAAAATTCGTTCCACATCTAGGATGAAGTCTTTTAAATTTTCTAGCATTTTCTACAGTTAATTCTAAATTGTTTTCATAGCAATAAATACTCATATGCTCCGCACCATGATATTGAAACACTCTTTGTATATCACTATTTTTAGATATTAATAACATATATGCAAATAAAACTCCTAGCCTTAGAACGCCTTCTATTAAGTTCAATGCTAATTTATTGTCCGTTATATTTGAAAACACTCCTCCTACTGCAGTAGGTAGAATTACAAATAAACCTACAGACAGTATCAGAGCTAATACCATAGTAAAACCTATCATTATATCATTAGCTTTATCCTTAAAAACTCTTTTGAAAAATCTATCCAGTGCATCTTCTTCCTCTTCTTCTAAAAAAAACTCCGATGAAAAGTTTAAACTCTTAATTCCTTCTATCATCGTTTCTATTAATACAAACGATCCTCGTATAAAAGGAATTTTATCTATATTCTTCTCATTTATCCAACTTTTTATTTTACTTTTTCTTACTACAATCTCTCCATCACTTTTTCTAACTGCTATTGCTCTTTTTTGCTTAGACTGCATCATTACACCTTCAATAACAGCTTGTCCCCCTACGAATTGTTTGCTCATTTATCCACCTCTCGTTTTGTATTAATTATAACTAATGTTAGCATAATTACCAACCTTTTTGAAGTAATATAATTTACTTAAACCTAAAAAATCCCTCTAAAGAATTGCTTTAAAGGGAGTGTATTTATATTAATATTTATTTTTTGTCCTTGTATACTACATGACATTTTCTACATCTAGCTTCATAGCTTTCTACAGCCCCTACCTGTATTATAGGATCATTGTATCTTGCTGGCTCTCCATTTATAAGCCTTTGAGATCTAGTTGCTGGCTGTCCACATACAGAACATATAGCTTGTATTTTGTCTACAAATTCAGATACAGCTAATAACTTGGGTGTAGGACCAAAAGGCTCTCCTTTAAAATCCATATCAAGTCCAGCTGCTATAACTCTAATTCCTTTGTCTGCTAAATCCATCGCTATGTCTACTACCTCTTCATCGAAGAACTGAACTTCATCAATTCCTACAACTTGAGTTTTTCCATCTATATAATTATACATTTCACTTGCCTTGTTTATAGGTATAGCATTTATACTTTCTCCACTATGAGAAACGACATCATCTTGACTATATCTATCGTCTATTTGAGGCTTAAAAACAACAATATTTTGTTTAGCTATTTTTGCTCTTTTTAACCTTCTTATAAGTTCCTCACTTTTACCACTGTACATAGGTCCTATTACTAGTTCTATGTATCCATGATTAACTGGTCTGTACATATGTGTTACCCCCTATTGCAAAATAAAATAGGAGTTGGCTTCCCAACTCCATTTTTATAAAAATTAGTCCATTTTGAATCTCTTCTTGAACTTGTCGATTCTTCCACCTTTTTCTATATTCTTTTGCTTTCCAGTATAGAATGGATGGCACTCTGAACATATTTCAACTTTTATCTCGTCCTTAACTGAACCAGCTTGGAATATGTTTCCACAAGCACACTTAACTTCTACAGCTTCGTACTTTGGTTGTATATCTTTTTGCATTCTATTCACCTCTTTCTAAATCTTTATAAATTAACTATATTAATTTTTCGTTTTGCATTATCAACTACACCATTATAACACAAGTTTTTTTTCCATACAAGGAGTTTTTGTATTAGTTTACAGTGCTTTTATTGATTTTATAAATTCATCATTATTTTTAGTTCTTTTCAGTAATTCAATTACTTTATCAGTAACTTCCATAACAGAATTATTACTCATTTCTCTTCTTAATCTCCATAATGCTGTCTTTTCTTCTTCTGAAAGTAATAAGTCTTCTTTTCGTGTTCCAGATTTATATATATCAACAGCTGGGAATATTCTCTTTTCAGCTAGCTTTCTATCTAAGTTAAGCTCCATGTTACCTGTTCCTTTGAATTCTTCAAAAATTACATCGTCCATTCTAGAACCCGTTTCCACTAATGCTGTAGCAAGTATAGTTAACGAACCACCTTGTCTTATATTTCTAGCTGCTCCAAAGAATTTCTTAGGTCCATGTAACGCTCCTGGATCAAGACCTCCTGATAAAGTCCTACCTGTTGGAGATATTGTTAAGTTGTAGGCTCTAGCAAGTCTAGTTATACTGTCTAGTAATATTACTACATCTTTTCCATGTTCTACAAGTCTTTGCGCTCTATTTAGAACCATTTCCGCAACTTTTACGTGATGGCTTGATACCTGATCAAATGTAGAATATATTACATCTCCATTTATAGACTCCCTCATATCTGTAACTTCTTCCGGTCTCTCATCTATAAGAAGTACTATTAATTCAACATTAGGATGATTTTTAGCTATGCTGTTAGCTACATTCTTTAGAAGACTTGTCTTACCTGCCTTAGGAGGTGCAACTATTAAACCTCTTTGTCCCTTACCTATTGGAGATATTAAATCTATAAGCCTTGTAGCTATATCACTCTGGCTTCTTTCTAATGTTAGTCTTTCTTCTGGATAAATCGGTGTTAATAATTCAAATGCTCTTCTTTGTATTGCAGTCTCTGGATTTTCATCATTTATTTTTTGAACATATAAAAGCGCTCTAAATTTTTCACCAGTCTTAGGATGTCTAGTTATACCTTTTACTTTATCTCCAGTTTTTATGTTAAATCTTCTTATTTGCGATGGAGACACATACACATCATTTTCTGTAGATAAATAATTTGAACCTCTTAAGAATCCAAATCCATCTGGTAGTATTTCTAATACTCCCATTACCTCATCATCTTTTGATGTGTTAAACTCATCAATAATCTTTGACTCATTAACTACTTTAGGTGTGTAGTAATTTTTATTGTTATTATTTCTATAATTTCCATTATCTATACTATTTTCTCTATTTTCGTTTCTTACGTATCTATTTTCTCTATTATCATTTCTTACATATCTATTATTTTCCGTACTACGATAGTCTCTTCTATTATCTGTATCTCTTTTTCCAACAACTTCATTTGTATTTTCCGCTTTAGTTTCTGTAACTTCAACTTTTTTATTTGATTTGTTGCTTTCTGTTATCAATTCTATTAGTTCACCTTTTTTATACTTACTTATTGATTTTATACCTGCTTCTTTAGCAATATCTTTTAATTGAGTTAATGTTTTATTACCCAATTCATCTAATGTTAGTTCATCTATACTCAAAAAAAGCCTCCTTCTCTTATATCTCTATGTATATAATTTGTAATCATTTTTTAGGGAATTAAAGGTGTGAAAAAGAAAAGTTTTATTCAATAATCATTTTTTATAATATCACTATTAATGTATTATGGTCAATAAATAAAACTAAAACCTATTTTAATACAATTTAAGATTTATACCTTCTATTCTATACTATTTTTTATAATTTTAAACTGTTTATGTATATTTTTTATAATTTTTTTATAATAATAATAAAAACTATATTAACCAGATAGTTAATATAGTCTTTGTTATTATTATTCCATATTATATTTTTTCATTAAGTCCGTTAATATATCATTTTTATCTAAGCTATGAATTGCATCTACAAATCTTATCGTTCCTGTTTTAGCTCTCATAACTACAGACTGAGTTTTAGCTTTATCACTTGCCATATTTATTACTCCGTTTAATAAATCTCCATCTGTTATTCCAGTTGCTGCAAAGAATAGATTGTCTCCTTTAGCTAATTCATCTATTGAAAGAGTCTTTTCTAAGTCTTCATCTGAGAATCCCATTTCATAACATCTATTTCTTTCTTGGTCGCTTAATGGATATATTTGAGCCTGCATATCTCCACCCATACATTTTATAGCCGCTGCAGTTATTACACCTTCTGGTCCTCCACCGATTCCCATTAACATATCTATTCCAGTCTCTTCGAAACAAGTAGCTATACCAGCTGCCACATCTCCATCACCGAACATTTTTATTTTACAACCTAACTTTCTAGCCGCTTCTACTATATAGTCATGTCTATCTCTGTCTTGAGTTATTATAGTCATTTGTGTAGTTTTCTTACCTAATGCCTCAGATACAGCCATTATATTTTCTTCTACGCTTTTGTTTAAATCTATACATCCCTTTGCTTTAGGCCCTACTATTATTTTTTTCATATATGTATCAGGTGCATTTAATAAGCTTCCTTTTGACCCAACTGCTATTACAGATATAACATTTGGTAACCCTTTAGCTATTAATGATGTTCCATCTAAAGGATCTACTGCTATATCCACTTCCATACTATCAGGAGTTTGCATACCAACTTTTTCCCCTATGTACAACATTGGCGCTTCGTCTAATTCACCTTCTCCAATTACTACTTCTCCACTTATTTTTACTGATTCAAAAGCTCTTCTCATAGCTTCTACTGCTGCTCCATCAGCTCCATTTTTGTCGCCTCTCCCCATAAATTGCGATGATACAAGAGCAGCTGCTTCCGTTACCCTAACAAGTTCTAATGCCAAATTTCTATCCATAATATACTCATCTCCTCAGTCAATCTCGTTAATAAATATTATACACTATATACTTATTTTAGTAAACATACACATATTTTTTCAATATATAGTGTACATTATTTAATTTGAGCATAAAAATACTGCATCAAATAATTTTGATGCAGTATTTTTATATCTTTTATTTATATCATCGAAGCTAACATACTTAAAAGCGTACCCATACTTGTTAAAACAAGAACTACTACTATACTTACAGCTATTATCTTATTCATTTTCTTTTGTTTTACATTCGCCATATTCATCCACTCCATTATATAAATTTATTTACAATTGCTCTTACATACTTTATTTAAATATTGTAAAAAACCTTCTTTTAAATCCGGTCTTTTTAATGCAAAATCTACTGTTGCTTCTAAAAAACCAAGCTTGTCTCCTACATCATATCTTCTTCCTTCAAAATTATATGCATACATAGCCTCTTTTTTTGATAATTCTTTAAGAGCATCTGTCAGTTGAACTTCTCCACCTTTACCTGATGGTAAAGTTTCTAGTATATCAAATATTTCAGGCGTTATTATATATCTTCCTAGTATAGCTATATTCGAAGGTGATTTTCCTGGTTCAGGTTTTTCTATTAAGTCTTTAACTTTATAAACTCTATCTTCTATATGCTTAGCTGCTATTATACCATATTTATCAGTGTCTTTTTTATCAACTTTTTGAACTCCTAATATGGTCGTTCTATATTCATCATATGCATCCATTAATTGTTTTAAACACGGAACATCATTATCGACTATGTCATCACCTAGCATAACCGCAAAAGGTTCTTCACCAATAAAGTGTCTAGCACAATATATAGCATCTCCTAATCCTCTAGGCTCCTTTTGCCTAATATAATGAATATTTATCATATGAGATATACTTTGAACTATTTCTAGTAGCTCCATTTTTCCTTTTTGTTCTAGTTCTAATTCTAATTCTACAGATTTGTCAAAATGATCTTCTATAGATTTTTTATTTCGTCCAGTTATTATTAATATCTCTTCTATTCCTGATGCTACTGCTTCTTCTATTATGTATTGTAAAGTAGGCTTATCAACTATAGGTAGCATTTCTTTTGGCTGTGCTTTTGTCGCAGGTAAAAACCTAGTGCCAAGCCCTGCTGCAGGTATTACTGCTTTCCTAACCTTCTTTTGCATAAACTTCCCCTCCATCGGATTCATTTACAAGTACAAAAAGTCCTACTATTAGGACTTTTTGTACTTCTATTTTATCATTAAAATATTCTATTTTCCATTTATTTTACTTATTGATTATTTTCTCAAGCTCAGCCACTAAACTATCAAATTTCTTTATTGTGTCCTCTACTGGTCTAGTTGTTGTCAAATCTACGCCAGAGCTCTTTAATAAATCTATCGGTTCATCTGATCCGCCTTTTTTAAGAAAATCAATATAGTTCTCTGCTCCATTATTTAGGATAGTTTGAGCAAAACTAACCCCTGCACTACATCCAGTAGCATATTTATATACATAAAAACTATTATAGAAATGAGGTATTCTAGACCATCCAACTTTAGATAACTGATCCAATTTATAATCCGGTCCATAATACTTGACTAAAAGTTTTCCCCATATATCATCTAGTACCAACGCATTTAAGTTTTCACCTTGTTCCACCATTATATGAATAGTTTTTTCAAATTCAGCATACATAGTTTGAATATATAATGTATTCTTTATTAAGTCTAGATATTGAGTAATATAATAAGCTTTTTCTCTATCATTATTTGTATTTTTTATTAATACTTCATATAAAAGAGCTTCATTTGTTGTTGATGCTACTTCATGAGTAAATATCGATGGATTTGAATTTGAGTAGTTTTGATGTTTTGAACTCAAATACTCATAACAAGCATGACCTAATTCATGAGCCAATGTAGATACAGACCCTAATGAATTATTATAATTTAAAAGTATGAAAGGGTGATTATCATATACTGACATACAATAAGCACCTCCAACTTTATCTTTACTTGAATAAACATCTATCCATCTTTCATTGAAAGCTTTATATATTATATCTCCATATTCTTTACCTAGAGGAGATAACGCTGCATATATTATACCCTGACCCTTTTCGTATGTTATATCACTATCCACTGGTTCAACAATTGGAACATACATATCGTAAGAAGAAACCTTCTCTAATTTAAGTATATTTTTTCTTAATCCAATATATTTGTGTAAACTACCTAAATTATCATTAACAGTTTCTATTAATTTGTTATAAACATCTTCATTTATATCATCTGATTTTAAATACATATCTAAAGATGATTTATATTCTCTTTCAGAAGAATAAAATACATTTTTCTTAACTTGACCTATTAATAATCCGGCTAATGTATTTATGTTATCATTATAAGCTATAAATTCCTCTTGAAACGCTGCTTTCCTTACATCTCTATCATATGACTCTATCGCATCTACGTATTGAGATGGATTTAAATTAGTTTTTTTGTCCATATTTCTGAATAAATCATATATCTCTCCTGGAAGAGATGACATTGATGAAGTATTCGACAACAAACGCTCGCTTTTATCATCTAAGTAATGTTTTTTACTTTTCCTAATATTGTTTAAGTACATTCCATATTTATTTTTTATTTTTCTATTTGACATAAACTTATTGTAATCTGAATCTGATAACTTTAATATTTCTAACTCTAAATCAGAACAAATCCAACTGTAACCTTTGTATGCTTTATTTAGATTTTCATTCATATCTAAATACTTATAAGAGTTTTTATTAGTGTCTTTTTTTAATTTAGTGTAAGCATAAAGCCTATTTGCCCTTATATCTAATTTTTCTTTGATATCTAATGCAAAATTTAGGTGAGTTGGTGATTTAGTTACTTTTCCTATATAATTTTTTAGTTCCTTGCTATCTTTAGTAAATTTTTTTAGTTCCTTTTCCCAATCATCATCGCTTTTATAAAGTGCATTTAAATTCCAATATGTCTTTTTATAGTCATCATTTAGGTCATTCTCTTTTTCTTCATTAACAGACATAGTCTCTTTTGCATAACTAATATTACTTTTATATGCTTTCTGATCTATTAGAGGTACCAATAAAATAGACATACATAAAGGTATAATTACTTTGTATAGTTTTTTGTCCATAAGAAGTCATCCTTTCAATAAGATCTACTTAAATATTAGGATGGCTTTTTTAGCCAATATTATTCAAAGATTTCCATTAATACTTTTCTATATTAAATATACTTATCCACATAGTTATCAACATATTCACATTTTATTTTTTCGACAAAATCTAGCTATTTCAATGCATTTATATTAGTCTGTTTTTATAAAATTTCTACTAAAATATTTTTTTAAAAGCTTTTATTAACATAAATATCCTATTTATCAACAGTTTTTAATTAATTTTCATTACTTTTTGTTGATAAATAGGATATTTATTAAGTTGATCAATATTAAAATAAATTCAATTTATTTGTTACTTTTTGTCGAACTTTGAAATTCCAATACTTTTAGTACCCTTTTATACTTATCCACAATTTGTTAACAAGTTATCAACATTATGTGGATTAATTGTTTATTAACCTAGTTACTAATACTGTCATATCATCTTCTACCATACCATTTTGAATTTCAAGCGCCTTATCTAAAATTAAATTTGCAATTTGTTTCGGATTAGTGCTATCTATTTTTCTAAGGTAGTCTATTAACCAGTTATCTCCTAGGTTATTATTTTTACCTGCATCAAGTATTCCGTCAGAAACCATTATTATAAAATCACCACTTTTTATTTTTATTGCTTTTCTATCACACTTAACTTCTGACAATATACCTACAGGTAATGAAGATGATGTAACTAAGTCAATATCATTTTTATCTCTTTTAATATATGTAGAGCATGCTCCCATTTTTATAGTGTCTAATACACCCCTTTTAAGGTCAATTATTCCTAAGTCTAACGTTGAGAACATCTCTTCATCTGATGATTTCAGTAATAACATATTATTTATAGTACTTATTACTATTTCATCTTCAATCTTTGCATCCATCATTTTTTCTAGTATATCAATCGTTACTGATGACTCTTCATAGGCTTTTTTTCCTTTTCCCATTCCATCACTTATTGCTACCATATATTTTCCATCATCAATGTTCATATGTGTATAATTATCTCCACACACTATATATCCATCTCTAGACATAGCAGCTACCTCTGTTATCGCTTTATATTTCTGGGCTTTAGTAAGTGTTATCTTGCATTTATCTCCTAACGAATGACATCCTATCCTTTGTTCTGATAAGGTCTCTCCCATAAAATCGGAAAGCAATGGTACTAATTTATTCTGACACATACATCCATCTGTGCAAGTTTTCTTTTCTATTACTATTTCAAAATCATCTTTACTTTTAGTCATATAATTAATTCTGCTTATTTGCACATTGTTTCTCTCTAGGTAGTCATTTATATTTCTTTCTTTTTCTAAATCTATTATTATATTACTTTCTAAATCTTTAGATAGAGACTCTATAGATTTTGATATACTTCTAATTTGATTCCCTATTAGTTTTCTACTTTCTGAAAATTTAACAGTCCAATTATAGTCTAATACAAATATTTTATAATAATAATTTGCAACTTTTACTAAATCTTCTGGTTTTAAACACTCCTTAACAAATTCATCTGAGACATCATTTAAACTCACTTCACCTTTTTCTTCTAGTGTTTCTAATATTTCATACATCATTTTATATGTATGATTAAATTTTAATTCCCAACATCGTCTTCTCATTCCACAGTCTCTACACTCATCGTTATGTATCATGTCTATTATGTTTGCAATATCTCTTTGGTCTATAATTTTTTCTTTTTCTCTTATCTTATCAAATGTATCAGCTAAATCATCATATGCTTTATACATATTTATAAGCCTGCTATTAGTTACATTTTTACTTCTCATAATATAGTCATACACTATATCATTTGAACCAACATTAGTTTTTACTAGCTTTTCTATTTTGTTCAAGAATTTATTTGGCAACAATATTACTATTAAAGATGCTATTAGTATATCTCTTATTTGTGTTAAATTTGATTGAATTCCTGATGTATATGCATATATGATTGTCCAACTTAATATATATCCTAATATAACAAAATACTTATTTATCTTATTAAACGCTCCACCTACTAATCCTGCAAATGAATATATCCCCATATATACAGCTGATGATATATTATTTATTATAAATGCTATACCTACAATTACACCTGATGTAGCCCCTATTGGCGCACCACCTAGTATAGCTGCAACTAAAATAACTATCGTTGATAAAACAGTAGTAACTGATACACCAAATATATTTATAGCACCTATTCCCATTATACTGAACGTAACTATTAAGCTAATAGATATTGATTCTTCTATTCTTACATATAGCCGGTTGTTTGAGCTTATTAGTAAATCAGTTCCAAATGAAAATATGTATGTTGCAATAAATAAAACGGTACTTTCCATTACTGCAAGTAATATATCATATAAATATGTATCTGATAAAAAGGCCTGTCCTATTGATATAGGCAATATAATTGCAGTTCCTATAAATGCAATTTTTATAATTGAATCTAATTTTTTTAATTTTTCACTTAATAGCATGAATATAATTAAACATACAGCATATTTTAAAATATATGGCATTGTATTTGAAGATAATAAAATACCACCTAGCGTAGATATAAAAACTGGTATTCTATATCGTTGATTCTTTGATATATATAAGAAAAAGGCTATCCCTAGCGGAGCCATAGAACCTATCAAAATTGATCTACTTAGAAAGAAACCCACTAAACTAAATAATATTATTTTTAAATCTAAATATTTTGTCAAACTCGTATTTCTCTTATTTAAAGTCTTGCTTTTTAATCCTATTACACTTTTCTCCATAAAAAAGCCCCCTTCTTTTGTTAGTTATAAAGGAATTGTAACAAAAGGGGGACAAGCTTTTTTGTCATAATCAGTTAGAAATAAATTAAAATATTAAGACATTTTTTGTGACTTCTGACACATTAAGCCTTCCAAATTATCGTATTCACTTACAATTATTTTTTCTATTTCTAAATTTTCTATTATTATTTTTAAAATTTCTACACCAGCAGTTATAATATCTGCTCTTTTTGCCTGTAGACCTTTTATTGTTTTTTTATCATTTAATGTCATTTGCTTTAGATTTTGTAGAATTTCCTTAATTTCTTCTACAGTTATTTCACTATTATGAATTTTTTCCATCGAATAAACTTCTAGTTTTTGATTCATTGCAGATAAAGATGTAATAGTTCCACCTATTCCTACGATTTTTTCTATATTTATGCTTTTCACATAATCTAAAGTATCTTTTATTTCATCATAGATAAACTTTGACATATTTTCAAATTCAACTTCGTTTATAGGTTCCATTTTTAAAAACTTCTCAGTCATTCTAAGAGCGCCTACGTTCTCACTTTTAGAAAACTTAATCCCTTGTCTATCTCCTACAATAAATTCTGTAGACCCGCCTCCAATATCTATTACTAATATATTAGTATTATCCTCTAGGCCTTCCATCACACCTCTAAAGCCTAAATTAGATTCCTCTTTACCACTTATAATATCTACATCTATACCAGTTCTAACTTTAGCTTGCTCGACAAATTCCTTTCCATTCTTACTATCTCTAAGCGCTGATGTTCCCATGCAATACACAGATACACATTTTTCGGTTTTACAAATATTAGCAAACTCTTCTAATGCATCTAAATTTCTTTTCATTGCCTCTTCTATTATATATCCATCCTGGTCTACACCCTGTCCAATTCTAGTTGTATTTACATATTTTTTTCGATTTTCTAATTTGCCATCAATGTAGTTTGCTATTAAAAGTCTCATTGAATTAGTTCCAATATCTATCGTTCCTATTTTCATAGTTTTACTCCTTTGTTTAGTTATTCAAAAAGAAGGTAACTAGATTAGTTACCTTCCCTGTTTACATCTATATATACTATCTCGTTAGGTTTAACCATATTAAGTCTATTTCTAGCTATAGATTCTAAATCTCCATTTATGCTGTTATTTCCTTCTTTTTTCAAATCACTTATCTGAGCTTTAGTATTTTGTATTTGTCCATTCAAGGATACTATTTCATTTTTGTATTCTTTTACTTTTTTAATTTGAACACCAAAGCTACTAATTAAAGTAAATACCATAAATATCAACATCATCTTTATTATGATGATTTGACCTGAAAATTTTTTTCTTATGTTCATACTCACCTACACCCTTTTTTTAATCTTTAATCTTATTCTAGATTTTCTTTTTATAAATTTTCCTGTACCTAAAATAATATTAGGTATATAGAATATGATATCAAATATTAGGTGCAGAGAATAGATTATAACGTAATACAAATTATTTAAAATAATGACTATGTATTCTACTGTTTTCTTTATGATATTTGTTATTAAGCCTACTATTTTGTTTAATCCTGTTAGAACAAACTTACTTACAGTTCCGTAATATAAGATAAAACCTATAAACAGCGCCACAAAATGGTAATATCTTAAGTTAAAGGATTCTACAAAGTTAACAGTTATAAAAATTATAAGAGTTGCCAAAATCCAAAATAACATATCAAATACCAAAGAACAGTATTTGATAATTTTAAAATTGGATTTTAGACACCTATGAAGGTCAAATAACAACCCTATAATTATTCCACCGTATATAGTTACATAAAAAGAGCTTACATCCTGAGTAAAAGGTATCATCTACTTAAACAACCTTTTTATAAAACTTTCTTGTGGCTTTCTCTCTTTTGAATAAACAATAGAATTTATGGTTCCTTCTACACTTATTATGTTTTCATCTAAGCTTAACTTATTCATGTCTAGGTTTTCACCTTCTATTACCATTTCACCTGCAGAAGTTCTAACTTCTACCTTCTTATCGCTAAAAGAATAAATGTGTTCTATCCCCGAAACAGTCAATTTACTTCGATCTTTTAGCGTTATGTTATGTTCCATCAATATCCCCCCAGTAACTATTTCAATTCATACTACTATAAATATACTGAGGAAGTTTTGATTTTATTCTATTATCTCATACATTTCTTTTGCATCATTTTTTAGTACATGCTCTCTTATTTCATTTATCTTAAATTTCATTTTTTTCTCACCGAACTGTATTTCTAATATATCTCCTAAATTAACTTCTGATGATGATTTTGCTAGCTTGCCATTTATAGTGACTATCCCCTTATCACATGCCTCTTTAGCAACAGTTCTTCTTTTTATTATTCTTGATACTTTTAAAAACTTATCTAATCTCATTTATATCCTCCATATATATATACAGAAAAAGTGTGGTATATATTATTATCCCACACTTAGTCTTTTAATTATCCATTTATTATATCTTTTAATCCTTTTCCAGCCTTGAATACTGGAGCTTTAGAAGCTGGTATTTCTATAACTTCTTCAGGATTTCTAGGGTTTCTTCCTTGTCTAGCAGCTCTCTCTCTAGTTTCGAATGTTCCAAATCCTACTAATTGTACTTTATCTCCTGCTACTAATGCTTCTTCAACAGATTTCATGAATGCGTTTAATGCAGCTTCTGCTTCTTTCTTTGTTAATTCACTTTTCTCTGCCATTTTTGATACTAATTCAGCTTTATTCACGGTGTTTACCTCCTAAAATATTTATAATATAGAATTCTAATTATTAAAAATTCTAGATTTTTGACATGTTTTATTTTTAAAGACTATTATTTTTAGCCTCAACCCAAAGTTTTTCCATCTCTTCAAGACTCATTTCTTCAAATCTTCTATGTAGTTCTGATGCTTTTTTTTCCATAAATTCAAATCTATTTATGAATTTTTGGTTTGTACAATTTAAGGCTTCTTCTGGGTCAATATGTAAGAATCTTGCTAGATTTACTACAGAAAATAATAAATCGCCTAGTTCTTCCTTTATGTATTTTATATTTCCTTCTTCACATTCGTCAAGTAATTCTTTATATTCTTCTTGAATTTTTTCAAATACATCATTTATATTATCCCAATCAAATCCAACTATTGCTGCCTTACGTTGAACCTTATCTGCCTTTATAAGCGCTGGTAAATGCTTTGGTATTCTCTTTAAACCATCACTTATACTACTCTCACCTTTTTCTTCTTGCTTTAGCTCTTCCCAAGTTTTTTCAAACTCGTTCATATCTAATTCTACATTGTTGAATACGTGAGGATGTCTATGTATAAGCTTTGTACATATTCCATTTACAACTTCTTTTAAATCAAAGAATCCTTCTTCTTTTCCTATTTGTGCATGGAATACTACTTGTAATAGAATATCACCTAATTCTTCTATTATTTCATCTATGTCATCATTATCAATCGCTTGACATAATTCATAGGCTTCTTCTATTACGTATTTTTTTAGTGACTCATGAGTCTGTTTTTTATCCCAGTCACATCCTTCATCTCCTCTTAGAGTATTCATGATGTTTTCTAGGTCATTTACAGTATTATACATCTTTTTAGAACTTTTTGGTATATATAAGCTACTTAAGTAGTCAAATGAATTTTCAGGTCTATCTAATTCACAAAGAGGTACATATTTCTTACTCTCTAGATTCTTTACACCTGCACCATTTACTATACATACTTCTTGATCATATTCATAATATTCCATTAGCTTAAGCTTAATATTTGATGCTATAAATGGGTCATATATTTGAGTTATTATCATACTAGTATTTGTATCTATGTATGAATTCTCTATCTCAAATGCATCTATTAACTTAAATCCATCTGCAGGATCCACTTGTAAGTAATTAAACATCGCATCTACAAAGCTCATAGAAGCTATTGTTTGTACTTCTATGCCTTTAGCACTAGCTAAGGCTTCAATTATACTCACAGTTCTCTCTGCGACTCTCGGATGGCCTGGTACAGCATATACCAAGTCTCCCTCTTTAGCTAACTCTACAACATATTCAGATATTTTACTGTATACATTTTCAAAATTATCTTCACTATCATAGAAGTAGTCTAGAGAAGTGTATTGTATAGTTTCTTTTAACTTGTCCACTATTGGATGTTTTTCTGTTCTTAAAAAAATCCTTTTGCCAGTTTGTAATGCTTCTAAGGCACCTTGACTAATAAGAGAATAGTCTCCAGGGCCAAGGCCTACAATACTTATCTTGCCCATAATATCACTCCTCTTAATTTATTTCAATTTATTCATATTTTTATACATATTTTCTGCAAATAGAAGGAATTTAACTATTTATAAGTATTTCCCCCTATTTACAGTAATATTCTTTTTGCTATTTCATAAGATTAAGTTTTTTCAATAATTTATATATTTTTTCGCCTTTTGGCATAGTTATTATCTCTTCTTTTTTGATTCCACCTATACCTATAAGAACTAATACATAAACTATCGCTCCTACACCTATAGATATTACAGTTGCTAAACTATTACCTAAAGTCGTGTATGATAGTCCGTACACTAACTTAACTGCTAAAGCCATAGTTGCAACTGTTATTAATGGTCTAAGTACAAATTCCTTTGGTGAGAATTTAACACCTAAATTTCTCTTTATGTATGTAAATTCAATTATTACAGCTATTAGATATGCAGATACCGTTCCTAATGCAGAACCAAATATATTTATTTCAGGCATAGCTGTTAGCGTGTAACTTATAGCTACTTTAAACACCATACCTACACATAATGCTATAACTGGTACCATAGGTTTTCCCATACCTTGAAGTATACCATTCATTGTTTGCATTAATCCTAAGAATATTACACAAGGTGTAAGTACTAATAATAAATTTCCTACCACTGCTGGTTGGCTTGGATATAACAGTTTCATTATTGGTCCGGCAAGAGCTGCCATACCAAATGCTGCTGGAAGAACCATTAATAGTGTTACTTTTATAGCACTTTTTATATCTTTTCTAGCTTTTGCTTTGTTACCAACAGCACAAGCTTCTGATATCGAAGGTACTAAACTCATACTCATAGCAACCGTTAAAACTGCCGGTAAGTTTATTATCGCCATAGCAAACCCTGTCAACTGACCAAACATACCATTAGCTTGTTCTGGTGTAAATCCAGCTACTATAAGCCTTCTTATAACTATTACAGTGTCTAGCATATTAACTAAAGGCATTACAGATGCACCTATTGTTATAGGTATTGCTACTACTAGTAATTTTTTTAGTATTCTAGAAAAACTTTCGTCTTTAAAATGCTGACTCATTTTTATTTCTTGTTTACGTTGTTTTCTGCCTCTTAAATAAGCAAATATTAGATATATAATTGATGCTATAGCACCTACTGTAGCACCTGTAATAGCACCAGCAGCTCCCATTTCTGGTCCAAACTCTCCCATAAGATAAGATGCTAGACCTATACCTAATACAACTCTAAATAACTGCTCACTAATTTGTGATATTGCGATTTTACTCATTTCTTTTCTACCTTGGAAATATCCTCTATATGAAGACATTAAAGGTACAAATATTAGCGCTGGAGCTATTGCTACCATAGCATTGTAAGCACCAGGATTTTTCATTATATTGTTTACTATGTAATCTGCTCCAAAGAAGAATACACAAAATGCTAGGATACCTGTTATGAATAATATAGTATAAGATACCTTAAATATTTTATGCGCTCCTTTGTAATCTCCGATTGCGTTCTTTTCTGAAACTAATTTAGCAAGTGCAGTTGGAAAACCAGCTGTTGCTAATGTTAAAAATAGTGTATAGACAGGATATGCTGCCTGATAATAACCCATTCCCTCTTCGCCTATTAAGTTTCCAAGAGGTATTCTAAAGAATGCACCTATTATTTTTACTATTATACCTGCAGCTCCAAGTATAAGCGCTCCTTTTAAGAACGAGTCTTTCTTATTGGTATTACTCATAAAACACCCTCCATTTTATTTATAAAATTCACTTCGCCTAAAACTACTCTTCGTCAGTTTCTAAAAAAGTATATTACTTTGAGTTGTCTATGACTAAGCTTCATTTTATGATATAACAAACTTTAATATATCATATATTCAATACCTTGTTCAATATATTACCAGAAAAGATAAACTTATTATAAGTAATTTGCAATAATATTTGAGCTCAAATATCGTAAAACGCAAAAAGACTCCTTAATTAGAGTCTTTTTAGTGTTAATTATTGAACTTGTTTTCCTAAGAAATTTGCAGCTATTTTTAATATTTTTTCATCTGATTCAGAAATTGCTTCTGCATCTTTTGAAACCATAGTTATTGATCCTATACAATCTCCAGATGAGCTAACTATAGGCATAATTACTTGTACCGTATACTCCATAGGGTCATCCTTATGTAGTGATATTAGTTTGCTATCCTTCACATGTTTGGCTTCTCTGCTTTCTATTATTTGTTCTAAATCATCACTTATGCTTTTTTCTTTGTAGTCTTTTTTAGGTAATTTAGAAACAGCTATTATTGAGTCTAAATCAGTCACTAGTATTCCTAAGCCTAAAGTTTCTCCTAATGTTTCTGCATATTCTTGTGAGAATTCATTTAATTCTCCTATTGGTGAATATTTTTTAAGTATTACTTCTCCATCTTTAGCTGTAAATATTTCCAGAGGATCTCCTTCTCTAATTCTTAGAGTTTTTCTAATTTCTTTAGGAATAACAACTCTTCCTAAATCATCTATTCTTCGAACGATTCCTGTTGCTCTCATATATAATTTATCCCTCCATTAGTAACTTTAAGCTTATTTTTACCATCTACAAGAAAAATATGCAAAAAAAGCTATGTATTACTAAACATAGCTTTTTGAATATTAGAACTTAACTTTTTTTATTACAGCTTCATTTTTTTCAACTTTTGCAGCTTTCGTTAATTTTTCAATAGTTTCACTGTATTTTTTTGCTAATAATGTTTTTTGTATCTTTTCTTTTACATCTTCAAGTGGTTGTTGTTCATCCACTTTATCAGTTACTTTTATTATGTGGTATCCAAATTGAGACTCTACTATTTCAGATATTTCTCCTACTTTTAGTGAGAATGCAGCTTCTTCAAACTCTGGCACCATTTTTCCTTTGCCAAAGAATCCTAAATCTCCACCTTCACTTCCAGAACCTTTATCATCTGAATATTCTTTAGCTAAAGCTGCAAATTCATCTCCTGCTTTAGCTTTTTTAAGTACATCTTCAGCTTTTTTCTTAGCTTCTTTTTTCTTTTCTGCAGAAAGTTCTTTGTTATTTTCATCTAATGTAGATATTAATATATGAGACGCTTTAACTTCATCTTTGTAGAATTCATTTTTGTTGTCTTCATAATATTTTTTGATTTCTTCGTTTGATATTTTTGTTGTCTTGTCAAAATTAGCCTTAAAGTTTTGTAATGCTAAATCTTGTTCTTGTTGAACTTTAAGGAACTCATCGTTAGCACCTATATCTTCTAATGATTTTTTATATGCTTCATCTGCATCTATACCTTTTTTCATTTCTTTAAAGCTCTTATCTACTTCTTCTTTTGATGGTAATAAGTTATCTTTTTTAGCCTGTTCGTATACTGCTTCTATACTTACCATCTGATCAAGCATTAAGTCCTTAAACGTGTCTTTGTATTTTACACCCTTTTCTATTTCTGTATCCCATATACTAGGACCATACATAGCTTCTAAACTTTGCTTGTATAAAGCTAATGTTATTTCATATTGCTTTGCAGTTATTTCTTTCCCATTTACTGTTGCTACAACGTCATCACTCTTTGCTCCACTGCTACACCCAACAACAGAGATTCCTAATAAAGCAGCCATAGCTATTGCTACTAATTTTTTCAAATTCGTACACCCTTTCTTGTCTTTTGTTATTTTTTTAGACTACACATATTTTCTAGTAGTGTTTCTAATTCCGTAACTATATTATACCCTATTTTTTCCTTTGTTTTATATTTAGTTGCAGGAACTAGTAAAATTTCGTCTTTTATTTGTCTTATTTTTTCTATTTTTAATTTCTTACACAATGTTTTTATATAAGCTATCTTTAGAAGAGTCTCTACAGCTCTTGGTATATCTGAGAATCTATCTTCTAATTCTTCTTGAACTTCTAGCATATCCTCTTTAGTTTCAATAGATGCAATTTTTTTGTACATTTCGATCTTAATTAATTCATCACTTATATAATTATCCGGTATATAAGCATTTACACTTAAATCTATTTCTACATCTAATTCTTCAACAATAAGTTCACCTTTTACTTTTCTAATAGCCTCATTTAACATCTTTACATATAAATCATACCCTATAATTGCCATATGACCATGTTGTTGGGAACCAAGTATATTTCCAGCTCCTCTTATTTCTAAATCTCTCATCGCTATCTTGAATCCAGAACCAAATTCTGTAAATTCCCTTATTGCTTTTAATCTTTTTTCTGCTATTTCACTTAGTACTTTGTCTTTTTCATACATTAAATATGCATAACCTTGTCTAGTACTTCTTCCAACTCTACCTCTTAATTGATATAACTGAGCTAGACCCATTTTATCAGCATCATATACTATCATTGTATTAGCATTTGATATATCCATACCAGTCTCTATAATAGTAGTACATACCAATACATTAAATTCTTTGTTTAAGAAGCCTAAAATTATATTTTCTAAGTCTTTTGAAGTCATTCTACCATGCGCTACAGCCACCCTTGCATCTGGTACTAATCTTTGTATCATACTCGCCATTTCTTCAATTCTTTCAACCCTATTATATACAAAGAATACTTGACCACCTCTAGCGATTTCTCTTTCTACTTCATCCTGCATAATACTCTCTTTACTTTCTGTAACATAAGTTATAACAGGGTGCCTTTCTAGCGGTGGTTCTTCTATAACACTCATATCTCTGATTCCACTTAGTGACATATGAAGAGTTCTAGGTATCGGTGTCGCTGATAAAGTAAGTACATCTACAGTTGATTTAATTTGCTTTAATGATTCCTTGTGCTTAACTCCAAATCTTTGCTCCTCATCTATAACAACCAGACCTAAGTTTGGTAAATTTATATCCTTAGAAATAATTCTATGAGTACCAATTATTACATCTACTAACCCCTTTTTAGCATCCTCAATAATTTGTTTTTGCTGTCTCGGTGTTTTGAATCTACTTAGTACCTCTACTCTTATTGGATAGTTCTCAAATCTTTCTTTAAATGTATTATAATGCTGCTGGGCAAGTATAGTAGTAGGAACTAACACTGCTACTTGTTTTTGATCCATACAAGCTTTAAATACAGCTCTTATAGCTACTTCTGTCTTACCGTATCCAACGTCTCCACAGATAAGTCTATCCATTACCTTATCTGATTCCATATCTTTTTTAGTTTCCTCAATTGCCTTTAACTGATCATCAGTTTCTTGATGAGGGAATAAAGACTCAAATTCACCTTGCCAAGGCGTATCCTTTGAAAAACTATAACCCTTAGTTTTTTCACGCTTAGCATAAAGTTCTATAAGGTCTTTTGTCATATCTTCTATTTCTTTTTTTACTTTAGCCTTAGCTCTAGTCCACTCATTGGTTCCTAGTTTATTTAACTTAACTTTATCTTCTTCTACACCAATATACTTTTGTACCTTGTCCATTTGGTCTATCGGAACATATAGGTTGTCTCCACCTTGGTATACAATCTTCATATAGTCCTTTTTAATAGCATTTACAGTTATTTGTTCTATACCTGTATATCTACCAACCCCGCTATTTTCATGAACTACATAATCTCCTATATTTAATTCTAAGAATGACTCTATCTTTTTGCCTTTCTTAGACTTTTTAGATTTCGAAGTAGATGTTCTTTTGTGAACGCCTATCATTTCATTATCAGTTATTACTACATATTTTATAGTTTTATATTCAAATCCATTACTAATACGTCCTGGTATAATAACAATTTGAGATGACTTTAACTCTGTGTCTCTATCCTGTGTTAGAGTCGATTCAATTCCTACATCTAATAAATCCGCGTGTAGTTTTTTAGCTCTATCAAAAGTATTCGTTGCTAATAATATTTTATATCCATTATATTTTAATCTATTTAACTCCTCTACTAACACATCTAGCTTAGCATTGAAAGTAGGTACTTCCCTTGCTTCAAAGTTTACTATAGATTTTATATTAAAGTCATTTACAGGCTTAGGTAATAACGAGTTTAATATTAATTTTCTTCCACCTGCAATAAAATCTAAATCACTATAAGTGTATAGTAATTTACCTTGATTCTTTATCGCTAAACCTCTCTCAAGATTTAACTTATAATTCTCTCTAAACTCATTTAAATAGTTTTCACATCTTTCTTTTACTCTACTTATATCATTGTAGAATATTAATGCATCTTCTCTTAAATAAGTAAATATACTTTTATTTTCATAAGTATATATGTAGTCAATATAGTTCTCTACACCTTGGAAGTAAGTTTTAGTAGATATTTTATCTACATTATCAAATACATCATCGTTAGTTTCCTTAGCTATATCTTTTTTTATTCTAGTTACAGAGTCTTCTGTATTTTCTGGATATATAAATTCTCTAGATGGAGTTATAGAAAACTCCTTTATCTTTTCTGTAGATTTTTGAGAAAACACATCAAAAGTTCGTATAGAATCTATTTCATCATCAAATAATTCCATACGAATTGGATCGCTATATTCTAAAGAGAATACATCTATTATTCCACCTCTGATACTAAATTGACCGAATCCTTCGATTTTAGAAACCCTTTCATAACCTAGAGAGACTAGTTTATTACTCATTTCTTCTAAATTAATTACATCTCCTACTTTGTAAGTAGTCGTGTTTTGTAATAAAACTTCCTTTGGTACATACTTCTTCAAAGCAGCTTCTATAGATGTTACTAATACTATATCTTCACCCTTAGCTAACTTTAATAACACCTTTAATTTTTTTGCTTCTTCATTCCTATCCTTTGCATCTAAGTGGTAGAAAAATATATCCGAAGATCCTAAATACTCTACCTTATCCTTCATATAAAAACTTAAATCATCATACATCTTTTTAGCCTCTAGATCATTACTAGCTACAAATACCATTTGTTTCTTCAAATCTTTGAATATAGAATATCCTATATGAGGTCTTTGAACTGGCAAAAGACCATTAATTAATAATGATCCCTTGTTAGTTTGTATGCAGTTTATTACATCTTTATATTCTTTGGAATTTTGCAAAGGGTATACAAATACGTCGTTCATATACTTTCCCCTCTCATTATCCATTGTATTTATTCATTGCTAAATCAATATTATCTCTTATCATACAGTCTACTGCACGATAAGCTTTTTCTAAACCAGTTGCTAAATCATCAGATTCTTCTTTTCTAAATCTAGAAAGTACGAAGTCTGCTAAATCTTGTCCTGGCATAGGTCTAGAAACACCGACTCTTACCCTTGGAAAATCTGTAGAACCTAAGCATTTTATAATAGATCTCATACCATTATGAGTTCCACCACTTCCTTTTTTTCTTATTCTTAACTTTCCAACTTCTAAATCGATATCATCATAAATCACTATTATGTTTTCCATATCTACTTTATAGTATTTATATATATCTATTAAAGTTTCACCACTTAAATTCATATAAGTTTGTGGTTTTACTAATAAGACTTTTTCAGTTCCTATTCTACCTTCACCAATTAAAGCCTTATGTTTTATTTTCGTCACCGATATGCCATATTCCTTTGCTAAAATATCTATAACATTAAAACCTACATTATGTCTTGTATTTTCATATTGTTTTCCCGGATTACCTAACCCTACTACTACGTACATTTTTATTCCTCCTATTCACTTTAAATTATGTGCATTATATTTTGCTGTGTAAGTATTACTATCATTGTCGCTAAAAATATACATGGCGCAAATGGTATATATGATTTTGGTGATTGTCTTTTTACTGCCATCATATATAATGCATATATCGCACCTATTACAAAAGAAATTATTATCATCTCTAAGCTTCTTTCTATTCCTATACAAAAACAACACAAAGCATAGACTCCCACATCACCTGAGCCTACACCTTTAGTTAGTTTAACCATTATATAAGGAATAATGAATCCTATCAATAGTCCCAATATATGACTATCTAAATTATCTTTTGTTATCAGTAATATTATACCTTGAATTATTATACCACTAATTATAGTTATATCGTATATATACATTGTATAATAGTCTATTATAGATATTACTATTAAAAAGCAAACTAACATAGAGTACCTTAAAAACTCTTCATTTAAGCTATGTTTCATGTATAACATACTTATCAGTAATGGGGTTATTATATATAGGATTCTTTCTATTTCAGACTTGTTTATTTTATTTTCAGATGTTTGTATTATTGAATATTGAATCAATTGTACCATAATTAAACTTAATATTATTATTTTTATCATAATCTAATATACTCATAGTAAGGTATTTAGATTATTGACTGCTTGTCTGAAATTTACACTGATTTATATATATTTTTTTATATATTCTAAGCATTCATCACTTGAAAGTGGTTTACTAAATAAATATCCTTGATATAATCCATCTCCCATAGAATCTAAGATATGTTTTTGTTTATCTGTTTCTACAAATTCATTAACAATTTTTATACCTGTGGACTCACATAACTTATACATAGCACTCACTATTCTTTGAGATTCTTCGTTTACATCTATATCTCTGATTAAGCTACCATCTATTTTTATAGAGTCTATTTTATACTTCTTTATATATAATATGGGATTATATCCTACTCCAAAATCATCAATTGCTAATTTTATACCATTACTAGTTAATTCCTTTAACTGATTTTTAGATATATCATCTTCACCTACAGCAAAACTTTCTGTTATCTCTAACTTAATATTATTTGAATTTACTCCGTAAATATTAACCATCTCAACTAAAGAACTAGCAAAGTTTTCATCTCTTAGCTGTTTCGTTGATATATTTATAGACATATCTATATTACTTTGTAGTTGATTGCTCCACTCAGAAAGCTGACTTATAGCTTCTTTTGAAATCCATTTTCCTAAATCATAAATTAATCCTAATTCTTCTGCAATTATTATTATTATATTCGGAGGTATATTTCCAAATTCTTTATGCTTCCATCTTAAAAGAGCTTCTACTCCAACAACGCGTCTATTTTTATCAAGTTGCGGTTGATACTCTAAATACAATGGATTGTTGTTTTGATTTTTTTCTTTTAGTATTTTTTTCAAATCAACCCCTAAAAATATACCTATATCTCCTATATTATCTATCCTTTTATCTAAATCTAATTTATTTAAACCTTCTGAGAATACTTCTTCTTTTAGATTATTAAATGCAACTTCTCTTTCTTTTTGTTTTATTGCATCAGATACTCTTACAAAAGGAGTATATATAGCTACACCTACACTTATATTTATAAGTTGTACTATAATTCCACTATACCCACCTGTTAACTCATATGCATTATAAATAATTGGGTCTATCCAACTTATATTAGTATTAACTATTTCCATAAAGCCCACTTGTACTAGTACATAACTCACTATATATGAAACTATTGGCACAATTATAAATGGAATTATATATATAGGATTAAACAGTATTGGTAACCCATACATAATTGTTTCATTTATATTGAATACACTTGGTATTATAGATATTTTAGCTATTTTTTTGCTGTATTTATTAGTACTATATATAATTATCGCTATTATTAAACATATAGTATTTCCTGATCCACCTATACTACTAAATGTATCTACATACAACCTATTAAAGCTAGATTGATGGATTATTAAATCTCCTCCATGACCACCTATCGTCCACAATGCATTGTTTAAAAATATATATTTTAAATCATTAAAAAATCCATTTGTTCCGTATATGATTGTATCATTTAATTTATTCAATACGTATAAATACTCATCTTTTATTAAAAAAGTTATTATAACTAACAATGTTATAGTTATTATAGATGGAAGTATCGATAAAAAAGATAGCCTCACGACTTTATCATAACTATTTATTAAATCCTTTTTTGTCTCTAAAATGTAGTAATATACTTTAATGTAAATTTCACTAGATACTATACCAATTACTATAGATATTAACGTCCAATTTGCATCTATAATTACACTACTGCTTAATTCAAAAACATTATCTATTTTTAAGATATTATTAAAAATAAGTGCCGCAGTTATCCCTATAAAACCTACAATATTAATACTTATATTATTACCCATATAGTTTATATTTGATTTTTTACTTACCCGTATCTTCGCTAATTCGCTACATACAGATATTATAGTTAAAATCTTCATTATCTTATAAAGAGAGTTATATATTTGATCAACTATAACTTTCCAGTTACTAGCCAATAATCCTTCCATTGATTTATTATAAATTTCGCTATCTATATTAAGCATAAGTATTAGTATACAATTTATTAAAATTATAGGTTGAACCTTTAGTAAGCCATACCTTATGGACTTTATCCACGTATTATTATAAATTTTATACGTAGTTAAATACATACTGTTATACATAGTATTTTCTTGTTTCATACCGTATTTCCTTCCTTTTTAACTATATCTTAAATTTCCCAAAATGAATTCATATCAAACATTGTAATTATACAAAAAATTAAATTACCTATAATTATTTTTAAATAATTATAGGTAATTTTTTATATAAATAAACTTATATATGCATCTATAATCTGATTTCCATATAACATAGAGATTACTCCTGCTATAGATATAAAAGGTCCAAAAGGTATCATAGAGCTGAATTCTTTTTTCTTTATTTTGCTATATGTTATAAGTACCACGCCATATATAGCTCCGACATATATACTTAGTAATACTACTAATAATCCTAACTTTATTCCTAAGAATAAACCTAGCATAGCATACAATTTAATATCTCCACCACCCATAGCTTCTTTTTTTATCAGTAGTTCGATTAGATAAATTGCTAATAATACTCCTCCACCACAGATAAGTGCTCCTAATAGCCCTTCTTTTATACCTACGCCATATGGTGTTATGTTTACTACTGTTGCTACTATACTACCTATTATGATTAGCCCATCTGGTATTATGTAGTGATCTAGGTCTATGAAGGTTATTATTATAAGTAGCGATACTAAGAACATATAGTATATTGTGGTAAAACTGTATCCAAAGTATATATACACAGTGGCAAATAGTATTCCTGTTAGTAATTCTACTAGTGCATATCTTGATGATATTTTTTGTCCACAGTATCTACATTTTCCTCTTAGTAACGTCCAGCTTAGTATTGGTACTAGGTCCATTGGTTTTAGTCGTGTGTTACAGTTGTAGCAATGTGATGGTGGATTTGATATTGATAGTTTTTCTGGTATTCTGTATATGCATACGTTGAAAAAGCTTCCGAATGTTATCCCCATTATAAATGATACTATTGTAAAATATATTTCCATATCTAATATCTATCTCCCACTAATCTGTTCGTATAATCAAAATCTGTACATCTACTTAATGCCATTTCTCTTGATATTTTTCCTTTTCTAAATAAGTTAACTAACTCTTGATCCATAGATTGCATACCTATTTTAGAACCAGTTTGTATCATATTTGGTATTTGATAAGTTTTATTTTCTCTTATTAGGTTTCTTATTGCTGGAGTAGCTATCATTACTTCTAACGCAGCTACTCTTTTTCTTCCATCATTAGTTTGTAATAGTTGCTGTGATACTACACCTTCACATACTGTAGACAGCTGAGTCCTTACTTGCTGTTGTTGTTCTGATGGAAACATATCTACTATTCTATCTATAGTCTTAGCAGCTCCTACTGTATGTAATGTTGAAAATACTAGATGTCCTGTTTCCGCAGCTGTTAATGCTATTGAAATAGTCTCAGGGTCACGCATTTCTCCTATTAATATTACATCCGGATCTTGACGAAGTATAGCTCTTAATGCAGAGTTAAAACTTTCTGTATCTTGACCTATTTCTCTTTGATTTACTAAACTACTTTTATGGTTATGTACATATTCAATTGGGTCTTCTAATGTTATTATATGCCTTTGTTGATTTTCATTTATAATATCTATAAGGCTTGCTAGCGTGGTACTTTTACCACTTCCCGTTGGTCCAGTTACTAATACTAATCCTTTGTGTTTTTCTGTGAATGTTTTTAGTACTTCTGGTAGTCCTAATGTCTCGAATGACGGTATTGTTGATGTTATTGTTCTTATTGCTATTGCATAGTTTCCTTTTTGTTTATATGCATTTACCCTGAACCTATCACCTGTTTCTTCAAGAGCTACTGAAAAATCAGCTTCTCCGCTTTCCTGGATTCTCTTGAAGTTTTTAGATCCTGCTATTTCTCTTGCCATTTCTTCTGTGTCTTCTTTTGTTAGTATTCTATCGTATAGTTTTATGAATTTTCCTTTTGTTCTTGCTATAGGTGTACTATCTACTGTTATATGTATATCTGATGCACCTAACTCTACTGCTATCTTTAGTAGTCCAAATATGTTCATTTTGTTACTCCTTTTACTAAGCTATTAGTTTTCATATGAGATTACATTATATTTTATACTTTGCTTATCTTTATCAAAATAAAATTGTATATTTTGATTCACTTCATATGCATATGATATAGATTTAATAAGTTTTTTATTTATTTCATTGTTTAAGTTAGTAAAGTCTATTTCTGCAATTTTGCCATTATCCATATATACAGCCACTCCGTTTTTAATATTTACGTCTTGATTATTTTCATTTAAATCTTCAAATTTCAATATACTATTTTTTGAATCAACCTTAACATCATAAAAAGGTAAATGTATATCTATTAATATACTATCTAAGTCTGGCGGATTAGTTTCACCCGAACCATACATATTTAATCTACATTTAATTTCCTCCATATACGAAATCATTTCTTTAAATCCATCTATAGCTTTATTTTTATCACTAGAACTCGCATTACTATTTTTTATTTCTATTTCTAAGCTTTCCATCATTCCTATAAATGTATTTATACTACTCTCAAATTTTTTATGATCATAATTAAGTCCATTATTTTGAGTCATTATGTTATCTACAACATCTCTTATATTTTTAAAATAATAATTTAATAGATCATTAGCTTTTCCGTCACCAACTATTAACCTTATATTATTAAATAATATCGTATTGTAGTTACTATGTAGGTTTATTTTACCTTGTATAATATCATTCCATATAAGATTTGCAAATCCGTCTCCTTGCCATATTCCATTAGCAACTTTTGGGATTCCATTTTCATCAAAATATACTTTTGGGCAGCCATCGTTCTCATTATGAACTTTATTTTTTAAATATAGTTTATTATCTATTTTATCCCATATTTGATTTTGTATATCATAAATAGCCTTTTCTATTCCAGATTCTGACATATATATAATTTTCTTATTTTCATATGTATTTTTACTTGATTTTAGTTGATTTGCTATTTGCTTAGTTATATACATACCTAATATAGAAACAATAATTACACAAAATATAGAAACCATCATAGCTGAACCTGAATTATCTTTTAGTTTATTTTTCATCTATATTCCCTCCATATGATCTAGGTATCTAATATGCTTGTATTTAGAATTGTTTTTTTCTTGCTTAAATTTGTATTAACTTCAGCTTTTATAGCGTATAAGTATTTATTTGCACTTCCTTTTTCTCTTGTTAGTATTATTTGTATTCTATAAGTACTATTGTCTGAAGTTTTATGTTCAAAGCTTTCTTCTATCTTATCTTCCTTCTCTTCTAATTGTATATTCTTTTCATTTATTGTTCCTTGTGAATCTATACTATATTTTAAAGTTAAAGTTTTTAATGTATCGTCTTTTTTCAATTGACTTCTTATATTTTCAATTTGTGTCTGCGCTATTTGCATAGCCTTTATATCTTTTTCATTTTTAGAATTACTTAATATACTTGAATTAGCAATTCTAAAAAATGCTAAAGCTATGATTGATACTATACTAATAGCCACCAATAATTCAATTAATGTAAAACCTTTTTTATTATTTATAATAGTCACCTCCTGGTTAATACTATTCCTTTGAATGTCCTAAGTTTATAATTATATCTTCATAATCAGAGTTAAGGTTTAATCTCATTTTTCCGTCTATAACTATACTTTCTTGTCCAAAACCATTTCTAGTGCTGTCAATTTTTATTATTTGCGTTTGATCTATTTTTTTATTTTTTATAGGAGTATAATAACCTCCATTCCCTTTATATCTTACTGTTATTGTTAAATCTTCTACATTTGCATTTCCATATAAAGAAAGTTTGATTTGATTATAATTCTCTTTTGGAAACTCTGCGTTATTTTGAGCTGACGCATTTGATTTTCCTTCATCCATACTTGTTGTAACTTTTCCATTACTCGAACCTGATTCTATTAGTGCATATATTTTTTGTGTGCTAGTTATAGGATTATATTTTTTACCAATGGAATTATTATTAGAATTTCCTTTTGGACCTGCATCTGACCATGCATATCCATCTTTGTACTTAAATCTTATATATGCACTATTACCTTCAAAATCTGGATCTTCCTCTGGTTTTACCGGAGGTTGTGGCTCTTCTGGAGGTTGAGGTTCTCCCTCTACCTCTGCTATATTAATTCTTGGTGAAACATCAAATGAGTATTCTTTGTCCTTGCTATCACTATCATAATATATACCTACTGAATATAAATTTATATCTGAGTTATATTTATCTATATTAAAAGGTTTAACATTTTCCTCTATAAATGTCTTAATATCTACATTATTATCTTTATAATAAAGAGTATTTTGATTATTAACCAACTCTAAATCACTAACTACTACATCATTTTCTTGCTTACTTTTTCTGTTTACACTATATTTGCCTCTTAACTTATTTTTTTCAATTTTTCCCTCGTGCTTAATTTCATATTCTACCTTATCTACTACACTCTTGCCTTCACTATGATTAACCGTATCTATAGTATAATAGTAACTTTGTCTATATAAACTATTATCTAAATCTATCTCTACATTATTATTTTTAGGGACTATATCTTTATCAGCCTCTAATATCTCTATATCTTTAGTCACGTATTTATTAATTAAGTTAGTTGACATCTGAGACTTAGATATATATTTTTGGCTACTCGTAGTTTTATTACTTCCATTTATAACACCATATCCCACAAAAATAACTACACTTAAAATAGCTATAGCTATAATTAATTCCAATAAAGTAAATCCTTTATTATTAACATTCCTCAAAATATCACACCCTTTCTATCTCTTCAAAAAAAACGCTCAAACTAACATTAGTTAGTTTGAACGAACGGATTATACTTACCTGGTTTCCAATTATTAGAATCATCAACATCTAACTCTAACTTAGGATCTTCCGATGTGTACATTATAAACTTAAACGTAGCCGTAATATCCCCCTTAGCCTTAGGTAAAGCTGTAACTGTACTCTGAGTATTACCGTCATTTGCTACATCACTACCGCTTGCTACACATATAGTATCCGCTACAGTTCTTTCACTCTCTTTTAAAGGACCACTAGCCAATACTTCTGAGCTATTCTTTAAATTAGGACAACTTTCCGTACTGTGATACAAATGACTATCCAATGTCCAATATACCTTTTCTATATTAACAACCTGTTTCTTAAAATCATTACTTTGACTACTACCTATCACTTCATTAGCTGGTGGTATGTAACTATCCATAGAATAATCTAAAATTTGAGTTGTATTCTTTTGTTCCTCTAGATAATACATAATTTCTCTTATTTTTTTATAATTACCTCTTAATGTTAATGAAGTAGGTATAGCATAAAAAGTCTCATACTTAATTGGCTCTTGTGGAGTATACTCTACTAAATCAACATCTAAACTTTTCAATTGTTTATCTAAACCAATTAAAAATAGTCCATCCATCATATCATGATTTAAATTTCTACTTTTTGTAACTAATTCTCTTTTAGCCGATGATAAGCTATCTTCTAATTCAGGCATACGAATAAGCTTTTCTTTATAATCTAACAACTCTGTATTAGCTACATTTACACTTCCTTTTGTAGCCTTATACTCTGAGTACTTGGGATATATAAACACAAATCCATAAGCAAAAACGCCTATTAATACTCCTATCGCTATTAATGCTTCTTTTGCACTAATCTCTTTATTTAAAATATCTTTATTCATTTTCAATCACAACCCCCTCTTGAAGTACTGCATTTATTACAAATGAATATACCTTCTTGCCGTCTTGTTCTACCTCATTTACATTTAAAAGATCCACTTTTTCGAAATATCCTAGACTTTTTAAATTGTATGCAAATTGACCTGCGTGAGTTGGTGTTGATGCAATTGCATCTATTTTTATAACATTAGGCACCTGATCGTATATAGGTTGTTCTGTTTGTTCATCATTTTGATTCTCATTTGTATTTCCTTCATTATTTTGCACTTGTGATTTATCTTCTTCTAACTCTACTGCGCTACTATCATATGTTAAACTTAAACTCTTTAAGTCTACTTTATAAGGAATTTTTTTATCTATATCCGATAATACACTTCCCCAAGTTGGTTTTTTTGAATCTAACATATCATATATTTCAATTTCTTCTTTTATTTTATTTATTTCTTCTTCAATATTTTCTATTTCTTTATAATCTACCATTATGTCATCTATTTGAGCTTGAATTATTTTTAGTTCCTTTTGTTTAAGAATATTCATACCTGTGAAAAACATATATGGTAACAATCCTATAAGTCCAACTGCCATTGCTATAACTGATATTTCTTTAAGTTTATTTACTCTATTTTGTTTATCTCTTATATCTTTGCTAACTAAATTTATCAGGGAATATTTACTTTTTTCAGAATACCTTAACATAATCCCTAGATTATCTACTATCATATTTATAATTTCAAGTGGCATATCCTTTGTAAAATCATTTTTTATATCAATAAATTTATCTAAACCTACCACTATATTACTTTTAAATCTTTCTTTAAATACTTGTATTAAATCAGCATTTTGACTATATGCACCTATAAGTAATATCTCTTCTATACTTTTACCAAAGTTTCTTGACGAGTAATAATTCATCAGTCCAACAACTTCATCTGCAAGAGATAAGTTTTTTATATATTCACTTTCTGTATTTACTACTATCGGTATATTATCGTGTATAAATAAAGAATCGTTTTTGTATATATCAACTATACTTCCATATTCACCTAAGTTTACTACCATCATATCCTCATAATCTACCTTCTTTAAATTTCTTAGATATGATGTTGGTAATGTATCAATAGCCTTTACCTGTAACTTAAATCCTTTGAATATATTTATAATTTTTTCAACTTCATCTTTCCTAATCGCTGCTAATATTAAATCTAAATACTCTATTTCTGATTCTTTAAACTCCCTAGTTACTTCGTATGAAAATATATAATCTTCTCTCTCTAATGACATAATTTCATCAATTTCCATATTCATCATCTTAGAGAGCTCTTTAGGTGATACTTTAGGTATACTATTTGGTTTAACTATAACTTCTCTTGTATTTAAACAAAGTACTACCTCTTTACTTTTATAATCAAATCTTCTAAGAGCTTCTTTTAAAACCTGATATCTATCACTATAGTCTATTTCTTCTAACTCTGCCTGAGCTAAAAAATAAGTATTTTTTATATTATACTTTTGCTTTTTCTTGATGTACTCTCCTTCAACTATAGAAACAAAGTTTCCATAATAGGAGATGTATAATTTACTCATTAGTTAAATTCTCCTCCTAAATTGCATCGTATATACTTAACATTGGTAAAAATACACCTATAACTAATATGGCTACCATAATCCCAACAATTATAATCATTATCGGTTCTATCATAGCAACCATTCTATTTAAGTATATCTCAGCCTCATGCTCATAAAACTCTGCCATTTGATTACTTATATTCTCTAATTGCCCTGTTTGCTCTCCTATAGATATCATCTGTATTAAAACAGGATCAAAATATTTTGACTGATCTAGGTTGTCTGCTAGAGTCTCCCCTCTTATAAGTCCATCCTTTGCTTTTGCTACAGCTTTTTCTGCTATAGAATTATTCAAACTCTCTTTTATATAATCCAAACCTTGTAATATTGGAAACCCTGTTGATACAAATAAATATAATGCTCTAGAAAATCTCATAGAAACGATACTGTTTATACCTTTACCTAAAAGAGGTACCTTATTTACAAATAAATCTTTTTGATGTCTCCCCACAGATGTTTTTATATATTTGCCCAGGAAATATACCCCTACAAATCCTATTATTAAAACTAGCCACCAATAATTTTTCATAAAAGTTCCAACTGCCATTATTATCTTTGTAACTAACGGAAGCTCTGCTCCAACTTCTAAAATTGTATCTATCATAGTTGGTAGTATAAAACTTGTAAATATGAAAAGCATAACAGTGGAAGTTATAGCAACTATCGTAGGATACATAGATGCATTCTTTATTTTCTGAGTGATTCTATGCTCTCTCTCATAAAATAAAGACATGCTTTTCAAAACTTCTTCTAATGTTCCTGTTGCTTCACCTGTAGCAACCATCGCACCTAATAATCTAGGAAATTTAGATTCTTTTTCTAGCATAGCATCTGCTATAGTAGAACCTCTTTTTATATCACTAACTATTCTATTTATCTCACTTGCTAATATTTTATTATCCGTTTTTTTACCCAATGTTTCCAGACCAATTATACTATTTATACCTGATGATAATATAATTGCAAACTGTCTACAAAAATGACTTATCTGGTCAGCTTTTAGCTTCTTCTTTTTACTATTTATTTTAAACAAAGATGTAGAATGGCTGTCCTTTATATCTAGCACTTTAAGTTTTTTATCTTTAAGTAACTTTCTCGCCTCTTTAAAATCATTTGCTTCTACAATCCCTTTAGTTTTTTTTCCACTTAAATTTATAGCTTCATACTTAAATTTTTTCATCTCAAATCATCCTCATTAATCAGATATGTATGTTGTTTTTAGCATTTCCTCTACTGTAGTTATTCCTTTTAATACCTTATCTGCCGCATCGTCTCTCATCGTTCTCATTCCAAGTGAACTTGCTTTTTCTAATATATCATCCGCTTTTGCACCTTGGTCTATAAGGTTTCTTAGTGGTTTAGTTACTTGTAAAAACTCATATACTCCCATTCTACCTTTATATCCAGTTTTATTGCACTTTTCACAACCTTCTCCTCTATATAAAGTCAGTTCATCATCTATAGGAACTACAAGAGCTTTCTTTTCTCCAATCGAAGCTTCATAACTATACTTACAATCTGGACATATCTTTCTTATAAGTCTTTGTGATACAACACCTATTAACGAAGATGTTATTAAGAAACTATCTATATTCATATCTAATAATCTAGAAATAGCTCCAACAGCAGTATTAGAGTGAAGTGTGCTTAGAACTAAGTGACCTGTTAAGGATGCTCTAATCGCAATCTCAGCAGTATCATAATCTCTTATTTCTCCAACCATTATTATATCTGGATCTTGACGAAGAAAAGCCCTCAAGGCACTGGCAAAATCTAGACCTGCTTTATAATTTATCTGAGATTGATTAATACCAGGCAAATCATACTCAACAGGATCTTCTATTGTTAATACATTCTTTTCTGTACTATTTAATTGATTTAGCATAGAGTATAAAGTTGTTGTCTTTCCACTTCCAGTAGGTCCAACAACTAATATTAATCCATATGGATTAGCTAATAATTTATTATATATATCTATAGATTCTCTACTTAGACCTAACTGTTCTTTACTTACCATAAAACTACTTTTATCAAGTACTCTCATAACAACTTTTTCATCTTTACTTGTAGGCATTGTTGAAACTCTAAAATCTATTGATTTGTTATCTACATTTATTATAATTCTTCCATCTTGAGGAAGTCTTTTTTCTGATATATTAAGTCCTGCCATTATCTTTATACGACTGACAATAGCTTTGTATGGTTTAGCACTTGATTTCATATGTTCTGTTAGAATTCCATCTATCCTAAACCTAATTCTCATAAAATCTCCATCTTGTTCTATATGTATATCACTTGCCTTTGTTCTAACCGCAGACTCTAATACACTTTGAACAAGCCTAACTATAGGAGCTTCATTTACATCATCATCTATTAATATTTCTTCCTTTGGTTTTTCTATTTTTACATAATCACTTATAGCTTTATCTAAATCTGCATTTGCATATGAAAAACTAATAGCATTGTTTATATCTCCTATCGTTGCGATACTTGCTGCTATATCCATATCTGCTATACGCTTTACATCTTGTATTGCAGATCTATCCTGTGGATCTGCCATTGCTAAGTGTAGTTTGTTATCTTCAATTTTATACGGTATTATCTTATACCTTTTACATATATTTTCTGGAATTAATTGTGTTGCACGTGGATCGATCGTTGATTTCGTTAACGGTACGTTTTGTATATTTAAAAGCTCTGTAAGAACATTAGTTAATAACTCTGCTGTTATATGACCTTGCTCTATTAGAATTTCTCCGACTCTTTTTCCTGTTCCTTTTTGAAGCGATAGTGCCCTCTCTAATTGTTCATTGGTTATGTATCCTTTTTCAACTAGCTTATCTCCGATCCTTGCTTTTTGTGTCATTTTTATCACCTCTTTTTTGCTATATCATTAAAATCGGCTACACTTATACCTATGTAAAAGTGTAGCCGGTTGCACCACTAACTCCATATATTCCAGGTGCCCAAATACAGAATATACTTCAAAGTTTCTTATATTATACTTTAGTACATTATACCATATTTTACCTATTTTTCTCGTTCGAAATTATAATATTTGCACATATACCTGAGTATATCCAAAAGAAAATTGAAGTACCTATGAAACTATCATTAAATAATCCTTGAAATGCATATGCTACAACTCCAAATGAAGTTATGTATAGCATTTTATTATCAATACCTTTTATGTACAGTTTTACTGTTCTTATTAATATCCACAGTATTATTCCTAGTAACCCAATAAGTCCAAGTACACCGCATCCATACCAAACTGTAAGATACCAATTATGCGGTTTATCGATAAATATATTTCCATTATCAGGATTATCATGGTCTATGGTATAAGGAAATGTATCAAATCCATATCCAAACATAGGCCTTTCCTTTATTAATTTTAAAGTTTCTTTCCATATATGCATACGACCTGTACTTAAAGAGTCTAATTTCTCAAAAGCTGTTGACTCTTCATCTCTATCATTCCATATATTTCGATTCTCTGATTTTATATTAATAACTCTTTCAAAAAATCCAAAAGTTTCATCATATATTCTACCATTATGTGAGTATAGTATTGAAAATACTAATGAATTAGATACTATAAGTATCGCTGACCATTTAATTATGTTCTTTCGTTGTTCATATTTGAATGATATTAATATAGCTATCGGAGATAGCACTATTAATGTTAAAAATCCACTTAGAGATAATGATACTAGTACCACTGTAAATGACATTATTGAACAGAATAATATTGATATTTTTATTTTATTATTCTTCTCTAGCATAAGATATATTGTACTTACTACAAATATACAACCTCCTAGACCACTACTAAAATTCGGATTATATAATGTAGTCATTAACCTTCCGCTAATCTTACCACTACTATTTATTAAGATATTTGCTATTTCATAGCTTAGTATATTTACTCCATAAAAATCTAGTAGTCCTAGTATTGTATTTAATATCAAGAATGGGATAAGTGTAAAATATATGTATCTATAATATTTATTATCAATTTTCAAATTGTATATTATAAAGAATATTAATAAATAACATATCCAAGCTATTGCCCCTTCGAACCTCTCGCTATTTCCAAACAATGCAATCTGCTTATAATCTGATACTATCGTAGATATTAGCACTGATGATATCATTATCAAGAAAAATTTATTTAGGTTAGTTTGTTTAAAATTATAATTTTCAAACATTACTTTGTACGTAAATATTACACATATTATTCCGGATATTATAAATAATGCAATTGATTTAGAGTAATTGAATATTTCTGTTTTATATCCGGTTCCATATAATTTATTTAGCATTATCTTAGGACTTACGCTCCATATATTGCTTGTATAAATAATAGACGGTATTATTATCAATCCAATTAGTAATGTAAATAATATAACTTTAGTCGTTGTACTTTCATTATTTTGTTTTAATTTTCTAGCTTTTGTTCCTTTTGATTGTTCCATAACTACCCCTATTTAATATCATTTTGTATTTCTTGTACTTTAATTTTTTCTTCTTTAGATAAATCTAACTTTTCTAATATTTTTATAGTTTTTTCAATTTGTTCATATTCATAGTTTTCTTTTAGTACATCTATGTATTTTAGTAATATTTTAGAGTTTTCTTTTAGAATTGGTCTTTGTTTAAAGGCTTTCTCTATTTCAGCTTGAGCATTTTTATAGTCTTTTAAGTTTATATAGATATCTGCTTTATCTAAATATAAGTTGTAGTTATTTGGTTCTAGTGTCTGTAGATAGTTTATTTTTTCTAAAGCTTCTTTATTTCTATTCTTTGATAATTTCATTTCTGCTATATCTACATGTATTCTGAATTTACCTTTATACTCTAGATTTTGTGTAAGACCTACATACACTTGGTAAGATATTGTTATAGTTGTTACGATTACAAATGCTAATAAATATTGTTTTGATTTATTCATATATATTTTCCCCTGTTTGTTTCATAAAAAAAGCAGGAAAATTAATTCCTACTGTTTTCTTTATTTATTATTCACTAGTGTCATTTTGATATATGTACTACTTGATGATGCTGTATTTGGTGTATCTATTTCAACAGCTTCTCCTAAATCCTTTTTAAGTTTTTCTTTTTCT
>JBOFYV010000142.1:0-9095 GCA_051654865.1 Peptostreptococcaceae bacterium
TCGCACATAAGCTCCATCTCACTAAGTAAGTGACTTGATACCATAACAGCCAGTCCCTCTTTATTACTAAGCTCTCTTAGCGTTTCTCTTAATTCCTTTATTCCCATTGGATCTAGACCATTTGTTGGTTCATCTAATATAAGTAGCTTTGGTCTATGTAATAGCGCTTGAGCAACCCCTAATCTTTGTCTCATACCTAATGAGTACTTGCTTACTTTATCATTTATTCTATTTCCTAGCTTTACAAGCTTTACTACTTCATCTATTCTATCTTCACTTACATTCCCATGCATTCTAGCGTATATTTTTAAATTATCCATTCCAGTTAGGTTTCCGTACATTTCAGGATTCTCTATTATTCCTCCAACACCACTCAAAGCTTTTTCAAAATCTTTTTTAATGCTATAACCATCGATGTATATTTCTCCTTTACTTATTTTGTAAAGTCCCGTAATCATCTTTATAGTTGTAGTTTTCCCTGCTCCATTTGGCCCTAAGAATCCAAATATCTCACCTCTATTTATAGTAAAGCTTACATCTTCTACTAATGTTTTTTTCCCCATTATCTTGCTAACATTTCTTAGTTCTAACACAGTACTCATAATTTCACCTCTTATATTTATTTTATTTAATGCTTTATTTCAAATGTTTATTTATAGTAATCTACATATTGTTTTTTACGTTTTGACTATGCTTTCATTATACTTACTTTAAATTACAACACCATTTCTCAATTCTTACAATTTCATTACAAGCTTAAATTAATTATTTACTGCACAAAAATAAGCTATCTTTTATATTAGATAGCTTATTTTTCTATTGATTCTTCTTTTTCTGATGCTTGGATAAATACCTTATTTTTCAATTCTTCTAAGGACTTTATGTAATCATCTTCTTGAATTTTCACTCTATAACTTGTTTTTCCATCTTTTTGATATGAGTATATTTCTACATTATTAAACTTATATTTTGTATTTTTTAATACTTTAACCACCTCATAAGCACCTTTTATAAATTCATCTTCATTATTATATAAAGGAACTTCATAGTTATAGTTTTTTTCCTTTCCATCTTTATGGTTACCATAGTCAGGATGTAACCAAACTTGTAAATTTATAGGTTCTTCTCCTAGATATCTATCATTTAAATGATATTTAAACTCTGGCAATTCAATAGATGGTTCTACCCCTATATTATTTATAGTTAAATCTGTGCCTTGAGTAATAAGCGCTTCTAGTATTCTTTTAACTTCTTCCTCCATGTTCAATCTTACTTCAAATTGATATCCATCACTTATATACCCTGTGTTATGATATGTGATATAAGATTCATTTCCGTCATTCTTATGTGAAACTACTGCGTTATAACCATTAAATTTAGAGCTATAATTTATATCTTTTATTACTAATTCATTGTTATAATTTTTATCTATATAAGCATTTATTTCTTTTTTAGCTTTAACATATGAAATAGGATTCCCAAACAAAGAACTATATCCAAGAATAGAAGCTACTACTAAAATAACAATAGCCATAGTTTTTATTATTTTTGTAGATTTCATATTATATTCCCCCATCTATTTTAATTTTTACTACTTTTCCTAGTAAAATACCTGATATCACTGCCACTATTAATAAAGGAGTAGATATTAATCCTAAATCTAAACTCCCTTTGGCAATAGCTAATATTAGATTTAAACACACAGCACTTAAGACTATTACTTTTCCTTCTTTAAAGAATATACTTAAAACAAAAGGAATTATAATTATTAAAGGTATCGTACTCATAAATCCCCTGCTTAGCCATCCATTGCTTACTGCTACTATCATCGAGAATATAATGAATGTATATTTTATTCTATCTTGAGATTTCTTTATTTCTTTTACTATTTTTTCACCCTTTTTATCTATTTCATTTTTTTCTACTTGTACTTCTATATTCATATCATCACTCATTGATTTTAAATAACTAACACACTCATCACAATATTTTAGATGATTCTCTATTATTTGTTTAGTTTCATCACTTACTAACTCATCTATATATAATGGTAAAATGTCTTTTACTATATTACATTTAATATCACTCATATTTTAAAACCTCCCATATTTTTTGTTTTTCTCTAAAAAAGTTAACTCTACAATAATTTTCACTTCTTCCTACTATGTCTCCAATTTCTTTAAATGATAATTCATTTATCAGTCTAAGTATAACTATTTGCTTTTGAGGATCTGATAGTTTATATATTTCTTCCATTATACTCATATAAACTTCTTTATCTTCATCTTTATATGAAATTTCATATACATCATCTAAATTAATGTTTATAGGACTTTTTCTTAAGTATGTATAGTACTCATTTCTAGCGATTCCCATAAGCCATGTTTTTACTGTTGAGTGACCTTTGAATGTACTTAAGCTTTTAATAGCACTAATAAATGTATTTTGCATTATATCTTCAGCTGACTCATGATTAAAGGTAAGTGATATTATAAATTTATATATATCTTTTGCATACATATTATATAGTTCATTAATATCTTCCAAGAATTCTCCTCCTTTTTGTGTCTCATATATTAGTGTATTTTATAAGCTATTTCGTTACAATTTTTTTATTATTTGTATAAAAAAAATTCTGATGTTAAAACTAAACTTTGAAATATACTATATAATTAGGAGGTTATTATGGAAAATAATCATAAGCATTTATTATCTGGTGAATTAGTACAATACAACGATAAAGTAGTACCTAAAGTACCTGTATTTGTAGGTGATGATATGACATCTGAAATTTATTATTTTAAGCCAGGACAAGTTTTACAACTACATAGACATCCAAATGGAGAGCAAATATTTGTTTTCTTAAAAGGAAAAGGTGTTATGAATTTAGAAGATAGAAACCATGATGTGGCAGCTGGTGATGCTGTATTTATAAAAACTGGTGAGTGGCATGGAATTACTAATAGTAATGATGATGAAATGATAGCTATACAAATTACTAAAGCTAATGCTGGAGCAGAATTTAAATAACAAAAAGAGGGGGTAACGTTTCAGTACCCCCTCTTAAAATGTATACTATATTGTATTAGTATAAACAGATTCCTATTGTTCCAGGACCTGCATGAGAACCTATAGTTGGACCTATTTCTATTTTACTCACATCATCTATTCCAAACTCATTTTTTACTGCTTCTTCTAATTTCTTTAAATCAGATATATTACTACCCTCTCCTATAGCTATGTTTCTATTAGTTAAGTCACCTTCACACTTTGATTTAACTAATTCTAAGAGCTTATCTATTACGTGTTTTTTACCTCTTACTTGAGCTACGTTATCTAGTTCTCCATCTTTTACTTCTATTATAGGCTTTATATTTAGCATAGTTCCTACTGCAGCCTTAGTAACTGATATTCTTCCACCTTTTCTAAGGTATTCTAATGTATCTACTGCAAAGAAAACATGCACATTATCTCTCATTTTTTCTAATTCTTTTAATATTTCTTCTAAAGAATATCCTTTTTCATTTAGTTCACAAGCTCTAACTACTTGTACTCCACATCCATAAGATAAGTTTAAACTATCAAATAAAGTTATTTTTCCATCTAACTCATTTTTTGCCATCATTGCTGATTGATATGTTCCTGTTACTTTTGATGAACCTGATATATATAATATTTCTTTATTTTCATTTATATATTTTTTAAAAATTACTTCAAACTGACCATATGTTGCTTGAGATGTTTTAGGTGTATCATTAGTTTCTTTTAGTTTTTTGTAAAATTCTTCATTGGTTATATCTATACCATCTTTATAGTCAGTTTCTCCTATTCTTATTGTTAATGGTATTATCTCTATATTATATTTTTCTATTATTTCTTTAGGTATATCTGCTAAGCTATCACATATTATTTGTAAATTTTTCATACGTTTAGTCACCTCTATTTTAAGTTCTAATATCCTTTACAATTTATAATAGACAATTTTACACCTATTCTATAGTGTTGTAAATATAATCATTTAATTTTAAAATATTTTCATCATAAAACTTTCTAATGTAAATGATTTATAATTTATAATACGAAAAAACCACTTATCTATTCTACTTAGAAAAAGTGGTTTTTTAACATCCTATATATAAATTATTTCAATGCTTGCAAAACTAATATCACCAACTAAAATTAGTATATTATCTCCAGCTCCATTGTTCCTATTTTTTTCATCAATACCTCCAAATGCCTGGTTAGTTCTATCTTCAACACTCCATGTTTTTGGTATATAAAATTCTACACCAGCAAAAGAAGCTTCTAATTTAACAACACCACGACCATTTTTTAGCTTTGAGTTATCAAAATAAATTTTCATAGTGCCAAAACTACAACTTAAATCTGCTCTTTCAAAATTATCTGTATTAATATACTTTATACTTCCACCAAAACTAGTATCAAGCCTAATATGATTATCATCTTCAAAATCTATAGTCTCATATTCTTCTTTGTTCCAATTATAACTTTTCTTATAATCATACCACTTAGGTTTTTTATTAAAAATCATAGATAATCCTGCACTACCAAGAGTAGCTGCAATCAAAACAGTCCAAGGAGTGATTGCAGTAAGTCCAAGCTGTTCATCAAAAATTATACAAATAAATGCTATTGGAAATAATATTCCCGAAAAACTCTTGTAAAATATACTCTTTATTATAATTCCAATTAATATGATGCCCATTATTATACTAATCATATTTGCATTTCCAAAGTAACCTAGTTTATTAACTATTAATGCAATACTTCCAAGTACAAGTAATACACCCCAAAATACTCTTTCTTTTCTCATACTATCTCCTCTTTTCTAATAACTTAAATTTCAATGGCTTGTAATAATTTCTAGACACATATACAGTTTTATGTGTATGTTGAAATTCAACTATACTTGATGCTGTCAGATTTCTCGTTATTGAATAAATGTAGTCCACATTCAAAATTGTTGATTTCGAAACCCTCATAAAATTATTCGGCAAAATTTCTTCTAATTCATAAAGTTTGTACTTTACTTGATATACATTATCTATCGTATGTGCAAATATAAAACTTCCCTCTGTCTCGAAGAAAAGTATTTCTTCTAAAGATATAAAATATTCTATATTGTCTTTGTAGAATACCATACTTGTTTTTTGAGAGAGTATTTCTTTAAGTACATTTTGAATTTTATTTATTTCGTCATTTAGTTGACTACATTTTATAATAACTTCATCTTCTTTGATTTTTTCATCAATCTCTATTCTTATTTTCATCTCTCCACTCTCCACATTATTAATTATAGCCTTTTAAGTTTTTGTGTAAACTGATTTTAAGTAAGATGTAATTTTATACTAGTAAGAGGTTAAAATTAAAAAAGGAACCGTATTTACGGTTCCCTTTTGTTTATATTAAATTTATTTTATATTTAAGATACATCTCTTCCCTGGTGTATTATAGCATTGATTGCATGATACACACTTAGGCTTTTTGGTATCTCCACTTACCCATCTATTTATTAAGTCTGGTTCTGCTGTTAAAGGCCTAGCTAATGAAAAATACTCTATCTTATTATTATTTAATAAATCTTCCATAACATCTAGATGCCTATTTCCACCAATTAATATAACTGGTATATTTACCATATTTGATAGTTTTGTAGCATAATCTTTAAAATATGATTCTCTATCTTTAGATGCTACAATCTTAGTTCTAGCGGCACTTAAGTTATTCTCTGAAACTTCTTTTATAGACCCATTTCCACCACTTACCTCTATGGCATCTATTCCTAAATCAGCTAACCTTTTAGCTACGTATAAGCTGTCTTCTTGTGTTAATCCACCTTCTTTGGCATAATCTGCTGAGTTTAACTTTATAAGTATCGGATAATCTTTACCTACTGCTTCTCTCATAGCTTCATATATTTCAATTATTATACGCCCTCTATTTTCTATACTTCCACCGTATTCATCTTCTCTTTTATTAAAGTATGGTGATAAGAACTGACTAAGTAAATATCCATGTGCTCCGTGTATTTCTACTCCATCAAATCCTGATTCCTTAACTCGTCTTGCAGCCTCTTTGAATGAGTTTACTAAATATTTTATTTCATCCTTTGTCATCTCTTTTGCCCAAGTACCCGTATTTTCATCTTGCATAGTTGATGGTCCCCAGATTGTTCTTTCTCCTACATTAAATGTAGTCATAAATCCACCATACACTATTTGCATTATTATATTTGATCCTAAGCTGTGTATCTTATCAGTAAATTCTCTGTATTCTGGTATAAATGAATCATCATATATTCCCATCATACCAGGGTTTGGTTGTTCCTCTTCTGTTACAAATGCGTATCCTGTAATTATTGTACCTACCCCACCTTTTGCCAGTTCCTCATATATATTAGATAATTCTGGTGTCATATGACCCTTTTCATCTGCTAAATCTTCCCACAATGCACCTCTAAAAAATCTATTTTTCATTTCCATATTTGATATTTTTGTTTTATCAAAAAGAGTCTTCATAATTAATCCCTCCAAGTTTTTGTTTTTTTCTATATGTATAGTATATATATTTTATTTTTAATAACTAGTACGCACTTTTTTGTAAGTTTGACTTAACAGTGTATTTCTCTACAAATTTAATTGGATGATATGAGAGTTTTGCTTTTCTAAGACCTGGTATTCCTAAGTCTTCTTCTCTATTTACAAATTCTACATCTTTAAACTCATTTAATACAAACTGTTGATTAATGTATTGATATAAGCCACGAATATTAATATTGGCTTTTTCGATATGAACTAAGGCCATATTAAAATTTAATAGTTCACCTATAGTAAATGCTTCTATTTTATTGTCCACATACACTCCCGCTATTTTTATTTTATCTTTTAACTCATCATAGTTCTCAAATATCTTTTTAATACCTCTAAATTCATCATCCATACCTTCATCGTACTCATCATTCTCTTCTTTTATTCCCGACCAAGCTTTAAGCATTTTTACACATTCTTTAAAGTTTTCTTTATCCAGAAGTTTATATTCATATCTGCCTTTATACTCCTTTAAAAAATAATTTAAATGGTTCCTCTTCTTTTGATTTTTTTTACCAGCTAAAGTTCTTATACTTTCACCATCATATATATAGTCAAACAAGTCTCTTTCTTTTGTATAATTAAGTTTGTTTTGATATATTTCTTTTAGTGTCTCTACAACTTCTTTTGTTATTCCTCTAAAGTATATAGGTTTCCCTTCACGCTCAAAATATTGAACTACATAATCTATAACTTCTGGTACTCTTTCTTTAGATGTTAACGGCAATATAGAGTAGCTATTACCTTCATACTCTGCCATTATTACAGCAAAATCATCTCCTATATAGTAGCTTGTTTTATATACATGTTGCCATAAATATAATGTTCCAAAACAATACTCGCACGCCTCATAATCTACCATATTAAAATATGGTTCTAATTCTTCTTTTGAAGAAATATTTATCTCTTTAAAAATCATAGTAGCCTCCTATATCGCTAACTTTTAACATTTCATAATCTACTTTTATTTATATAAGTATATATTACTTATTCTAATAAATATAAGTAGTTACTTTTTAGTAAGTATTGCACTAAAAAGTAACTGCTTGCCTGGTTTAATTCAAATAACTATAATATTAATATGCTATTTGTATCAAAATAAAACAATAATCTATTAGGAGTTGGTATTTTGATAAATTATGATAATAAAAATTTTGTCTGCTTTTTAGATTTAGCTATGGAATTTATTAGAGGTAAATGGAAGGCCGTTTTAATATGCCATTTGTTTAGAGGTGAAAAAAGATTTCTAGAACTTCAAAGAATAACTAATGGTGTCAGCCAAAAGGTGCTAACTGAAAAGTTGAGAGAACTAGAACAAGATGGAATAATTACTAAAATAGTATATCCAGAAGTTCCACCTAAGGTAGAATATTTTTTAACTGATAAAGGAAGAGATTTAGCTATTGTCTTAGAGGGATTAGAGCTATGGGCTAAAAAACATTTTGCAGAATCAAATAAAAACTAAGAGGCTATGATTTTAAACCATAACCTCTTAGTTTTTAATTAAATGTTGTATATCCACTTTTTACTTTAACAAAGTATTCATTTTCATTATCCTTAACTTCTTCATTAATTAATCCCTTTAATTCTTTAACTAAATCTCTATCTTCTTCATAATCTTCACTATTTATATCTTTAAAGTATTTTTCTACTGCAGTATTATTATACTTTTCATAATTCATTTCTGATGCCTCAAAACTTATTCCTCTTGATGATTTTATATCAAAATTAAACTTATAATCTACTATAGGTAAATCTATTACAACTGTAGCTGGTGAATCTATAACTAAATTTTTTGCTACTGGAGTATTTGAAGCTATATAACTAGTATCATACTGCTCAGTTGTTTTTATTTCTATATTTTCAGGTAATTTAGTTTCATCTTCCACAAAGTTTCCATCATGTATATTTACTGTTCTAGATGCTATCTTTATATTTTTTATTCCACTAATTTCACTTCTACTTAGAGATACATCTGATGATGATTTTATATTTAAATTTTCTAATTTTATATCTACATTAAAAGATATATACCCACTACTAGTTTCATAGTTTAAAGTATCTAAAAATACATCATCTAAAACTACAAATCCATTATGTTCGGTTTTTATATCTGCATTAACTTTTTCTGGTAAATACACAATTATTTCTGATTGATATGGTGAGTATAATTCATCTATAAAATATCTCACTATATCATCAACATTTTTTGTTTCCTTAATTGTACTCTTTTGTTCTTCTTTTATTATAAGTTCCTTATTTCCACCTTCTGTTGTGATATTACTATTTTCTTTATTCCCTCTTCTTTCAACTAATACATTAGGTTTATCATGTTTTCTTATACTTACACTACTTACCTTTGAATCTATGTTTAATTTAGTAATTTTTTCATCACTATTATATAAAATTTGTGCTTCATCTATTTTAGCCTGTGCTATTTGTACATTATTTATTACCTTTGGCATAGCTTGTATACCAGACCATATA
>JBOFYV010000143.1:0-11931 GCA_051654865.1 Peptostreptococcaceae bacterium
TTTTTAGCTTAGTTGCCATTTGGATTATAAAGTCTGGATTGTTTAAAGTTTCCTCTATTACATTGTCTGTCATATACATTCCATCTTGTCTTATACTAGGTAATACTTCTTCACAGATCCAGGTTTCAAAGGTTTTTGCACTTGGTAATTTTGACTTTAGAATCAATCTGTATAGATTACCTTCACTTATATACTTTCTTGGTATGTATTTTACTGCATCTGTTCCATCTGCCCTTTTTCCTGTTACTACCCTTGTGTCGTGAAACACGACGCCTTCTATATCACAGTGTCTTACTAGTGCATCCCTTTTATTTAAGTACCCTAACATACCACATACCTGAATACCATCTACATAAACTTTTCCATTTTCATGTATTACGTTTAGTTCTCCTAGTTCGCTATTTTTAAATACTTGCAATTTTACCATCTTAATCCCCCTTAAATTGCTCTTTAGCAACTATAACCTTAAAAAAATTTGATCTACCTCATCTAGTGTAAGATCTAAAGATTTGCTTATCTTTATGACCTCTTCTAGTTTAAAGTTTTGTTTTCCATTTTCCCTCATGTTGTAACTCTTAGTATTTATGCCTATTTCAGCTGCTAATTGTTCTTGTGTCATCCCCATTAATACCCTCTTTGATTTAAGTAGCCTAAGTCCCATTTTATTATCCCCTTAATATTTTCTATTTTTATTTAACCTTTTTTTATTTCCCTTGTTACAATTCTATAGTATATCGATTCTCATTTTATGTCAATTACCACTTTTTCAATTATTTTTAACTTAGGTAACTTTTTTCACAGTTTTTATTACCATTTTTACAGTTTTATTTCCATTAAGGTAATATTATGTTACAATTATGTTATGAAAAAAAATATAAAAAAATTTAAAAAAAGATAAATTTATAATTAAAAGGAGTGTTTTTAATGGATAGTATTGGATATAGAATTTCTAAAGCTAGACGTCATATGAACATAAATCAAAAAGAATTAGCTAAGAGAGCTAATGTATCAGAAGGTAGTTTATCTAGATATGAAAACGATATAAGAGAGCCAAAAGCTGCAGCTCTTATACAAATAGCGGATGCGCTTAATGTATCTACTGATTATTTATTAGGTGTTAGTGATGAGATTGAAGTTAGACCAACCCTTGCTGATAAGACTGATTTAGAACTTGAAGAAATTATAGATAAAGTTTCTGAGGATTTAACCTCTGGAAATGTAATGTTTGATGGTGAACCTGCAACTAAGGAAGCTTTAGACTCTATGATGAAAGCTATGAGGATGGGAATGCTCTTAGCACTTGAAGAGCAAAGAAATAAAAGAAAGAAATAATCATATATATATAATAAGGGGAGATTAATTTTGTGTATCAACAATAATATAAAAAATATTGTTAATAGATTAAAGATTCTTTATAACAATATGTCAATTAGAGAAGTTTTAAATGAGAGGGGTATTGTAGTTGTTCCTATTTCCGGTACTAATATCTCTAGAGGGGCATACAAAATGTATGATGGTATACAGTACATTTTTATAAATAAAGATTTATCATCTATTGAAAAATTGATAACTTTAACTCATGAGTTGGGGCATTCTATACTTCACCCTGATGTAGATACTTATCAGCTTAAGTCATTAAATCAATATTATTTTTTGACTAAGTATGAAAATCAAGCTGATTTATTTGCAGCAGAGTTTTTATTACCGGATAGTATAATCGATGATATTTGTGGATGTTTTTGTGAAGTTGGAGACGGTAAAACAACTAAAAGTATAGCTAATGACTACGGGGTAACTGAAGAGTTAGTTTTACTTAAATTTAATAATTCGGATCAATCGAGTATTGTAAATTCTTACTTATTTTCAGGTGCGCTTAGTTATTAATATATAGATGCTAAAAAAGACAGGCTACATATACCTGTCTTTTACATCCCAATACTGTTATTTATTATATTTCTGCCCATCAAATTCTGTATATATATTATATTTACTTAAGAAAAATCCTTCTATGCCATATGACAAAGACTTGGTATCATTATATGCTGAAACTGAACTTCCTAACTGTTCTGCATTATAACCTTTATTAGATATATAATCAACAAAACCTTCCACATTATCCCTTCTACCTATATATCTTACTGGGTCAATTGATACTTGCACAACATCTTTATCACTAAAGTACATTAAAGCCAACCCTTTTAATCCAATAAAAGGATTTGATATTTTTGATGAATATGATATTAATCCTAAGAACAACATAGCTAAACATAATACACTAACTATAATAATATTGTTTTTCTTCATTTAAATATTTTCCCCCTACAAATTCCTATTTAAATTTACGAGGTTTTTCAACTCTCATCTCTATAATGTATCCACACTCTGTACATATATCTGCTATTACATTCGATCCCCAAGACAGATTATCTACTGGTATCATCCTAGCATTTCCAACTTGCTTTCCCTGACCTATCTCTCTGCAATTGCACTTTGGGCACACCTCATTCTTTATCATTTTAAAAAAACCTCCCTTATTACAATTTATTCCATATATATTCTTATTTTTATTGTAACATTCAGATATTTTGTAATCTATATTTGTAACAGCATTGTCATTTTATCATTTTCTCGTGTATTATAGTTCATGAGCGGATAGGGTAATTATATAAGTTGCACCGACATTGCAGAAGTGCCTGGAGGAAAACTTATATAATTACCCTATCCGCGGGCCAAGTTTACTAATACATAAAAAGGAACTTCATTTGAAGTCCCTTCCCTGTATTATAAATTATATAGTTCTATCATACTTAGCTAAGAACCCTAAGTATTCTTCCTTAGTCATTACTGGTTCAAAATCAGCTAATATCTCATTAGCTCCCTTAGCTCCATCAAATAATAAATCTACAACTGTCATAGCCATTGACTTAGCAGGTACTATATAAGCTAAATCTTCATCAACTATTTCAAAATCTCTAGTATGAAGTGCTCCCTTAACTCCACCCATCATTGGATGTAATGTAGGCATTAAGTGAGATATATCACCGAAGTCAAATGATCCTGTGAAGTCTCCACCGTCAACTATCTTTTCATTTTCTATTCCTAATTCAACTAAGTTGTTAGAGAATAAGTTATCCATACTTCTGTATCTAAGTATTGGTAAGTATCCTGGTATTTCAGTTAATATAACCTCAGCACCTACTGCCATACCACCAGCTATTAATGCTTTGTTTATTCTTTCACTTGCATCTATCATTCCGTTTATAGTTCTAGCTCTTACATATGATTCCATTTGAACATCTGCAGGAACAACGTTTACTATATCTCCTGCCTTTGTTAAGATTGGATGGAATCTAACTCTTTCAGATTCTTTGAAAGTTTCTCTTAATGCATTTACATTGTTTATAGCTAACATTGCAGCGTTTAATGCGTTTATTCCATCATATGGTGCAGAACCAGCATGTGCTTCTTTACCTACGAATTGAACTTTCTTTCCTATGAATCCGTTACTTTCTGGTCCAACTAATGCTTTATTTTCTCCCATATCTAATGAGTGGAACATCATAGACATATCTATATTGTCAAAGTATCCTCTTTTAACTAATTCTTGCTTTCCACCAAAGTATGTTATTTCACCTTTGTCTTTTAAAGATTGTCTATATTCTAATTCTATAAATTCTTCTGCCGGAGTAGCCATAAATGATACTTTACCATCTAAAGAATCTAATACTCCACTTTTTACTAAACCAACTGCAGCTCCTAACATACCAGCTATTTGTATGTTGTGTCCACAAGTGTGAGATGCTCCTATATCATTTGAATCTTTGTGTTCTTTACAAGATATACCATCTAATTCACCTAGTATAGATATGTGTGGTCCATTTTTATCAGCATTAGCTACTGCCATACATCCTGTTACTGCTATGTTGTTTTCTACTTCTAATCCAAGTTCATCTTTTAAGAAGTTTGATACTGCTTCTGTAGTCTTGTATTCTTTGTATCCGTATTCTGGAGTGTGGTATATTCCACGACCTACTTCGATTATTTTATCTCTATTGTCATCAATTGCTTTTATTATTAAGTCTTTTAATTGTTGTTTATTCATGAGAATCCCTCCAAATTATAAGTTTATATATGTTTTATATTAAGAGTGAGCTATTTTTCAATAACTCACTTGTGTAAATCTACTTTATTTAAATATTAATGTGTTTTATATAACACCTTGCATTTTTAATACTACATGTCCTATTGTTGCACAAGCAAAGAATATTGTTGTGAAAACTAATAATGATATAACTACTATCTTCCAAGACATTTTCTTTAATTCTTCTATTTTATTACCAACTGATATACCAGCAAATGCAAGTAATGGAGTTGTTATTGCCATAAAGTTTATGTTTGCTACTTGCTCATTAAATACATCTGATATTGGATTACCTGGTATACTTAATAATAATCCTATTATTGTAGCAAATCCGAATGCTGGGAATATCGATTTAGGGAACATATCTTTAAGTATCATAGCTACCATTGCTGCACCTATCATTATTAACATCCCTGGTAAAGCTGTGAATACTGATACACCTTTACTTATAAATTGTCCAGTAAGAATCATTACTCCTACCATTAACATTACAACAAATTGATAACCTGTTCTTTTTAAATTTATATTATTAAACATTTAAATGCACCTCTCTTTAATTATGCTGCTTTTTTATTTGATGATTTTTTCTTAGCGAATTTAGGCTCTAATATTGCGTATAACTTATTAGTAAATGGTAATGTTATAAATACTAAGAATATTAATCCTGTTAAACTTGACATCATATTACTTGTAGCACCATATGAAAGTATAGTATCTACCATTGCTGGATCTGCTGCTATTTCTGGTACTTTTGTAAGTGCTGCTGATGCTGCTGTCATCATACTTCCACTTCCTACTCCTGTTGCCATACCTAATGCATATGGATGAAGTCCTGTGTATATTGATACTGATCCTAATACTGAGAAGTATATAGTTCCTATAACTGTTCCCATTAAGTAAGTTCCAAGTACTCCACTTCCTTCTGGAGAGTTTATTCCGTACTTTTCAGATATAACTCCTAGAGAAGTCTCTCTACTTATACTTGAACAAGCACCAACTGCTTCTCTTTTAAATCCAAATGCTAAAGCTAAAGGTAATGCTACTATTGGAGCTAATATGTGTCCAAATTCTTGAGCTAAGAATGCAGGTCCTGCTGCTATTATTTTTGCTAAGTTAGGACCAACTGTAGATCCATATTTTATTCCTAATAATACAAGTGCTATACCAACTATATCACCTGCTAAGTTTATTTCTTTTTCACCAACTGCTTCTTTTAATGCTTTTATTTTCTTTCCTAATAAATCTGGTGTAATTATGATACCGATTATAACTGCATATAACATAGGGAATAGAACTAATGCTACTGGTCCGATGTTTATAGTGTACTCTCCGATTAATTCACAGCCTATTACTATAAGAAAAGCTGTAATCATTACTTTGATTAGGTTTTTAGTGTTTTCCATTGTATCCTCCTAAAAATATACTTTCTTTGATAAAAATTAGATAAGTGACTTGTTTTATGATAATCAAAGAATACGTTTGCATTTTGTATTAAAAAAATATTTCTTTTACTTTTATGAATACAATTGTATTAAAAACATTTTCACAAACTATTTTATGTATCTTCATATGACTTTTTGACACGTCATTATCTTGTCCTTAATTAAATAATAAACTATTACCCCAAAACTGTCAACACTAAACAAAAACTTTTTGTCTTTTTTTTAACTACTTTGTTGATTGTTGTCGACTCCACAAATAAAAAAGATACCTTGCTACTACCATTAAGTAACAAAGTATCTTTAATTAATTCTTTACTGTATATATTATATCAAATATATATAGTTATCTGTTAATGTAGTTTTTTACTATGTTTCCAACCATTGGGACAACATATTGGCTTGTTGATTTGCCTTTTGAGTCTTCTAGTATCATTGATACTGCAATATTAGATTTATCTGTATCTACTGCTGCAAACCAACTATGTTCACTACCACTTGTATCATCTTTGCTTTTCTTTATTTCTGCTGTTCCTGTTTTTCCTGCTAGGTTCACACCTTCAATTTTTGACAAGTTACCACTTCCATCACTGTCATTTATTACACCTGAAAATGCTTTTACTAGTTCACTTAAATTTTCTGGTTTTATTGCTTGTTTATATACTTTAGCTTCACTATTTTCACTTATAACAAGTCTTGGTGTCATTATTTTTCCTTCGTTGGCTAATGCGCTATAAGCCATTGTTACATCAAGCGGAGTCATTAACACTTCTCCTTGTCCATATCCAGTATCAGCAAGAAGTATTTCATTATCTAATTTCCCATTTGTTGAAATCTGAGATTTATTCATTGGGAACTCAAATGGAACTTCTTCTCCTATTCCAAATTGTTTTGCACCTTTTACAAACTTATCTTTACCTATACTTAGTGCTGTTTGAGCATAATATATATTATCAGAGTACTTTGTAGCATCATATAAGTTTACTGGTTTATTTGGATTTTTTACTCTCGTTATATAGTAATCGCCCCAACTTGTATCCTTTTGCCACGTTGTACCTTTTATGTCAAACTGTTCATTTGGATCTACAACGCCATTTTCTAGTCCTATACTTGCTGTTATTAGTTTCATTGTTGATCCAGGTGAATATGCTTTATTAGCTCTATTCTTAGACTGAGTATCTCCATTTTCTTTCCACTTAGCTACTATTGATTTAGTTTTATATGTTGCATAAGTATTAGAATCATAAGATGGAGAACTTACCATAGCTAATACTTCTCCACTTTTAGGATCCATTGCTATTGATGCACCTTTTTCATAGTTCATTTGGCTATATATATCTTCTTGAAGCTTAGAATCTATAGCTAGTTTTATATCTTTTCCATTTGTGCTTTCTTTTTTAGCTACTGTGATGTTTTCATTTCCTCTTTCTAGGTATATATGCGCTCCATCAATGGCTCTTAATGTATCTTCATATTGTTGCTCTATACCTTTTTTTCCGACTTTACTACCTGAGTGATATCCTTTGTTTTTGTATTTTTCTAGTTCATCTGCTTTAATTTCATCTATGTATCCTATTAAGTTACCAAAGGCTTCACCTTGAGCATAAACTCTAGATGTAGCTTTACTTACTTGTACACCTTCTATTAAATCTACTGCATCCGCTTTTTCTTGTTCATAGATAGATACTTTTACAATTGGAACTAAATGTTCAGGGTTTTTGTTAGCCTCTAATTTTGATTCTATATATTCTTTACTAATATCTAGTATTTCTGACATTTTATTTATATTTTCTTCTTTATTTTCTTCAAACACCCTTGGGTGTATGCCTACAGTATTTACTTCACCGTCATAAGCTAATTTATTACCATCTCTATCTAATATACTACCTCTTGTGCCTTTTTCTATTTTTACTCTTACTTTATCATCTTTTTGCATCCCTGGTATCATCAAACTTTCGTCCCAAACCAACTTATAACTACCGTCTTCTTTTGCTAGATTTATTTTCATAGGCTCAGATTTTAAGTTTCCTGCAATAGTATCCATCGTCAGGGTAACAGACATATTATTTATATTGTCAGTACTCTGAGGATTTATTTTTATATTATTTGCATATATAGCCGAATATCTAGTTTTGTATAACTTAACAAACTCTTCTTTTATTATAGAATTTTTAGACTCTTTAGCTATATTATCATATAAAACTTCATAGTTTCCTTCATTTAATAACTTTGAGTACTTTGATATTACATCTTCTACTGTTTCTCCCTTATTACAGCCTGATAGCATTACCATACATAATATTAATATATTAGCAATTATGGCTATCCTTTTTAATTTATTCACTATCCCACTCCCCTTTAGTTATATTTAATTAAAATTTTTATTTAATACTTTCTCTACTTTCTTATAGTCTACCAGCGCTGCCTTACCCACTTCTCCATCTAACAATTCCCACACATAGTTATGAACAGACACCGCATTACTAAAATCGCCATCCTTCCATCTTAATAAATTACTATATAAATAATCTCTAGCATCATTACTTCTTATCTGTTTCAATACAGCTATTGCTATGTTAATGTTTTTAGGTGTTATTTCTACCTCACCATATTTTCTATTGTCTGTTGCTATGATTATGCTATTACTCATTTGGTGTATAAATTGTATTGCATCGTATTCAGTAGATGGCATTGTTTCTATTTCATCTATATCCATCTGAGATGCATCAATATCTAACTCTTCCTCTTCAATGTATTCGTACCCCTCTAGTCTTTCCTCTGGTTTTTCTACTTTATACTTAGGTACTTTTTTTATAATCAACTCCTCTTTTTCATTTAACTCAATTTTAGGTATTAATTTATCTAAACCTATAAATGATGTTATTTCATCTACTCGTAAAGTTTGATTTATTTGAGTTAACAATTTTTCAATTGGTGGTGCAAAATGAGCTAATGCAGGACTATATACTCCTACACTTAAAATAGCTAAAAAGCTTGCAGCAGTTCCTATTATTTTTTTTCTTTGTTTTTCTTTTTTGATATCCGACTGTGCTCTTTCAATTGATTCTCTTACCCAAAGTTTCATTTCTGATGGTGCTTTTATACTATCTATTTCGTCATTATCTATGTAAAAACCTTCTATTTCTTTATCCAACTCTTCTATACTAATGTCATCTATTTCATTATCTAGTATTTCGTTGTCTAATAGTTCTTGTTGCTTTATGTTATCTTTATTGCTATTTTTTAACTTACTCATTTTCATATCCCTCCTTTAACATAGCTTTCATATCCTTTATTGCTTTTCTAATATGCGTTTTTATAGTGTTTATAGGACGGTCTAATATTTTTGATATATCCTCTACTTTCATATCTTCTATGTATCTTAGCATAATTGCATCTTTGTATTTATCTTCTAACTCATCCATTGCTTTGTATAAATCTATTTTAATTTCTACAGTATCATTTACTACTACTTCTTTTTTGTAATCCTCTTCTGTATATCCTAAATCAACCATACCATTTTTTCTTAAGTAATCATTACAAACATTTATTAATATTCTGCTTATCCACGTTTTAAAGTATTTGGGCTCTTTTAATGTGTGTATACTTCTATATGCTTTATATACAGTCTCCTGTATAACCTCTTTTATATCATCTTCATGTTTACATTTATGATATGCTTCTCTGTATAATCTTTCTTGATACATTTCAATTAAATCTTCAAAGGCCTGAACATCTCCTTTGATTGCCTTTTTTACTATAAGTATTTCTTCCATGTCTTCCCCTTCCTCAAATCTAATTAATTCTACAACTGTTAGACTGTACGTTGTCTAAAAAGGTTTTAAGTTTTTTATTTTTATCACAAAAAAACTATATTTATATTTTAATAAATACAGTTTTAAATTGTTATATTTTATTAAATTGTATTAATACTGTTTACTTTTATCTATTAATCTACTATATACATCCCTCATATGCTCTTCATTTGTAAGCTCTAGTACTTTATCAATATCAACCCAAGCCACTCCACTATTTTCATCTTCTTTTACTTGAATTTCTTCATTTTCATCAGCTTCTAATATATATGCTGCTGATAAATGTAGATGTGCTGCTACATATTTTCCATTTTTAATATGAGACTTAACAGGTAATATATCTATACAACATATATCAGTTGTCACAGGTGTTACATTTTTTATACCTGTTTCTTCTTTAGCTTCTTTTATTGCAACTTCTAATAAGTCTCCTTCTCCATCAGCATGTCCACCAGTCCATCCCCAAGATTTATAGATATTATGATGTATCATTAGTACTTTATTTCTATCTTTATTTACTATAAATCCAGATGAAGTTAGATGCGCTATTTCATTTTCTCTAGTTAGTACGTTTTGATTTTGATTTATAAAGTCTAAAATTATTTCTTTGTCTTTGGTTTCCTGCTCATTTACAGGTTTATAATTATTAATTTCTTTTATATATTTCATATTTATCCCCTTTCTTTCCAACATATTACATAGTAGCACTAAAATTTAATGATTTCAATAACTTAAAATTAAAAGCCATAGACAAATTAAAATATAGTCTATGGCTTTTAATATATTGTATATACTTTATATTATTTATTTTTTTTCATATATTCTATAGCTTTTAATGTACCCATTTTTGAGTGGTCAAATGTAAGTCCACCTTGGAAGTAAACATTGTATGGTGGCTTTATTGGAGCATCTGCACTTAATTCTATAGATGACCCTTGAACAAATGCACCTGCTGCCATTATAACTTCTGCATCATATCCTGGCATTGCCCATGGCACTGGCTTTACATAAGAATCAACCGGTGCTGCTGCTTGTACACCTTGACAGAATGCTATTACTTCTTCAGCGTTGTTTAATTTTACTATTTGTATAATATCACTTCTTTTATCATCTGGCTTTGGAAGTACTTCATATCCTAATTTTTCAAACATTCTAGCACAGTATATTGCACCCATTACTGCTTGTGATACAACGTATGGAGCCATAAAGAATCCTTGTAGTACGTTTCTACTTGTTCCAAATGTTAATCCACATTCTTTTCCTATACCTGGAGAAGTTAATCTGTATGATATTAATTCTACTAAGTCTGCTCTACCTGCTATATATCCACCAGTTAAAGCTAAACCTCCACCTGGATTTTTGATAAGTGACCCTGCCATTATATCTACTCCAACTTCTGTTGGCTCTTTTGTTTCTATAAATTCACCATAGCAGTTGTCTACCATAACTATAGCTTCTGGTTTTATAGCTTTTACAGTGTCTACTACTTCTTTTATATCATCTATTGTTAATGACTTTCTCCAAGAGTATCCCTTAGATCTTTGCATAAATACCATTTTAGTTTTATCATTTATCTTTTCTTTTATAGCATTTAAGTCTACATTTCCATCTTCTAAGAAGTCTATTTGATTATATGTAACTCCAAATTCTTTTAATGAACCTTTTTCTTCTCTTATACCTATTACACCTTCTAGTGTATCATAAGGCTTACCTGTAACTGATAGTATTTCATCTCCTGGTCTAAGTATTCCTTGTAAACAAAGTGTAAGTGCATGAGTACCATTTACTATTATAGGTCTAACTATTGAGTCTTCTGCTCCAAATACATTTGCATATATTTCTTCTATTTTTTCACGACCTATATCATTGTATCCATAACCAGTTGTCCAGTTAAAGTGATTATCACTTAAGTGAGCTTCTTGCATAGCTTTTAATACTTTGTATTGATTGTATTCTCTTACTAATTTTATTTCCTCAAATTTATCTTTTATATCTTCCATTACATCTTCTGATAATTTGAAAGTTTCATCATCTAATCCATAAAAACCTTTTAATAATTCTTTTGTTTCATTTAGCATATTATTCACCTGTCTTTTTTAATTTGTAACATTAGAATTTTATCATATAGAAAGTTTTCTTGCAAGGTAGGTAAAAAGGTAAAAATTTCACTGATTACTTTTCCTAAAAATACGTAATCTAGTATTAAATAATCTAAAAAGGAAGGTACATACTATGAAACAATCTAATTTAACTAGTAAAGCTCAACAAGAAGTAACTAACTACGCTGTAGGAAACTTAACTAACAATTCTAGTCCAATGGCTCAAGATATGCAAGCTGAAGCTATGCAAAACCTTACTAATAGTATGCAAAATGAAGCTATAGCTAATCTTAATAACGAAGCAATGGCTAATAAAGTTGTGAAGAAGAGTAGTAAAAAATCTTCAAATCAACAAAGTGGAATGTTTTAATTAGTTATGTAAGTTAGCTATAAGTTTTAAATATAAAAAGAAGGGAATGTCTCTGAACTTTTTCATT
>JBOFYV010000144.1:0-45203 GCA_051654865.1 Peptostreptococcaceae bacterium
CAAGTTGTAATAATAAATAAATACCCATATAACTAAAAATAAATCTTAAAATTTGTAGTAAAATCATTTTAATTATTAAGATATAATCAGATAAAATAAACTTATTGACATTAATTATAAAAAATATTAAAATATATAGAAATAAATATTTCGTATAATCCCAATGATATGGTTTGGGAGTTTCTACCAAGAACCAATAATTCTTGATTACGAAGAAGTAAGACATAATATCTATGTCCTACTTCTTTGTGGTCGAGAATTTTTTTATACCTATTTTTATGTAAATTGTATTAAATTAAATTTGTAAGTTTATAAAAAGGTGCATATATTCTATAAAAAATAGTAAATAAAATATTATAAATAATTAATTAAAAAGGTTTAAAATTAAGAGGGGAGACTATATAAGATGAGAAAATTACCTAAGATAGAGTTACATTGTCATTTAGATGGAAGTGTTAGAGCAGATAGTGTTTTAGAGATTGCGAAACAGGAAAATATTGACTTGCCGAGTTTTGATATAGAAGTAATAAAGAAGGAGTTACAGGTAGAAGAAGGTTGTACTTCTTTAAATGAATACTTAAGAAGGTTTGATATTCCTAATAAAATTATGCAGACTAAGGACGGTTTAGAGAGGGTAACTTTTGAACTGTTTGAGGATGCAGCTCTTGAAAATGTGAAATATATGGAGATTAGATTTGCTCCTAGTCTTCATACTCATAAGGGCCTTGATTTTAATGAGATTATCCAAAGTGTTGTGGACGGTGTTAAAAGAGCTGAGAGTATGTATGAGATTAAGGGGAATATCATCTTATCTTGTATGAGAAACTTTAGTATAGAGGAAGCTATAAAGGTAGTAGAGGCTGGTAAAGTATTTTTAAATAAAGGAGTTGTGGCTATTGATTTAGCAGGTCCTGAAGAAGAGGGTTTTAGCACGGTTTTTAAGCCTGTAATTTATAAAGCTAAGGAGTATGGGTATAGAACTACTATACATGCAGGTGAAGCTGCTAGTGGTCAAAATGTGATAGAAGCTATAAATATTCTAGGAGCAGAAAGAATAGGCCATGGTGTTAGGATAAAAGATATGAAAGAAGCATATGACTTGGTTAAAAAGAGTGGAGTATATCTTGAAATGTGCCCTACAAGCAACATACAAACTAAAGCGATAAACGATTTTACAACATATCCACTTGTAGACTTTTATAAAAATGGGTTAAATGTTACTATAAATACAGATAATAGAACTGTTTCTGATATTGATTTAACTAATGAAGTTGAATTAATAATGAATAATTTTGAAGTAAGTATGGCTGATTACAAAGAGTTATATTTAAATACAGTAGAGGCCATATTTGGAGATGAAGCTACAAAAGAATGGCTAAGAAATCTAATATAAAATAAATAAAATCCTGTAGGTTATTCTACAGGATTTCATTTATTTTAATTTTTCAGGAGCTTTATAATCAATGCCTTTAGTATCTACATTGATAGACTCAATCACAACGTCTTTTACTGGTTTATCTTGAGCACCAGTTTCAACATTTTCAATTTCATGAACTATATCCATACCCTTTATTACTTTACCAAATGAAGCATAATCCCCATCTAAATGAGAGGCCTCTTTAGTTACTATAAAGAATTGGCTACCGGCACTATCTTTAGCTTGGCTCCTAGCCATAGATAAAACCCCTTCAGTATGAGCTAAATCGTTTTTAAAGTTGTTTTTAGTAAATTCACCAGCTATAGTGTATCCAGGACCACCCATACCAGTTCCTTCAGGATCTCCACCTTGAATCATAAAGTCTTTTATTACTCTATGGAAGATTAGACCATCATAAAATCCACTGTTAGCTAAATCTATAAAATTATTTACAGTGTTAGGAGCGATATGAGGATATAATTCAGCTTCGACAGTTCCATAATCTTTAAATACTATAGTAGCTATAGGTAATTCTTTTGGAGGTGTTCTAACCTCATCATTCATTTCACCTTTAGAACAACCAACAAGTGCTAATGAGCATACTAATGCACTTGACAAAATTACTTTTATTTTTCTTTTTAAATTAGTCATGTATTTTACCACCTTTATGTAATTTATTTATTGCTATATTTTCTGAGGATCTTTGTATTCAATGCCTTTAGTATCTACTTTTATAGATTCTATTATAACATCATTAACTGGCTTATCTTGAGAACCTGTTTCAACATTTTCTACTTGATGAACGACATCCATACCTTTTAGTACTTTACCGAAAGCAGCATATTGTTTATTTAGATGAGGAGAGTCTTTAGTTACTATGAAGAACTGACTTCCGCCACTATCTTTTCCGATGCTTCTAGCCATAGAAACGATACCTACAGTGTGGGCTAAATCATTTTTAAATTTATTTTTAGTAAACTCACCCTTTATAGAATAACCAGGACCACCCATACCAGTTCCAGTAGGATCTCCACCCTGAATCATAAAGTTTTTTATTATTCTATGGAAAGTAAGTCCATCATAGAAACCACAATTAGATAAAGATATAAAGTTATTTACAGTATTAGGAGCAATGTGAGGGTATAATTCAATCTCAACAGTTCCAAAATCCTTAAATACAATAGTAGCAGTTGGTAAATTTTCAGGAGGAGCTACAACCTCATGCACTTCGTTTTTTCTAAATAAATTTGCAAGAAAACCTTTTTTGTTACTCATATACTATACCATCCTTAATACAATTTATGTGTATATTATACCATAATATAGCACTTAATTATAAAATTAGTTAAAAATATAGCAAATGAATTAATACAGTGTTATCATTAGTTTAGCTAAAAAATAAAACTAAATTATAAAAAATATTAAGGTAGGATACTTATGGAAGAATACAATAAAGGAAAGTTTAAAGAACTTGAAAAATGGAAAATAAAAATGAGGAAAAAGCCATCAATTGTAGATAAAGCTTCTAAAAGCACTCAAAATAAAATAAACTCAATATTACCAGATGGTTATCATAATATTATAACTTCTGCTATTAAAAATATGACTAAGGTAGTGATATTAGGTTCAAAGTACACAACAGAGCCACCGCTACAAAATGTAACATTAGAAGTAAGAGACGTATTAGCTAAAGAAAAGATAACTAAGTACAAAAAAACAGCAATGATAGAAGGGGCAGGAACTGGAGCCGGTGGAATATTAATAGGACTAGCTGATTTTCCGCTACTGTTAAGTATAAAGATAAAGTTATTATATGAGATAGCAAGTATATATGGATTTGATACAAGAGACTATAAAGAAAGATTATACATATTAAATATATTTCAACTTACATTTTCTAGCCAAAACTATAGAATCAATATATTTGATAAATTAGAAAACTGGCAAGAATACCAAGATACATTGTCTGATGATATAAATGAGTTTAACTGGAGAGAATTTCAACAAGAATACAGAGATTATATCGATTTAGCGAAATTACTTCAATTAGTACCAGGAATAGGTGCATTTGTAGGAGCGTATGTAAACAATAAACTAGTTGATAAACTAGGTGAATATGCTATATATTGCTATCATATGAGGCATTTAAGTAATGAAAAAAATATAGAATTAAAGAAAAAGTGGTTACTTTGGAAATTTAAAAAATAAAACATATAAAAATTTAACTATATATTTAATTATAAAAAATATATATAAATATAATTAAATTATAGAATATTCAGAAAAATTAACATATACTTAATAACAAATAATAAACAAAATAAAACGGGAGGAAATATTATGAAAAATTTAGGGAAGGATTTATGCGTACAATTTTATAGCTTTTATTTTAACTGGGGCTTTTACTTTTATAGCGCTAGATACTTGTATTGCAAAAATAAATATAAATCCATATCCTTATTGAGTATATAATATTATTTTAATCCAGCTTAACATAGATGCATTCAAGTATCTTAAAGTTGTACATAAATAGAACTCACTAAGTGGGTTCTATTTTTTTATATAAAAATAAAATTTAGGAGGTAATGTAATGAGAGTACTAAATAAAATTTCAAATGTAGTATCAAAAAATATGACAATATTAATCGTATTAATAGGAGTATATAGCTTTTTTATACCTACAACATTTGCGTGGGTTCAGCCAAAGATGAGTAATATACTAAGCATAATGATGTTTGGAGTAGGAATGACTATAAGTATCGAGCAGTTCAAATTTGTATTAGAAAGACCAAAGGATATATTCATAGGAGCTATTGGACAATATACAATAATGCCGCTTGTAGCATATACACTATCAAGAACGTTAAATTTATCCCCAGAACTTACGCTAGGTCTTATTCTAGTAGGATGTTGTCCAGGAGGAATTTCATCAAATATTATGACGTTTATATCAAAAGGAGATGTTGCATTATCAGTTAGTTTAACCACTGTATCTACATTATTAGCACCAATAGCAACACCGATAATTACATTGTTATTAGCTAATAGTCAAATTGAAATATCCATTAACTCAATGTTCATATCAATAATAAAAACAGTAATAGTACCTATTATTTTAGCAATTATATGTAATAAGGTTTTACCTAAAGTTAGTGAAATTATGGTTAAAGTATTGCCGTTGCTATCAAGTATACTACTAATGTTACTTGTATCAGGAAGTATTAGTGCTAGTATAGATAGTATAAAAACATCAGGACTATTAGTTTTAATAGCAGTAATGATACATCATACAATCGGATTAGGACTTGGATATTTCTTAGGATACAAATGTGGATTTACAGAAGAAAAAAGGAGAGCAGTATGTCTAGAAGTAGGTATGCAAAATTCAGGGCTTGCTATAACGCTAGGATTTGCACATTTTAGCCCAGTAGTAGCTATGGTTGGAGCTTTATCAGGTCCATTTCAAACGGTCATATCGGCAATATTAGGAAACTATTGGAGTTCAAAAGGAAGTGGAAAAAAGAAGATAGTAGAACTTGCTAATCAAAATTAAAACTATGAAATTTTATTATAAAATATATATTAATAAATATGTTGTATAGACATATTAGGACTAAGCAATTATAATAATGTTAAATGAGAGGGTGAGTCTAAACACATTAAATATAATGTTTGCATAGATTGGAATTTAGACAGAATGAGTTAAAAATGACATAGGAGGAATATATGATACTTTATGATAAAAAACATAAAGAGACTGGAAAAGCATATGCCTATAGAGTTCTAAAAGACAATATAATGTCATTAGAGCTAAAGCCGGGTGAACTATTGAGTGAGTCTGATCTTGCTGAAAAATTAAGTATATCAAGAACTCCAGTTAGAGAAGTACTGATGATGTTGAAAAATGAGCATCTAATAGAAGTTAAACCACAAACCGGAACTTATGTATCTTTGATCGACAAAAACATAATAAATGAAGCTATATTTATGAGGTCTGTATTAGAAAAAGAGGTACTAAAACAAGCTTGCGATGGTTTATCTGATGAAGTTTATATGGAGTTGGAGAAGAATTTATTTGTACAAAAATTAATTCATCACAAAGAGGGCAAAGAGATAGAGTTTCACAATTTAGATAAAAAATTTCATAAGCTAATATTTTTAGGATGCAATAAAATAAATATATGGGATAGTATTATGAATATAAGCACTCATTATAACAGAATGAGGTTGTTATCAGAACAAAAGAGCAATAAAATACAAATAATAAAGCAACATGAAGAAATGCTAGATATAATCAAAAATAAATCCTGTGACAAAATAGATGAGTATATAGAAAAACATATAATAGCTCCATCGAATGAATGGGAAACTTCAATTTATGAAAATGAAGAATTTAAATCATACTTTAAATAGGGTGTATGTTTATATAATGTGTAACAAAATAGGACTGCTAATTTCTTAAAGAGAAGTTTAGTAGTCCTATTTTTATAAATTAAAATATAAAGAAATAATAAAAAGTGTCGAAAAATGAAACAAAAGGTAGAAAAAAATAAAAAAACTTAGGAAAAGGTATTGCACACATAAAAATAATATGCTAGTATACAAGTATAAAGATGAAAGAGAGGTACAATTAATGAAATTACCATTCAATATTGATTTAAATAATAAAGTAGCTGTAGTAACAGGTGGAACAGGAATACTTTGTGGGGCTATGGTTGATGCATTAGCAAACTGTGGAGCTAAAGTAGCTATACTTGCATTAGGTCAAGAAGCTTGTGATGCTAAGGCTAAAGAGATAATAGATAATGGTGGATGTGCCATAGGAATAGATACTAACGTTTTAGATAAAGAAAGTTTAAAAAGAGCGCATGAGAGAATATTATCTGAATTTGGACCATGTGATATATTAATAAATGGAGCTGGTGGAAACCATCCAAAAGGAACAACAACTAAGGAATATTTGTTAGAAGAAGATTTAGATAATGAAGAATTAACTTCATTCTTTGACTTAGATCCAAAAGGTGTAGAATTTGTATTCAACTTAAACTTCTTAGGAACATTACTTCCATCACAAGAGTTTAGTAGAGATATGATAGGTAGAGAAGGATGTACAATAATAAACATATCTTCAATGAATGCTTACACTCCTCTTACAAAGATACCTGCATACTCAGGAGCTAAAGCTGCAGTAAGTAACTTTACTCAATGGTTAGCAGTACATATGTCAAAAGTAGGTATAAGAGTAAATGCTATAGCACCAGGATTCTTTGTAACAGCACAAAATGAAAAGTTATTATTCAATGAAGATGGAACTCCAACAGAAAGAAGTCAAAAAATATTAAATAGTACACCAATGGGTAGATATGGTGAAGCGGATGAATTAATAGGGACTTTATTATACCTAGTAAGTCATGAAGCATCAGGATTCGTAAATGGTGTATGTATACCAGTTGATGGTGCATTCAGTGCATACTCAGGTGTATAGGAGGCTATTATGTTAAATATAATAAAGAATGAAGGAATAGTAGCTGTAATAAGAGCTAAAGATCATAAAGAAGCAAAAGGATATATAAATGCTTGTGTAAATGGTGGTATAAAAGCGGTAGAGTTAACATATTCAATACCAAATGTTGTTGAGTTAATAAACGAATTAAGAAACGATGAAAACTTAATACTAGGTGTTGGAAGTGTATTAAATGGTAAAATGGCAGAAGATGCTATATTAGCAGGAGCAAAGTATGTAGTAAGCCCAGGATACAATCAAGAAGTAAATGATGTTTGTAAAAAGCTAAACACTCTTTACTTACCAGGATGTATGACTGTTACTGAAATAATGAATGCCTTAGAACAAGGAAATAAAATGGTTAAATTATTCCCTGGAGATGTATTTGGACCAAAATATGTAAAAGCAGTTAAAGCTCCAATACCTCATGCTGAAATAATGCCAACAGGTGGAGTAAGCATAGACAATGTAGATAAATGGTTTGAAATGGGAGTTTCTTGTGTAGGAGTAGGAAGTTCACTGTTCAACGGAGGAAGCTTAGAAGATATAGAAAAACTAGCTAAAGAATTTGTGGAGAAAATAAAAGATGTTAGAAGCAAATAATAAAAAAGTTTTAGGCTTTGGAGAAATAATGCTAAGACTTACACCGCCAGATAATCAAAAGATAGTACAAGTGAACTCTTTTGATGCTACTTACGGCGGAGGTGAAGCAAATGTTGTTTGTAGTTTGGCTAACTTTGGTCATCAAACTAAGTATGCAACTAAATTACCGAATAATTCTCTAGGTGATAAGGTTATAAGAGACCTAAAAAGCTACAATGTAGAAACTAGCAGTATATTACAAGGTGAAGGTAGACTTGGTATATACTTCTTAGAAATAGGTCATGGACTTAGAAGTACAGAAGTTATATATGATAGAAAATACTCAGCTATATCTATGGCGAATAAAGAAGAGTTTGATATAGAAAAAATGCTATCTGATGTTAAAATGGTACATTTATCAGGAATAACACCAGCGTTAAGTAAAGAACTATACAACTTAACTATAGAGATAGCAAAGTATGCTAAACAAACTGGTATACTAGTGTCCTTGGATTCGAACTACAGAGCTAAGCTTTGGAGTTTAGATGATGCTAAGGTGTTTTTAGAGGAAGTATTACCTTTTGTAGATATAGCATTCTTAGGAAACTTAGATATGACTAATATACTAAAGTATGAAGAAAAAGAATTAGAATTTGAAGATAGTCTAAAAGACTTATATGAAAGATTATTTGAAAAATATCCTAATTTAAAATATGCAGCATGTACAAAAAGAAGCGTACATTCTATAAACAATAACTCTTTAAAAGGTTATCTGTTTGATAAAGAAAATTTACACATATCAAATGAATACAATTTTGATATATTAGATAGAGTTGGTGGAGGAGATGCTTATACAGCTGGAATACTTCATGGTATATTAGAAAACTTAAATGCTAAAGAAATTGTAGAATTCGGAGTTTGTGCAAGTGTATTAAAACATTCAATAAGAGGAGATATAAACTTAGTTGATAAAGACAGTGTATCAAGTCTAATTGAAAAAGGATTACAAAATATTAAAAGATAGTTGGGGGACGAAAAACATGGAAATGACGTTTAGATGGTATGGACAAGATGACCCTGTTAAGATAGAGTACATCAGACAAATACCAGGAATGAAAGGTATAGTTACAGCGATATATGATATACCAGTAGGAGAGGCTTGGCCACTAGACAAAATATTAGATTTAAAGAAAAGTGTAGAGGATAATGGATTAAAACTTTCAGTAATAGAAAGTGTACCTGTTCACGAAGATATAAAATTAGGATTGCCTACAAGAGATAAATACATAGAAAACTACAAAGAAACATTAAGAAACTTAGGTAAAGCTGGAATAGAGACTGTATGTTACAACTTTATGCCAGTATTTGACTGGACTCGTTCAGACCTAAATTATGAACTTGAAGATGGATCAACTTGCTTAATATATGATGAAGAAACAGTTAAGAAAATGGATCCAGCATTAGGTGAGTTAGAACTTCCAGGATGGGATACATCATATGGAGAAGGTGGACTTGGAGCATTACTTGATCAATATAAAAATGTTGATGAAGAAAAGTTATGGGAAAACTTAGAGTACTTTATAAAAGAAATAATACCTGTAGCTGAAGAAAGTAATGTTAAAATGGCTATACATCCGGATGATCCACCATGGGGAATATTTGGACTTCCAAGAATAATAACAAACTTTAAGAGCTTAGAAAGATTTATAAATCTTTATGATAGTGAGTACAATGGTTTAACATTATGTACAGGTTCGTTAGGGTGTACTTCAACTAATGATGTTGTAGAAATGGTTAAGTACTTCGGTAAAGAAAAGAATAGAATAAACTTTGCTCATTTAAGAAATGTATTAATAACAGGTGAAAGTAGCTTCAATGAAGTGGCTCACTTATCTGAATGTGGATCATTAGATTTCTATGAAATAGTAAAAGCATACTGTGATTATGATTTCAAAGGACCATACAGACCAGATCATGGAAGAATGATATGGGGTGAAACTGGTAGACCAGGATATGGGTTATACGATAGAGCACTAGGTGCTGTATACTTAAATGGTTTAATAGAAGCTATAAATAAAACTAAGTAATAATGTAAGTTTAGGAGCGTTTCAAAATTATTTTGAAACACTCCCCTTAAATAAAAAAATAACTCTGATTATAAAAAATATTGTAAAAAAACCATTGAATATGTTAGAATTTAAATAATAAGAAAACGGTATTAATAGGAGAGAATTATGAAAAAATTCATGGACAAAGATTTCATATTATCTAATGAAACAGCTAAGACTTTATACCATAATAATGCGTCAAAGATGCCAGTGTTTGATTATCACTGCCATTTACCAGCTGTAGAGATCGCAGAAGATAAAGAATATGAAAATATAACTCAAATGTGGCTATACCATGACCATTATAAGTGGAGAGCTATGAGAAGTTTTGGTATAGATGAAAAGTACATAACTGGAGATGCAACTGACTTCGAAAAGTTTTATGAATTTGCTAAGATGATGCCATACTTAATTGGAAATCCAATTTATCACTGGTCTCATTTAGAACTTCAAAGATACTTTAATGTAGAAGAAACTTTAAGTGAAAAAACAGCAAAAGATATATATGAAAAATGTAATAAGGCTATAGTTGAAGATAAATTAACAGCTAGAAAGTTAATAGACATGTCTAATGTTGTTTATATAGGAACAACGGATGATCCTATTGATAGTTTAATATATCACAGACAAATAAGTGAAGATAAAAACTTTAACTGTGAAGTTAGACCTTCATTTAGACCAGACAAGGCATTAAAAATACAGAATATAGATTTTGTTAACTATATAGAAACATTAGGAAAAACTGCAAACACAGAAATAAAAGATTATAATACTTTAATCAAAGTATTAGAAAGAAGATTAGATCACTTTGTAAATAATGGATGTAATATAACGGACCATAGTTTAGAAAGAGTTTATTTTGAAACTGCCACTAAAGAGGAAGTTGAAACTATCTTTGTTAAAGTTTTAGCGGGAGAAGAAATAAGTAAAATTGAAGCTCAAAAGTACACAACATATACATTAGTACAATTAGGAAAAATGTATAGTGAGAGAAATATGGTAATGCAACTTCATATAGGAGCTCTTAGAAATAATAATACAAGAATGTTTAATTTAGTAGGAGTAGATGCCGGATTTGACAGTATTGATGATGGGGAAATCGCTTACTCTTTATCAAGGCTTTTAGATAGTTTAGACGTAGAGGATAAGCTACCGAAGACAATATTATATTGCTTAAATCCTAAGGATAATGAAGTTTTAGGAACTATGATAGGAAACTTCCAAGGAGGACAAACTGCTGGAAAAATACAGTTTGGTTCAGGTTGGTGGTTCAATGACCAAAAAGATGGTATGGAAAGACAACTTATGGCTTTATCTCAATTAGGTTTAGTTAGTAAATTTGTAGGAATGCTTACAGATTCAAGAAGTTTCTTATCATTTACTAGACATGAATACTTTAGAAGGATTTTATGTAACTACTTAGGAAGCTTAGTTGAAAATGGAGAATATCCAAATGACTTAGACATATTAGGTGAAATAGTGGAAGATATATGTTTTAACAACGCTAAAAAATATTTTGAATAATAATCCTAGGGGGGATTTATAGATGAATAAAAGGATTAAAGCACTTTTTCTTGCAGTTACAATAAGTTTGACTACAGTTGGATGTAGTTCAACTCAAGATAGTGATGTAAGAGTAATGAGAGTTGCTCACAACCAAGGTGAGGAACATCCAATACATTTAGCACTAAAAGAATTTGAAAACATTGTTGAAGAAAAAACAAATAATGAAATAGACATACAAGTATATCCAAATGAGTTACTTGGTGGACAACGTGAAGCTGTAGAACTTACGCAAACTGGAGCTGTTGATATAGCAGTTGGAAGTATAAGTTTATTAGAAAGTTTCAATAAGTCGTATAGCGTATTTAACTTACCATACTTATTTGATAGTACAGAACATTATCATGCTGTAATGAATGATGATGAAATAATGAATAAAATATATGAATCAACTAGAGAATCAGGATTTGTTGGACTTACTTGGTTTGATGCAGGGTCAAGAAATATGTACACGACAGATAAGCCAATAATGAAACCAGAAGACTTAAAAGGTAAAAAGATAAGAGTTCAGCAAAGTCAAACTAATATAAGAATGATGGAATTATTAGGAGGATCTGCAACTCCTATGAGTTTTGGTGAAGTTTATACAGCACTTCAACAAAAGGTTATAGATGGTGCAGAAAACAATGAGTTAGCATTAACTAACAATAAGCATGGAGAGGTTGCTAAATTCTATTCATACAACCAACATGCAATGATACCAGATATATTAATAATGAACGCTAAGCTATTAGACAACTTAAGTGAAGAACATAGAACTATAATATTAGATGCAGTGGATGCAATAAATAAGTTTGAAGTTGATGCTTGGGAAGAAAAAGTAGAAGAAGCTAAAAAGCAATCAGAGGAAATGGGTGTTAAATTCTATTATCCAGAAATAGAACCTTTTAAAGAAAAAGTTTTACCTCTTCATGAAGAAATGACTCAGGACCCAGAAGTAAAAACTTTATACGACAAGATACAACAAAAAGCACCTAAAGAAAGTAAATAAATACTAGTAGGGAGGAAACAAGATGAATAAATTAAGAAATATATTAAATAAAACAATAGAAGTCTTATGTATGACGCTACTAGCATTTATGGTAGTTTTAGGTACTTGGCAAATAATTACTCGTTATGTATTAAATAACCCAAGTACAGTATCAGAAGATTTATTAATATACTCATTTGTATGGATGGCATTACTTGGTTCAGCATATGTATTTGGAAAAAGAGATCATATGACTATGGTATTTTTCAGACAAAAACTAGATAACAAAAGTCCTAAAGTAAAATTCACATTAAGCATAATGACAGAATTAGTAGTATTAATATTCTCTGCGTTAGTTTTAGTTTTAGGTGGAGTACAAATAAGTAACTTAGCAATGGGGCAAATATCGCCTGCACTAGGAATACCAATGGGATATATATATTTAGCATTACCATTATCAGGGATAATAACAATAATATACAATGTTTTAAACTTAGTTGATTTAACAAAAGATTCAACAAAATCAATAAAAGCAGCAAATAATAATTAATCTGAGGGAGAGAAGATTATGGAATTAGCATTTCAAGCAGGTACAGCCATAGCTATTGTATTCCCAATATTACTTTTATTAGGAATTCCAATATCTATAACTATAGGAATAGCGTCTATATTTGGTATACTAACTACATTATCATGGGATGTAGCAGTATTAACTGGAGCACAAAGAATATTTACTGGTATAAGTAGTTTCTCATTACTTGCAATACCATTTTTCGTACTAGCTGGTATAATAATGAACAATGGTGGTATAGCTTTAAAATTAGTAAACTTTGCTAAAGTTTTAAGTGGAAAGCTACCAGGATCATTAGCACATACAAATGTAGTTGGAAATATGTTATTTGGAGCTGTAAGTGGTTCTTCAGTTGCAGCAGCAGCGGCAATAGGTGGAACTATGGCACCACTTCAAGAAGCAGAAGGATATAATAAAAACTATAGTGCAGCAGTCAACATAGCTTCTGCACCAACAGGGTTATTAATACCTCCAAGTAACTCACTTATAATATATTCACTAGTAAGTGGTGGTACATCAGTAGCTGCACTATTTATGGCAGGATATATACCTGGTATATTATGGGGACTAGCTGTAATGGTAGTTGCATTTATATTAGCTAAAAAATATAAGTACTCTTCAAAATACAGTATAAGTTTTAGTGAAGCTTTAAAGATATTTGTAGATGCACTACCAAGTTTAGCATTAATATTTGTAATAATAGGTGGTATAGTAGGTGGTATATTCACAGCTACAGAAGGAGCGGCAGTTGCTGTTGTTTATTCATTCATACTATCATTCTTCTTCTATAAGTCTATAAAAGTAAAAGATATACCTAAAATTTTATTAGATACAGTAGAGATGACAGGGATAATAATATTCTTAATAGGTGTTTCTTCTATAATGTCTTGGGTAATGGCATTTACAAACATACCAAATGCTATAACTGAGTTATTATTAGGGGTATCTTCAAATCCTGTAGTTATATTATTAATAATGAATGTTGTGTTATTAATAGTTGGTACATTTATGGATTTAACACCAGCTATATTAATATTCACACCAATATTCTTACCAATAGCTCAAAATTTTGGTATGGATTCAGTGCAGTTTGGTATAATGCTTATATTCAACTTATGTATAGGTAACATAACACCACCGGTTGGTAATACGCTATTCATAGGTTGTAAGGTAGGTAAGACAAGCATAGAGGAAGTAATAAAATATCTATTACCATTCTATATAGGTATACTAGTAGTACTTATGCTGGTAACATTTATACCAGAAATAAGTTTATTCATACCTAAACTTATGGGGATGATATAATAAATATAAGTGGTTTTATTGGGTTAAATAAATAATAAAATATAGGATTCTATTCAACTAACATATTTTAATATGTATGATGGATAGAGTCCTTTTTTACGTATAAGATCAATATTTTAGTTTTTGAATTATGCAATAAAAAGTTAAAATATTATATGTTAAACTATTGACACGGAAAATGATTTCAATTATTATAATGGTATAGACCAATTGGTATAGACCAATTGAATATAGGATAGTAAAAAATCATATAAATTAATGGTGAAAATATGAGAAAAGTAGATAAAAATTTAGATGTTCCTCTTCATATTCAACTATCAAAAATAATAAAGGATATGATCATAAACAAAGAACTTCTAGAGGGTACTTATTTAATGCCAGAAAGAGAGCTTTGTAAATTACAAGAAGTTAGCAGAATGACTGTAAATAAAGCAATACTAAGTCTTGTAAATGAGGAATTATTAGAAAGAAAACAAGGTAAAGGAACTTATGTAGCATATCAAAAGCAACAACATAAATTCCAAAAGCTAAAAGGATTTTCTGAAGTAATGAACCAAAATGGTGTTAATGTAATAAATAAAATATTGAAATTTGATATTAAAACTCAAAATAAAAACATACTAGATAAATTAAAAATAAGTAATAAAAATGAATTAATTTACGAAATAGAAAGATTAAGAATAATAGAGGGAGAGCCATTTGCTTTAGAAATGGTATATATACCTCAAACAATGTGTGTAGACTTAACTGAAAAGCTAGTTGAAGAGAACTCATTATATACTCTTTTTAAAGAAAAGTATAATCATAATATAAAAAAAGCAGTACAAACAATAGAACCAATAATGCTAAATAAGCATGAAGCTGATAGTTTAAACCAAAAGTTAAACTCATTAGCATTAAAGTTTGACAGGGTGGTATATACAGAAGAAGATGAAATAATTGAATATACCATATCTACATTTACATGTGATAAGCACCAGTATCAAATTGAATTAAATGATTAGGGGTGAAAATATGAAAGCTATAATTAATGGTAAGATAGTAAAACAAAATGAAATAGTTGAAAATAAGGTACTAGTATTTGACAATAAGATACTTGATATATGTGACAATGTACCTGAAAATTGTGAAGTTATTGATGCAAAAGGAATGTATGTATCACCAGGTTTAATAGATATACATATTCACGGAAGTAAAGGTTCTGATGTAATGGATAACACATTAGAAGATATAAATACAATAAGTTCAAGCATAGCAGAAAGTGGAGTTACAGGATACTTACCTACTACTATGTCTATGAACCAAGGAAAAATACAAAAAGCCTTTGAAGTTATAAAAGAAGCTATGGGTAATGAAAACAAAGGTGCTAAAATATTAGGAGTTCATGTAGAAGGTCCTTTTATAAATATAACATATAAAGGAGCTCAAAACTCTAAGTATATAGTTAAGCCTGATTATAATCTTATAAAAGATTATACAGATATAATAAAGGTAATATCTATGGCACCAGAAGTAGATGATAACTTTGAATTTATAACTAAAGTTAAAAATGAAACAGGTATAACTATATCTATATGCCACAGTAGTGCAACTTATAAAGAAGCTACAGCAGCAATAGAAAAAGGTGTATCTAACATAACTCACTTATTCAATGGTATGTCACCACTTAACCATAGAGAGCCAGGAGTTGTGGGAGCAGCATTTGCTACAGATGTATTTACTGAAATAATAGCAGATACAATACATGTAAACAAAGACGTATTCCAAATAGTATTAAATAATAAAGGAAAAGAAAGAGTAGTTCTAATAACTGATAGTATGAGAGCTGCAGCTATGGAAGATGGAGAGTATGAATTAGGTGGACAACCAGTATTCGTTAAGGACAATAGTGCAAGACTAGAAAATGGTTCATTAGCAGGAAGTGTACTTACATTAAATAGAGCAGTACAAAATTTCTATGAAAATACTAAACTAGAATTACATGAAGCTATAAATTTAGCATCTATAAATCCTGCAAAATCAATAAATGTTGATGATACAAAGGGAAGTTTAGAAGTAGGGAAAGATGCAGATATAGCAATATTTGATAATGATATGAATTGCTACCTTACAATTGTAGAGGGACAGCTAATATATAAAAAATAAAAAAACAAAAAATATATATTATAGAAGGTGAAGATTATGAGAATAATAGTTTGTGAAAATTACGAAGCAGTAAGCAGAAAAGCGGCTCAAATGATACTTAGCCAAATAACACTTAAGCCAAATTCAGTTTTAGGTTTAGCTACAGGGAGTACTCCAATAGGGATGTACAAGAATTTAATACAAATGAACAAAGAAGGTGTGGTAGATTTTTCAGAAGTTAAAACTTTTAACTTAGATGAATACTATAACTTACCAAGAACAAATGATCAAAGTTACTACTATTTCATGCATGACAATTTATTCAACCATATAAACATAAATCCAGCAAATGTGCAAATACCAAACGGTATGACATCAAATGTAGAAGCTGAATGTGATAGATATGATGCATCTATAAAGGAAGCTGGTGGAATAGATATACAAGTATTAGGAATAGGAAATAATGCTCACATAGGATTCAATGAGCCTACAGTTAACTTTGAAAAAGGAACTCACTTAGTTCAATTAGATGATTCTACTATAGAAGCGAATGCTAGATTCTTTGCTAGTAAAGATGAAGTACCTAAGCAAGCGGTAACTATGGGTGTAGGTTCAATATTCAAGAGTAGAAAAATAATGTTAATAGCTTGTGGGGAAGCTAAAGCAGAAGCTATATACAACACTGTATACGGAAAAGTAGTACCAGAAGTTCCAGCTTCAATACTTCAATTCCACAATGATATAGTATTAATATTAGACAAAGCAGCAGCTAAACTTCTTAACAAAGAAGATTATAAAACAGCTTAATAATAGATAAAGGTATGTGATAAAACACATACCTTTTTAAATACACGCCTTTTTATTAAATAAAATGAATATAAGAAAAATCAAACTTGATACAGCAAGTAGTCCTAAAAATAGAAACGACTTATTTATATTGTAGATGTAAGCTGATATAAATGGACCCATTGCATATCCTAAAGATTCGCTAGCCCCAACAAATCCAAAAACTATACCTTTGATTTTATTATTATTTCCAAACTCAGATAAAGTACTTTGAAGAGAAGCATTTAAAAAAGTAGCACCTAAGAAATAAATAATAATAATAATAGTGAAAAGTATTATATTCTTTGTAAAGCTTAGACCTAAAAGGGTAAGGTTCATAACAATAAAAGATAAAAACAACTGTTTTTTATTACCTATTTTATCACTAATCCATCCAGCGATAGGTGCACCTATACCAAAAACTATTAAATAAACTGAAATAATTGCAGATGAGTAAGCTACAGTAGAATTTAAAACATCTTTCGCGTAGAAATGAATCAAAGCTACTACACACCCATAAATATAATCACCTAAAAATGCTATAGAACCAAGTACCAAAATCTTATAGATTAGCTTATATTGCCTTATTTCTTTAAAAATATCTAGAAGTGAGTGTTTATTATTATTTTTATATGATTTGGTAGAACTAGTACTTTTAATTCTAAATATTACATATATTAGAGTTAAAATAATTCCGAAAGTAGAGATATAAAAAGCATAATTGTAATTTCCTAAAGCAGATATAAAATATCCACCAATACAAGCTCCTATTCCACCTCCTAAAGTAAATACAGATGAAGCTAAACCTGTACTTTCACCTCTACGCTTTTCATCTACAGATCTAGATAATATAGAAAAAGTTGAAGGTGCAGCCATACCAAGTATAGCTCCTTGAATAATATATATATAACTTGCCATTGTTGGACTATTTGTCAATGTATAAGAAAAAGGTATTATACTCATCAATAGTAAAGCTAATACTAAAATAATTTTATCTCCAACTTTATCACTTATAACTCCAAATGGAATTTGAATAAGTGTTTTACTAATACCATAAGATGACATAACCGTTCCTATAAGTACAGTTGTTAGGCCTAAATCTTTTAAGAATAAAGGTATGAGTGGAATCATAATACTGTATGCAATTCCAAATAAAAGCCTATAGGTACAAAAACTTCTTAATTCTTTCTTTGTAAATAATACACTGTTTATATTCATAAAATATCTCCTAAAATATATTTCCTAAAATTAGTATATTCTATAAATACAAGCTTATACTCGGATTTAAATAAATATATGTAAAAGACCTATAAAATCATAATATAGTAAATTTATTCATAAAAATATTAGTAGAGTTTTTTAGTATTAAAATTATATAAGGAGGTGCATAAATGGTCAAAGATATAATAAATCTTTATTTTGAAAGAAGTGATTTTTTCATAGATTTAATTTTTCAACATCTAAGGATATCAATTTTATCTATACTCATCTCTTCAATTATTGGTATATCAATAGGATTATTAATTAGTCATTATAAAAAAGCTTCCCCCATAGCAATGTCTATAGTTAACTTTGTTTATACTATCCCAGCCATTGCATTATTAGGTTTTTTGATTCCTTTCTCAGGAATAGGAGATACAACAGCTATAATAGCATTAACAATTTATGGATTGCTACCAATGGTAAGAAGTACATACACAGGAATTGAGACTATTGACCCATTTATAATAGAAGCTGCAAAAGGAATGGGAAGTACAGATTTTCAAATATTATTTAAAGTTAAAATACCATTAGCAACAACAGTTATTTTATCAGGTCTTAGAAATATGATTGTAATGACTATTGCGTTAGCAGGAATAGCATCTTTTATTGGAGCAGGAGGTTTAGGAGTGGCCATATATAGAGGTATAACAACAAACAATGCACCATTAACAATAGCAGGAAGTTTACTAATAGCTTTATTAGCATCTATAGTTGATTTAGGAATTGGAAAGTTAGAAAGATTATTAAAAAGAAGATGGAAATTGGGTTAATTAAAAAAGGGAGATGAGGTATTTGATAGGTAAAAAAATAAAAAAAATTGTAAGTATATTAATGATAATATCAGTATGCATAATATCTATCGTAGGATGCTCAAGTCAAAATAAAAAATTAGAAACTATAAATATAGCAACTAAGCCAATGACTGAACAGTTTATTTTAGCTGAAATGTTAAAATTATTAATAGAAGAAAATACTGATTTAAAAGTAGATATAACTAAGGGCGTAGGTGGTGGAACAAGTAATATCCATCCAGCCTTATTAAAAGGTGATTTTGATTTATATCCTGAATACACAGGAACATCATGGAGTTATGTATTAAAGGAAAAAGAAATTCCAGATGAAAAAGTGTTATATGAGAAATTATCTAAAGAGTATGAAGAAAAGTATAATTTAAAATGGTGCGGTTTATATGGTTTTAATAATACATTTGGACTTGTAGTTAGAAAAGAAATAGCAGATAAATATAACATCAAAACTTATTCAGACTTAGCTAAATATTCCTCTGAACTAAACTTTGGAGCAGAGTATGATTTTTATGAAAGAGAAGATGGCTATGATGCATTATGTAAAACATATGACTTTAAATTTAAAAGTACAAAAGATTTAGATATAGGTCTTAAATATCAAGCCATTAATTCAAAAGAAATAGATGTAATGAATGTATTTACAACAGATGGGCAATTATCTGTATCTGATGTAGTACTTCTTGAAGATGATAAAAACTTTTATGAAACATACTATTGTGGAACTGTTGTAAGAAAAGATACATTAGAAAAATACAAAGAATTAGAGCCTGTTTTAATGAAAATGGAGAATATAATAACTTCTAGTGAGATGGCTAAATTGAATTACAAATTAGAAGCAAATGGAGAATCTGAAAGTGAAATAGCGAAGGACTTTCTAAAAAACAAGGGATTAATAAAATAATGGAGGAGAGTTATGACTATTTCAAGTGTTATACAATTTGAAAATGTAAAAAAGTATTATAATGATAATTTAGTACTGGATGATTTTAACTTGAGTATCAGTAAGGGGGAGTTTTTAACTATAATAGGTAGTTCTGGTTGCGGAAAAACTACTGTATTAAAGATGATAAATGGACTATTACAACCAGATAGTGGAAACATATACGTAAATGGAGATAATATAGCTAAAATTAATCAAATAGAACTAAGAAGAAAAATAGGTTATGTTATTCAAGAGATTGGGTTATTTCCTAATATGAATGTAGAAAAGAATATAGGATATGTTCCTAGCTTGAGTAAAACTAAGAATAAAAAAGAGATATCACAAAAGGCTAAGGAACTTATAGGGGCAGTAGGTCTAGAGGAAGAGATGTTAATTCGTTATCCTAGTGAACTTTCAGGTGGGCAAAGGCAAAGAGTAGGAATAGCAAGAGCATTAGCAGCTAAGCCAGAGATATTACTAATGGATGAACCCTTTGGAGCGGTAGATGAAATTACAAGGAAATTATTACAAGATGCAATCCTAAAGATTCATAAATCAATGAATGTTACTATAGTATTTATAACACATGACATAAAAGAAGCTTTAAAGCTTGGGACAAAAGTTGTAGTAATGGATAAGGGAAAGATACTTCAGTATGCCCCTCCAAAACAAATAATAGAAAAACCCAAAAATGAATTTGTAAAGGCTTTAGTAGGTTCAAATTAAAATAATAAGTATGAATTTATTTTTTTTTACAGCGCATAATATTCATAATAATATTATACAACGGAGGAATTATAATGAAGAAAAATATTATTATGGGATTATTAGCAGCTGTTGCAATATGTAGTATAAATATAGGTATAATACTTGCAAGCGAGCCACTATTATCTTTTAAACAAGAACCTATAATGGAATATAAGTACACACTAGAACAAACAAGGATAAAGAGAGCTCAATTTATTTGGAAAACTTGTATAGAAGAGCTAAGAAAAGATGGAGTACTAAATAATGAAGATGTAAAAAATATTAATAAATACTTAGCCAAAGAAATGAAAACAGAACGATTTGAAGGTCCAAGTAAGGTTTATGAAAAGCAAAAGAAAGCACTTAGACCTACAACAATAGAATATTTAGTTAATGAAAAGATATTAACACCAGAACAAGCAGGAAAGCTAAGAGATGAATTTAGTAAATATAATTTATCAGAACTAGAAAAATAAAAAAATGCTTTGTATGACTCATACAAAGCATTTTTTTGTTGACAGTAGACAAATGCCGTAATATACTAAAATTACAAGGTAGGCAATTGTCGTAAAGGTGGTATTAAAATATCAATAAGTAAGTAGTTTGAATAATCACTTATAAATTAGGGAGGAATATAAAAATGAAAAACGAAAATAAAAACAAGCAAGTATTGTATGTTATTTTTATAACATACTTACTAATCGTATTTAAAATAGTACTATTTAAATACGATTCATTAAGTACTATCGTAAGCGGTGATATAAGGAGTACTTTTAGAAGTTATAATTTAATACCTTTTAAAACAATAGTAGACTTTTTTAGTATTGGTATAAGGAACAATAATTTACTTTGGGCATTTTCAAATATATTAGGGAATATATTAATATTTATGCCTTTAGGATATCTAATGCCTATGTTATTTAATAAATTTGAAAAAATAAAAAATATAATTATAGTAGCAGTATCTTTAAGTATATTTTTTGAAGTAACACAATACATAGTCTATTTAGGAAGTTTGGATATTGATGATTTGATATTAAATACGTTAGGTGGAATAAGTGGTTATTTAGTGTATGCATGGTTAAAGAGACTTATAAGTAATAATAGAATGCTAAATCATTTAACTATGGCTTTAAGTGTTATTTGTTTTGTATTAGCGTTTACAATTGCAAAAGAACAATTTGGAAATCTATTAGGATTAACTACAAATGAAGTTATAACTATAGGAGAGGAAAAACTTCCGAAAAGAGAAGCTGATGCTAGAGGAACATATATAGATATGAAAGATAACATAATAAATATATATAAAGGTGTTATAGCTCAAAATAGCAGTGATATAGAATTTTTAGAAAAACAAAGTATAAAAATAAATGAAAGAACTAAATTTTATATAACAGAAACAGAAGAATTAGAAAAGGAATCTACTATTAAATATAAGGAAATAAGCAAAGATGAGTTTTTAAAGTGTGAAGCATATTCGTTATTAAAAATATGGTATGATGAAAATAATAAAGATTATGTACAAGTAATAGAAGTATCTAAAAAACTTGATACTTCAAGTCAAATAATGTCAGTTGAAAGTAATGATAAAAAAGAGATACAAGGCTATGTAAAAGAAATAAATCCAAAAGGAATGCTTATAAATCTAATTACGGTACAAGAGCTTAAAGGTGGAAGTTCTATTTCTGTAGTTGGAAGAGGTGAGAATGAAAATCTAGTAAATGTAGAGATAGAGGATAATTCAAAGCTAGTTCTTAAATTAATAAAATCAACAGGTGAATTGATTGAAAGTAAAGAATGTACCAAAGACGAAATCGATATTGAAGATACAGTACGATTAAAAGGCTTCAAAAAAGGAAATACATTTATAGCTAAAGATATAGAAATAAACAAGATAGTTGATTAATTATATAAGTAACTACTTTAATGAAGGAGTATTAAATTATGGGACAAGAAGAAAGAGTATATAAAGTGTTAAACGAATTAGAAATAAATTATACAAGATTTGAGCATAAGCCAGTGTATACAGTTGAAGAAGTAAATGAATTAGACATTAACATACCAGGAGTGGGTCTTAAGAACTTATTTCTTAGAAATAAAAAGGGAAATGAACATTATCTTGTAATAGTAGAAGAAAATAAGAGAGTAGATTTAAAAGAACTATCAGCTAAAATAGGAACCATCAGTTTGTCATTTGCATCACCAGAAAGACTAGAAAAATACTTAGGATTAACACCAGGAGCAGTAACTCCATTTGGGCTAATAAATGACCAAGATAAAAGAGTAAAAGTAATACTAGATAAAAATATAAAATTAGCTAAACAAGTAGGATTTCATCCCAATGTAAACACAGCTACAATAGTTATAAACTACATAGACTTTCAAAAGTATCTAGACTGGACTAAAAATGAACTCATCTATATATAAATATAGTAGATTAAGTACAATAAAACTAGGGAATAAATATATATCATAAGCGAAGAGGGAAAACTTGTATGATTAATCCTCAAGCGAGTTCTTAAGGAGATGATAATATGAATAAACTAGCAACATTTGCAGGTGGATGTTTTTGGTGTATGGTAAAGCCATTTGATAAATACAATGGAGTAATAAAAGTAGTAGCGGGATATACAGGAGGTCATATAGAAAATCCTACTTACGAACAAGTATGTACAGATACTACAGGTCATATAGAAGCAATACAAATAACATACGACGAAGATATAATTACGTATGAAGAACTGTTAGAAATATATTGGAAACAAATAGACCCAACTGATGAAGGAGGTCAATTTAATGATAGAGGGCATAAATACAAAACTGTAATATTTTACTACGATGAAAAACAAAAGGATGCAGCCATAAAATCTAAAGAAAATCTAGAAAATAGCAATATATTTGATGGAAATAAGATAAAAACACAAATACTACCAGCAACTACATTTTATGAAGCTGAAGAGTATCATCAAGAATATTACAAGAAAAATCCAGACCATTACAACATGTATTTTATAGGTTCGGGAAGATATGGATTTATTAAAGAAAATTGGGATAGAAATAATTATAATAGAGAAAAGATAAAAGATATTTTAACACCTATACAGTTTGAAGTAACACAAAATGATGCTACTGAACCACCCTTCAAAAACGAATACTATGATAATAAAGAAGAAGGTATATATGTAGATATAGTAAGTGGAGAAGTGTTATTTTCTTCTAAAGATAAATTTGATTCTGGATGTGGATGGCCTAGTTTTACTAAGCCAGTAAAAGATAACTCTATCACAGAAAAAAGTGATTTTAGTCATGGTATGTATAGAACAGAAGTAAGAAGTAGCAAAGCAAATTGCCACTTAGGTCATGTATTTGATGATGGACCAAGTGAGCTAGGTGGACTTAGATACTGTATTAACTCAGCATCACTAAGATTCATACCGAAGGATAAGATGGAAGCTAAAGGATATGCTGAATATTTAAACATACTATAGAATTTAATATAAGTATAAGTGAAAATAGGAGCATTTTAAATTGCTTCTATTTTTTTCTATTATTATGTAATAAAAATTTAATGTATACACCAATTTATATAGATTTTCATATATTTAACCATCTAGACAATTATAGAAAGTGGTGTTTTATATGTGTGGAATTGCAGGTTGGATAAACCTAAATGACAACATAGGTGAAAATATAAAGATAATAGAAGATATGAGAGATACATTAAAATTTAGGGGCCCAGATTCATATGGAATAGAGAGTTATAATCACGCATTATTAGGTCATAGAAGACTAGCGATAGTGGACCCTACAGGCGGCCTTCAGCCAATGAATAAATTTAAAGGTGATAAAAAATATACTATAGTATATAATGGAGAACTTTATAACACTGAAGAAGTTCGTAAAGGGCTATTAGAGAAAGGGTATACATTTTCATCTTACTCAGATACTGAAGTTTTATTAACTGCATATATGGAGTATGGAAAAGACTGTGTAGATTATATTAATGGTATATATGCTTTTGGAGTATGGGATGAACATAATCAAGAATTATTTCTAGCTAGAGATCCACTTGGTGTAAAACCATTATTTTATGCTATAAAAAACAATTCTATTATATTCGGTTCAGAAATAAAGACAATACTTGCTCATCCTGAAATAGAACCAATTGTTGATAAAGAAGGTTTATTAGAGTTAATGGCATTAGGACCACAAAGAAAGCTAGGAGGAGGTATATTTAAAGATATAAATGAACTACCTCCAGCATATTGTTTAACTTATAACTCTAAAGGAATACAAATAAAAGAATATTGGAAACTAGAAGCTAAAGAGCATGAACAAAATTTACAACAAACAACATCATATTTAAGAGACTTATTAGTAGATGCAATTGAAGGTCAATTAGTTAGTGATGTGCCTGTATGTACATTTTTATCAGGAGGTCTTGATTCTAGCTTTATATCATATGTAACAGCCAATGCATTTGAAAGAGAAAATAAAGGTAGACTAAGTACTTTTTCAGTGGATTATTTAGATAATAGCAAATTCTTTAAAGCAAATGAATTTCAGCCAAATTCAGATGAATATTGGATAGTAAAAATGTCAGAGTATATAAAAAGCAATCATCATAACATAGTTTTAGATAATGAAGAGTTAGCTCGTTATTTAAAACAAGCGACTATAGGGTGTGACTTGCCTCTTATGGCAGATATAGACTCATCATTATACCTATTTGCAAAAGAAGTAAGAAAGTATGCTACAGTGGCGTTATCGGGCGAGTGCGCAGATGAAGTATTTGGTGGATATCCATGGTATACGAGAAATTATGATAAAATTGAAACTTTTCCATGGGCAGATTCAGTAGCTCATAGAAAAAACTTATTATCAAATAATTTAAAATCCTTGCCTATAGAAGAATATGTAAAAGGAATGTGTAGTGATTCAATAGCAAAAGTTCCAAAACTTAGTGGAGAATCAAAACAAGATTCTATTATGAGAGAAATGTATTACCTAAATATTAAATGGTTTATGGTAACCTTATTAAATAGAAAAGATAGAATGACAATGGCAAATAGTCTAGAGGTAAGAGTTCCATTTGCAGATAAAAGACTAGTGGAATATGCATTCAACATTCCATCAGAAATGAAACTATTAAATGGTAGAGAAAAGGGACTTTTAAGAGAAGCTATGAGAACACTTTTACCAGATGAAATTATAGATAGAAAGAAAAGTCCATACCCAAAAACTCATAACCCACTATACACAGAGACAGTAAAAAGTATGCTAAAAGATATAATAAATAAACCAAATGCAAGGATATTAGAGTTAGTAGATAAAAAAGAAGTTGAAGATATAATAAATACTAATGGAGCATCATTTACAAAACCATGGTTTGGGCAGTTAATGACAGGCCCACAAGTAATGGCGTATTTAGTTCAACTTGATACTTGGCTAAATGAATATAAGGTAAAGATTGAATTATAAATAAATTATAGGACAGCATTATCAAGATTTGATAGTGCTGTTTTATGATGAACAAAAAAATCAATAACTATATTATGGGGGATAAGATGATTATTAATTATGACAAATTTTATATTGATATGGTTGAGTTTGCAAATGATAATAAAATAGAAAGTACAACTAATTATTTATTAACAACTAACCTGAAAAATAAGTATACTTATGTATTTAAAAAAATAGGTGGTAAGTGGGACTTAATGTATAAGTGGAAATGTACTATAGGTAAACCAAGCACCCCAACGATTACGGGTGTATTTTATGTATTAGATAGGAAACCTTATTTTGGAGATAATACTTTTAGAGTAAAGTATGCTACTAGAATAATAAATGGATATTACTATCATTCAATTTTATATAACAAAACAGGAGAGTATGTAATAGACGGTAGATTAGGTATGGAACTTAGTCATGGATGTATAAGATTAGCAACTCAAAATGCAAAGTGGATATATGATAACATACCTAATAACACAACAGTAATAATTAAATAAATAGAAAAAAGTCTGTACCATTGGTAAAATATGATACAGACTTTTATTTATTCAAGAATAAATTCTTCAGATTCTTTAGTTATTTTAATTATTTTATTTCTATAACTTTTAGAGCACTTATCCAATAGTATTTTATCTATAATCGAATAGTCCATCCAAAAGTGCATAGGGAAAATATATCTAGTATTTATGTTTTTCATAAATGTATCAAATCCTAAACTATATTGATCTTGTTGTCTAGGATCAAGAGGGACAAAGGATATATCAAAACCTAAGTCTGATATTTTACTTAATTCTTTTTTATATCTTACTCCGAAGCTGTAGTTTTCTTCAGCTGTAAGTTCACCTTCCCAATGCCAATAATTCAAATCTCCTGCATGGTAAAATAACTTACTCTCTGCTTGAATTATAAAAGCAACACCTAAGTCTGTAGATTCTAAAGTTTTTATTTCTAAGTCATCAATATAAAGCGTATCATTTGGTTTTACAAAATATATATTAGCTGATTTTTTTACTTTGATATCATCAGATAACACATAAGTGACATTAGTATATTCTTTTTCTAGGTTAAAAATAACTGGGCTAAAATGGTCATGATGTCCATGACTTGAAAATACATAAATAGATTTATTTCGATTCCATTTTGGAAGATCTCCTTTAAAATAATCGAATAATAATATGCAGTTATCTAGTTCAATACTAAAACTGCTATGGTGTATGTATGTTATTTTCAACAATTCACCTACTTTCTTCCTCTCTTTTTAGCATAGAAAGGAGTCTTTTTTTGAGTATTAGATGTTTTAGATTTTGAAGCTTTAGCTTCAACTTTTTTCTTTGGAACATCATCTTTTGGAGCTACATTTCCAGTTACTGTATCCATAACAGCTTTTTGAATTGCACTTGCAGTACCAGATTTATTTATAAACCCATTAGAATCCTCTGTAGTAATAGCAAGTTCAAAATAATCTACACCTTTTACTTCATCTTTGAAGTTTATATAAAAACTATATTTTCCACATTTACTATATATGATAAGAGTTTCCTCATCTAAACATATTTTCTTAAAATAACTTAAATCATCAAATTGTAATAAATCCATATAAGCACCATCCTTTAAAATGTTTATCTAATGAAGTATTGAATAAAATAAATTTTATATTATATTATTTCAATAACAATAGATATTTATTATATATACAAATAAAAGTATACATAATATAAACAATATTATACTATAAAATATAATTATAGATTGAAATTTTATTAAATATAAAAATAAAATTATTTAAATTAAGAAAGGCTAGATTATGAAAAGAGTCGGATATGATACTTATGAATGTGTATTAGGAAACTTATATATAGTAGTTAGTAATGATGGAGTAGAGGGAATCTTTTTAAATAAAGAAGATTTTAAAGAGGGGATAGAGGGTTATCAACTAGAGGAAGACAAAGAATTATGTAGAGAGGTTATAAAACAACTAGATGAATACTTTAATAAAAAAAGAAGGTGCTTTGATTTAAAATTAAACATTAATACGACTGAATTTAGAAATAAGGTGTATAATGAACTATTAAAAATACCGTATGGAGAAACAAGAAGTTATAGTGATATTGCCAAGGAAATAGGAAATGAAAGAGCTGTAAGGGCTATAGGGCAGGCAAATAGATGCAATAAAATCCCTATAATAATTCCATGTCATAGAGTAATAGGCAAAAGCGGAAAAATGGTAGGCTATGCAGGAGATAAAATAGACATAAAAGAAATACTTTTAAATTTAGAAAATAAATAAAGATTACCAAAGGAGGTAATCTTTATTTATTAGTTAGTAGTTATTTCTTCTTCTTGGCTATTTATATTAGATATTAATTTGAAAGAAACTAGTCCAGCTATTATAAACCCAATACCACCTATAATACCAACAGGAGTAGGTCCTATAAAAGGATTAGGATTAGGTATAGCTAGGAATAATACACCTATGGCAGCAAATCCGTTAATCATTGCATGACCTATAACTGCAGGAATACAGCTTTTACTTTTTATAGTAATATATGATAAAAATGATCCTACAAATACACAGAATATAATCATTGCAAATATTCCACCAAATGGAGCTGTAGGATAGTTAAGACCGTAATTATGTCCCATAGCAATCATAGGTGCATGCCATACTCCCCAGATAATACCACTTACTATAGTTGCTTTAATTGGAGACATTTTTTCTAATAAATTTGGTAGTAAGTACCCTCTCCAACCAAGTTCTTCACCAAGACATGTAATAAAATTAACTACTGGAGCTATAAATATCGATGTAGCAAGTTGTAATAGTAGTAGACTTTTTAGTTCATCATCACTAGGAACAACTTTTCCAAGAGATGATAATTGTCCTTTAGTAGCAGTTATCATAGTTGACATACTACTATCAAAGTGAGATGGGAAGATTATATAGTATATAGCACTACCAATTAGAACTAAAATAATAGGAAGAAGCCAAGCTAATAAATAATATTTTATATTTCCTTTAAATTTAGGTTTAATCCAAACATCTTTAAATTTATTTTTACTAATTAGAGTAGTAATTATAACAGATATAGCAGGCATAAACATACAACTTGCTATTATTATTGTAGCTGATGGATTTGAGTACCCCCCATTAAACATAAGTCCAAAAGTTATTAACCATGTTAACAAAAATGTTATTCCAAGAAATGTATAAATCTTTTTCATAATAAACCTCCAAAAATATTTGTTATATTATAACTATAACACCTATAAAATATATATGCAATTAAATATTAAAATGTTAAACAGTTTATTGTAAAAAAAATATATTAAATCATTTTAAAGAAGTTAGGCAATTTTTTATTAGATATTAATATAATGTAGTAAGTTGTTATTTTAGCGACTAAAGTGTTGAAGAATAGGAGGTTAAATATTGAAAAAGGTATTTATTGATCCAGGTCATGGTGGAAGTGATAGTGGAGCTGTTGGGGTTAATGGTTTATTAGAGAAAAATATTAACTTACAAGTTGCAAAAAAAGTAAATGAATTATTAAAAAAACAAGGCTTAGAAGTGAAGTTAAGTAGAGAAAATGATATATATTTATCATTAGATCAAAGAACTACAGCTGCAAATAATTGGAAAGCAGATTGTTTTGTTTCTATACACTGTAATGCATATAATGGAAGTGCAAAAGGCATAGAAACATACTCTTACTCAACTAGTACTAGTGACTTAGCTAATGAAGTTCATTCACAAGTATTAGCGACAAAAGCGTATACAGTAAATAGAGGAGTAAAACAAGCTAATTTCTATGTACTAAGACATACGAATATGAGAGCATCACTAATAGAGATGGCATTTATAGATAATGTAGATGATTCTAAGATTTTAACACAAAGACAAGATGATTTAGCACTAGGTATTGCTAAAGGTATATGTAAGTATTTAAAGATTGAATACAAACCAGATGAAGGTAATGGTGGAGTAACTACACCACCTGTAGTAGATAGTAATACTTACTATAGAGTAGTATCTGGTTCTTTTAATAATAGATTAAATGCAGAAGAAAGAGAAGAAGAGTTAAAATCACTAGGATATAGTGATACTTTTATAGTTATATATAAAAAAGAATAGTATAAATTAAAAAATCGCTATATAAAAGTAGTTATAATTACTTTGTATAGCGATTTATAAATTATAAATTTAATAAGAAATGTTAATCTTCCTTAATATATATTTTAGGGATATACATAGTGATATTATCTATATTAATAATAGAGTTATATATCAACATAGCATTATCTTCAATATTATTATTCTCAAGTTCAATACTTAATACAATTGAACTATACATATACACATCAAGTATATTAGTATTTTCTCTAATTTCTAACTTCATCCCTTTATTGCATCTAAGTAAATTTTTTAATATATCATATGTTATATTCATTGCGTCAACCCCCTTATGATAATTTTATAATACAATAAATATCCATTAATTTCAAATTGAAACAAATTTATAAATATAAATTTAAATTGATTTATAGTTTCATATTTTATATAATAAATTTATTATGCTTTGGAGGAGATTTTATGGAATTGTACCAAAAACTAGATATATTAAAAGGTAAATTGCAAGAACTTGGTAGCATAGCAGTAGCATATTCTGGAGGTGTTGATAGCAATTTTTTATTAAAAGTGGCTAAAGATACACTAGGAGATAAGGTTATAGCAGTAACTTTAAATGCTATGATGCATTCGAATGTTGAAATAGAAGAAGCTAAAGAATATGCAACGAGTTTTGGAGTAAAGCATATAGTTGTAAATATTGACAACTTTGAAATAGAAGAATTCTTAGAAAATGGACCAAAGAGATGTTATTATTGTAAAATGGAAGTATTTAAAACTATTAAGAAAATAGCAAAAGAAAATAACATTGATTATGTAGTTGATGGAACAAATTTAAGTGATTTAGGAGACTACAGACCAGGTCTTAAGGCTTTAGAAGAGTTAAACATAATTAGTCCTCTAAAACAAAGTGGATTAACTAAAGATGATATTAGAGCATTATCAAAAGATATGGGACTAGCTACACATAACAAAAGTGCGTTTGCATGTTTAGCAACAAGGATACCATATGGAACTAGAATTACTGAGGATATGCTTAGAATGATAGAAAAAGGAGAACAATATCTAATAGAATTAGGATTTTCTCAGTTTAGAGTTAGACATCATGGAGATATAGCAAGAATTGAAGTTGAAAAAGCTGAAATACATAAATTCTTTAGTAATGATATACTAGAAAAGACAAATAATAAATTTAAAGAGATTGGATTTAAATACACGACATTGGATATGAATGGATACTCAATGGGAAGTATGAATAAAGCAATAGAAACTTAGGAGGCAACAATGAAAAACTACACATTAATATCACCTTGCTTTTTTGGAATGGAAAAAATGTTAGCAAGAGAGATAAAGGACTTAGGATTTGAAATAATTAAAACAGAGGACGGAAGAATAACATATAAAACAGAAGAAGACGGTATAGCTAAGGCTAATATGTGGCTAAGATGTGCAGAAAGAGTTAACTTAAAAGTAGCTGAATTTGAAGCTAAAACTTTTGATGAGCTATTTGAAGGAACTAAAAGAATAAACTGGGCGAAATTTATACCATATGGGGCACAATTCCCAGTATCAAAAGCATCATCTATAAAATCTAAACTATACAGTACAACAGATATACAATCAATAGTTAAAAAGGCAATAGTTGAAAGTTTAAAAAAGAGTTATCTAGAAACAGGTCTTATAAAAGAAGATAAAGAAAAATACCCAATATATGTGTTTATACATAAGGATAAAGTAACTATATCAATAGATACATCAGGAGATGCTCTTCATAAAAGAGGATATAGAGAAAGAGCAAATATGGCACCAATAAGAGAAACTTTAGCTGCAGGTATAATGAATTTAACTCCTTGGAGACCAGGAAGAACATTAGTTGACCCTATGTGTGGATCTGGAACGTTATTAATAGAAGCAGCGATGATGGGAATAAATATGGCACCAGGGCTTAATCGCGAATTTATATCAGAAAAATGGAGAACATTAGACAAAAAAATCTGGTGGGACGTTAGAAAAGATGCTTTTGATAAAATAGATAATGATGTTGAATTCAAAATATATGGATATGATATAGACGAAGAGGCTATAGAGATAGCTCGTGAAAATGCAGAAATAGCAGGTGTAGATGAATACATTGAATTTAATGTAGGAAATGCACTTGATTTTAAGAGTGATGAAGAGTACGGATTTATAGTTACAAACCCTCCATATGGAGAGAGACTAGAAGATAAAGAAAGTGTACAACATCTATATAAACATTTAGGATATACTTTTAGAGAACTAAAGAATTGGTCATATTACCTAATAACTTCTTATGAAGATTTTGAGAATGAATTTGGTAAAGAAGCAGATAAGAGAAGAAAACTATACAACGGTATGCTAAAAACTAACTTGTACCAGTATATAGGACCAAGACCGCCAAGAAAAAATTAATATTTATATGATAATTGCCCCCTTAATGTAATATACATAATATAAAGAGTATTTTAAGGGGGTGTAACAATGTTAAGATTAAATAGAAATCGCAAACAGTCAACTAAAGGAAAAAGTTCAAACAAGACAAAATCAATGGATAATGTACCATCTAAACAATATGAAGAAAACTATAATGATGTGATTTTGAATGACTTAGTACCAGAAGAAAAAAGAAGCGAATTTGGCTTAGAAAGTGAAACACCCAAGAAAAACAGCAAGAAATCTGGAGGTATAAAGTTGAATCTTGGTCTAAAAGGAAAGAAGAACAAGAAATCAACTGAAACTTCAGATGAAAAAGTGAAAGATTCATCTAAGAATAAATCAAGCAACAAAGAAAATGGCAAAAGCAAGGAAAGTAATAAATCTGAAAAAATAGAAAGTAAACCAAGTAAATCACATAAAGAATCACAAAGTAATGCTGATAAGAGTAGTGGAAGCAAAAAGAAAAGTAATAAAACTCAAGAAGAATCTAAAGTAAGTAAAGGTAAGAAAACAAGTAAAGGTAGCAATAGCAATAAAGGAAGCAGTGCTGGAAATAGCAAGAAAACTAAGTCTTCAAAAGGATCTAAAGCTAGTCACAGTAGTGTTGTAGAACATGAGGAAAATCATGATGTGGTTGAAAATGAATCTAAAAAAACACCAAGACCAGTAGTAAATCCAAAAAGAAGAAGAAGACAAGAACAAGAACAAAACGATACAACGAGAAACTTTGATGAAAACTTAGAAAATGAAGTAGAAGAGATAATGAATGTAAATGAAGAAAACATAGATTCAAAGGGATTTAGAAGTATAGAAGACGAAAATCCGGTTGAAATAAAAGAAGTTAAAAGTAAATTTGAAGATTTAGTATGGTCTGAAGATAAATTTCCAAAAAATAAATAATTAAACTAACTAATTAGTGTTAAAATATATAAATAAGGGCTTAGTAAAAATGCTAAGCTTTTATTTTATATATTTGCAAGAAAAATAAGTTGAATATAGTCGGATATTACAATAAAATTTCGAATAAAGAGGCGATTTATATGATAAATAAAGAACTATTTAATAAAGTTGATAAAATTTTAATGGAGAGTATGAAACCTTCTGAGGATATTATGCGTCTAATAGAAAGTAGAGAATTTGACAAAGAACCTTTTAACCAAATAAAAAAATTAGATAAAATAGAGCAAAACCCTAAGTACCATCCAGAAGGTAGTGTATTAAAGCATATTTTGTTAGTAGTAGATGAAGCGAGTAAAGTAAAAGATAAATCAAAAGATAAGCGAGCTTTTATGTGGGGAGCATTTCTTCATGATATAGGAAAACTAACAACTACTAGAATAAGAAAAAATAGAATAACTTCATACAATCATGATTTTGAAGGCGAAAAGTTAGCAACAGAGTTTTTGGACAAGTTAACAGATGATAAAAATTTTATATTAAATGTATCTAAATATGTTAAATGGCATATGCAACCATTATTTTTTGACAAAAACTTGCCATTTTTTAAACCAAAGGATATGCTAAATGATGTAGAATATAAAGAGATAGCATTAATATCATACTGTGATAGATTGGGAAGGGGAGGAATGACTCCAGATATAAAGGAATTAGAAAAAGGAAGAATAAAAAAATTTTATGAACACTTTAGCTAAAATATAAGACTAGGAGGTAATAGATGAAATTATTTAAGTTAGCTGCTTTAATTAGTTTGCTGATGATATCAACAACAGGGTGCAATTTAAAAACAAACTCACTAGAGGGATTATCAAAGTCGCCAGAAGAGTTAATTGAAGATAAACCTATATATAGTGAAGATAAAAAAGAAATATATGATGAGATAAAGAGTAAGTTACCATATAAATCAAATTTTTTATTACCTGTAAATTCTAAAGAAGTAGGTATAATAAATAATGTTGATTTTGACAAAGATGGAATCGATGAGATTATAGGTTTCGAGAAAAAAGAACTAAATTCTAATGAACAAAAAAATGAGGTTGGATTTATAATACTAAAGAAAAATCCTGATGGATCATACACTGAAATTGATAGTTTACTACAATACGGAGAAGCTATAGAGTATGTAAACTTTTATGATCTAAACAATGATGGAAATTTAGAAATTATAATGTCAATTAAGGAGCAAGAAAAAACAAATATCTACATATATGAGTATAAAGATGAGGAAATAAACCTTGTCTATGAGATAAAGCCAACGTGGATAGAAGATAACAATAATTTAACTGACGTAAAATTAAAAGTAGGGTATTTAAACAATGACGATGTTTTAGATGTTTTAATGTTAAATTTTAATCCAACTAAAAATAAAGTATATGTAAGTGTATTAAACTTTAAAGATGGTAAAACAGTATTGGATATGGTTGAATTTGATAATATTAAAAACTTTAATAATTTATTTGTAACAGTAGATAATATATCCAAAAATCAAATAGGTATAATATTGGATATACCAATTATAAGTGATAATAATTATTATATAACTCAGATACTTTACTTAGAAGATAATAAAATTATTAAAGTATTTAATGAAGATGATAAAAGTATTAGAAAATCAACATACAATCCACCTGAAGATATTAATAAAGATAAAGTAGTTGAAATACCAATTACAAGTGGAGATAACTCAACATTTACATCAAAACAATCTTCAACTATAAGTTGGTATAGATGGAACGGTAAAAATGGTGATGAAGCAAGTTTATTATTTAATAGTCAAATATATTATAACTATCAATATAACTTTAAGTTAGAAATACCTAATAACTTAGTTAATAAATTTTATGTAGACCAAGAAGAAAGTGGAGAAAAGGCTGTTTTTAAATTTTTCTACCATGATGATATAACATTACAAACTAAGAATTTATTTACTATACACTTAACTCAAAAAAGCTTAGTAGATGAAAATAAAAATCTAAATACTACAAATGGAGTTGTACTCGCTGAAAATTATGACTATAGTTTTATATTATATTTAAATGATGTAGAACAACTAGATACACTAAATATAACGCCAGATGCATTAAAAAAATATTTTTCACTAATGTACTAATATTTATGGGGAGGAGCTAAACAATGAAGGAGAAAATACTTATACTAGAAGATGAAATTGGAATAAGAAGTTTTGTAAGTATAAACTTAAAAAGAGAAGGATATGAAATAATAGAAGCAGGAACTGGAGCCGAAGCAATAGAAAAGATGAGCAATGAAAAAAATATATCATTAGCATTACTAGATGTTATGCTACCAGATATGAGTGGAATTGATGTATGTAAGTATATTAGACAAAACTTTGATCAGGTAGGAATAATAATGTTAACAGCAAAAGCTCAAGAAGATGATAAAATAGAAGGTTTTATATCAGGTGCTGATGATTATATGATAAAGCCATTTAGTATAAAAGAATTACTATTTAGAGTATCTGCTTTATTAAGAAGAATAAATAAAGATGTAAATACATCTAAAAGTAGTGAAATATCTTCACCACCATTCTTATTAGATTTAGATAAGAGAAAGTTACTTAAAAATAACAAAGAAATAGAACTTACACCAACGGAGTTTTCTATAGTTAAATACTTAATGACTAATGCAAAACAATCTCTAAGTAGAGACCAAATACTTGATGAGGTATGGGGAACAAACTATTTATATGATTTCAAAATAGTAGATGTAAATATAAGAAGAATAAGAAATAAAATAGAAGATGACCCATCTAAGCCGAAGTTCATACAAACAGTTTGGGGATATGGATATTGTTTTAGGAAGGAAGAATAAGAGTGTTACATTTTGAAGGGCTTAGAAAAAGAGTAATAAAAAACTATTTTATTATAATAATTACAACAGTTGCATTATTTGAAGGTATGTTTATTTTCTATATTAGAAGTTATTACTATGATTATGTTAAACAAAGTTTAGAAAATGTAGTTGGAAATACAGTATTTCACTATAATTCTAGTGTTACTACAGATGTAAGTAATTTAGAAAAGAAAATAACAAATATCATACAAAATAATGATTTTGTAAATAGTAAAAAATATGCTACAGAAATAATAGATAAAAATAAAAATTTAATATTAGATCAATATGGATTTAAATCAAATGAAAAAGTCATTGCTGAGGATGTGGAGAGAGCGTTAAAAGATGCTAAGGATTTAGTTCCATATTCATACAGACTAAAAGACACTAATGAACATGTAATGAGTGTATCCGTTCCAATAAAGGTAAATAATGTAATTGAAGGAGTGGTTAGATATACTGTATCCTTAGATGAAATAGATGCTACAATATTTAAATTAGTATTAGGGCTTATATTAGCGGGTATTTGTATATTAATAATTGGTATATCATTAAGTCTTAGATTTGCACAGACTTTAATACAGCCTCTTAGAGAGTTAAAACAATTTGCAAATGAGTTAGCTCATGGTAATTATAGTATCAAATTAAAAAATACCAATATATCAGATGATGAAATTGGGGATTTAGCTCAAACTTTTGTACATATGGCAGAGGAAATAGATAAAAGTGAGAAATTAAAAGAAGAATTTATTTCTTCTATATCTCATGAATTAAGAACCCCCCTTACATCTATAAAGGGATGGAGTGAAACTCTTGGATATGAAGGCATAACAAAAGACGAACTTGATTTAGGGTTGACTATAATACAAGATGAGACAGAGAGATTAATAAAATTAGTTGAAGAACTGTTAGATTTTTCAAGGTTAGCATCTGATAGAATTAAGCTAAAAATTGATAAAGTTAATATAGAAGCTCTAGCTAGAGGCGTGGTAAATCAACTTATAGTCAAAGCAAAAGAAAGAGAAATTAATCTTAAAACTGAATTTGAAAATGAAAGTATTGAGATTATACATGGAGACAAAGACAGATTAAGACAAGTATTAATTAACTTAATACAAAACTCATTAAAATTTACTCCAGAAGGCGGATATATTTTAGTTAGAGTATCTCAAGATGAAGAGTATACAACAATTAAAGTTTTAGACAATGGAGCAGGTATTGAAAAAGAAAATCTAGAAAAAGTTTTAGATAAATTCTTCCAAGAAGACTATAATAAATCGGGTAGTGGGCTAGGGCTTGCTATAAGTAATGAAATAGTTAAGTTACATGGTGGTAATATGACCATCCAAAGTAAAAAGGGAGTAGGAACATTAATAACAGTAGAAATAAAAAATAAACTTATAGAATCTATTTAGGTAGAATACTGAGCAGAAGAAAGAGGCATAATATGAGAAATATAAAAATTACTATGAGATACGATGGATCAAGATACAAAGGATTCCAAAGACTACAAGACAATGATATGACGATTCAAGGAAAGATAGAATCAGTTTTAAGTAAAATGACAGAAGAAGAAATCGAAATAATTGGATCAGGAAGAACAGACATGGGTGTTCATGCTTATAATCAAGTAGCAAACTTTAAGACAAATAGTCAGATGTCATTAAAGAAAATGCAAGCTTACTTATATGAATACTTACCTGAAGATATTGTTATACACAAAATAGAGGAAGTAGAAGATAGATTTCATAGTAGATATAATGCAACATCTAAAGTGTATCTGTACAAGATATACAATAATGAAGTACATGATCCATTTTTAAGAAAATACACTGATCATATACCAAAGAAATTAGATTTAGAATTAATGAAAGAAGCTAGTAAATATTTAATTGGAGAACATGATTTTACAAGCTTTGCATCATCAAAGTCAAAGAAAAAGTCTAATGTAAGAAATATAAAATCAATAGATATAGTAGAAAACAAAGGTTTAATCGAAATATATGTTGAAGGTGACGGTTTCTTATACAATATGGTTAGAATAATAGTTGGTGCATTAACTGATGTAGGTAGTAAAAGAAAAACGCCAGAAGATATAAAAGTTATGTTAGAAGAAAAAGACAGAAGCAAGGCATCAGATACAGCACCAGCAAAAGGATTATACTTATACAAAGTAAGATACTAATATGAATTCAATGAAGTAAATTTAATATATAAAAATTAATTTTTAAAATTGACTTCAAAATTATATTAAACTATTATTACTAATAAGAAAACTAAATAAAATAAATTCATTGAAAAAGAGAGTAGTTTAAATCAATTTTATAGAGAGCTAGGGATGGTGGAAGCCTGGTAAAGAAATTTAGATGAAAAGAACTTTGGAGAAGATTATCTGAAATAATAGTAGGATAGTAGGAACGTCTCGCCTTAAGAGAAAGAGTGGATAAGTATAACTTATCAATTAGAGTGGTAACGCGGATAATATTCGTCTCTTAGTTTTTATATAACTAAGGGGCGTTTTTTATTATATAAAAAAGGGAGTGTATAAACCCTGAAGAGATTATTAGTCGTTATGATGCTGTTGATTACATACTTATCAATAAGAGTGGTACCGCGGATAAATCGCCTCTTAGTATGAAAATACTAAGGGGCTTTTTATATACACCGCTAAGATGTTTAATTAAATAAGTTTTCCTTCCGGCAGGCAAGCTGCAAGGTCGGTTCAACTTGTTTAATTAAACATCTTAGCTAATGGGATATATAAAAGCTAGAGATTTTAATGGAAGTAAAAAATAAAAGGAGGGTAATAATTATGAAAACTGTAAATACAAATAAAGAAAAGGTAATTCTTGCTTATTCAGGGGGGCTTGATACTTCGATTATAATACCTTGGTTAAAGGAAAATTATGATATAGAGGTTATCGCTGTTTGTGCTAATGTAGGGCAAGAGGAAGATATGGGTGAGGTATATGAAAAGGCGTTAAAAAGTGGGGCTTGTAAGGCTTATGTAGATGATGTCAGTGAGGAGTTTGTAACTGAAACTATATTTAAGGCTATTAAGGCGGAGGCTAAATATGAAGGTAAGTATTTGTTAGGTACATCGTTAGCAAGACCTATAATAGCTAAAAAGTTGGTGGATATAGCTCATTTAGAAGGGGCAAAATATATTTGCCATGGTTGTACGGGTAAGGGGAATGATCAAGTGAGATTTGAAGCTTCTATAGCTGCATTAGATCCAAGTATTAAAATAATAGCTCCTTGGAGAATGTGGGATATAAAATCGAGAGAAGATGCTATAGAATATGCTAATAAAAAGAATATACCTATAACAGCAACAAAAGAGAAGATATATTCTGTCGATGCTAATCTTTGGCATATATCTACAGAAGGTGGAGATATTGAATACTTAGAAAATGAACATAAAAACCATGTATATAAAAAGTGTACACCAATAGAAGAGGCTCCTGATACAGCTGAGTATGTTGAAATATACTTTGAACAAGGTACTCCTAAGATGGTAAATGGAAAAGAACTTTCTCCTGTGCAAATAGTGAAAAAGTTAAATGATATAGGAGCTAAGCATGGGATAGGAGTAATTGATATAGTTGAAAATAGATTAGTAGGTATGAAGTCTAGAGGAATATATGAAACTCCAGGAGGGACGATACTTTATGAAGCACACAATATATTAGAAAGTGCTACTTTAGATAAAGAAACACTACACTTCAAGCAAGTAGTATCTTTAAAATATGGTGAGTTAATATACAATGGATTATGGTATTCAAAGGTAAGAGAATCTATAGATGCTTTTATAGAAGAAACACAAGCTAATGTAACAGGAGCGGTTAAAGTAAAATTATATAAAGGTTGCTTAAAACCAGCAGGTATATTTACAGAAAATGCATTATATGAACATTCAATATCTTCATTTGGAGATAGTGATTTATATAATCATCATGATGCTCAAGGATTTATTAATTTATTTACATTACCATTAAAAATCGAAGCTATGAAAGAAATTGGCAAAGAATATGAACAGGAAGTAGCTGTAGATAAAATAGTATAATGTGAGACTAAAGAAAAACTATTAAAAAGGCTTAATACAAAGCCTTTTTAATAGTTTTACATAATATGATTTAAGTCACATAGCTCACCTTCTAGAATATTTTCTAAGGTCATAATAATTCTTTGAATATATTCTAGGGATTGATATTTATCTTTAGTGTCTATTCCTTTTTCTAATATATTAAGATACAAACAAACTGTATCAAAGTTTTCATGATTTAACAGTTTATACCATAATGTCTTTTCTTTGTGCCAGGACTTAGACAATGACTTTAGTGATTCTTTAGCTATATTGTAGTTATCATCTTCTATATATGTTTCAATTACTTTTACTTCATCAATATATTTATCAGTAAATTTGTTGATTTCAAAGTTTGTATAAACTCCAAAACATATAAATAGTACAGTCCAAATCATTACATAATAAAAAGATTTCAAAGCTGCCACACCTCCAAATGATATTACTTTTTTTGTAAATGAATATTATCATTTTCATCTAACATCAAAATCAAAACATCCTTTACATTATTTATATGGTAAGATTTGAGTATACCCATTAGCCAATTAACGTCCTTGTCCACTTTTTTTAAGCTATCTTTTAGTATAACGCCATCTAATATTAAAGAAGTGGGTAAGTGATTATACATTTTAGTAGGTGTTGATTTATATGAAGGAGAAGGGAGTATGCTTAAATCACCATCAGCTTCTAATATAGCATATTGAACATCTTTAATAGAAAAATATCCGTTTATTCGAAGTTGTTCTAATAGTTCATCTATACTTACTCTTTCTTTTTTTAATTCTTTATAATCAACTTTGCCTTTATTTATCAATATAGAAGGCTTTCCAGAAAAGAAACTTCCAAGTCGTCTACTTTTTAGTGATGCATATGAGATAATTGTTTGCATCAAAACAAGGCCTGTTATAGAAGCAACTCCATATAACATAGGTATATTATTGTTTTCCATAGGAATAGATGCAACTTCAGCAAGTAAAAAGGTAATTACTAAGTCAAAGGAATTCATCTCAGCAATTTCGCCCTTACCCATAACTCGAAGTGCAATCAAAACACAGATATAAAGTACTATACTTCTAACTAAAACAATTAACATATATTTCACCTCAAAGCTTATAATCACTTATTGTGCCCAAAGTAAAAAAATACATACTTAAAACCTAAGTATAATCTTTTAAATTTTATTTAAATTTGATATAATGAAATACATTAGGCTATAAAGTAATACTTAGGGAGGTTAATATAAATGAGTAAAAGAAAACAAGTACAAGTTCCTATAGAGAAAATACAAGAACAAGATAGATTTATAGAGGCAGTAGCAGAGCAAAATGCTAGATTTTATGCTATACATCAAAATAAACCAAAATATATGATACAAACATTTGGATGTCAAATGAATGAGCATGACTCTGAAAAATTATGTGCTATGCTTGATGAAATGGGATATGAAAGAAGCGTATTTGTGGAAGAGTGCGATTTAATAATATATAATACATGTGCAGTTAGAGAAAATGCAGAGCTTAAGGTATATGGAAATCTTGGACAATTAAAGTTCCAAAAGAGAAAAAATCCAGAGTTAAAGATAGCTGTGTGTGGATGTATGATGCAACAACCTCATGTTGTTAAAGAGTTAAAATCTAAATATAGACATGTTGATTTAGTGTTTGGTACACACAATCTATACAAATTCCCAGAGTTATTAGTTAATTCAATGGATACTAAGAAAATGTTAGTAGATATATGGGATGTTGATGGTGAAGTAGTAGAAGGGTTAAGAAGTACTAGAAAGTTTGAATTAAAAGCTTTCGTTAATATAATGTATGGATGTAACAACTTCTGTACTTACTGTATAGTACCATATACAAGAGGTAGAGAAAGAAGTAGAACTCCAGAAGATATAATGAATGAAATAAAAGAATTAGCAGCAAATGGAACTAAAGAAATTACATTATTAGGTCAAAATGTTGATTCATACGGTAAGACTTTAGATATAGATATAACATTTGCAGAACTACTTAGAATGGTAAATGAAATAGATGGAATAGAAAGAATTAGATTTATGACTTCTCATCCTAAGGATATATCGGATGAAGTTATATATGCTATAAGAGATTGTGATAAGGTATGTGAATATTTACATTTACCAGTACAATGCGGAAGCACTAGCTTATTAAAGAAGATGAATAGACACTATTCTAAGGAAGATTACTTAAAGATAATAGAAAAAGCTAGAAAAGAAGTTCCAGATATATCTTTCTCTACAGATTTAATGATAGGATTCCCAGGTGAATCTGAAGAAGATTTACTAGATACTATAGATGTAGTTCAAAAGGCTAGATATGATGCGGCATTTACATTTATATACTCAAAGAGAAAAGGTACTCCAGCTGCAGAGATGGAAGATCAAATAGATGATAAAGTTAAGCATGATAGATTCAATAGAGTCTTAGGTGAAGTAAATAAGATAGTAGCAGAGATAAATGAAGAGTATAGAGGTAAGGTTGTAGAAGTATTAGTTGAAGGAAAGAGCAAGACTGATGAGAGTGTATTAACTGGTAGAACTAGACAGAACAAGTTAGTTAACTTTACTGGTGGTACAGGTGATATGGTGGGGACACTTGTAAATGTAAAAATAAATGACCCTAAAACATTCTCGCTTCAAGGTGAGTTAGTGTAATATTATTTAGAGGTTAGCTTTTGTATATGGCCCGCTAAGGATGACAACTATATAAGTTTTCCTTCCGGCAGACGAGCTGCAAGGTCGGTGCAACTTATATAGTTACCACCCTTAGCTCTTGATATATAAATAGCTTAAACTCTCTAATCTAATATTAAGGGGATTAGTATAAAAAAGGATGTAGCATAGTTTTCAACTATGCTACATCCTTTTTTTGATTTAAGGTTATATATATTGTCAAGTTGTTAGGAAATTTATAAAGTTTTCTAAGATTTTTGCTGTTATTCCCCAGATTACGTAGTCGTTGTATTGGTAGAAGATTGTTGACTCATAGCCACTTATGAATTTGTAATTATGTTTATTTGGTATTATATCATAAGGGAAATCTGAAGCAGGTACTATTTTTACTTCGTGTTCATACTTATCTGGTTCTTTTTCTATTAGATGTTTAATTGGGACTAGAAAAATATGGTCCACTTCGTCTTTGTTTATATTTAGGTTGTCTATGTTTTTTATATATCCAACAAATGGATGGATTATCATATTTGAATGTGTAACTAGTAAATCTACTTGGGAGATTAATTCAATGTTTTCAGCTGTTGTACCAAGCTCTTCTATAGTTTCTCTTATTACTGCATCCTCTGGTGTTTCTTTTGCCTCAATTCCTCCTCCAGGAAATGATATCTCGTTTGGTTGAAATTTCAAGTTACTTGAACGCACTTCAAATAGAATATAATAATCATTGTCCTTTTTTACGATAGGTATTAGTACTGATGATATTTTCATTTGTTGATATCCATTTATATAAGGTTTGTAGTTTTTTAATTTACTCTTTATGTTATCAAGCATGTATACGCGCCTCCTAAATTATAAGAAGTAATAATAGTATATTAATATTATAGGTTTTTTGTTTCAAAATATCACAGAATTAACTGTATAAGTTAATAATAATTAAAGTATAACTATTTAATTAATAGGATATTCATTTTAAATTATATATTAATTAAATACCCACACTGTAGTGTCAAATTTATTTATCAGGTAAAATGTGTTAAATATATTTTTTTATGTTAAGAAATATTAGTCAGGTTAAGATTTTATATTATAGGTTAAGCTATTGTAAATACGAGTACAGAATAATTTAAAGTTAATATAATTATATTAATAAAGCAATAATACATTTAACAATTAATAAATAAGAACTCATATTAATATAATTATAAAGGAGATGTTTGTATGACTACAACAGCAGTAGTATTTATGGTGGTAGCTTGGAGCATAGTAATTGGAGGATGTGCAGTATCAATGAGAAGGATATTTAAAAAATAATATTATATAAATACACTAAATACCCCTTAAGTAATGCTTAAGGGGTATTTAATATTTACTTAATGAAGTCTATATTTTTTTACATATGTGCATTATAATAAGAAGATAGAAATCATTACAACTAGGAGGCACTATGGAAAATTTATTTGATTTCCTAGATAAACAGGAAAATAATAATACAGAAGAAAATACTAGCGAAGAAACATTAGAAGCTAGAGATTATATAAGGTTAAATAGCTATGTTGGTTCAAGAATGAATACTGATTTTAGAAAAAGAAACAGGCTAGATAAAGAAGTTTCTAATAATTTAGAATTTGAATTAATAGAAGAAAATATGGAAGACTTCTTTAATGATAAAACTGATGATATAGAGATTGAAGAATTAACGCCTAAGTTTTTAATAGTAGATGGTTCTTCATTGCTATCTACAAGTTTTTATGCAACAGCAAGAGATTTACTATTTGCAAAAACTGATGAGCAAAAAGAAATAGCTTTTACCAAGTTAA